>NZ_JBEPZB010000011.1:0-113644 GCF_041641055.1 Microbacterium sp.
GCCCGAGTTGCCGGCCTGGCCGAAGCGCAGCAGGAGCGCGATCGAGAACGCCTTCCAGGGCTTGCGGTTCATCGCCTCGAGCGTGCGGATGTCGTTGGTCTCGGTGGCGAGCTTCACGACCTCTTCGCGCGAGAGCGCCTTGCCGTCGACGACGTCGTCGCGCTCCTCGAAGACCGGGGTCTCCTTGAGGTTGAACCGCACCCAGATGGCGAACAGCATGATGATCGCGCTGGCGATGAAGGGGATGCGCCATGCCCAGGCGATGACCTCGTCTTCGCTGTACGCGACAAGAAGGATCGCCCAGATGCCGGATGCCAGCAGCGTGCCGCAGTTCGTGCCGAGCGCGACGAGCGAGGCGATGATGCCGCGACGCTTGGCCGGTGCGTACTCGGCGAGCATGACTCCCGCACCCGAGATCTCGGCACCGGCTCCGAAGCCCTGCGCGATGCGCAGCAGCACGAGGAGGATCGGGGCGAGCACGCCCACCTGGTCGTACGTCGGAAGGAAGCCGATGAGGGTGGTCGCGAGACCCATCAGGAGGATCGTGTAGAACAGCACCTTCGTGCGACCGGTCTTGTCGCCGAGGCGGGCGAAGAAGAACGCGCCGACCGGTCGGGCGACGTAGCCCACGCCGTAGGTGGCCATCGCGGCGACCACGGCCACGGCCGGGTTCTCGGACGAGAAGAACAGGTCGGCGAACACCAGAGCGGCTGCCAGCGAGTAGAGCTGGTAGTCCATGAACTCGAGGGCGGTGCCGAGCCATCCGGAGATGGCGGCGCGGACGAGGTCGCGGACCGACCTCTTCGCGGCGGGATCGACGGCGGGTGCCGTCGTCTGCGGTTCTGACATGGGAGGTACTCCTTCGGACCAGGAACGGGTGGTGCGCGGGGGGCGCGGAGGGGTGTCGCTAGAGGGAGAGCAGGACCTTCGCCGAGGCGGACGAGTCGCGAGCGAGCTCGAGGGCCTGGACGGCGTCGGATGCCGGGAGGACGTGGGAGATGACGGAGTCGAGGGCGTCGGACTCGGCCAGGAGGGCGATCGCGTCATCGATCTCGGTCGAGAAGCGGAAGGCGCCGCGGATGGTGAGTTCTTTGGCGAGCATCGGCGCGAGGTTCACCGCGATGTCGGCGTTCGGCAGCATCCCGACCTGCACGATGCTGCCGGCGCGGCGCGCGGCGCGCACCGCCTGGGTGAGGGCCACTCCGACGCCGGAGCACTCGAAGACGACGTCGTACGACTCGTTCTCGATCGTGTCGCGGCCGACGAGCGAGACCTCGGTCGCGCCGAGCGAGGTGGCCCGCTCGAGCGGTTCCTCGCGCACGTCGCTCGCGCCGACCACCGCGGCACCCGCGTGGAGTGCCGCAGCGACCACGAGGAGTCCGATGGGGCCGGCACCGATCACCAGCACCCGCTTGCCGGTGATGTCACCGGCGAGGCTCACGGCGTGGATCGCGACGGCCAGCGGCTCGGCGAGGGCGGCGCGCTCGAGCGGGAGGGATGCCGGCAGCACGCGGACCATGTGGTCCTCGACGATCAGCAGTTCGGATGCCCCGCCCTGGCGGTGCGGGTTCGCGGCGGCGCTGCCGAAGTAGTCGCCGCCGGGACGCAGGTGCGGGTGGTCTTCGAGCCCGGGGACATCGGCGCCGTAGCGGGCCGGGTGCACCGTGACCGGGGTGCCGGGGGCCAGGCGGCCGGACGGGTCGAGGTCGACGACGCCGGAGAGCTCGTGACCGGGGGTCAGGGGCTCGCGGATCGTGTACTCGCCGTTCGCTCCGTGGAAGTAGTAGTGCAGGTCGGATCCGCAGATGCCGACGTAGTTGACGCGGAGTCGGACCTCGCCGTCGCCGGGGGTCGGGACCTCGCGGTCTTCCCAGCGGATGTCTTCCTTGCCGTGGATGGCGAGAGCCTTCATGGCTGCAACTCCTCTGCGCGGGTGAGTGATGATGTGGTGGTCTGGGATGCCGAGACGGCATCGGCGATCGCAGCGTCGACGCCGCGCCGCCGGATCGTGTCGACGAGTTCGCCGACGCGCGCGATGAAGGCATCCTGTGATCCGAGTCCATCACCGAACAGGTGCAGCTCGCCGATCACGCGCTGTGCGAGCTCACGACCGGTGTGGGCGCTCGCCGCGTAGCCCGCCAGGCGCTCGCGAGCGCCGTCGGTCATGGCCGCAGCGTGCGGGCCGGGATCGAATCCGGGCAGCGGAGCGATGCATGACAGGTACCCGGCGACCGTGAGGGCGATCAGGTGGGGCATCCCGCCATCGCGCAGAACCAGGAGCGCAGGCTCCGGGATGCGCTGGCGCAGCTTGACCGAGCCGTCGGTGCCGACCTGACTGGTGCGGTGGCCCAGGGCGCTGTTGGCCCAGCGCTCGAAGAGCTCGCTCTCGTAGGCGCGGATGTCGACGCCGGACGGAACCTCGATCGAGGGCTCGTACTCGTCCCGCAGCACGGCGCGGGCCGCGCTCTCGATGCCGCCGAGCCCGATGGCCTCGGGGATCGTCCCGACACCGCTGAGCGCGCCGAGGTAGGCGATGAGGGAGTGCGTGCCGTTGAGCAGCCGCACCTTCATCTGCTCGTAGCGGCCGACCTCGTCGGTGAAGACGGCGCCGCCCGCCTCCCACGCGGGTCGTCCACCGGCGAAGCGGTCTTCGATCGCCCACATCGTGAACGGCTCGGCAGGCACCGGGATGTCGTCGCGGGCGCCGAGCAGGGTGCTGACGCGGGTGCGCAGCTCGGCGGTGGTCGCGGGCACGATGCGGTCGACCATGCTCGACGGGAACGACACGGCGCCGTCGAGGAACGCGAGTGCGTCTGCGCCCTCAGCGCCGGGCAGCTCGTGCAGGAACTCGCGGACGAGCTTCTCGGTGTGAGCGCCGTTGGCGGAGAGGTTGTCGCAGCTGAGGATCGAGATCGGTGCGCCGCCGGCTGCGGCACGGGCCTGCAGGCCGCGGGCGAGTTGGCCGATCGTCGAGCGGGCGGCACCGCCGCGCAGGTCGGAGCGCACGGTGTCGTCGTCGAGGTCGAGATGCTGCGTCGCGGGGGAGTAGCTGTACCCGTTCTCGGTGACGGTGAGCGTCACGATGCGGATGCCGGGGTCGGCGATCTGCGCGACCACCCGCTCGGGCTGCTCGCCGCCGACGAACGCGTCGGTGTGCACGCCGGGGATGGTCAGCGACGTCGTGCCCGGGGCGATGGTCGCCACGGAGTAGAGGAAGTCCTGGGCGTGCATCGCGTCGACGATCGCACGGGAGCGCGAGGCGACGCCGATGATGCCCCAGTCGCCGCCGGTGGACTGCAGAGCGGCTGCCGTGTAGACGGCCTGGTGCGCGCGGTGGAAGCTGCCGAGCCCGAGGTGCAGGATGCCGGCGCCTGTCGGAGCGACGAGTGGCGCCGCGGTCGCGGAGGTGGTGCGGCGCAGGGCCGGTGCTGAGGTGCTCACGCGGTGGCTCCTTCGCTCGGGGCCGCGCACCGCTGAGGGTGATCGGCGTTGATCGTCATGCAAATCAGTGTGCAGTGTTTGTACAAACTTGTCAACCTGTTTTACATGACCAGCGAGGATCGTAGGATTGCTGCGAAGGCGGGAGGACGACATGGCAGCGACGCTGACGGACGTGGCGCGACGTGCCGGGGTGTCGATCGCGACCGCATCCCGGGCTTTCGGCGAGCCTGACCGCCTCGCGCCGAACACCCTCGGGCGTGTCCTCGAAGCCGCCGGCGAACTCGGCTACGCCACCCCTCAGTCCGCCTCGGCGACGCGCACCTTCGGTGTCGTCGTCCCCGACGTCGCCAACCCGGTCTATGCGACTCTGCTGAAGGCGATCCAGGGCCAGGCCTGGCACGGACGCCATCGCATCGTGCTGTTCGACGCGGACGAGGACCTACGTCGCGAACGCGAGCAGATCGAGCAGGCCCGCAAGCTCGACGGGATGCTGCTGTGCTCCCCGCGCCTCCCGGACGCCGACGTGCTCGCGCTCGTCGGAGACACCCCGTATGTCGTGGTCAACCGGCAGATCGACGGAGCGCCCTGCGTGCTGATGGACACCGAGCACGGGCCGGCGCAGGCCATCGAGCATCTCGCCGCGCTCGGGCACACGCACATCGCCTACGCCGCGGGGCCGCGCGGGTCATGGGCCGATGTGCGCCGTGCGGACACCGTCGCCCGGGCGTGCGAGCGCCACGGCATCCGCCTGACCGGGCTCAGTCATCACGCCGCGTCGATCCAGGGTGGCCGTGCCGCCGCCGCTCCCGCCGCGGCGAGTGGAGCGACGGCTGTCATCGCCTACAACGACCTCGTCGCGCTGGGCCTCGAGGCCGGTCTGCTGGAGCTCGGCAAGCGGTGCCCCGCGGACATCAGCATCGTCGGGATCGACGACATCGACCTCGCCGGAGCGGTCACGCCCGCCCTCACGACGGTGCGCATGCCGATCGAACGCAGCGGTGCGCTGGCGGTCGACCTGCTGCTGCAGGCCATGACCGGCGCCGCGATCGACGACGTCGTGACCCTGGGGTCTCAGCTGATCGTCCGGGCATCCACTGCCGCTCCGGCCGCCTGACGAGACCGCGCGTCGGCCCGCTCACGAGCGACGTACAATATCGGTATTATGTACATAAGTGCTATGCTTGCCGCATGAACACGATCAGCCGGCGCGTGCCCTCGAAGGACCTGCGTGACAGCCTGGCCGATGTGCTCGGAGGGGTCGCGTACGGCTCAGAGCGAGTGGGAGTCACGCGCCACGGCAAGCTGACGGCCGTAGTGATCAGCGTCGATGATCTTGAACTGCTCGAAGAACTCGAGGCGGCCCGAGACGCCGCAGAGTTCGCCGCTGCGCGAGCGTCGGATGACGGTGAGCGCGTGTCTTTGGATGAGCTGCGTGCGGAAGTGGCGTGACGCGCTTTCGCATCGAGTTCACCGCTGCCGCTGCCAGGGAGATCCGCAAGCTCGACCCGCTGATCCGCCGACGGATACTTGCCGGAGTGGCCGATCTGGAACTCGACCCGCGTCCGCACGGATGCCGCAAGCTGGCCGGGTATGACAATGCCTGGAGAGTGCGTATCGGCGACTATCGAGTGCTGTACGAGGTCATGGACGAGCAGGTTCTCGTGACGGTTGTGCGTGTCGCGCACCGCCGCGCCGTGTACGACATCTGACCAGGCGCGGTCACTCGCCGGAGCTCTGCTTGAACTGCCGCTCCCAGTCGCGCAGCTCGCTGCGACCGATGAGCGAGTCGAGCGACACCTGGAAGAGCAGTCCTCTGCGAGCGTTGACCTGCTTGATGTTGTCGACGATCTGTGTGGTCACCGCAGCCAGCGCTTCGCGCACCTCGCCGATGCGCTCGTCCGGAGCATCCCAGAGGTCCGGCCGGGTGAGCAGGTCGAGCAGATAGTCCCGGTCGAGGGCGGCGACGAGGCGGGCGAGCTTGTCGGAGTACTCGGCTTCAGCCAGCGCGCTCTGATCCTCGCCTGCCTTCGCGTCGAGGCGGATGAACAGCTGCTCGACATGCGAGGCCAGCGCGTCGATCCCTGCGGCGGTCTCGGCCGCGACCGGACTCCCGGGCACCGCCGCGTAGTCGGCGCGAAGCTCGCGCAGTCGGTTCACGCGGAGACGGATGCCGGCGGGCACCGGGTCGGTCGATGCCACCGGCTTACGTCGCCGACGGGCGATCAGGCCGAAAGCAGTCACGGCGGCCGCGACGAGCACGACCCCGCCGATCACGAGCGGGATGGCCGCGCCTCCCGCTCCGGCATCGCCGCCGCCCGGCGAGGTCGGCGTCTCGGCCGAGATCTCCTGCACGGTCTCGACGAGAGCATCCTGTGTGCTCGGAGCGGACGACTGGTTCTCGTTCGCGATGCGCAGCGCCACATCGCCGTCGATCGCGCTCGAGGTCGCCTGCAGGTCGTCGCCCACCGCGACGATCACGGTCTCGTGGTCGCCCGCGGCAGTGAGCCGTTCGAGGATGTAGCTGCTGTAGGGGTTGTTCTTGCCGGCATCCGAGGGCAGCACCACCACGGCGATGGAGCCGTCGTCGGGAACCACTCCCGCGAGAGCCTCGGCGATCTCCTGGCCACCGCTCGCAGCAGGATCGACATAGACGTTCTGGGTCGATATTCCTTCGACGGCATCTTCGAGCCACGGGTTGTCGGAGGCGGAGAGGAACGGCATCGCGACCTCAGAAGTTGTTGATGACCGAGGCGAACACGAGGTCGATCCGCTCGGCATCCGAGGCGTCGAAGAGTTGTCCGCCCGTGACATCCGCGATCCGCTGCAGAGCCGAGGTGTCGGCTCCCTCTCCATACGCGATCGGGAATATACGGACAGGGGCGTCGTCTCCGCCCTCCTTGGTGCTCTTGCCGATCTTCGCGATCAGGGAGTCGAGAGAGATGCCGGAGTCGGTGTCCTCGCCGTCGGAGAGAAGGACGATCGCGTTGATGCGACCGGGCTCGGCGCGCTCGCTCATGGCCTCGTAGGCGAGCAGGATCGAGTCGTACAACGGGGTGCCGTTGCGCTGCGCGTAGCGCAGGTCGGCGAGGGAGGAGTCGAGCTTCTCGCCGTCCGAGCCGAGCGCACTGACATCGCGCAGCACCTGGATGCCTTCGCCCTCATCGGACGAGATGCCGGTGGTGAAGACCCAGACGCCGATCTCGTCGGTCGAGCGGAAATGGTCCAGCGTCGACTGGGCACCCTCGATCGCGCCGTCGAGACGGGAGCGCCCGTCACCGATCGGGTCGTCCATCGATCCGGAGATGTCGATCAGCTCGAGCACCGACGAGGGCTTGCGAACCTGCGTCCACTGGTCGATCGCGGTCGAGATGACGTCGACGTCGGGCTTCGGGAGGGTCACGGCGGGCTGCGCCGGATCGACGCCGAACTTCGCGCTGAACAGCTCACCGAGGGGGACGGACTCATCGAGCGGGCGGAAGCCGTAGTCGGGAAGGATCTTCTGCGCGGCCGTCGTCTGCACGAACTCGGCGAACGCCTCGCCGGCGGTGCGCTGCTCGGCGCTGATCCAGTCGGCGCCGAGCACGGTGATCGGGTTGTCCGACCACATCGATCCGCCCTCGGGGTAGACGGCGACGAGCTTGGTCTTCGGAGGAGTCAGGGTCTCGCCCGGCTGCACGGTGTGCGAGTCGGGGTTGCCCTGGTTGTAGTTGAGCAGCGAGGTCTCCTCCAGCGCGACCGCGGAGACGTACGCCGATCCGTTCGAGCCGTTCTGAGTCTCGTCATACAGGGTCGAGAGGACGTTGCCCGTGGTGTCGCCGTAGTGGATGACGCACTCCTCGAACACGCGGGAGAAGTCGGCGGATGCCTCGACATCGGCCGAGGTGAGTCCCTCCGCCTTGCCGGTCGCCTCGTAGGACTGCATCAGGATCGTCGACAGGCCCGTGGTCGAGGTGTTCGGATTCGTCTTCGAGATCTTGAAGGCGCCCCAGATGTCCTTGCCCACGCTGCCCCACCCGGCCGGATCCTGGCACAGCGTCTCGAGGTCCGAGATGCTGATCGGGGTGTCCGGCCAGCCGAGGGCCGTCGCCATCGGCTCCGGCATCCCGAACACGACCGGCGTCCGCGTGAACGACTTCGGCTCGCCGACCAGGGTGGCGGAGGCTGCCGCCGCCACTCGGTCGGTCCAGACCGTGGATGCCGGCGACCACAGTGTCGGCCAGAGAGCCTTGTCGTCGCTCGGCCAGTCCTCGCCGGAGGTGAGGAAGCGCGTCGCGTTGCCCGAGGAGACGTTCGTGGGCCGGACTGTGGCGCAGGTCTCGAGTCCCTCATGCTCCGGCGACTCCTTGAACGCCTTCGCCAGCTCGTCGAGCATGTTGACCTTCTCAGATGAGGTCGCGACGGTGATGTGCGTGCACCCGTCGTCGGGGAAGGCCTGCCCACCGTCCTCGGTCGTGCCGTCGTCGCCACCGCCGGTGCACGCGGTCAGAGCCAGGGCGACGATCGCCGCCATGGCAAGTGCTGCGGGGGTCCGTCGTGCGGTGCGAGGCGCGCTCATGCGCCTAGGCTACCCACGTATCGCACCGCAGATCACGCATCCGCTCCATCGGCTGCTCGCGGAGACCGCTGATCCTGCCGAGTCGGCTCGGCCTAGGCGTCGACCGTCGTTCCCTGCAGCGCGTGCACGACGGGTGCGAGCTCCGGCTGCATCACGGCGTCTCCGAGCGCCCGCTCGAGGGTCTCGTCATGGATCGGATGCGCCTCTTCGTACAGCGCCTGGCCTGCGGGGGTGAGCTCGGTGTAGATGCCGCGGCGGTCGTCGGCGCACAGGATGCGCGTGAGCAGTCCGCGGTCCTCGAGCCGTGTGACGAGTCGCGTCGTCGCGCTCGGACTCAGCGCGGTCGCGCGGGCGAGCTGCTGCATCCGCATGTGCCACCCGTCCTGCCTGCTGAGGGCGTCGAGCACGGTGTACTCCACGACCGACAGGCCGACCGAGGCGCCGAGCGCCTTCTCGAGATCCGCCTCGATGATGCCGTGCAGGGCGGCGAGTGTGCGCCAGCCGCGCGCGCGGATCTCGACAGCGTCGTCTGAGATTCCCACGATGACCTCCGAAGTAGTTGCTTGCGCGGAATACTTGCGTGTGCAATGATTATCCGTCGGACGCAATATCCCGCGTCTGCAACTACTTTAGCAGAGGACTTCGGAGCGCACCCATGCCACTCGGACTCATCGCACTCGCCATCGGCGCCTTCGGGATCGGACTCACCGAGTTCGTGATCATGGGCCTGCTTCCCGAGGTCGCCACCGACTTCGGCGTCACCGAGGCCACCGCAGGCTGGCTCATCTCGGGCTACGCCCTGAGCGTGGTCGTCGGCGCGCTCGGTCTCACCGCAGCCACCACCCGCCTGCCGCGAAAGCCGGTCCTGCTCGGACTCGTCGTGCTGTTCATCGCGGGCAACGCCCTCACCGCGGTCGCCCCCGACTACAGCGTGGCCATGATGGGCCGCATCATCGCCGCACTCTGCCACGGCGCGTTCTTCGGCATCGGCGCGGTCGTCGCGGCCGACCTCGTCGCCCCCGAGAAGAAGGCGCGCGCGATCGCCATCATGTTCACCGGTCTGACCGCCGCCAACGTGTTCGGCGTCCCCTTCGGCACCTTCCTCGGCCAGCAGTTCGGATGGCGCTCGACGTTCTGGGTGATCTCGGCGATCGGTGTGATCGCGTTCGCCGGCATCGCGCTGCTCGTGACCGCCCCGACGCCGACAGGACAGCAGGTGAGTCTGCGCAGCGAGCTCCGGGCGTTCCGCTCCGGCCAGGTCTGGCTGTCGCTGGTGGTGACGGCGCTCGCCTTCGGCGGCATGTTCGGGGCGTTCACCTATATCGCCTACACGCTCACCGGCGTGACGGGGTTCGCCGACACGACCGTGCCGTGGCTCCTGGTGCTGTTCGGTGTCGGGCTGGTGGCCGGCAACGCCATCGGCGGGCGCCTCGCCGACAGGTCGATCGACCGCACCCTGCTCGTCTTCATCGCTGCGCTGGTGGTCGTGCTCGTCCTGTTCGGGCTCTTCGCCTGGTCGCAGCCGGTGACCATCGCGATTCTGATGCTGATGGGCGCCTTCGGATTCGGTACCGTCCCGGGCCTGCAGAGCCGGATCATGCAGTACGCCGGAGGAGCGCCGACCCTCGCGTCCGGCGCGAACATCGGGGCGTTCAACGTCGGCAACGCGCTCGGTGCCTGGGCCGGCGGTCTCGGCATCGCGGCGGGGCTCGGGTACACCTCGCCCATCTGGATCGGGGCGGCGATCACGGCATCCGCTCTGGTCGTCATGGTGATCGCGGTCATCGCCGCGCGTCGCCCGGCGTCGGCCACCACCGGCACCCTGCGCACCGTCGCGGCCTGATCGCTACTGCGCGCGCATGAACTCCTCGGCGGCGCGCACCTGCTCGGCGGACGGACGGATGCCGGTGTAGAGCACGAACTGCTCGAGTGCCTGCAGGGTCGCCACCTCAGCGCCGGTGATGACCGTCTTGCCCGCTGCGCGCCCCGCGGCGATGAGAGGGGTCTCGGCCGGCAGCGCGACGACGTCGAACACCACGGAGGCGGACGAGATCTGCTGCTCCGAGAACGACAGAGCGTGCTCGTCCGCCCCGCCGGCCATCCCGATCGGGGTGATGTTCACGATGATGTCGGCGGTGGCCTCCGCGGCATCCGGGATCCAGGCGAAGCCGTACAGATCGGCCAGGCTGCGGCCGCGCTCCTCGTTGCGAGCGGCGATGGTGACGCGCGTGAATCCCGCGTCACGGAAGGCGGCGGCGGTGGCCTTCGCCATTCCGCCGGAGCCGAGCAGCAGCAGGGAGGCCGAGGGGTCCAGCGAGTTGCTCTCGATCAGCTGGGCGATCGCGCTGTAGTCGGTGTTGTATGCGGTGAGCACGCCGTCGTCGTTCACGATCGTGTTGACGGAGTCGATCGCGGTGGCCGAGGGGTCCATGCGGTCGACCAGCGCGATGACCTCCTCCTTATAGGGCATCGAGATCGCGCAGCCACGGATGCCGAGACCCCGCACGCCGGCGATGGCCTGGCCGAGGTCGGTGGGCGCGAACGCCTTGTAGATCCAATTGAGCCCCAGCTCCTCGTAGAGATGGTTGTGGAACCGAGTGCCGTTGTTGCTCGGGCGGGCAGACAGGGAGATGCACAGTGTCATGTCTTTGTTCAGCAGGGTCACGGCCCCAGGCTACTCGCGGCCGCCGGATGGATCGGTCTTCGGAAGAGCAGAAACGCCCGGAGTCAACCCCCATGGCGCGATCGTCGGAGCTCCCCTAGGGTGAAAGTGCATGCACAGGGGATTGATCGTCTCCGTCTTCCCCAGAGACGGGCTGCCTTCCCCAGAGGCAAGGCGATCCGTGCATGCGATTGGGCCCTCTCGAGTGGTTCAGTCCCCAACGGACTGCTCGAGAGGGCCGCTATCGTTGGCGTTCTCCTACAGATTTTTGTTTTGTCCCCCAAATGGGGGACAAAACGGTCACGGAGGGGTTAGGCTGGAATCTGACGCACCCTCCGGTCGTCTTCGGCCCTCATCGCTCCCCCCGCGGTGAGGGCCACACCATTTTCTGGGGCGCGCATCCACTCGTGTGCATGATGGTCGATGACGTCTCATGCAACATTTGGGTTACGGGCTGACCTCGGGACTTCCCCTCAGCGCCTGCTCCACTAGCGTGGAGCACGTCGGGGCATCCTGCGTCGGCTTCTTTCCAGCAGAACAGGCAGTACATGAGCACCCAGGGCACGGTTAAGTGGTTCAACTCGGAGAAGGGCTTCGGCTTCATCTCCCCCGACGACGGCGGCGCTGACGTTTTCGCGCACTACTCCGCCATCGAATCATCCGGCTACCGGTCTCTCGAAGAGAACCAGCGAGTCGAGTTCGACGTGGCGCAGGGCCCCAAGGGCCTGCAGGCAGAGAACATCCGTCCGCTCTGAGAGCGGACGACAACAGAACTCCCTGACCGGGGTCCGCACTCGTTGCGACCTCCGGCGGGGAGTTCTGTGCTTTCTACGGCGGCTTCGGGCTCAGCTCAGCAGCAGCGCGCGCAGGTCGTCGGCGGATGCCGCGCGGAACGCTGCCTCGTCGCCTTCGTGGGAGTCGCTGAAGCCCCACTCGACGAAGATCACGGGCACGCCGTTGGCATTGCCGCCCTCGACGTCGTGGTGTCGGTCGCCGATGAGCACCGGGCGCGACACGTCAGCGCCGCGCTCGGCCAGGCGACGCAGCGCCTCGGCGACGATGTCGGTCTTCGAGGCGAGAGTCGCCTCATCGGGTGTCGCTCCCACCGTGGTCAGGAAGTACGGACGCAGCTCGAAGAAGTCCACGATCGCGTCGACCTGGATCTCGGGCTTGGAGCTCGCAGTCGCCTGCGGCACTCCCGCATCGTGCAGGTCGCGGATGATCTCGGGCACGCCCGGGTAGGTCGACACATCCGTGGTGTACCCGTCGGCCTTGCCGAGGGTGCGGTAGAAGGCGACAGCCTCGGTCGCCTGCTCCGGGGTCATGGCGGCCTGCGCCTGGAACGAATCGAACATCGGCGGTCCGATCCAGTGCACCAGCTGCTCGCGCGTGGGAGCAGAGTGACCGAAGTGCGTGAGGGCGACGTTCAGACGACGGAGGATGCCGACGGACGCATCCGCGATCGTGCCGTCGACGTCCCACAGGACGCACGAGTAGGGGGAGGAGGGCATGCCTTCCAGCCTATGGGCAGTCGACAAGCCGTCCGACCGCGATGAACATCTGTGCACCCGCCGTCGGGCGCATCAGAACAGGCGGGGGATGCCGGACTCGATGCCCTTCATGTCGTCGTAGTCGAGCACCAGGCAGCGGATGCCGCGATCCTCGGCGAGCACCCTGGCCTGGGGCTTGATCTCCTGCGCTGCGAACACGCCCTGCACCGGGGCGAGGTGCGGATCGCGCCCGAGCAGCTCGAGGTAGCGCGTGAGCTGCTCGACGCCGTCGATGTCGCCGCGACGTTTGATCTCGACGGCGATGGCTGCGCCCTCGGCATCCCTGACGAGAAGGTCGACGGGACCGATGGCCGTCGGGTACTCCCGGCGCACGAGTGTCGCCCCCTCCGAGATCCGCTCGACCTGCTCGGCGAGCAGTCGCTGCAGGTCGGCTTCGACGCCGTCCTTCTGCAGACCGGGGTCGACGCCGAGGTCGTGATTCGAGTCGTGGAGGATCTCGTAGATCTGCACCCGCAGAGCGTCGCCGGTCTTCTTGTGCGTGACGCGCCACACCTCGGTGACGCCGGCGATGGACTCCTCCTCGCCGGGCTCCTCTGGAGCGAGCGAGCACGGCGGGCTCATCCAGTTCAGCGGCTTGTAGCTGCCGCCGTCGGAGTGCACGAGCAGACTCCCGTCGCCCTTGTGCACGAGCAGACGAGTGGCGAGCGGGAGGTGGGCATTGAGCCGACCCGTGTAATCCACGGAGCAGCGGGCGATGACGAGACGCACCCGTCGAGCCTACTTCGTCCGGCGCACTCCTTCTGCGGCGATGGGCAGAGGTTGCGACCTTTCCACATCCGCCGTCTCGTTGCGAGAACGCGCTGCCGCCACGCACTGGATCCTGACATTCTGGCCAGAGAAGTCGAACATGAGGAGATGACGGTGTCGATCGAGCTGGTGACCATGATCGTGTCCGTCGCGTCCACACTGCTGGGGCTGGCGGCGGGGTTCGGCTGGGTGATAAGCCGGACCGATGCGCGGTTCGAGAGGTTCGAGCAGCGCATGGAGGCGCAGTTCGATCGTGTGGACACGCGATTCGAGCGTCTGGAAGCCGAAGTGAAAGAGGTTCGGTCGGAGCTCGGCGACGTGAAGATCGCGATCGCCCGCCTCGAGGGACCGCCGACTCGCCTTCTTGCCGCGCGGTGACGACCTAGGAAGACGCCTTCTCTGCGGCAGGCGCCGACGACATCTCGTCCTGGCGCAGGGGTCGAGCAGCACCCGAGAAGAGGCCTGAGAGGGCGACCAGCACGACGAGGATGTAGAGGGTGTTGAGCAGGCCGATGTGCTCGCTGATGAAGCCCAGCACGGGCGGGCCGCCCAGGAAGGAGATGTACCCGATCGTCGCCGCGGCGCTGACGCGGGCAGCCGCCTTGGCGGGGTCGTCTGCCGCAGCCGACATGCCGAGCGGGAACCCGAGCGAAGCGCCGACGCCCCACAGTGCGGCACCGACGAACACCAGGGGAAGGGTCGGCGCGAGGATGAACAGCAGGATGCCGGAGGCAGCGGCCACCGCGAGGATGCGCAGCACCGCGACGCGGCCGAAACGGTCGACGAGGGGGCCGCCGAACACGCGGACGACCGTCATGGCGACCGAGAAAGTGGCCAGCGCGGCGGCGCCGAGGGCCGTGCCGCCGCCGTGATCCTCCGCGACGCCGAGTGCGAGCCAGTCGTTCGCCCCGCCCTCGGCGAAGGACATGCCCAGCATCACGACGCCGATCGCGTAGGTGCGCGGCTCGCGCCAGGCCGACAGCGCGACGTGCATCCGCTCGCGCCAGTGCGGCTTCTCGGCATCGCCCGCCTGAGGATCGAGCGCCTCCTCGCGGCGGGGGACGTTGGCGATGCTGACGACGCCGATCGCGGCGATCGCGACGGCGACGGCGAGTGTGTGTGCGAAGACGTTGATGTGGAACTGTGCGGCGAGGGCGCCGAGTCCAGCCCCGATCACCGTGCCGAAGCTGAAGAAGGCGTGGAAGAGCGGCAGGATCGTCTTGCCGGAGTGCTGCTCGATCGCCGTGGCCTCGACGTTCATCATCACGTCGACGCATCCGTTGCCCAGGCCGAAGAGCACCAGACCGATCAGCACGACAGCGTAGGAGCCGAGCACGTTGGCGCCGATCCCGATCAGGGCGACGCCCGATGCGAACGTGAAGATCGACACCATCATGCCGAGGCGTGCGCCGGTACGCGCCATGATCGCCGGACTCGTCGAGATGCCGACGATCGAGGCGATGCCCGCACCCAGCAGCAGCATGCCGACCTGCGCCTTGTCGACCTCGAGAGCGAGCTTGATGTCGGGCACGCGTGACGCCCAGGTCGCGATCGACAGACCGCTGGCGAGGAAGATCGCGAAGATCGCGGTGCGCCAGCGCACATACTGCGCACGGGAGAGGGCGGTGTCCATGTCGCACAGCATATCGAATCGATTCGATAGTTCGAAACCAGGGGAGCTATCCTCGGAGTATGACGAGCCACGACCTCCCGCGCCGAGCGACGATCGCCGATGTCGCCCGTGAGGCGGGGGTGGCGACCTCCACGGCATCCGTCGTCTTCAGCGGCAAGGCGAACGTGGCGCCCGCGACCCGCGAGCGGGTGCTCGCAGCCGCCGCCGAACTCGGCTACGCGGGACCCGATCCGCGCGCCGCATCGCTGCGTCGTGGGCGCAGCGGCATCGTCGCGGTCGTTCTCGAAGGGCACCTGCGTGCGGCGTTCCTCGATCCGGTGACGACGGCCATGATGGACGGGCTCACCGACGGCATGGCCGATCTCAGCGCCGGCATCCTGCTGCTGCGCGATGAGCCGGGCGACGAGGGATCCTCCCTGACCAACGCCCCCGTCGACGCGGTCGTGCTGATCGGATGCTCGGGGCGCACCAAGGCGTCGCTCGACATCGTGCGGAGTCGGGGTCTGCCGGTCGTCGTGATCGAGGGCGACGCAGGTGAGGGCATCCCGCGGATCACGCTCGACAACGCCACCGCGGCCGCGGATGTGGCACGGCACCTCCACGATCTCGGGCACCGCGACGTCGCACTGGTCACGCTGCCGCTCGACACGGACCGTGAACGCGGGCCGGTCACGCAGCAGCGCATCGATGCCGCCACGGTCGATGTGACGATCGACCGTCTCGCCGGCATGCGGGAGGTCTTCCCCGATGCGCCGGCGATCTCCGCAGGCGGGAGCCTGATCGACGAGGGGCTGCTCGCGGGGCGCCGACTGCTGGCCGATCCCGCCACGAGGCCGACGGCGATCCTCGCACAGAGCGACCTGATCGCGGTCGGTGTCATCCGTGCCGCCGAGGAGCTCGGGCTGCGGGTTCCCGAGGATCTGTCCGTCGCCGGCTTCGACGGCATCGCCGCCGACGGGCTCGGCGATCTCGTGCTGACGACGAGTGTGCAGCCTGCGGTCGAGAAGGGGCGGGCGGCCGGCGAGCAGGTCGCGCGGATGCTCCGCGGGGAGCCGGGACTCACCCTGCACCTGACCTGTCGGTTCCGAGCGGGCACGACGACGGCCGCGCCGCGGCGCTGATTTCAGCCGGAGCGGCTCCGGGCGGAGCTGCCGCACGCAGCCTGCGAAGGAGATCTCACGGTGCGCAGGAGCCTGGGGCGCGATGGGTCCTTCGTTGCGTGAGTTCTCCTTCGCTGCGTGAGTTCTCCTTCGTTGGAGGGGTGCCGGAAGTGCCGTGGCAAGGCAGGAGATCTCACGGTGCGCAGGAGCCTGGGGCGCGATCGGTCCTTCGTTGCGTGAGTTCTCCTTCGCTGGGAGTGTTCCGACGGGGGGGGGGCTCCGAGGCGCGCGGCGTCAGGAGCGCTGCGGACCCAGGGGAAGGGTCTGCACGCCGAAGTCCAGGATCGAGTACCGGCCGCAGTCGACCACCTCGTCGGGAACCACCGCCACCGGCAGATCCCACTGCACGGTCTGCGCATCCTCGACGAGGAACGACACCTCGCCCACGGCGAAGTCGGTGCGATTCACCAGCCAGGCGTAGCCGTTGAGCTGATGATCGACCTGCACGAGGTGCGACGGGTCGGCGAGATGCAGTTTCGGTAGGCGCACCGTCCAGAACTGACCGGCGCCCGTGCGCCCTGACGCATCGACCCAGTCGGTCACGCAGGCGAGATCGACGTCCGGCTTCGAGGCGGCATCCGAGAGTCGCGGGATGCTGAGCGCACCGCCGAGGAGCAGCAGCACGGCGACTCCGGCCATCACCCTCGATCGCACGCGGGCACTGAAGTGCACGACGCGCGGTGAGGCCACGAGGGCGAGCAGGGGCACGAACGCCACGGGCTGCAGGTACCGCGCGGCGTGCGTGCCGAGTGCGATGGCCCCGACGACGACGATCAGCGGAGCAGACCAGGCGACGACCGCGACCAGGCGCGAGCCGGCGTCCTCGGCGCGACGGGATCCCACGATCGCGAGGACCAGCAGCGCGACCGTCATGACCACCCCGAGCGCGCCGAGCGGATGCAGCAGGCGTTCGGTGAGAAGGCGTCCGTAGTACTGGAGCGACTCTGCCCAGAGGCTCGGCTGCGCGTACCCCACTCCGGTGTTGGCGATCCATGCCGCGAACGGGATGCGCAGCACTATGCCGAGAGCGGTGCCGCCGAGGAGAGAGACCAGCAGTGCGAAAATCGGTGCGCGCCGCGTCGCGCGGACGGCGAGGATCGCGAGCACCGCGATGAGGGGGATCGTGGCCCACACCGCGAACAGCGGATTCGACAGCGTCGCGACGGTCGAGACGAGACCGAGCGCGATCGGGAGAACGATTGTGCGGCGGCCACCGCGCTCCCCGCGCTCCCCGCGGTCGTCGCGCTCCCCGCGCTCCCCGCGCTCCCCGCGCTCCCCGCGATCCAGCATCCGCCGGGCGATGCCGATCGAGAGGACGACTGCGATAACGGTCGACGAGTAGTACGTGGTGGTCAGCTGCAGCGACGCCAGGTCCAGCGCATCGCGGGACGCGGATACGTCGGTCATCGCCAGGATGCCGAAGACCCCGAGTGCGATGACCGACCAGGCCACCGGCGCCCGGCCCTCGCCGGCTCGCCCCGCCGCCACTCGGATGGCGCCGTACAGGGCGAGCAGGTTCAGCACCGCGCTCACCGCGAGTATCGCGTTCACGCCGAGAGGCAGAGCGAGGTCCAGGGCTGTGTACCCTGCGGTCTCCGGCAGGAACAGCACGCTCGACATCGCCCAGTCGAGCGCATCGCCCGAGAGCAGCGAGCGCGAGAACAGTGCGACGATGAGCGAGTCCCCGTCGCGGAACACGAGGTCGGCGCGGGCGGACGACGCGACCTGCGCGGCGGTGACGAGCGCGATGGCGGCAGCGCTGAACCAGCCGGCCAGCTCCCGCATCCACCTCCGCGTCACGGAGCTACTCTGCCACTCCTCGCGCGCCTTCGACCGCGTGGACGACCGCATCCGCCCGCGGGGCACGACCACGGACGCGAGTCGACAGGTCAGGAGATCTGCGTGCGGAGGTCCCAGATCTGCTCGAGAGGCGCGGTCCCCTCGGCGCCGTCGGCGTCGCGGAAGACCTCGACGAACCGGCCGATGTCGGCCTGCCAGGCGTGGTCGGCCGGGTCGTCCTTCAGCGCGGCGACCGCGGCATCCCAGTCGTCGCAGTCGACCAGGTGGAACAGCCGCTGGCCGGAGCGCCAGATCGTCCAGTCGTGGATGCCGATGCGAGCGAAGGTCTCGGCGAGGGCATCCGGGATCCGCGCGTGATTCGTGCGGTAGTCGTCGACCGCGCCGTCGCGGATCTCGGAGTGCAGGGCGATGCGCATGGGATGCCTTTCGTCAGTCACGAGCGCGGAACGAGACGGCGACCGGCGTCGCGCCGGCGGCCACATCGACCAGGATCGCACCATCCGCGCGCTCGGCAGCAATCGGCTGCTGTCCGACTCGCGCGGTGCTCTCGTCGAGCACGCCGTCGGGATCGGGCAGGGCGACCCGCCCCTCCTGGTCGATGACGGCGTGCACCGTGTCGCCCGTGCGCGTCCAGCGCAGCCACGGATCATCGGAGGGCTGCAGCCTCGGCTCGGGTGCGACGCCGAAGACGGCATGGCCGTGCCGGGCCGTCCACTCGCCGATGCCCTCGAGCGTCTTCCGCTGCAGGTCGGGGATGCGCCCGGATGCCTCGAGGCCGATGTTCAGCAGCAGGTTGCCGCCGCGCGACACCACGTCGACGAGCAGACGCACGGCGTCGGGGGCCGAGAGCAGGTGCTCGCTCGTCTCGTTGCGGTTGTGGCCGAACGACAGGCCGATGCCGCGCGTGTTCTCCCACGCCTCGCCCACCTCGACGGCGGTGCCGTGCACGTACTCGCTGGTGCGGAAGTCCCAGTGCGACTCGCCCCAGCGGTCGTTCACCACACCGTCGGGGACCCGTGCGTAGAAGGTCTCGAACAGGTGGACGAGGCTCTTCGGGCCCGGCTCGATCCCGGCAGCGGGCCAGCGGATGTCGCCCCAGAGGATGTCGGGGCGGTAGCGATCGATCAGGTCGATCACGTGGTCGTGGGCGTACTCGGCGTAGGCGAGGTCGTCCGGTGCGGGTGCGCCGTCGTGGTCGATCGGCGGCAGGTCGGAGAAGTGCCAGTCGAGTCCGCCGGAGTAGTAGACGCCGAAGCGCAGGCCCGCGGCACGGGTGGCGTCGGCGAACTCGCCGATGAGATCGCGCCGCGGCCCCCGGGCGACGGTGTTGCGGCCGTCGGTGGCCGGAGCATCCCAGAGCGTGACCCCGTCGTGGTGCTTCGTGGTCGGGATGAAGTAGCCGGCGCCCGTCGCCGCGACGACGGCGAGCACTTCGTCGGCGTCGAACTCCTCGGCCTTCCAGGCGTCGAGGAAATCGTCGTACGGAGCGCCGCCGTGCACCTCCTCGTGGTGCGCGCGCGCCGGCGAGCCCTCGATCCTCATCGTGTTGGCGTACCACTCGGCATAGGGATTGTGCGCGTACCACTCGTCGCGCGGCACAGCTCCCAGCTCGCCCGTCGGCTCCGCCCATGCGGGCACCGAATACGGTCCCCAGTGCACGAAGATGCCCAGCGCCGCGCCACGGAACCACTCGGGCAGGGGCCTCTCGAACTCGCGGTAGGCCTCTGGCCGCACCGGATCGGTCTCGAACATCGCCATCTGCAGCAACCTCTCTCACACCCTTGTGAACTCTTTCGTCTATCACGTATCCTATAGGAAATCGCTAACTCGAAGGAGAGGTTCGATGACAGACGTGGGATTCCGGCGACCGACAGAGCGCATTCCCGGCGGGGAGTGGTTCAGCGGTGCGGGCTTCGGGCTCTTCGTGCACTGGGACCAGGCGTCCCAACAGGGCATCGAGATCTCCTGGCCCCTGGTCGGCCGCTCGATCATTCCGGGAACCGATGAGGTGGAGGATGCCGTGACGGTCGCCGAGTACCAGGCGACGGCGTCGACGTTCGACCCCACCGACTGGGACGCCGCCGATCTCGCCCGCCGCGCACGCGAGGCGGGCGCCACCTACGTCGTCTTCACGGCCCGTCACCACGCCGGCTACAACATGTTCTTCACCGAGCAGTCGGACTTCGGAGTGCAGCACGGCCCCTTCGGGCGGGACATCACCCGCGAGTTCGTCGAGGCCGTGCGAGCCGAGGGTCTCAAGGTCGGCATCTATTACAGCCTCCCGGACTGGAATCATCCGGACTACCCGGCCTTCCGGGACGAGGACCGGCCCTACAAGCTCGAGCACTGGCCGGCGGCCGGTCTCGCCGAGTTCGCCGACACCCCGGACGCCACCGATCGGCACCGCCGGTCATCTCCCGAGGAATGGTCGCGCTACCTCGACTACGTGCGCGCGCAGCTCACGGAGCTGCTGACGAACTACGGCGTGATCGATCTGCTCTGGTTCGACGGCGATTGGGAGCGCTCCGCCGTCGAGTGGACGGCGCCGGGCCTGCGTCGGCTGATCAAGGACCTGCAGCCCGATGTGGTCATCAACGACCGCCTCCCCGGTCAGGGCGATTACCGCACGCCGGAGCAGGGCTTCCCGCTCACCCCGCCGACCGGTCCGTGGGAGCTCTGCCTCACGATCGGCGATCACTGGGCCTGGCGGAAGGACCCCGACAACGAGAAGTCGGCACGGTCTCTGCTCGTCACCCTCATCGATGTGGTGGCGCGCGGGGGCAACCTGCTCCTCAACGTCGGCCCCGGCCCCGACGGCACGCTGCCGCAGGTGGAGCAGGGCCGGCTGGACGAGTTCGCAGAATGGATGCGGGCGCACTCCGAATCCGTGATCGGCGTCGAGCCCACCGCGGGCGTCGACTTCCACGGCCCGACGACCGCGCGCGAGGGACGTCTGTACCTGCATCTGACCGCGCTGCCCGTCGAGGAGATCATCGTGCGCGGGCTCCCCGTACGCCGGATCACCCGCGTGCACCGCCTCGCCGACGGCCTCGACCTCGAGCACGACGCGAGCTTCGAGGTGCACGAGGCGTCGATCGCCGGCGACGACCTCGGCGAGCTGCGCATCGTCGCACCGACTCCGAGCGGTGCCCTCATCGACGTCATCGCCGTCGACTTCTCCGAGTGACCCGAGCACGACCCGAACACCCGAACACCCGAACACCACCCCCTCACCCATCGCATCGACTCAGCATCCAATGAAGGAGGCAGACAGAATGAATGCACTCTCATCCCGACGCGCGAAGCGTCTCATCCTGACCGGCGCCGCCGGTCTCACCGCCCTCACCCTCGCGGGGTGTGCAAGCGGTTCCGGCGGAGGCGGCGGCGACGCCGGCGGTCCTCTCGTGCTCTACACCTGGGCCGCCAGCGAAGGTGATCAGGCGCAGTGGGCCGACTTCATAGAGGGAGCGCAGGCCGAGGATCCCGACCTCGACATCTCCGTCGAGGGCCCGAGCTTCTCGGACTACTGGACGAAGGTGAAGACCCGTCTCAGCGGTTCGAATCCGCCGTGCCTGCTGACCACGCAGGCCGCCCGCGCCCAGGAGCTCGGCGACCTGCTGATGCCCCTCGACGACCTGATCGAGAAGAGCGGCTTCGACATCGACAACATCGACGCGTCGATGCTCAGCGGCATGACCGTCGACGGCACGATCAGGGCGATCCCCTACGACGCCGAGCCGATCGTGCTCTTCTACAACGTCGAGGCGTTCCAGGCCGCCGGTCTCGAGCTCCCTGGCGCCGAGTACACGCGTGATCAGTTCATCGCGGATGCCAAGGCGCTGACCGACGGGGAGAAGAAGGGCCTCGCGCTCGCGCCGGGGATCTTCATCCCGAATGCGTGGTCACTCGCCGACGGCGTTCCCGCGGTCACCGAAGACGGCGAGCTCGACCTCACGAACCCCGAGTTCGTCGACCAGATCCAGAGCTTCTTCGACCTCGTGTCCGTCGAGCAGGTCGCGAAGGCCCCGGAGGCCGCCGACGGCTCCGAGGTCTCGCAGCAGGCGTTCACGTCGGGCGAGGTGCCGATGCTGATCGAGGGTCCGTGGATGTACGGCAGCTTCGCCGACTCCGCCGACTTCACCCTCGGCGTCACCATCGTCCCCTCGACGAGCGGCGAGGCCGCGGCCATGACCGCCGGCTCCGGCTTCGGCATCGCCGCGAACTGCGATCGTCCTGAGGAGGCCTTCGCCGCGATCGAGGCGCTGACCTCGGTGTCCGTGCAGGAGAAGCAGGCCGAAGCACGCGGCATCGTCCCCGCGCGCATCGAGGCGCTGCCGGCCTGGGCCGAGGGGAAGACCGAGGGTGCGGCCGAGGTCGTCGAGGCACTGCTCGCCGACGCGACCCCCCAGCGCACCACCCCGACCTGGAACCAGGTCGAGACCCTGATGACCCAGTACGGCGTGCAGGGCTACCGGGGTGAGCTGACCGCGGAGGAGATCATGGAGACCATCCAGAACTCGGTCGCGGGCTGAGCGGATGGCGATCATGAGCGAGCGGAGAGAGGCCACGGCCTCCTCTCCCCTGCCCGGCGCGGCGGGGGTGCCCTTCGGTACTCCCGCCGCGCGGGCGCCCCGCCCTCCGAGGCGACGGGGTCAGACCTGGGTCGCGGTGGCGTTCCTCGCGCCGGGCCTGATCGGATTCGTCCTCTTCATCCTCACTCCGCTGTTCGGGTCGGCGTTCATCAGCCTGTTCGACTGGAAGCTGTTCGGCAGCCCGGACTTCATCGGGTTCGAGAACTACGTGAAGCTGTTCCGTGACCCGACCTTCTACACGGTGCTGGGCAACACGCTGATCTTCGCGATCGTCTACACGGCGCTCAACCTCTTCGTCGCCCTGACGATCTCGCTGTGGCTGAACACCCGCATGAAGGCCGCAGGAGCGTGGCGAGTCATCTTCTTCCTGCCGGTGATCACGCCGATGGTCGCCAACGCCCTCGTCTGGCGCCTGCTCCTCTCGCAGGACGGGCTCGTGAACTCGATGCTCGCGACGGTGGGCATCGACGGGCCGAACTGGCTGTCGGATTCGGCGTGGGCGCTGCCCTCGGTGATCGCGATGTCGGTCTGGCAGTCGTTCGGCTACAACGTCATCGTCCTGTCGGCAGGTCTCAGCGCCATCCCGAAGGAGCTGCTGGAGGCCTCACGGATCGACGGCACGTCCGCCTGGCAGCGGCTGCGGTTCATCATCCTGCCGCTGCTGTCGCCGTCCCTCTTCTTCTGCTCGACCATGACGATGATCGGCGCGTTCCAGGTGTTCGTGCAGCCGCTCTTCCTCACCCAGGGCGGGCCGGGCGAGAGCACCAACACGTTCGTGCTCTACCTGTATCGCAACGGCTTCGTCTTCGATCGGCTCGGCTATGCCTCCGCGCTCGCGTGGATCCTGTTCCTCGTCGTGATGCTCATCACGGCCCTGCAGTTCGTCGGCCAGCGAAGGTGGGTGAACTATGAGTGACGTCGTCAGCCTGCCCCGCCGTGCCCGACAGCGCCGCGACTCCCTGAAGGAGTGGCTGAACACCGCCGCCATCGCGGTCGTCGCGCTGCTGTTCGCGTTCCCCTTCATCTGGATGTTCCTCACCGCTCTCAAGCCTGAGAACGAGGTCTTCACGGCGACACCGCAGATCTTCGGATCGGAGATCCGCTGGGCGAACTTCGTCGAAGCGTGGACCGTCGTCCCCTTCGGGCGCTTCATCCTCAACGGGCTGTTCGTCGCGATCCTCGGCGCCGCGCTCTCGGTGATCGTCGCCGTGCTCTCGGCGTACGCGTTCTCGCGCCTGCGCTTCAAGTACCGCGACAAGCTCTTCCTGCTCTTCGTGCTCACCCTGGTGCTGCCGCAGGAGGTGCTCGTCGTGCCCCTGTTCATCATGATCAACAGCTGGGGGTGGAACGACAGCTTCGCGGCCCTGATCATCCCGTTCGCGTTCACGGCATTCGGCACGTTCCTGATGCGGCAGTTCTTCCTCACCATCCCGATGGAGTACGAGGAGGCGGCCCTGATCGACGGGGCCTCGCGGCTGCGCACCCTGTGGTCGGTGCTGCTGCCGCAGCTGGTCGCACCACTGAGCGTGCTCGCCGTCTTCTCGTTCATCGGCTACTGGAACTCGTACCTCTGGCCGCTGATCATCATCAACACGCAGGACATGGCCACCGTCCCGCTCGGGCTCGGCATGTTCACCGGTCAGTTCGGCACGCAATGGTCGCTGCTCATGGCCGCGTCGACACTGGCCGTCATCCCCTCGCTGATCCTGGTGCTGCTGCTGCAGCGGCAGCTCATCAAGGGGGTCACCCTGGGCGGACTCGGAGGACGCTGATGACCACGACACACCACACCACGTCCCGCCTGTCGGAGGCGGTCGCGGATGCGACCGTCGGCAGCCGGATCGTGCACGCCGAGGCCCGGCTGTGCGATCTGCCGGTGGAGACCGAGCGGACGGATGCGCTGCAGACGTTCGTGAAGCAGGAGACGATCTTCGTGCGCCTGCGCACCGCCGACGGCACCGAGGGCGTCGGCTACAGCTACACGATCGGCACGGGTGGCGGTGCGGTGCTCAGCCTCCTGCGGGAGACGCTGCTGCCGACGCTGATCGGCCTCGAGGCGGAGCGCCCGGAGGCGGTGTGGCTCGCGCTGTTCGGCGTCACGCGCGCGACCACGGTCGGGCCGATCACCGCGCTCGCGCTCGCCGCGGTCGACACCGCGGTCTGGGATGCGAAGACCCGGCGAGCGGGGCTCCCGCTGTGGGTCGCGGCCGGCGGAGCATCCCCTTCCGTACCGGTGTACGACACCGAGGGCGGCTGGCTCCACTTCAGCACGGATGAGCTGGTCGCACATGCCGTCGACGCCCAGGAGCGCGGCATGGGAGGCGTCAAGATCAAGGTCGGGATGCCGCGCGGCCACCAGGACCTCGAGCGGCTGCGTGCGGTGCGCGACGCCGTCGGCCCCGGCATGGATCTCATGGTCGATGCGAACCAGTCCTTCTCCGTGGCCGAGGCGGTGCGCAGGGCGCGTCTGTTCGAGCAGGTCGACGTGTTCTGGTTCGAGGAGCCGCTGCCGGCGGAGGACATCGAGGGCCACCGTCAGCTCGCCCGCTCGACCTCGGTTCCGATCGCGGTCGGGGAGAGCATGTACTCGCTCGGGCACTTCCGCGAGCACCTGCAGCGCGGTGGAGCATCCATCGTGCAGGCAGACGTGGCGAGGGTGGGCGGCATCACACCGTGGCTCAAGATCGCGCACCTGGCGGAGTCGTTCAACGCCCCCGTGGCACCGCACTTCCTCATGGAGCTGCATGTCTCACTCGTCTGCGCGATCCCCAACGCGCTGTACCTCGAGCACATCCCGCAGCTGCGCGCGGTCACCACCGGTGAGCTGCGCATCGAGGACGGCCGCGGGTGGGCTCCGACCGAAGTCGGGCTCGGGATCGCGTGGGATGAGGATGCGCTGGGGCGGTTGATCGTCCCATGACCGCGCCTGTCTCCGTAGGAACGGAGCCCGTCGCGATCGGACGCGGCGGGCTCCATGCTCCGCCCGCGGCGTACGGCGCCGCCGCCCTCGGCAATCTGTATCGGGCGCTGGACGACGACGAGTGGCGGGAGATCGTGCCGGCCGCGTGGGCGGGCGGCGTCCGGTACTTCGATGTCGCGCCGCACTACGGACTCGGCCTCGCCGAGCGTCGTCTCGGCGAGAGCCTGCGCGCGTTCCCCCGTGACGAGTACGTCGTCTCGACCAAGGTCGGTCGCCTGCTGGTGCCGCAGGAGGCTGCCGGGCGCACCGACATCGAGAACCTCTTCGACGTGCCGGCGGATCACCGTCGCGTGCGGGACTACTCGCGGGACGGCGTGCTGCGGTCGATCGAGCAGTCGCTCGAGCGGCTCGGCCTCGACCACATCGACATCGTGCTCGTCCACGACCCGGACGAGCACGAGCGGGAGGCGCTGGAGGGTGCCTTCCCTGCCCTCAGCGAGCTGCGCGACCAGGGCGTCATCCGCTCGTTCGGCGCCGGCATGAATCAGAGCGCGATGCTCGCGCGATTCGTGCGGGAGACGGATGCCGACGTGATGATGGTCGCCGGGCGCTGGACCCTCCTCGATCGGTCGGCGGCGGACGACCTCCTTCCTCTCGCGGCGCAGCGCGGCGTCTCCGTGCTCGCGGCAGCGGTGTTCAACTCCGGCATCCTCGCGATGGATGACCCGGCTGAGGGCGCCACGTTCGACTACGGGCCCGCGGACCACTCCGTGATCGAGCGCTCGCAGGCCATCGCTCGCGTGGCGCGGGCGCACGGCAGCACACTCCCGGAGCTGGCGGCGCAGTACCCGCTGCGGCATCCGGCCGTCGCCGCCGTCGTGATGGGCGGTGCGAGTGCCGCGCAGGTCGCACGCAACAGCCGGCTGATCGCCCGGCCCGTCGCTGCCGCCGCCTGGGAGGAACTGGGCGAGCGCGGGCTGATCGGCACGGAAGGGCACCCCGTACGATGAGACTCATGTTCGGCGACGACGAGGCACGCGGACCGAGGCCGCTCCCGGTGCGGCGTGCGCTCGTCGACGACGTGTACGACGCGGTGCTCGGGCTGCTCATGGACCAGGTGATCGAGCCGGGGGCCAGGGTCAACATCGACGCCGTGGCCCGCGATCTGGATGTCTCGCCCACGCCCGTCCGCGAGGCGCTGACGCGACTGGAGGCTGAGGGCCTCGTCGCGAAACGCGCGCTGAAGGGATACGTCGCCGCACCGCTGCTCGACGAGGCCGGGCTGCGTGACCTGTACGACATGCGCGAGCTGCTCGAGCCGGAAGCCGCGCGGCGGGCGTCGACGCAGCTCGATCAGGACGTCGAGAGCGAGCTGGCGGAGTCGGTCGTGAAGATGCGCACGGCATCCGCTCCGGACGACGACGAGAGCTTCCGCAACTATCGACGGTTCATCGACGAGGACCTGCACTTCCACCATCTGATCGCCGAGCAGGCGCAGAGTCCGCTGCTCTCCGAGGCCATCGTGCGGCTGCGCTCGCACATGCACCTCTATCGCCTGAACTTCCGCCACGACTTCGAGCACGACACGGTCAGCGAGCACGAGAGCATCCTCGAGGCACTGCGCCGTCGCGACCCCGCGGCGGCTGCGGAGGCGATGCGGACCCACATCGAGAACTCGTATCGGCGGCTCGGTCCCGCGCTCGCGCAGCGGGCCGAGAACGCATCCGAATGATCTGATTTTCCGTTTCTCAGCATGCACAATGCCCTGAATCCCGGGGAAGCGCAGGCATTTGGGTGATCAGACGGTGAGAAGACCGGCCCGAAAGCGCGAAAAATCAAGGTAAACTCGATATCGACACCCGCCCGCCCGCCTGAGCCGCCCCCGGCCGACGAGCCCTGAGGAGCCGCGTATATGCTGACGCTCCTCGCCGTGTTCCTCCTCGGGTCGCTGCTCATGCCCGTGCTGGTGCGATGGCTGGGGTCTCAGGCATTCGCCATCGCCGCACTCATTCCCGCAGCGGCATTCATCCACGCGCTCGTGCTCACACCGCAGGTGCTCGACGGGCCTGCCCCGTTCGTGTCCCTCGCCTGGATCCCGCAGCTCGGGCTGAACCTGTCGATGCACATGGACGTGCTCGGCTGGGTGCTCACCCTCATCGTCACCGGCGTCGGCGCCCTCGTCCTGCTGTACTGCCGCTGGTACTTCCACGACGACTCGGCGGGGATCGGCCAGTTCGCCGCCGTGCTGCTCGGGTTCGCGGGCGCGATGTACGGCCTCGTCCTGACCGACGACCTGGTCATGCTCGTCATGTTCTGGGAGGTGACGAGCATCCTCTCGTACCTCCTCATCGGCCACTACCGGCGTCGCGCGGCCAGCCGTCGTGCGGCGCTGCAGGCGCTGCTGGTCACCACGCTCGGCGGACTCGTCATGTTCGTCGGGGTCGTGCTGCTCGTGGTCGATGCCGGGACGTCCAGCATCCGCGCGATCCTGGAGCTGGCCCCGACGGGTCCTGTCGTCGACGCGGCCGTCGTGCTGCTCCTCGTCGGCGCGATCAGCAAGTCGGCGATCTTCCCGTTCCACTTCTGGCTGCCCGGCGCCATGGCCGCCCCCACCCCGGTCAGCGCCTACCTGCACGCTGCGGCGATGGTGAAGGCCGGCATCTACCTGATCGCCCGCTTCGCCCCGATCTTCGCGTTCACCGGACCGTGGCGGCCCATCATCATCTCGCTCGGCATCGTCACGATGCTGCTCGGCGGGATCCAGGCGCTCCGCGAGACCGACCTCAAGCGGATCCTCGCATTCGGCACCGTGAGCCAGCTCGGCTTCTTCTCCGTCGTCATCGGCTACGGGACGCAGGCATCCGCTCTCGCCGGTCTCGCGCTCGTGATCGCGCACGCGCTGTTCAAATCGGCGCTCTTCCTCATCGTGGGGGTGATCGACCGGCAGCTCTCGACGCGTGACGTCGACGAGCTGAGCGGAGTCGGGCGTCAGGCGCCGGTCATGGCGACTGCGGCGTTCATCTCGATCGCCTCGATGGCGGGGATCGCTCCGACCCTCGGGTTCGTCGCCAAGGAGTCGACGCTGACGGCGCTCCTCGACGACGCCCTGCACGGATCGCCGTGGGGTCTCGTGGCCATCATCGGCGTCAGCCTCGGATCTATTCTCACGGCGGCATATGGCATCCGCTTCCTGTGGGGAGCCTTCTGGACCAAGCGGGACGCCGCGGGCGATCGCCTCCCGGACACCGCATGGCCCGACCCGCCGGTCGGCTTCCTCTCCGCGCCGATCATCCTGGCCGGGATCACCCTCGCCGCCGGTATCGGCGCCCCTGCGCTCGACGTCGCCCTGCAGGGCTATGCCCTCACCGCGACGCCCGGGCTCGATGCCGAGGGCGTGGCCGCAGAAGGACCGGGTCACCTCGCCCTCTGGCACGGCCTCGAGCCCGCGCTCGGCATCTCGATCCTCTCCATCCTGCTCGGAGCTGCGGTCTTCCTGCTGACGCTGCGCACCGGGTGGGACCGCAAAGCGCGTCTCATCCGGTTCACCGCCGCAGATGTCTACTACCTCGTCGTCCGCGGGGTCGACCGGCTGTCGGTGCTCAGCACGACCCTCACCCAGCGCGGTTCGCTGCCGGTGTACGTCGGCACGATCTTCGTGGTCTTCGTCGCCGCCGAGATCACGGCGCTCGTCGCCAGCGACGTCGACCGGTTCCAGCTCTCCGCGTGGCACACCCCGGCGCAGCTCGTCGTGGCCCCGATGATGGCGGCGGCCGGCGTCATGGCCGTGCGCGCCCAGAAGCGGTACACCGGCGTCGTGCTCGTGTCCATCACCGGTCTCGGCATGGTCGTGCTGTTCGCGACCAGCGGCGCCCCCGACCTGGCGCTCACCCAGATCCTCGTCGAGACCGTCACGATGGTCACCTTCGCCCTCGTGCTGCGGCGGCTGCCCGCGCGGATGGGCGAGCACAACGCCTCGGTCGGACGCATCCCCCGAGCGCTCCTCGGGGTCGGAGTCGGTCTCACGATGGCGCTCGTCGCGGTCGTGGCGACGCAGTCGCGCGTGGCAGACCCCATCTCGGAGATGTTCCCCCAGCTCGCGTACGACATCGGCCACGGCAAGAACGTCGTGAACGTCGCGCTCGTCGACCTGCGTGGCTGGGACACCATGGGAGAGCTCTCGGTGCTCGTGCTCGCCGCCACCGGCGTCGCCTCGCTCGTGTTCGTCACCCATCGAGCCGACATGCTCGCGGCCACCAAGACCCTGCCCAAGGCGCGCCGCCGCCGCACGCTCAGCCGCCCCCTCGTCGAGACGACCGAGGGCGTCCGCTTCCAGACCGACGAGAACGAGAGCAGCCCCCGCGCCTGGCTGGTCGGCGGCCCGAGGATGAAGCCCGAGAACCGCTCGATCCTGCTCGAGGTGATCGTGCGCGTGCTGTTCCACACGATCATCGTCGTGTCGATCTTCCTGCTGTTCTCGGGTCACAACCTCCCGGGCGGCGGATTCGCGGGCGGTCTGGTCGCCGGTATGGCGCTGGTGATGCGCTACGTCGCCGGTGGACGCTGGGAGCTCGGCGCGGCCGCCCCCACGGATGCCGGACGCCTGCTCGGCGCCGGACTCATCCTGGCGGTCGGCACCGCCGTCGTGCCCCTGTTCTTCGGGCTCGCCCCGCTCACCAGCAACTTCTGGGAGTGGGAGATCCCCGGCATCGGGCACATGGAGTTCGTCACCTCGACGATCTTCGACGTGGGCGTGTACCTCGTCGTCATCGGCCTGGTGCTCGACGTGCTGCGCAGTCTCGGCGCCGAGGTCGACCGCCAGGCGCAGGAGTTCCGCGAGCGGGGGGTGACCATCTGATGGATGTCTCCCTCACCCTGATCGTGATCATGGCCGTGCTGTTCGCGTGCGGTGTGTACGCGATGCTCGAGCGCAGCCTCACCCGGGTGCTGATCGGGTTCCTGCTTCTCGGCAACGCCACGAACCTGCTGCTGCTCATCGTCATGGGCGTCCCGGGCAATGCGCCGTTCTTCGGCACCGAGGGCGAGCTCAGCGATCCGCTGCCGCAGGCGCTCACCCTGACCGCCATCGTCATCACCTTCGCCGTCTCGGCGTTCCTGCTCGCCCTCATCTACCGCTCCTGGCAGCTCGGCCAGGCGGACACCGTCGAGGACGACGAGGCCGACATCGCGCTCCGCGAGCGCACCGACGCCGACGAGGACCTCATGGACGACGAGGCCGACGCGGCGGACGACGAGGCCACCACCGACTTCGTCGGAGTGCAGACCGCGCCGATCACCGTGCTCCACATGCGCGACCACCCCGCGCTCCAGGACGACGCCCCGATGGATCGGCCGACGGCATCCCGTCCCGGTTCTGCGGCTGCCGCCGTCGATTCCGCGAACGCAGAGCGGGAGGCGGCTGAGGACGCGGATGCAGCGGACTCCGTGCTCGACGGCGAATCAGCCCCGCCCGACGACGACGGCTCCGAATCCACCGCCTTCCGCACCGACGCCGACACCCACGCGTCGCAGGCCCACGAGACCGACGCGGCCGACGCCGCCTCGGACATGGCCGCCGACACGGCATCCGACGACAGCGCGCCCGACCACACCGACGACGGGGAGGATCGCTGATGAGCGCCCTCGTCCCGCTCCTGGTCGCCCTGCCGCTGCTCGGCGCCGCCGTGACGCTGATCTTCGGTCGCAATCCGCGGCTCCAGGCGTTCGTCACCGTCGCGACTCTCGCCATCGTCTCGGTGATCGCCGCCGTGCTTCTCGTCGCCGTCGACGCGGGTGCCCCGCTCGCCGTCTCGGTGGGCGGCTGGCCCGTGCCGTTCGGCATCGTGCTCTACGTCGACAGGCTCGCCGCGCTCCTGGTGCTCATCTCGAGCATCGTGCTGGTGGCGGTCCTCCTCTTCTCCATCGGCCAGGGTGCAGCCGACGGGACCGACGAGACCCCGATCTCGATCTTCAACCCGTCGTACCTGATCCTCGCGGCCGGCATCTTCAACGCCTTCATCGCGGGCGACCTCTTCAACCTCTACGTCGGATTCGAGATCCTGCTCGTCGCGTCGTACGTGCTGATCACCCTCGGCAGCACCGAATCCCGCATCCGCACCGGCGCCGTCTACATCGTCGTCTCCCTCGTCTCGTCGATCCTGTTCCTCGCCTCGATCGCGATGATCTACGGGGCGCTGGGAACCGTGAACATGGCCCAGATCGCCGAGCGGATGACGGAGCTGCCGCAGGAGACGCAGCTCGTGCTGCACCTCATGCTCGTGGTCGCCTTCGGCATCAAGGCCGCGATCTTCCCTGTGTCGTTCTGGCTGCCCGACTCCTATCCGACGGCCCCGGCGCCGGTCACCGCGGTGTTCGCCGGCCTGCTCACGAAGGTCGGCGTCTACGCGCTGATCCGCACGGAGACGCAGCTGTTCGCCGAGAACAGCATCGACACGGTGCTGCTGATCATCGCGCTGGCGACCATGATCGTCGGAGTGCTCGGCGCGGTGGCGCAGGCCGAGCTGAAGAGGATCCTGTCGTTCACGCTCGTGAGCCACGTCGGGTACATGATCTTCGGTCTGGCGATCGCGACGCCGGCCGCCATCGGGGCGACCGTGTACTACATCGTCCACCACATCATCGTGCAGACGACCCTCTTCCTGGCGGTCGGCCTCATCGAGCGCCGGGCGGGGAGCACCTCCATCCTGCGGGTGAAGGGGCTGCTCAAAGTCGCGCCGGTGATCGCCGTCCTCTACTTCATCCCGGCGATCAACCTCGGTGGGCTGCCTCCGTTCTCCGGATTCATCGGCAAGTTCGCGCTGTTCGAGGCCGCGGCCTCCGTGGGGACGCCCCTCATGATCGTGCTGATCGTGGGCGGCATCGTCACGTCCCTCCTCACGCTGTACGCGCTGATGCGCGCCTGGAACCTCGCGTTCTGGCGCGAGGAGGAGGACTCGGCCGAGACCGAGGGCCGCATCTCGTACCTCGGCAACGCGCCGGCCGCCGACGAGCAGCAGGAGCGTCGCCGCATCCCGCGCATCATGACGGTCGCGACCGCCGGGATGGTCGGCGTCACCGTGGCGCTGACGGTCTTCGCCGGCCCGCTCTACGCGCTGTGCGACCGCATCGGCGAGACGCTGCTGGAGCCCGTGAGCCTCGTGCAGCTGGAAGACGAGGTGGACGGATGACCCCCACCGAGACCGGACGTCACTTCTGGCGCGACATCCGGGTGCAGCTGCCGTTCCTCGCCTGGCTCGTCGTGCTCTGGATGCTGCTCTGGAGCCAGTTCACGGTGCTCGCGTTCGTGTCGGGACTCGTGGTCGCGGTGTTCGTCACCCGCGTGTTCCGTCTGCCGACCGTCGAGCTCTCCGGACGGATCAACATCTGGTACGCGGCGCTGCTGGTCGTGCAGTTCCTGTTCGCAGTGCTGCGCGGTGCGCTCGCGGTCACGATGCAGGTGTTCGACTTCCGGCATCAGCCGGGTGCCGCGATCATCGCGGTTCCGCTGAAGTACGCCGACGACCTGATGATGACCCACGTCTCCGTCGTCTCGTCGCTCGTGCCCGGCTCACTCGTCGTCGAGGCCGATCGGGACCGCCAGGTGCTCTACCTGCACGTGATCGGAGTGCGGAGCATCGCCGACGTCGAGAAGCAGCGCGCCGGGGTGCTGCGGTGGGAGCGCAGAGTGGTGCGTGCGCTCGGCGCGCCCGCGCAGTACCGTGCCCTCAAGGCGGACGAGCGTGCGGAGCGATCGGGTTCCGTGGGCGCAACGAGGGGCGGTGTCCGATGAACGTGCTGATGATGGCGATCATGGTCGTCTTCGGGGTGGCCGCCATCCTGACGATCATCCGCATCGTGCGCGGACCGTCGATCCTCGACCGCGCCGTGGCATCCGACGTTCTGCTCACCGAGGTGATGTGCGTGCTCGGTGCCGAGATGGCGATCAACGGTCACACGCGCAGCATCCCGGTGCTGCTCATCATCGCGGCCGTCGGCGTCTTCGGGTCGATCTCAGTCGCCCGCTTCGTCGCCAGAAGGGACAACACGACCCCATGAACGTGTTCGGTCTGGCCATCCCCGACGCCGTCATCGACGTCACGATCCTCGTGCTCATCCTCCTCGGAGCCGTGCTCTGCCTCTCGGCTGCCGTCGGCCTGCTGCGGTTCCGGGACGTGCCGTCGAGGCTGCACGCCGCGACGAAGCCCCAGGTGCTCGGCCTCATCCTCATCTGCCTCGCGATCGCGCTGTCGCAGCGGACGGTGGGTGGCATCCTCGTCGGGCTCGCGCTCGTCGCGCCCATCGTGCTGATGCAGTTCGCCACCGCCCCGCTGTCCGCGCACATCGTCGGTCGACAGGCGTACCGCAACGGGACGACCGACGAGCGCAGCCTGGTCGTCGACGAGCTCGCGGAATCGAAGCAGACGCCGCCGGCCGCCGGCTGAGGTACGCGCCGGGCGCCGGTGCGAGGCCGCCCCGGTTCGCAACTCAGCATGAGCGGGTGCTGATCCCTCTGAACGGGCCATATGACCATTCGGCGTGAGATCCATGCTGAGACGTGAACGGCGAGGGCTGGTGCCACTCCTCCTGCACTTAACTCTGCTTCGGGCGAGTCATCCCTGATTGCGTGGAATGGGCCGGTGGAGGCACGCCGCCATCCGCACACTTCTGCGATGGGGAAGAACGTTGACACCGTCGCGCAGCGCACACACGACACCTATTCGCGCACTGTCTTCACGCGCTCCGAGCTGGTGGAGACGGGGATGACGGGGCGTCTGATCGCCGAGTCGGTCGTCCGGGGCGACCTCGTGCACGTGCGTCGCGATCGGTACGCACTGGCCTCGACGCACCGGGACATCGTCAGGGCGGTCCGCATCGGCGGTCGCGTGTCGTGCTTGTCGCTTCTCGTGCTGCTGGGCGTATTCGTGTTCCGCTGCCGTGAGCTCCATGTGCTCGTGACTCCGGGCTCGTCTCGTCTCCGTGTCACGAAGGACGTGAAGGCCGTGCTCCATTGGAAGGTGCTGACGAGCGTGCGTGACAGCCTGCATGCAGCTCCGCTGATCGACGCCGTCGCGCACTCGGTGCTCTGTCAGGCTCCGCGCGAGGCGCTTGCCACGTTGGACAGTGTCGTTCATCACGGACTACTGATTCTCGATGAGCTGGCCACGATGTTCGCGGCGCTTCCTCTCCGATTCCGCCCTCTGCTCGTGCTCGTCGATCCGTCTGCCGATTCGGGTCCCGAGACGTTCATGCGACTCATGCTGCGGACGATGGGCGTCGCATACGAGACGCAGGTGTATCTCGACGGAGTCGGATACGTCGACTTCGTGGTGGACGGCTGGCTGATCATCGAGTGCGACAGCAAGGAGTTCCACGAGGGGTGGGAGAAGCAGGTCCAGGATCGCGGGCGCGACCTCGCCGCGGCCCGCCTCGGCTATGTGACCGTTCGGCCTCTCGCGAAGGACATTCTGAACGACCAGGCTTCCGTGCGGCAGGCTCTCGAGCAGATCATCGCTGTGCTCGGGCCGAGGTTCAGTGACGTGCGCCGTTCACGACTCAGCACAGATGCTCGCTGACCGCCGCAGACGGGCGAAATCGACGCGATGTCGAGCGCTCGTGCTGAGTTGTGAACGGCACGGCGACGAGACAGGCGGGTAAGAGCTTGTCGGCGAAGTCCTGGATCAGGCGCGCGGCGGGCTGAGAGTCGCTGATCAGCGTGCCGTGACCGTGGTCGGGGATGACCTGCAGGTCGGCACCGGGGATCGCGTCGATGATCTCCTGGCACCACGTCATCGGTGCGAGGGGATCGCTCTCGCCCCGAAGCACCAGCACGGGCTGCTCGATGCGCGCGAAGGCCTTCTCGGGTTCGTGGACGATGGTCGCCTTGATCTTGCGGATGAGGTGCGGACCCCCGCGGAGGTACTCGCGTGCTCCGCGCCAGATCACCAGCGGCCGCTCGCCGACGAGGTCGGTGAGCAGGTAGCTCGCCTGGGCGGCGACGTTCCGAGCCGCCTTGTTCACGGTGGGTCCTGCCAGCACGACGCCCTCGACGAGGGACGGATGCCGGGCCGCGAGCTCCGCCGCGATCTGGCTGCCCATCGAGTGTCCGATCACCACGACCGGTCCCTCGCCGACATGGCGGAGGTAGGCGGCGACGAGGTCGGCGTGGCGCTCCATCGTGAGCGTGCGGGTCGGCTCCGGCGCCTCTCCGAAGCCAGGGAGGTCGAGGGCGATCACGCGTCCGCGCAGACGCTGCACCACGTCGAGGTAGACGCTGCGTCCCATGCCGATGCCGTGCAGCAACAGGAAGGTGTGCGGTCCCTCGCCGAAGGTCTCCGCGATCAGCGTCGACCCCGCGTGCTCGAACTCGAGCAGCGTGACGGGGGTGCCCTTCGGGGCGAGGTAACTGGAGGCCACCTGCCCACGCTAACCGAGGCGACCGGTACCGGCGAATCCTCCTCGTACGCGCACCGCCGGCATACCGGCAGCGGCGGGGCTCGCGCATCGCCCGTGAAAGGATGAAGCGTGTCTTCGTCCCACCCCGATCCCGACTCCAGCCGGGGCGGTGCCGAGACGTCCGAGCCCGAAGTCAGGCCCGCCCGCACGCACTTCTTCGCCCGACTGTCCGCCGGGCTGAGCGATCCGGTGTTGCGCGCGCTCGTGACCGCCACGGTCGTGTCGCGAGTGGGCCGAGGTGTCTTCCTGGCCGTCACCGTCCTGTTCTTCACCCTGATCATCGGCCTCTCCCCGGCGCAGGCGGCGGTCGTGCTCGCGGTGTCGAGCGGATGCGGCGTGGTGGCCTCGTTCCTGGGCGGGTGGCTCGCCGATCGATGGAGCGCCCGACGTCTCGCGTTCGGATTCGAGCTGACCGGCGGACTCCTGCTCGCGGCGTATGCCTTCGTCGGCGACTTCGTCTCCGCGCTGATCCTCGCGAGCCTGTCGGGCTTCTTAGACTCGCTCGGTCACTCCTCGCGCTCGGCGATCATCGCGCGCGGCTTCGCGCCGGACAGACGCGTGCACGCGCGGGCGGTGCTGCGCACGGTCACGAACGTCGCGATCGCCGCAGGGTCGGGGGTCGCGGCGATCGCCCTGGTGCTCGGCACGGCAGAGGCCTATCGCTTCGTCATCGCCGGCGCAGGACTCCTCTGCGCACTCGGGTCGCTGCCCCTGCTGCGGCTCACCTCGGCCGTCGACGCTCCGGCGCGCAGACGGGTGAGCTCGCTGCGCACCGAGACCGGATCCATCGATCTCGTGGCGGCGGAAGAGGCATCCGCCGAGCGCAGGGACTGGAATCGGCGGTCGCCATGGCGGGATCCGCGGTACCTGCTCCTCAGCGTGCTGTCCGCGGTGTTCGGGATGCAGTTCGGTGTGGCCGAGCTGGGCGTGCCGCTCTGGATCACCGAGCACACCACCGCGCCGGAGGCCACGTTCGCCGTGCTGCTGATCGTCAACACCACCCTGGTCGTGCTGTTCCAGGTGCGCGCCTCCCGCGGCACGCACGACGTCCGTGTCGCCGGTCGCGTGACGATGGTGGCCGGGTGGCTCATGGTGGCCGCCTGCCTGATCTACGCTCTGGCGGCCGGTCTGCCGACCTGGGCGGCGATCGCGATCCTCGTCGCGGGCATGTTCGCCCACACGTTCGCCGAGATCCTGTCGCAGGCCGGAGCCTGGGGGTTGAGCTTCGAGCTGGCCGACCCGGTGCGCGCGGGCGCCTACCAGGGCGTGTTCGGGATGGGCTTCTCACTCGGAGCGCTCGCGTCGCCGATCGTGGTGAACGCGACGGCGCTCACGTTCGGGTTCGGGGGCTGGGCGATGCTCGCGGGGATCTTCCTCGCGGCTGCCGTCGGCATCTGGCTGATCGCCCGCCGCGCGGCCAGATCCGCCCCGGCATCCGCTGAGGCTCCCGCTCCGGCGCCCGCGTGACGCGCTAGCCGGCCGGAGTCAGCACCAGAGTGCGGCGGGTCGCCTTGTCGACCGCGTCGTCGGAGAACGCCCAGGGCTTCTGCGTGCCCGCCGCCCAGTCCGGCGTCTGGTCGACGTAGTGCTCGTCGAAGGCATGCCCTGAAGCGCCGGTGAGGTGGATCCAGGTCGACGCGTCGAAGTCTGCGAGGTCGACGACCATCCGCATCGAGGGGACGGTCGTGGTGGCATACGACGTCCCGAGCTCCCAGCCGGTCGCGTTCACCACTGAGGCGCCGCCGCCGACCGCGTAGGGACCCCGGTTGAAGAGCGCCTCGATCGGCGCGATCCCGGACGAACCGAGGGTGTCGCTGGTGAGCGTGATGGCGTGCAGATCCCCCCAGGACCAGCCCGTGACGGCCTCGCCCTGGAGTGCGGAGAGCTCGTCGTACGCCTCGTCGGCCGACAGCGCCAGCATCTCGTCGCGGCCGTCCACGCCGATGGCCTCGTTGGTCCAGAGCGGGTCGGTGGGATCGTCGAGCAGATCGGCGACGACGGTGAACAGACGCCCCTGACCGTCGGCGGGAAGCGGTTCGTCCCGCTCGGCGAACAGATTCTGCACGAGGTTCGACCACAGCACGTTCGCGTAGGCGGCAGCGGGGGAGGATGCCTCGTTCTGCGCGTCCCACGACCGGAGCAGGTCGACCGCCTCGGCGACATCGGCTCCTTCCACGTCGACCTCGGCGAGTGCGGTCGCGAGGCGCTTCCCGATCCACATCTCGCTGTCCATCTGGATGGCCCGCATGTCCTGCGCGGTCAGTGGGGCGACCGCGGCTTTCGCCTCGATCAGCTGGGTGATGCGCGCGGCACGGTAGCCGTAGTCCCAGTCGCGCGAGAGGAAGTACGGGTAGTCGTCGGTGACGATCGCGTTGTTGGCGGTCACGATGTATCCGGATGCGGGGTTGTACGACACCGGCAGGTCGTCGAACGGGATGAATCCGGTCCAGTCGTAGCTGCTGTCCCAGCCGGGCTGCGGCATCCACCCATCGCCCTCGCCGCGGATCGGGAGACGTCCCGGCGTCTGGTAGCCGATGTTGCCCTCGACGTCGGCGTAGATGAGGTTCTGGGCGGGGACGTCGAACAGCGACGCTGCGTGGCGGAACTCGTCGAAGTCCCGCGCCGTGGACAGGGCGAAGATCGCGGTCGAGGCCGTACCCGGATCGAGAGCGGTCCAGCGCAGGCTCACGGCGTACTCGGTGTCGTCGTCGGTCGCGGCGGATGACGGAGCGCCGCCGGCGACGAGGCCGGGCAGCGGGTCATCGGCGATCGCCGTGAAGTCGTCGGTGAGGCCCGAGATGATCGGCCCGTGCACGGTCGAGCGGATCGTGAGCTCGATGTCGTCTCCGCCGGCGACCTCGATCGTCTCGGTGGACTCCTCGAGAGGCACCAGGGCGCCGTCTCGCCAGTACTGGTCGCCCTCGATGCGCTCGACATAGAGGTCGGTGACGTCGGTGGTCAGGTTCGTGAAGCCCCAGGCGATGCTCTGATTGTGCCCGATCACGACGCCGGGCAGACCGGAGAACGAGAACCCGCCCACGTCGAACGGGCACTCGTCGGTGACCTCGCTGCACGTGAGCTGCACCTGGTACCAGACGGAGGGGAGCGAGGCGCCGAGGTGCGGATCGTTGGCGAGCAGAGGCATCCCCGTCTCGGTGAGGTCACCGGAGACCACCCAGGAATTGGATCCGATCCCCTCGCCCACGTCGCCGACCAGCAGGCTGGCCGCCTCGATCACGTCGGTGGCCTCCTGCCATTCGATGGTGGTGGCCGCCTGCTGCATCTCGCCGTCATGCGCATCGGCGGTGAAGGCCGCGGGCTCCGCATCCGTTCCGAGATCGGGAACGGTCGAGATCTTCGGGACGATGACGGGATGCTCCTCGAACGGATACGCCGGATAGAGCTTCTCCAGCAGCGCGGGTGTCTCCGTCGGGTCGGAGCCCGCGGCGAGGTCGGAGGCGAGCAGGGCGCGCTCGGCCTCGTCCTCGACGTTGCCGCGCAGGTCCCACGCCATGGCCTTCAGCCAGGCCACCGAATCCGCCGGCTCCCAGGGCTCGGGGGCGTACTCCGGGTTCTGTATGCCGAGAACGGCATACTCCAGCGAGAGCTCCGAACCGGAGCGCGAGGAGAGGTACGCGTTCACGCCGTCGGCGTAGGCCTCGTAGTAGCCGCGGGTGACGTCATCCATCGCCTCCACCTCCGCCTCGGCGACGGTGCGCCACCCGAGCGTGCGGAGGAAGGCATCCGTTCCTGCCTGCGATTCGCCGAACATCTCGGCCACGCGTCCCGCCGTCACGTGCCGGCGAAAGTCCATCTCGAAGAACCGGTCCTGGGCGTGGACGAAGCCCTCGGCGTAGAACAGGTCGTGAGTGGAGTCCGCCGTGATGGTCGGGATGCCGCGGTCGTCGCGCTGCACGGTGACCTCGGCCTGCAGTCCGTCGAGCGGGAGGGTGCCCTCGGTCTGCGGGAAGGAGCGCTGGATGGTCCACGTCACGAAGAACGCGACGGCGACGGCGATCACGAGGATGCCGGCGACGACGAGGAAGGCGATGCGGCCGATACGTGCGGCCAGGGGGGCGCGCGAGGGCGCGGCGGATTCGGGCGAATCGGTTGTCATCGTCGAGAACTCTTTCGGGTGGCATGGTGGGACTCAGTCCCAGAGAGCCCCAGAGTGCGTCTCAGAGGACGCACTCTGGGAATACTACTCACACCGCGGCGCCCGCGCAGGGGATGTTCTCGCGCCGGCGCCGGCGCCGGTCAGCCGATCAGGCTGGGTTGCAGATCGCGCAGGGTGCGTCGATGCGTCATTCTGGTCACCCCGATCGCGGCGAGGACGAGCGCACCGACCAGCCACATGCCGAGGACCGCCAGGTCCCAGCCCGCCCGGCCCAGGTTGCCGCCGTACATGAGCTGTCGCATCGCATCCACCACATAGCCGAGGGGGAGCACGTGATGCAGCGCGGCCAGCGGTGCAGGAAGGGTCTGCCATGGGAACGTGCCGCCGGCCGTGACGAGCTGCAGCACCATCAGCACGAGTCCCAGGAACTGGCCCACCGAGCCGAGCCAGACGTTCAGCGCGAGGATGATCGCGGCGAACGTCGCCGAGGCCACGATCATCACCCCCAGCGTGCCGACGGGGTTGTTGAAGGTGAAGCCGAGGGTGATCGCGAGGATGCCCATGAGCCCCAGCATCTGCACGGCCCCGAGCATCGCCGGCGTCAGCCAGCCCGCCAGGGTGACCCGGATGGGGGAGTGCAGCGCCGTCACGGCCCGGCGGGAGATCGGCTTGACGATGAGGAACAGCGCGTAGATCCCGATCCAGGCCGAAAGCGCGGCGAAGAAGGGGGCCAGTCCTGCGCCGTAGTCCTCGGCGGAGGCGACCTTGTCGCTGGAGACCTTCACGGGGTCGGCGATCGTGTCGGCCTGCAGCGTGCGCAGGTCGGGGGTGGATGCCGGGATCGCATCGACGCCGTCTGCGAGGCCGTCGCGGAGCTCCGCCGTGCCCGAGGCGAGCGTGCTCAGCCCGTCGCGCAGCTTCGCGGCGCCGTCGTTCGCGGCCGAGGCGCCGGTCGCCACGGTCTTCGCCCCGGACGCGAGCTGTGAGGCGCCGGATGCCACCGAGGCCGACCCGGCAGCGAGCTGGTCGACCTTGTCGACGGCGTTCTGCACGGTCGTGTTGCCTTCTTCGAGCCGAGTGCCGAGCGGATCGAGGGTCGCCAGGACCTCGTCGATCTGCTCGGGAGTCATGCCCTGGTCCGTGAGGACGGTGGTGATGTCGTCGCGCACCTGCGGCAGGGCATCCGTCGCCTCCTGCACGACCGACCCGGCGCGATCGGCGATGTCGGCCAGCTGGCGGTTGCCGTCGCTGACCTGCTGCGCGCCGGATGCCAGGGTGCTGGCCCCGCTCGCGAGCTGCGACGTGCCGGCGGCGAGCTTGCTCGTGCCGTCCGCGAGCGACACGCTCCCGGTGGAGGCCGAGTTCGCGCCGTCGGTCAGCTGGTTCGCGCCGTCGACGGCTGTGACGAGGTTGTCGCGCACCTCGCTCAGCCCCGTGAGCAGACGTTCGGCCGCCTCGCTGCCCACCATCTCGGCCACCGAGCTGCGGATCTTCTCGACCGCCTGCGTGCCCATAGACGACGCGAGGTAGTTGTTCGCGTCGTTGGTCTCGAGCTCGATGCGCGCCTGGTGCGGGTCGTCTCCCGCAGCCGAGGTGAGAGCGAGCGAGAAGTCGCCGGGGATCGTGACGGTGAAGTCGACCTCGCCATCGCGCAGCGCATCCGCCGCCTCGTCCGCCGACATCCGCTGCCAGTCGAAGGCGTTGCCCTCGATGAGGTTCTCCGCGACGTCCTCACCGTAGTTCACGGTCTCATCGGTCGCGGCCTCGGTCCCGGTGGTCGGGGCGGGTGCGCCCTCGTCGTCGACGACCAGCGCCACCGGCACCTCGGGGAACTTCGCATACGGGTCCTGGTTCGCCCAGAGGTACAGACCGCCGTAGAGGATCGGCACGCAGACGAGCGCGATCAGGGCGATGATGCCCATCTTGCTCGCCGTGAGGCGCCGCAGCTCGGCGGCGATCATCGCGGGAACCTTCATCGGTCGGCTCCGTTCGGGGTGGTGGTGTCTGGAGTGGTGGGATCCGGGGCGGGGGTGTCGGGATCCGGGGTGGGGGTGTCGGGAGAGACGGGGGCCGCGGCCGCGGCCGGGTCCGGGCCCGAGTCCGGTCCGGCGTCCGCAGGCGAATCGGGCGAGGGAGAACCCGGACCGTCCGTCGTGTCGTCGGCGTGTCGGTCGTCGACACGCGGCTCATCGAGCACTTCGCCCGGGGTTTCCGTCTGGTCCGCGGTGTCCGCGTCGGCCGGGGTTTTCGCTCGGTCCGCGTCGTCCCGGGTTTCCGCGTCCTCCGCATCATCCGCGTCCGCCACGGGCCACGTGTCGAGGACCAGGGGCTCGACGGGGCCGGAGGCGTTGATCGCCTCGAGCTCGTGCATCCGCTCCAGGGCGACGGCCGCAGATCCCCCGACGATGACCAACATGGCGTACCCGCGGTCGGAGAACTCCGAGGCGATGCGCCACCATCCGTCCGGGCTCCCGCCGTGACGGTCGGGCGAGACGAGGACGATGCCCTCGGTGCCGTCGCGCAGGATCGCGAGCTCGCAGAGGATGCGCACCCGCACCGCCGGGTCGACGTTGCCGATCGGCACACCGGCCAGTTCGCCGAATCCGAGCTGGGTGAGCCAGCGGCGGGCGTGCAGCGGCGTCGCACCCTCTCCTGCGAACATCAGCTCTTCGCCGACGACGCCGGCCAGGGCGATGTCGGGATGCGGATCGCTGACGTCGGGGGCGTCGACGAGGGCGACGGTGCGGCGCAGCGCGCGGTTGTCCGTGCTGCCGTCGATCGTCACGCGACCGGTGTCGGGGCGCATCCGTCCGCTGGCGATGAGGCCGAGCACGCTCGGACGCTGCTCCGTCTCGGCGAGGGCGAAGCGCACGGCGCCGGTGTGGAACTCCAGGCTCGTCGTCGGCAGCGACTGGCCTCCGCGGCCCTTGCTGACCTCGTGCAGGGTGACTCTCATGCGCTGACCTCCTGCGGGTCGATGATCTCGGGGTGGGTGCTGAGCAGTTCGTCGGCCTCCCGCCAGGACAGCCCCGCGATGCTGAGCAGGGTGCGGACGGCGAGGTCGGCGGCTCCGGTGCTCGCGGCATCCGTGCGGGACACGACCGTGCGCGCGACCTCTTCGATGAGTCGTGCGAGGGTGGCGGCGGCGAGATCGGTGCGGAAGCTGCCGTCCTCCTGGCCGCGGCGGGCGAGGGCGGCGACGGTGCGGCGCAACGGCGCGAGGGCGTCGGCCGTGTGCTGGACGTGTGCCTCGTCGAGCGCCAGAGCGGCGGCGACCTGCACGTGCGCCGCCTCCTGCCAGAGCCGTGCGGCGAGACGAGCCAGCGCGATGCGCGGGTCCTCGTCGGTCACGGAGGCGGCGATGCCGTTGAAGCGTTGCGCTCCGACCGAGATGAGCTCGCGGATCAGCGCCTCGCGGTCGTCGAAGTGACCGTACAGCGTGCGGCGGGACAGCCCGGCGCTGCGGGCGATGACGTCGATGGACGCACGGGGGTCGGTCGCGAGGGTGATGCGGGCCGCGTCGAGGATTCCGGCGCGGTTCTCGACGGAGTCGCGGCGGGGTGCACGGGTGGTCATGCCTCCATGGTACGTAATGTGCACATCAGTGTGCAAGATAACTCGGGGGACTCACAGGGTCGTTGCCGGTGGGCGTGCACGACTCAGCATGGAACGCCCGTCTGAGCGTCGAGCCATGCGTTTCCGGGCAGATTCCCGCGATCGATGCTGAGTTGTGAACGCGCCGGCCTCCACAACTCCGGAGAATGGGGCCGAATCGGGCCGGAAGCCGCAGTTCCGGGCCCTCCGCGCACCGATCTCCGGAGTTCTGGCGCGAAACCGCCGGGCGCAGAAATCGCCGGGCGCAGAATCCGCCGGGCGCAGACAGCGAAGGGGGCGGATGCCGCAGCACCCGCCCCCTTCAGAACGCCGAAAGCGTCAGTCGGTGCCGGAGTCGAAGGCAGCGCCCTCGGATGCGGTGTCCACCGCGTCGGCGAAGCGCTCGTCGACCTCTTCGACGGAACCCGTGATCTCGCCGGACTCGCCGGCGGTGACGCGTCCGACCAGCTCGCCGGTCGCACCGCCCACGAGGCCGAGGCCTGCGTACTGCTCGAGGCGGGCACGGGAGTCGGCGATGTCGAGGTTGCGCATGGTCAGCTGGCCGATGCGGTCGACCGGGCCGAAGGCGGCGTCGCCCACGCGCTCCATCGAGAGCTTCTCGGGGCCGTACGACAGGTTCGGCGACGTGGTGTCGAGGATCGTCCAGTCATCGCCCCGACGCAGGCGGATGGTGACGGTGCCCGAGATCGTGAGGCCGACCCAGCGCTGGATGGACTCGCGCAGCATGAGCGACTGCGGCTCGAGCCAGCGGCCCTCGTACATCAGGCGCCCGAGGCGGCGACCCTGCTCGTGGTACGTCGCCAGCGTGTCCTCGTTGAGGATACCGTTGACGAGGCGCTCGTATGCGATGAACAGCAGCGCCATGGCCGGGGCCTCGTAGATGCCGCGCGACTTCGCCTCGATGATGCGGTTCTCGATCTGGTCGCTCATGCCGAGGCCGTGGCGTCCGCCGATCGTGTTGGCCTCCTGCACCAGGGCCACCGGGTCGGTGTACTCGACGCCGTTGAGGGCGACCGGGCGTCCGGCCTCGAACGTGACGGAGACGTCCTCGGTGTCGATCGCGACGGAGGGGTCCCAGAACTTCACGCCCATGATGGGGTCGACGGTCTCGAGCGAGACGTCGAGGTGCTCGAGCGTCTTCGCCTCATGCGTGGCGCCCCAGATGTTGGCGTCCGTCGAGTACGCCTTCTCGACCGAGTCGCGATAGGGGAAGTCGTGGGCGACGAGCCACTCGCTCATCTCCTTGCGGCCGCCGAGCTCGGTGACGAAGTCGGCATCCAGCCAGGGCTTGTACACGCGCAGGCGCGGGTTGGCGAGCAGGCCGTAGCGGTAGAACCGCTCGATGTCGTTGCCCTTGTAGGTCGAGCCGTCGCCCCAGATGTCGACGCCGTCCTCCTTCATGGCCCGCACCAGCAGCGTGCCGGTGACGGCGCGGCCGAGGGGGGTGGTGTTGAAGTAGGTGCGTCCGCCGGAGCGGATGTGGAACGCGCCGCACGCGAGGGCGACGAGACCCTCTTCGACGAGCGCCGTCTTGCAGTCGACCAGACGCGAGGCCTCGGCGCCGTACTCGAGGGCGCGGCCCGGGATCGACTCGATGTCGTCTTCGTCGTACTGCCCGAGGTCGCCGGTGTACGTGTAGGGGACGGCTCCCTTGTCGCGCATCCAGGCGACGGCGACGGAGGTGTCGAGTCCTCCGGAGAAGGCGATGCCGACGCGCTCGCCGACGGGAAGTGACTGGAGGACCTTGGACATGGTTCCCAGTCTATCGGCGGCGTGTCGGCTGTTTCGGACGGGGCCGGCCGTCAGTGGGCGACGACGGCGTCGAGGCCTTCGGGCTCGGGGTCGAGCCGCGCCAGCTCTCGTCGTTGATGCGCGGCATAGCCAGCCCCCCAGCTGGTGAGCGCGTCGACGAGCGGCATCGATCCGCGACCGAGGTCGCTCAGCCGATACTCGACTTTGGGCGGCACCTGGCGATAGACCGTGCGCGTGAGCAGTCCGTCGTCCTCCAGTTCGCGCAGCTGGCGAGTGAGCACGCGGGCGGTGGGCTCGTCGAGCAATCGGCTGAGCTCGCCGAATCGCAGCACGTCATGCTCGCCGAGGAGGCTGAGGATGCTGGGCTTCCACGCCCCGCCCAGCACAGCGATCGAGATCTCCGCGTCGCACGCGTCGCCCCACTCCCGGACGATCCGCTCGGTCTTCTCCCTCATCGGCTGCGCCTCCGTCATGGTATCCATTCGGTCACTATCTACCCCGAATGACAGTACTTGTCTGAAGTGTACTCAGGCTACGAGACTGATGCGGTGACCTTCCCGATTCCCACGGCATCCGCTCGACCGCGTACGACCCTGCACCCCTGGCTCGCCATGATCCCGCTGCTGCTCGGCATCCTGATCGGAGCGCTCGCGATCAGCAGCATGTCGACCGCTCTGCCCGCGATCCGCGGCGATCTCGTCCTGTCCGACAGCGGCGCGCTCTGGCTCGTCGACGTCTACGCGCTCTCGCTCGCGGCGACCCTGATCATCGCCGCCCGTATCGGTGACGCGTTCGGTCGCAAGCGGATCGTGCTCGCCGGTCTCGCCGGCTTCGCGGTGCTCAACCTGGTCGGCGGATTCGCTCAGGACGGGATGCTGCTGATCGTCGTCCGTGCGCTCCTCGGCGTCGCCGAAGCCTTCGTCGTGGCCGGCGTGGTCGCCACGATCGGGTCGCACTATCAGGCACGACAGCGCGTGCTCGCGTACGGGCTGTGGACCGCGACCTTCGGCGCCGGCAGCGCACTCGGACCGGTGCTCGGCGGTCTTGTGACGGAGGGGCCGGGGTGGCGCTGGCTGCTGCTCGGGAGCGTGCCGCTCGCGGTCATCGCCGGGGTGCTCGCGATCTGGCTCGTGCCGGACTCCCGCAGCTCCCGCCGCCCGTCGTGGGACGTCCTCAGCATCCTGTCGTCGATCGTCGCGCTCGGAGCCCTCGTCTTCGCTCTGCACGAGGCGCTCGCAGCTCCCGTCGCCGCGGGTATCGCGGGCGCGGTCGCCGTCGCGACGCTCCTGTTCTTCATCCGCCGCCAGCGCACCCTCGCCGAGCCCCTCATCGACATGCGGCTCTTCTCGGTCCCCGGTTTCAGTCCCGCGATCGTCCGCATCGTGGCGAGCAGCGGGGTGTCGGCGGCATCCGTGCTCCTGGTGAGCCTGCACCTGCAGGATGCCAGGGGATTCAGTGCGGGCGACGCCGGGATCGCGATCCTTCCGCAGGCGGTGGCGATCGCGCTGGGCGGTGTCATCGCACCGCTGTTCCTGCGCTGGCTCAGCTCGCCCGCGCTCACCGTGCTCGCCCTCGTCGTCCAGGGGGCGGGACTCGCGTGGCTGTCGACGGGCGTCGAGCTGGTCGCTGTCCCGCTCGTACTCGTCGGCGCGGGGTTCGGCGTCGCGGCGACGCTCGCCGCGACCACCCTGTTCGATGTGACGACCGAAGACGACGCCGGTCAGGTGGGCGCGATCCAAGAGGTCGGCTTCGCCCTCGGCGGCGGTCTGGGCATCGCGGTGCTCGGCACGATCGCCTCGATCGTCGGGTCTCGCGGCTTCATCGTCGCCCTCCTCGTCGCGGCCGGCGCAGTCGTCGCCGCCGCGCTGCTGCCGCTGTGGAGACGCGCCGGCGCAGAGCGCACCTGAGCATCCCGTCATCGACGTCCTCCGAAGAAAGGCCACCCGTGTCTGCACCACGCCCGACCGTCCACTGGATCTACGCCCATCCCCAGTCGAGCTCGTTCAACGCGCGACTGTTCCGAGACGGAGTCGAGACTCTCGCGCGTGATCACGTCGTCGAGATCACCGATCTGTACGGTCAGGGCTTCGATCCCGTTCTCGCAGCGCCGGATCTGGGCGAGCCCCGGGGGCGCGAGGGCAACGTCGTCGATCTGATGGGCGAGGCGTATGCCGCAGGCCAGCTGCCGCCCGATGTGATCGAGGAGCAGCGCAAGCTCGCGGCCGCCGACCTCGTCGTGCTCCAGTTCCCGTTGTGGTGGTACGGGCCGCCGGCGATCCTGAAAGGCTGGTTCGATCGGGTGCTCACGAACGGTTTCGCCTACGGGCCGTCCGACGCCGAGACGGGTCTGCCGCTGCGTTACGGGGAAGGTCCGCTCGCGGGGCGCCGGGCTCTCGTGATCGTGACGGCGGGGGAGGACGAGCGCTCGATCGGAGAGCGGGGGGTCAGCGGGGATCTGGACTCGCTGCTGTTCCCGCTCACCCACGGGACACTCTGGTACACGGGCATCGAGCCGCTCGACCTGCACGTCGTCCATGACGCAGACGGATTGGATGCCGCCGGAGTGGACCTCGAGAGCGAGAGACTGATCGAGCGGCTTTCCGGAGTGGCGCGTGAGTCTCCGAGCCAGCGCTATCGACGTCTGCGCGACGGCGACTATCACGGCACCAGAGCACTGCGAGCGGACCTCCTGCCCGGGCGCACCGACCTCGGCATCCATCGGGTCGCCGTCGACTGAGCGGACGAGCGGGCCGACGCGCACGGGGGGAGCGCAGCGTGTCCGCACAGTCCGTCGCGGTGGTGGCAGAGTGTCCGTGAAGGAGGACGGCATGGGTGGAGCGATCCTGTGGGGACTTGTCGCGGCATCGCCGTTGCTGGTCGGTGCGGCGCTGGCTCTGCTGCGCACCTGGCCGCCGCGCTGGCTCGGGATCGTGCTGGGCTTCGGCGCCGGGTCCCTGATGGCCTCGATCGCCTTCGAGCTGTGGGAGGAAGGCCTCGACCTTGCAGGCCCCATCCCGCTGGTCATCGGCGTCGCGGCCGGCGCGCTGGCGTACTTCACCGCGGACCGGATCCTGGATGCGCGAGCGGCGAAGTCGAAGGATCAAGGTGCCGGTGCTCCGCTCGCGCTCGGCGCGCTGCTCGACGGTATCCCCGAGCAGCTCGTGCTCGGGATCGGACTCGCCTCGGGGGAACCGGTCAGCATCGCGCTGGTCGTGGCCATCGTCGTCTCGAACCTGCCCGAGTCGATCGGCTCGGCCGCCGACCTGCTGAAGGGCGGGATGTCGAAGCCCAGGGTGCTCCTGCTGTGGGCGGGCATCGCCGCGATCTGCGCGCTCGCGACCGTCGCCGGCTTCGCTCTGGCCAGTGCGACCGGAGACGCCTTCCGAGCCGGCGCGAGCGGGTTCGCCGCTGGTGCGCTGCTCGTGATGCTCGTCGACTCGATGGTCCCGGATGCGCAGGAGAAGGCCAAGCAGGTGACCGGGCTCGCGACCGTGCTGGGCTTCGCGCTCGCCGCAGGCCTCTCGCTCGCTTCCTGAATGCCAGCGCCCCCAGACCGCCGATCGACGTCGGACCGGGGCTGCGGGGAGTCGGGCCCGGCTATGGGGAATCGGGCGCCTCGTCTGCCCGTTCTCTCCGTCGTTCACGCACCCACTGAACCGTGTACATGACGCCGGCGGCGAGTGTCATCCCCACCGCGACGACCCAGTGCCATTCGGAGGCGGGGGACAACAGCAGGTACGCCGCTGCGAGCAAGAACCCGAACGCGCCAAGGAGGTACCCCGTCGATGCCTTCATGGGCCAAGGTTAGACGACCCCATGCCGGATCAGCCGTGGTGGGCGGCGCTGCATCCCGGCATGATGCGGCACCTTCAGGCGTACAGCACCCGAGATGCGAACGAGACCTCTGCTGACCTCGCCAGGTCTCACTGGAAGCCCGGGTACTCCTGCAGCTTCTCCTCGAACTCGGCGCGGTCCGACTCGCTCAGCACGGCGCTCGCGATCACGACCATCTGCAGCCCCTCGAGCGGTTCGCCGGTTCGCGCCTGCTGCGCCTCGCGCGTCTTGAGGAAGTCCCCGGACGGATCGTTCGAGAGGTCGTAGATGTTGGCGTAGAACCGCATCGGGTCGGGGTAGTTCTCGGTGTAGTACTCCCAGGTGTGCTGCTCGCGGGGGTCATCGCTGCCGTAGAGCTTCGCGATCATCGAGGGGTCGATGCCCGAGTACTCGCCGTTGAACGAGTACAGCGAGGGCAGTCCGTGCTCTGCGGCGACCGAATCGATCACGTCCATCACCTGGAGCTTGACGCTGTAGTCCTGGATGGGCTCGGTGGTCGCCCATCCGATCGAGGTGTACTCGATCAGCATCGACTCCCCGCCGTAGCCGTTGCGCTCAGGGCGCAGGTCCTCGCCGCCCACCTGCACCCACTCGTAGCCGAACTCGGCGGTGACGCGCTCGCGGATGTCGGCGAACAGGCTGTCGGCTTCGGTTTTCACCTCTTCGAGCGACTGCTGGGTCCGCGCATCCTGCGGATCCGTGCCCTTGATGCCCGGGTAGGCCTCCTCGTGCTTCTGCTCCTCGGTCTTCATGCCGTCGTAGCTGCCGGATGCAGAGGTCTGCAGCGCGCTGAGCCCGCCGACCGTGGCGACGTTGAAGACCAGGGTGATCGCGAGGGCGATCGCGGCGAGGGTGCGACCGCGCGCCGTGAACAGCGCGCCGATGATCACCGCGACGATCACGAGCTGGAGCGCGAGCATCGTGACGCCGTAGAGCACGTCCGTCGCACCGACCGCGAGGGTGATGAGCAGGATCAGCGCGAAGAGGATGCCGGCGATCAGGGCGATCCATCCGAGAGCGCTCGCCGGTTTCTTCGTGGCCGCAGCGGCGTCGGAGAGGGTCGCCGTCCCGCTCGGGACCGGGACGGCGGGCTGCTGCTGCACGACCGGTCCCGACTGGCGACGGGCGTTGCGATATCCGCCCGGCGGCGGCACGGGGGGTGCGCCCTCGGTGCCCGCGACGTACCGCGCCCGCTGCTTCTCGTGATCCATCACCATGGCTTGTCCGTCCCCGAGCCGCCACCGTCGTCGCCCTGCTGCTGATCGCGCTCCTGGGTGCCCTGCTCGAGCTTGTCCCCGAGCTCCTCCAGCTTGTCCTCCGACGGCTGAGGCTCCGGCTCCTCCTCGGGCTGCTCCTCCTCGGGAGGCGTCTGCTGCTCGCTCTGCTGCTTCTGCTTCAGCCGGTCCTCGAGGTCGTCGGTGCTCTGCTGCATGTCCCGATCGGGATCAGAGGACTGCTCCTGCGCCTCCTCGCTGTCGCACTCCTCCGGCATCTCCGTCGTCACCGTGAGGGCTTCGCCGAACAGTTCAGCCGCAGCCGCCCCGTCGCCGTCGGCGCGGGCCGCATCCCCCATCCGCTCCAGCACCAGGGCGAGGTTGATCCGCACGGTGCAGACCTCGAGACCGGATGCGAGCTCGAGCGACTCCTCGAGCTCGGCGCGGGCCTCCGGGAGCTTCTCGGCTCCGGCGAGAGCGGTGCCGACGTTGAAGGGCGCCTTGAACGGCTCGAACCAGTTCAGGAAGTCCTGTCCGCGCGCGGCGGCTTCGGAGCCTGCGTAGTCGTCGGCCACGTAGGCCGTGATCGACTGATGCGCGAACGCATACATGCTGAGGATCTTGCCGACGAACAGCAGCGCGGCGAGAGTGAGCGGCAGGGTGCCGACGGCGATCCAGCGTCGGATGCGGCGCCGCCGTCGGTTCGATGCGAGCAGCGCCGCAGCGGCCTGCGCCGTCAGGTCGCTCGGATCGCCAGGGTCCGCGGGGCGTGGACGCGTGGAGAGGTCGGTCATGCGGCACCTCCATCGGTCGGGCGTCGCTCGCGCTGCGGCGCGGACGGGGCCCGCAGCAGTCGCAGTCGCGCGACGAGCATGCTCGCCCTCGTCAGCTCGACGCCGAGCAGGGCGACGATCACGAGTGCGGCGATCCAGTAGAGCTCGGTGACCGAGCCCACCGAACCGGACTCGGCATAGCTTGTCGTGGTCGACGGCGCCTCGGGCAGCTCCGGCTCTGCATCCGCCGTCCGGTGCTCGTACGGCACGCCGATCTCCGCTGCGATCGCCTCGAGGTTCTTCTCATCGATCACCGACAGGGCGTCGGCCCCCTCGTATTCGATGTACTCGCTCGACGAGTCGCCGACACTGCCGGTGGTGAGCTTCATCGGGCCGCCCTCTGCGGTGCCGTAGCCGAACACCGCGCCGGCATCCGTCAGTTTCTCGCTGCCGTCGAAGGGCTCAGGAGCGGAGGTCACCGTCTGCTCGCCGTCGCCGAAGTAGAACACCATGCGCGAGCGGTCGGGAGACGACTCCGCGGCGTTCGAGAGGGTGTCGGCGAGCAGCTGGTTCGCGATGCCGATCGAGCTGCCGCGCGACTGGCTGGTCACCTCGGGGCGGAGCACGTCGAGCGACGAGACCAGGGCTGTCGTGTCGGTCGTCAGCGGCAGGCGGAGGTCGGCCGAGGCATCGAACGTGATCAGGGCGAAGCGCGCCCCAGGGTACTCGTCCACGAGCGCCTGCACGTCGGCGCGGACGCCGTCGAGACGCGGCTGGTCACCGTCCCAGTCCTCGGCGACGATGCTCGCGGTGGTGTCGACGACGAGCACGATGTCAGTGTCCGTCGCGAGCGTCTGGGTCGCACCGCCAGGGATGCCCGGCCGCAGGAACAGCACGAAGCAGGCGAGCAGCAGCACCAGGCGCATCGCCCACAGCGCTCGGCCCCGCCCCTTGGCTTTGACGAGCGCCAGCACCGCGAGCGCAGCCACCGGCGCACACAGCAGCACGAGGAGGAAGATGTTGAGGACCGGCTGGAAGATCACAGTCTCACCCTCCACAGCACGACGATGAAGGTGAGCATCGAGATCATCAGCACGACGATCCACAGGTTCGGGGTGTCGGTCCATACGACCTGCGCCTGACCCTGCAGGGCGGTCGCCTCCTGCTCCTGCACCTGATCGACGATGTCTCCGACGGTCGTCGTGTCGCGCAGGCCATATGCCGCGCCCCCCGTGGTCTCTGCCGCCTTCGCGAGTTCGGCGCTGACATCGGCATCCTTGCCCTGCACCGGGTTCAGAGCGAACACCCGCACGCCCACCGACTTCGCGTAGGCCGCCGCCTCGTCGAGAGTGACGATCGAGGCGCCGTTGACCTCGTTGTCGGTGGCGAAGATGATCGAGCGCGACCGCTCGTCGTCCGGGTGGTCGAAGGCCATCGCGCAGGCCGCGAGGCCGTCGCCGATCAGCGACGCGCCGTTGCCGTTCAGGGTGCCGACCCAGTGCTCCGGCACCTCGTCGAGGTAGTCGAAGCTCTCCCGGATGCTCTGCAGATGACCGCGGATGAACTCGTAGTCGTCGGTGAGGGGGAAGATCTGCACCGGCGAGCTGTTGAAGATCGTCAGGCCGATGCGCTCACCCTCGAAGTCCTCGAGCAGCTCCTCGAAGACCGCGAGCACCTCGACGTCGACCTCGCTCATGGATCCGGAGACGTCGAGGCACAGCATGATGTCGCGACTGGTGTCGACCGGCTGGATCGTCTGCGACGACATCGGGCGGGCGGAGACGACGCCGGCCGCGAGCGTCGCGACGATGCCGAGCAGCAGGATGCTCGACAGCGCGAGCACCCGGCGGTGGAGTGCCTGGCGGAAGGTCGGCAGTGCGCGCAGGCGCTCGGCGCGGGCGACCCTGGCTCGCTCGTGCGCCTCGGTCTTCACGCCGCTGCGGAGACCGACGACCACGCCGATCACGATCGCCACGACCACGACGCCGGCGGCGACGAGGATCAGCCAGCCGTTCGCTAGTGCCATGAGCGCACCACCGTCCGAGCGGCCTCTGCACCGGCGACCGGATCGATCGCCGGTCCCTGCCGGAAGATGCTGGGGTAGTAGTGGCGGCCCATCGCGTCGATGAGCGCGGGGTGCACGCCGCGCGCGACGAGGTCGTCGAGCGCGAGCACGGGAGCCTCGAGGCCGCTGTACTCGTTGACGAACGTGCGCACCACCCGGCTGAGCTCGAGGTTCGCATTGCGGGCCGACAGGGAGCGCGCGCGGTAATCGTCCTCGATGCGCTGGATGCGCTCCAGGTACTCCACACGCAGCTGCGACAGCACGTCGACGGTGAGGAGCGTCGGACCCTGCGCCGTACCCGCGAGCGTGAGGTTCCGGCGCGGTCGCGTCAGCCCCACCACGAGCCACGCGGCCGCGATGAGGAGGATCAGGATGCCGATCGCGAGCAGCATCCAGCCCCACCCGTACTGGAACGGAGGGTAGAGCTCGTCAGAGCCGGGCATTCGACCTCCGATTCAGCAGCTGGAGGAGCTGCGTGACGGCGTCGTCCTGACCCGCCAGCACGCTGTGGCTGATCTCCATCCGCTTGAGCACCTCGGCCAGGCGCGCGGCATCCGCCTCGGTCTGCGCGGTGAGCTCGCGGATGATGTCGAGGTCGCCCTGCACGAAGTCGGGCACCTCCCACAGGCTGTCGACGTCGCTGCGGATCGTCGCGGTCGAATGGTCGAGCACCGGGTCGGCATCGCTCACCGTGAGCCACAGCACGTCGTGCTGCACGCGGAGTCGGCGCAGCATCCGCTCGGTCTCCTCCGTCACCGGCGCCTCGTCGGTGATGACGACGACGATCATGCGTCGGGAGATCGTGCGGGTGACATACGAGAGCAGGGCATCGCGGTCGCTGGGTGCCGTGCTGCTGTCGATCGCCTGGTCGATGGTGCGCAGGGCATGTTCGAGGGCGCCCTCGCTGCGACCGGGGGCGCGGCGCCGCACGCGGTCGGAGTCGCCGTAGACGAGGGAGAAGTCGTCGCCGTGTCGCAGAGCGAGCACCCCGAGCACACCCGTGGCGAGGATCGCGAGGTCCTTCTTCGACCTCTCGTCGTGCGCGAGCGCCGCCATCGAGCGGCCGGTGTCGACGACGAACAGGATGGTGTGCATCCGCATCGCGCGGTGCCGTTTCACCAGCGGACTCCCCAGCCTGGCGGTGGCGCGCCAGTCGATGTCGCGCACCTGATCGCCGTACTCGTACTTGCGCAGGTCCTCGAAGTCGAGGCTCCGGCCGTGCAGCAGCGACGCGTAGGCGCCGTCGAGCGCGTGCAGCGACTTGCGCGACGAGTGGATGAAGAGCTTGCTCTTCACCTGGGTGATCAGGCTGGCCATGGCGGAGGTCAGGGCGTGGGGACGGACGCGAAGATCTGGTCGATGATCTCCTCGCTGCGGATGCCCTCGGCGTCGGCCTCGAACGTGAGCAGCACGCGGTGACGCAGCACGAGGTGGCGGAGCGAGCGGATGTCCTCGGGGATCACGTGTCCGCGGCCGTTCAGCAGGGCCAGGGCGCGGGCGGCCTGCAGGAACGCGATGCTCGCACGGGGGCTCGCGCCGTACTTGATGTATCGGGCGCGCTCCTCTCCGATGTACGGGGCGGGGTTCCGGGTGACGTACGCGATCGAGACGATGTAGTTGCGGATCGCGGGGTCGACGTAGATGCGGCTCGCCACGTCCTGCAGCATGTGCACGTCGTCGAGGCTGATCGCACTCGACACGTGGCGGTCGGGGTCGAGCACGCCGGAGTCGATGCGTCCGAGGATCTCGAACTCCTCGGCGGGGCTGGGGTACTCGACGATCTCCTTGAGCAGGAAGCGGTCCATCTGAGCTTCGGGGAGCTCGTACGTGCCCTCCTGTTCGATGGGGTTCTGCGTCGCGATCACGAGGAAGGGCTTCGGCAGGTGGTGGATCTCCCCGCCGATCGTGGTCTGGTGCTCCTGCATGGCCTCGAGCATGGCGCTCTGCGTCTTCGCGCTCGACCGGTTGATCTCATCGAGCAGCACGAAGTTCGCGTGCACGGGGCCGAGGACCGTGCGGAACGACCCGGTCGCCGCGTCATAGATCTGGTTGCCGGTGATGTCGCTGGGGAGGAGGTCAGGAGTGCACTGGATGCGCTTGAACTGCGCCTTCACGGTGTCGGCGAGGGTGCTCGCGGCTGTGGTCTTCGCAAGGCCCGGGACGCTCTCGAGCAGGATGTGACCGCCGGCGATCAGCGAGATCAGCAGGCTCATCCGCAGTCGCTCCTGGCCGACCATCTTGGCGGAGTACGCGTCGGACACGGTCTTCAGTACCTCGGTCGCCCGGCGGAGCTCGGCGTCGGTGGGGGCCTCGGACCTCGTGGTGGCAGAGGGGGAGGCCGCGGGCGGCGGCGTCGCGGCGGCTGCAGCCTCCGCTCGCGTCGCGGGTGCGGGCGGAGCCGGAGGGGCCGGCGGCATCGCCTGCGTCGCCTGGCCGGAGGGGGCCGGCGGAGGCGGCGGCGTCGAGGCTGCGGAGGTGCCGGACGCGTAGGGCTCGTTCATCGGTGTGTCTCCTCGTTCCCACGGGGACCGTCGATGTTCCCCCCTCGACCCAGCGTAACCGCATCCGTTCGCCGGGTTCCGGCGCGCAGGTGGGGACTTCTCCCCATGCCCAGGCCCCGGCGGACCTCTTCCTCAGCCCCGTGCCGGTCCGGCCGACCGCTCCCTCAGCCCAGCCCTTGCCGGATGCATGCTCAGATCACGGATGCATGCTCAGATCGGCCGTTTCGGCATGCATCCGTCATCCGGGCATGCAGGTGACCGGGGCCGGGGCACCCGGGAGGGGGCGACGCGACCCACCTGACTGGACTCCCTCAGCCCAGCCCTTGCCGGATGCATGCTCAGATCACGGATGCATGCTCGTAACGGCCGTTTCGGCATGCATCCGTCATCCGGGCATGCAGGTGACCAGGTCCAGGCGTCAACTGGCAGTGGCGACGCCGGAGGCGAAGGTCACGCGGGGACCGGCACCCGGGCTCCGCGCTTGCGTCCGACCCAGACGACGAACCACCCGGCGGCGACGATGGCGATGGCGATGCCCACGATGTACCCCGCGACACCGAGGTAGCCACCGGGGACGAGGCGGGGATCGAGGAACGGATACGGGTACCACCAGGCGTTCCCCGTCGACGGGGCCGTGATCAGGTTCGCGCGGATCATCGTGTAGACGGCCCAGACGAGCGGGAAGATCGCGGTGACGGCGACCGTCCGCCAGCCGAGAGCCCGGCGGCGCGGAGCGACCAGCACGTCGATCAGGAGGAAGAGCGGGAACACGACGTGCAGCACCTCGTTCGACCAGGGCACGGTCGTGCCCTGCGGCAGTTCGACTCCCCGAAGAAGGGTGTTGTAGACGACGCCGGTGACGATCATGTAGGTGCTGACGCAGGCGAGGAGCACGGCCAGCCATGTCGGCTCCGGCTCGTCGTCGCGCCGGTGTCGCAGGGCCCAGATCGCCGCGGTGATCAGGACGATCGCGGCGAGCAGGTTCGAGAGGATCGTGAAGAAGCTGAGGAAGTTCGCCGCGACCGTCGGGAGGTGCTGACCCCACTCGGTCGTGGCGGCGAGGGCATTCTCGATGCTGCGGGCGAGCTGGGCGATGATCGCCGCGAGTCCGAGCGCTGCCGCTGCCAGTCGTGCGTAGGGCCACCAGGTCGTCATATTCGCCTCCGGGCACACTTTATCGGTCAGGATGCCCGCGGATGCTAGACCGAAATGCCGGTATGTCGATAGCGTCGGCGCAAGAGCACAGCGCGCGGCGGCCGGAGGGGCACATGAGCGAGGGCACGACGGGGACGACCACCGAGAACAGACGACGGAGATGGCGCGGGAGGGTCGGGCTCAGCATCCAGTCGAAACTGCTCATCATGCTGCTCGCGGTCAGCCTCGTCTCGTCGGTGATCGTCGGCGCGATCGGCTTCCTCAACGGCCGGCAGTCGCTGCACGACTCGGCCGTGGATCAGCTCATCACCATCCGGTCGATGCGCGCGGCGGAGATCACGCATTCGCTGGAGACCGTCAAGCGCGACGCTTCGCTGCATTCGCGGAACCTGAGCGCGCAGACCCTCTCGACCGCGATCAACGCCGGCTTCGAGGCGCTGCAGCAGGAGCAGCCCGAGCCCGGCGAGCGGGAGGAGATCGAGGCATACTACGCCGACGTCTTCATCCCCCAGCTCGAGGCTCGCACCGGGGACCAGTACGGAGACAGCGCCTTCATCCCGGACTCGGTCGCGGGCCAGCACCTGCAGGCGCACTTCACGACGCAGAACCAGGACTTCGACAAGGACTACGACACCCTCCTCGAGGACAACGATCCCGACGACGGCACGGAGTACGGGGCCGCGGCTGAAAGATACGGCGACTACTTCACCCGGCTCGTGCGCGAGGCGGAGTACGAGGATGCGTTGCTGCTCAACCTCGACGGCGACGTGGTCTTCTCCGCCTACAAGGGGCCGGAGCTCGGCACGAACCTGTTCACCGGGCCGTACCGCGACACCTCGCTGGCGAGCGCGTACTCGGAAGCGATCGCCACGAACTCGGTGAGCACCGTGGTCCTCACGGACTTCGAGCGCTGGATCCCCTCGCTCAACGTCCCCACGATGTGGGTCATCTCGCCGGTGGGAAACGACCGGCGCGTCACGGGCGCCATCGCGTTCCAGGTCTCGCTTGCGACCATCAACGGACTCACCACGGGCAACGAGGGCTGGAAGGAGCAGGGACTCGGCGACACGGGCGAGGTCTACCTCGTCGGGCGTGACGATCTGATGCGCAGCAACTCCCGCCGACTGATCGAGAACCCCGACACGTATGCCGACATCGCGATCAACGGCGGCGTGCCGCCGAGCGTCGCCCAGCGGGCTGTCGAGGTCAAGGGCACCGTGCTGCTGCAGCAGGTCAACACGCAGGCGGTGACGGATGCTCAGGCGGGCCGCACCGGCACCACTATCGGCCGCGACTACCTCGGCCGGGAGAGCGTCACGGCGTATGCGCCGCTCGAGGTCGAGGGTCTCGACTGGGTCATCATCGCCCGCATCGACTCGGAGGAGGCGTTCGCGCCCGTCAGTGACTTCACCCGCACCGTGCTGCTGTCGCTGCTCGGCATCCTGCTCGGAGTCTCGCTCCTGTCGCTGCTGCTGGCGCAGGTGTTCACACGTCCCGTGCACCGCCTCGTCGGCGCCGTGCACCGGGTCGCGGAAGGCGATCTCGACGTGCAGGTGCCGCAGGGCTCGCGCGACGAGTTCGGGGATCTCGGCAGTGCCTTCAACGACATGGCGTCGAGTCTGCGCATCAAGCAGGAACTGATCGACGAGCAGCAGGCGGAGAACGAGAAGCTGCTGCTGACCCTGATGCCCGAGAGCGTCGCGGCGAAGTACAAGCAGGGCGACGAGGCGATCTCCGAAGCGCATGAGAACGTGTCCGTCGTGTTCGCCGAGCTGGTGGACTTCGACGAGTACGCGCGCGGTCTGAGCCCCGAGCAGGAGATCGGGCACCTCAACACGCTCATGAGGGGCTTCGACGAGGCGGCGGAGAAAGCCGGAGTGGAGAAGGTCCGCACGCTGCGGGGCGGCTATCTCGCGTCATCCGGTCTCGTCATCCCCCGGGTCGACAACGTGCGTCGCAGCGTCGAGTTCGCGCGCAGTCTGCTCGGCGTCGTCGAGCGGTTCAACGCGCAGAACGGCGCCTCGATCGGTCTGCGGGCCGGCGTCGACACCGGCACGGTCACCAGCGGCCTGGTCGCGCGGACGAGCCTCGCATACGACCTGTGGGGCGATGCGGTGAACCTCGCGTACCGGGTGCGCTCGGTCACCGGTGAACCGGGCGTGTACGTGAGCCAGACGGTCTACGACCGCACGCGCGAGATCTTCACGTTCACCGAGGCGGGCGCCGTCGAGACCCACGGCAAGAGCGAGACCGTCTGGAAGGTGGGCTGACATGCTCGATGACGCGTTCCGCGACGGCTGGGGCTGGTGGGTCATCGCCCTCGCCGTCGGTGTGCCGGTGCTGCTCGTCGTCCTCACCGAGCTGATCAACGGGCTCCGCCGCCGCAACAACCCCCTCGCGGGTCCGCTGCGCCTGCTCCGCAACGGCGTGATCCCGGTCGGGGCGCTCTTCGCGCTGCTGGCCTTCGCGATCCAGTCTCCGGCCGACCAGGTCTGGACGCGTGTCGTCGCGACGATCTTCGGATTCCTCGTCATCCTGCTGCTGCTGTCCTCGTTCAACGTGGCGCTGTTCGCCAACGCCGCCGAAGACTCGTGGCGCAAGCGCATCCCGACGATCTTCGTCGAGATCGCCCGGCTGGTGCTCGTCGCCCTCGGACTCGCGCTGCTGTTCTCCTGGGTGTGGGATGCCGATGTCGGTGGCCTCTTCACGGCCCTCGGCGTCGGATCGATCGTCATCGGTCTCGCATTGCAGAACGCGGTCGGAGGGGTGATCTCCGGGCTGCTCCTCCTGTTCGAGCAGCCGTTCAAGATCGGCGACTTCCTCGACGCGGCCGGGGTGCGGGGGCGTGTGGTCGAGGTGAACTGGCGCGCCGTGCACATCGACACCGGATCGGGCATCCAGATCGTGCCGAACTCCAGCCTGTCGGGGGCGTCGTTCACGAACCTCTCCGAGCCCGAGGGGCCGTACTCGGCATCCACCGACGTGAAGTTCGCGACGGATGATCCCCCGCACGAGGTCATGGCGCTGCTGGTCGAGGTCGCGGACGCGCTGCCCATGCTCGCCGACCGCGAGCGTGCGTCCGTGAGCTATGCGGGCGGTGGCGCCTACGGCGTCTCGATCCCCGTCGCAGGGCCGGCGGATGCGGGACGAGCCCTCTCCACCTACCTGTCGTGGCTCTGGTACGCGGCCCGCCGTCACGGATTCGCGCTCGATGGCGACTCGACCGACCCCATCTCCGAACCGGGGCGGCTCGCGGAGGCGCTGACGACCATCGCCGGCACGCTGCACCTGCACGACGACGACCTGGAGGCGATGCTGCAGTCGTCGCACCTCGAGCGCTACGGCGTCGGCGAGATCGTGCTGCCCAGCGGCGTCGTGCCGGACGAGGTGCGCGTGGTCGTGTCGGGGCGCGCTCTGCTCGCGGTCGAGGTCGACGGCGGACGGGTCGAGTTCGCGGCCGCGGAGAAGGGCGACATCATCGGGCAGACCGCGCTGACCCGGGAGCGCACGCAGGCCGTCACGGTCGCCGGCGAGATCCTGACCGTCGTGGTCCTGCCGCTCGCGACCGTCGACGAGCTGATCCGCACCCGTCCGCGCCTCGCGGCGGAGATCGGCGAATCGCTCGAGCTCAAGCGCAAGCTCGCCACCGAGATGCTCAGCAGCATCGAGGGCACGCGCGGATCGCTTCGCCCGGGGCGGTTCGTGTCGCCGCGCTGAGTCGCGATTCTCGCCGCCGTGGCGGTGGTGCGGGGTCAGTTGTGCATCTGGATCGCGGCTTTGGGGTGCGTATTTGACCACGCACGGTCCGGGTGGGCGCGGGGCGCGAGCGCGGTGTGTGGTGCGGGGATGCGGTGCGGGGTCAGTTGTGCATCTGGAACGCGGCTTTGGGGTGCGTATTTGGCCACGCATGGTTGGGATGGGTGCGGGGCGCGAGCGCGGCCGGTACGGGGATGTGGTGCGTGGTCAGTTGTGCATCTGGAAGGCGGCTTTGGGGTGCGTTTGTGACCACGCACTGTTCAGTCGCAGTGCGGGCGCAGAGCGGCCAGACAGCGAGCGGCCCGACGCGATGGCGCGCAGCCAGAGCCGAGTCAGCGCAAGCGGCGCCCCGGGGCGCATCGCGTCAGCCGGGATGGATCAGGCGCGGCGGCCCCAGCGCATCCGTGTGACGAGCACGCCGAGAAGGCACAGCGCGCCGCCCACGAACATGAGCGGAGTGGGAACCTCGCCGAGGATCGCCCACGACATCAGGATGGCGATCGCCGGGACCACATAGGTCGTGGCGGAGGTCTGCCCGGCGGTGCTGCGCTGCAGCACATAGGCCCAGGTCGTGAACGCGATCGCGGTCGGGAAGATGCCGAGGTAGACGACCCAGAGCGTCGAGTCGAGAGGAGCGGTCTGGAGGGCGCCGATCAGGCTGCCCGTCCACGGGAGCAGTGCGAGGGTGCCGGCCAGCGCACCGAACCAGGTCAGCGTCGTCGCGTCGGATCCGGCGCTGAGCAGATGCTTCTGCAGCAAGGTGCATCCGGCATACATCACCGCCGCGAGCAGGGCGAGGAGCAACCCGGTGATATCCGGTCCCTCGCTCGTGGACGAGTTCATGCCGATCAGCACGACGCCGAGGAAGGCGATCGGCGCCCCGATGATGAGCGGCTTCGGGAAGCCCTCGCGCAGGAACAGCCCGCTGAAGACCACGACCATGAGCGGTGCGAGGTTCACGACCATCGCGGCCGTCCCCGCATCGAGGGTGCGCTCGGCGGCGTTCAGCGCCAGGTTGTAGACGCAGAACCATCCGACACCCCACACGACGACCAGCCACCAGTGCCGCCGGTCGGGAAGACGGATGCCGTGCCGCACCGCGATGATCGCGAGCGCGGCGCTGCCGACGGCCATGCGCAGCAGCGCCAGGGCTCCGGGGTCGAAGTGCGGTCCTGCACCGCGGATGCCGATGAACGCCGACGCCCACAGCACGACCGTCACGATGGCGGCGACGAGCACGAGCGGTCCCTGGCGGCGGGGCTGCTCGGAGTGGAGGATGTCGTCGCGATTCGCGCGACCGGTCTTCGGCATCCTCTGATCGTGCCACCGGCCACGGACATCGGCGATGCGCCGAAGCGACAGCATCCGGTCGATTCCCGCCATCGGTCCGCTTCGCCGTGAGACGAGTGTCCGGACCGCAGCAGTCCGTGGCCCGGACGGCCCGGAACAACCCTTCGATAGGATGGAGCCGCCCGAAGAGGGCCAGCTCATCAGCCGGTGCAAACCCGGCGGAAGCAAGGGGGATACCCATGCCAGGAATCGTTATCGTCGGCGTCCAGTGGGGCGATGAGGGCAAGGGCAAGGCCACCGACCTGCTCGGCGAGCGCACCGACTGGGTCGTGAAGTTCAACGGCGGCAACAACGCGGGCCACACCGTCGTGGTCGGCAACGAGAAGTACGCCCTGCACCTGCTCCCCTCCGGCATCCTCTCGCCCGGGGTCACGCCGGTCATCGGCAACGGCGTCGTGATCGATCTCGAAGTGCTCTTCAGCGAGCTCGAGGCCCTCGGCGGGCGCGGCATCGACGTCTCCCGCCTGAAGGTGAGTGCCAACGCGCACATCATCACCCAGTACCACCGCACGCTCGACAAGGTGACCGAGCGCTTCCTCGGCAAGCGGATGATCGGCACCACCGGACGCGGCATCGGACCGGCCTACGCCGACAAGATCAACCGCGTCGGCATCCGCGTGCAGGACCTGTTCGACGAGAACATCCTCCGCCAGAAGGTCGAAGGCGCCCTCGATCAGAAGAACCACCTGCTGGTGAAGATCTTCAACCGTCGCGCGATCACGGCCGACGAGGTCGTCGAGGACCTGCTGTCGTACGCCGAGCGCCTGCGTCCGATGGTCGCCGACACCGGCTACCTGCTCGACGAGGCGCTGCGTCGCGACGAGGTCGTCGTCTTCGAGGGCGGCCAGGCCACCATGCTCGACGTCGACCACGGCACCTACCCGTTCGTCACGTCGTCGTCGGCGACCGCCGGCGGCGCCTCCACCGGATCGGGCGTCGGCCCCGGCGCGCTCGACCGCATCGTCGGAATCGTCAAGGCCTACACGACCCGCGTCGGCTCGGGTCCGTTCCCGACCGAGCTGTTCGACGAGCAGGGCGAATGGCTGCGCTCGCGCGGCTTCGAGTTCGGCACCACCACCGGCCGCCCGCGCCGGGTCGGCTGGTACGACGCGCCGATCACCCGCTACGCCACCCGCGTGAACGGCATCACCGATCTCGTCCTCACCAAGCTCGACATCCTCACCGGTCTCGAGCAGATCCCGGTGTGCGTGGCGTACGACGTCGACGGTCGTCGCTTCGACGAGGTGCCGGTCAACCAGACCGACTTCCACCACGCGACGCCGGTCCTCGAGTACTTCCCGGGCTGGAGCGAGGACATCTCGACCGCACGCACGTTCGACGACCTGCCGAAGAACGCGCAGGACTACGTTCTCGCCCTCGAGGCCATGAGCAACACCCGCATCTCGGTCATCGGCGTCGGCCCCGAGCGCGACCAGGTCGTCGTGCGCCACGACCTCCTGGACTGAGGCTGACATGACCCGGTTCTGGCTCGGCGGGTACGGACCCGCGATGGACGGCTCTGCCGACGGCATCGGCCTGCTCGCGGGCGACGAGAGCGCGCCGACGGCTCTGGAGTACCGCGGCGCGGTGACGCAGACGCCGTCGCCGTCGTGGCTGGCGCAGCATCCGACCCTCGACGTCGTCTATGCGGCGCTCGAAGGGGATGCCGCGGTGCAGGCGTTCGCGCGCAGCGGCGAGTCGGAACTTCGCCCTCTCGGAGACCCCGTCGAGGCGGGTGACGGAGTCTGCCACGTGGCCGTCTCCTCCAGCGGATCGTTCCTCATCGCGAGCTGCTACGGCGACGGCCGGGTCGTCCGCATCGGCATCGACGGGCAGGGCCGCCTGGTGCCGGATGCCGTGAACAAAGCCGCCGAGCTGCGCGCCGCACTGCTGGGCGAGCCCATCGAAGCCTCGGCTCCTGCGGGGGTCGCCGCCGCGGCATCCGATCCGCATCCGGGCGAGCGCACGGCCACCGGCGAGGAGCGGGCCTCGCACGCGCACTCAGCCGCCTTCCTCGCGGACGGCCGCATCGCGACGACCGATCTCGGATTCGACCTCGTGCGCATCTGGCGTCCGACCGGCGGCGCGCTGGTGCTCGACCACGAGGTCGTTCTTCCCGCAGGCACCGGTCCTCGCCACATGGTCGTGCACCCCAGCGGGCACCTGCACATCGTCACCGAGTACTCGTGCGAGGTCTTCACCCTCGCGGCGGGCCCCGACGGCACCTGGGCTGTCGTGTCGTCGGTGCTGGCGAGTCCGATCGCCGAGATCGGGGTCGACTTCCCGGCAGAACTCGTCCGCAGTCGTGACGGTCAGTTCCTCTACACGGCACTGCGCGGCAGCAACACGATCGCAGCTCTGCGCGTGCGGGGCCAGGGCGAGAGCCTCGAGCCGATCGCCCTCGCCGACTCGGGCGTCGACTGGCCGCGTCATCACCTCGTGCACGAGGGCAAGCTGCTCGTCGCAGGTCAGCGGTCCGACACGATCGCATTGCTCGACCTCGACGAGCGGACGGGGGCCCCGCTCGGCATCCGGCACACGGCCCAGGTCCCGTCCCCCACGCACTTCCTGCCGGCTCGCTGACACTCGGCGCGACCTCGACTTGACCTCAACCTTTGTTGAGGTTCTACGGTCGAGCACATGACCACTGACACCGGCGGGGCGCAGACCGCCCAGGCCACCCCCGGCATCCTGGGCAGCGCCTACGTGTGGATCACGATCGGCGCATGTGCGCTGGTGTTCCTCGGGGCGTTCGAATCCCTCGCCGTCACGACCGTGATGCCGGCGGTGAGCGCCGACCTCGACGGGGAGCGCCTCTACGCCCTCGCGTTCGCGGGGCCCCTCGCCACGGGCGTGATCGGCATGGCGGTCGCGGGCAACTGGGCGGATCGCCGCGGACCCGTTGCTCCCCTCCACGCGTCCGTGGCGCTGTTCGTCCTCGGCCTGGTCGTCGCCGGACTCGCGCCCACCATGGAGGTGCTCGTCGCCGGGCGCTTCGCGCAGGGGCTCGGAAACGGCGGATTGATGGTCGCCCTCTACGTCGTCGTCGCCCGCGTCTACCCGCGCAGTCTGCATCCCGCGATCTTCGCCGGATTCGCCGCCGCCTGGGTCGTGCCTTCCCTCGTCGGCCCGACCGTGGCGGGTGCCGTCACCGAATTGTGGAGCTGGCACTGGGTGTTCCTCGGCGTCGTCTTCCTCGTCGTGCCCGCTCTGCTCATGGTCGTCCCCGCCCTTCGGGGCCTCTCCGGCGACGGTGATGCGACGACGCCGTGGGCCCTCGGTCGAATCGGATGGTCGGTGCTCGCGGCGGTCGCTGTGCTCGCGCTGAACCTGGTGGGTGATGTGCCGATGGCGGGGCCTGTTCTCGCCGTCGTCGCGGTCATCGCCGCGCTCATCGCGGTTCGGGCGCTGCTACCCTCGGGCACCCTGCGTGCCCGGCGCGGACTCCCTTCCGTCCTCCTCGTTCGAGGGCTCGCAGCGGCCGGATTCTTCGGCGCCCAGGTCTACATCCCGTACCTGCTGACCGAGCGCTACGAGGTGTCGCCGACCGTCGCGGGGCTCTCCCTCACAGGCGGAGCGCTGGCCTGGTCGGCCGCCGCCACCCTGCAGGGACGCATGGGTGTCCGACTCTCGAGTGTCGTCGCCGTGAAGATCGGAACGGTGCTCGTCGTCGGGGGAGTCGTGCTGGCGCTCGCCGCCACCGTGCTCACCGCACCGGTCGCCGTGATCATCGTCGCGTGGATCGTCGCCGGTGCGGGCATGGGGCTCATGAGCCCACGGACGAGCGCGCTGACTCTCGAGATGTCGGCACCCGAGAACCAGGGCTTCAACAGTTCGGCCATGACCGTGGCCGACTCCTTCGGCAGCGCGCTCGCGCTCGCGATCACAGGGGTGCTCTTCACAGGACTGGCGGGAGTGGGCGACCCGTTCGTCGCGGTGTTCGCGTTCGCCGGGATCATCGCGCTCGCCGCAGCGGTGCTCGCGCCAAGGGTCGCGCCGCGGGTCGCGCCGCTGGTCGCGCCGCAGGGTGCCTGACCTGGCGTTCACAACTCAGTCCGAATGTGGGCGGCGAGGTCGGAGAGGGGTGTTCCGGGCGGATTCGACACGTTCATGCTGACTTGTGAACCGAGGCCGCGCCACAACTCCGGAGAATCGGCATCGTGTCCCGGGATCGGCCCGGTTTCGGGGGCCAGTCGAGCTGAATTTCCGGAGTTGTGGAGGACGAAGACGCCTGCCGCGGCGCGCCCGGCGACGCGCCGACGGAACAATCGCCCCGTGACTCGACGTTGCTCTTGAGCAAGACTGGGCGACGGAGAGGCGCATCCCATGACTGCTGACAAGACCGACGAATACGACCTGATCGTCCTGGGCGGTGGGCCGGTGGGCGAGAACGTCGCCGACCGCGCCGTGCAGGGCGGCCTGACCGCGATCATCGTGGAGAGCGAGCTGGTCGGCGGCGAGTGCTCGTACTGGGCGTGCATGCCGTCGAAGGCGCTGCTGCGTCCGGCCCAGGCGCTGCGCGCGGCGCAGAACGTCAAGGGGTCGGCCGAGGCCGTGACCGGGAGACTCGACGTGCGCGCGGTGTTCGACCGCCGCGACTCGTTCACGAGCAACTGGTCCGACGACGGACAGGTGAAGTGGCTCGACTCGGCCGGCATCGACCTCGCCCGCGGGCACGGACGCCTCTCGGGCGAGCGCGAGGTGACGGTCACGGATGCCGACGGCGGCACCCGCGTGCTGCATGCCCGCCACGCCGTCGCGATCAGCACCGGATCGGATGCCGTGATCCCGCCGATCCCGGGTCTTCGCGAGTCCTCTCCCTGGACCAGCCGTGAGGCCACCAGCGCGGAGGAGCTGCCTGACTCGCTGGCGGTGATCGGCGGAGGCGTCGTCGCGGTCGAGATGGCGACCGCGTACGCGGCGCTCGGCTCGACGGTGACTCTGATCGCCCGTAGCGGGCTGCTCGGATCGATGGAGCCGTTCGCGGGTGAGCGCGTCGCCGCAGGGCTGGCTGAGCTCGGCGTCGACGTGCGCACCGACACCGGCACGACGAGCGTCTCCCGTGACGGCGACGGGGTGTCGATCGTGCTCGATGACGGATCGACGGTCACGGCGACCGAGGTGCTGGTGGCGACCGGCCGTTCCCCGCGCAGCGGCGACATCGGCCTCGACGTCGTCGGCCTCGAGGCGGGACGGTGGATCACGGTCGACGACACCCTGCGGGTGCCCGGATCCGACTGGCTGTACGCCGTCGGCGACGTGAACGGACGTGTGCTGCTGACTCACCAGGGCAAGTACCAGGCCAGGGCGGCGGGAGATGTGATCGTGGCGCGCGCCCAGGATGCCGAGGTGGACGACGCCGCCTGGGGTCGTCACGCCGCGACGGCCGACCACGCAGCCGCCCCGCAGGTGACGTTCTCGTTCCCGGAGGTCGCCTCCGTCGGTCTCACCGAGGCGGATGCGCGCGCAGCGGGACACGAGGTCGCCGTGATCGACTACGACCTCGGCGGCGTCGCCGGCGCGAGCCTCTACGAGGACGGCTTCGAGGGACAGGCCCGACTCGTGATCGACTCCGAGCGCGACGTCATCCTCGGCGCGACCTTCGTCGGTCCGGAGGTCGCCGAGCTCGTGCAGACGGCGACCGTGGCGATCGTCGGCGAGGTGCCGATCGCACGGCTCTGGCACGCGGTTCCGGCGTATCCGACCATCAGCGAGGTGTGGCTTCGCCTGCTCGAGAGCTACGGGCGGGACTCGGCATGAGCCGCGAAGAGCGGATGCCGCGGGCGGCCATCCGTTCCGGCATCCGCTCCGAACAGGCTGTGAGACCTGGCGCGTCGCGCGCGCCCGGAGCAGGATTGTTTCCCACATTGACGGCATCCGGCGCTCGCTGAGCCGAATGTCGCACACCTCTAATACGCTCGAACCCACCGAGGAGGCAGGACCATGAAGGCTGTACTCGCAGGAACCGTCATCGCTGAAGCAGACGAGAACGATCTCGCGCGCATCGAGGGCAACTGGTACTTCCCACCGGCATCCATCACGGAGGGCGTGCTCGTCGAGAGCCCCACCCCGTACACCTGCCCGTGGAAGGGCGCTGCCCAGTACTTCTCCGTCCAGGCGGGCGGCGAGCTGCACACGGACTACGCCTGGTCGTATCCGAACCCGTACCCGAGCGCCTTCGACCGCGTGGGCAAGGACTTCTCGGGCTTCGTCGCCTTCGACCCGCGGGTCGAGGTCTCTGCATGACCTCTGTATGCCGCAGCCGAGGCGCTGATGCCCGCCTCGTCGATCGATCGACCGGAGAGTAAATCGTGATCGAGTTCCGCAACGTCACCAAGCAGTTCCCCGACGGGACGACCGCCGTCAAGGACTTCAGTCTGGTGCTGCCGTCACGCAAGACGACGGTCTTCGTCGGATCCTCGGGATGCGGCAAGACCACTCTGCTCCGCATGATCAACCGCATGGTCGAGCCGACGTCGGGCGAGGTCGAGATCGACGGCGAGAGCGTGCTGGGCGGGGACCCGGTCGCGCTGCGTCGACGCATCGGCTACGTCATGCAGAACTCCGGCCTGATGCCGCACTTCACGGTGATCGACAACGTCGCCACCGTGCTGCGGCTGACCGGCGTCAAGAAGGCGCCGGCGCACGAGCGCGCGCGTGAGCTGCTCAAGACGGTCGGTCTCGACCAGTCGCTCGCCGAGCGCTATCCGAGCCAGCTCTCGGGCGGACAGCAGCAGCGTGTGGGCGTGGCCCGCGGACTCGCGGCAGACCCGAACATCCTGCTGATGGACGAGCCGTTCGGGGCCGTCGACCCGATCGTCCGCGCTGATCTGCAGCAGGAGACGCTGCGGCTGCAGCACGAGCTCGACAAGACCGTCGTGTTCGTGACGCACGACATCGACGAGGCTTTCCTGCTCGGCGATCAGGTCGTGATCCTCGACAAGGGTGCCCGCATCGTGCAGGTGGGCAGCCCGAGCGAGATCATCGAGAGCCCGGCTGATGACTTCGTGGCGTCCTTCATCGGCGCTGACCGAGGTCGCCGCGCGCTGCACCTCAAGGAGACCCCGCACGGAACCGTCGTGGTCGATTCCGAGGGGCGCACCCAGGGCGCGATCGTGACGGCGCCCGAGAAGTCGGACGGACCTCTCGCCGGACCGGATGCCGCCGCCCTCGGCGCGGTGCAGGGCGGGCTCACGTGAACTGGGTCGTCGACAACCTCGGGCTGATCCTCGAGTTGACTCTGGTGCATCTGCGCCAGAGCATCATCCCGATCATCCTGGGATTCGTGCTGTCGCTCCCGCTGGGATGGGTCGCCTGGCGGTTCCGCCTCGTGCGCGGTCCCATCATCGTGCTCACCGGACTGCTGTACACGATCCCGTCGCTCGCGCTGCTGATCCTGCTCCCCTCGGTCGCCGGCTACTCGGCGCGCAGCGAGGCCAATCTCGTGATCGCCCTCACGATCTACGCCATCGCGATCCTGGTGCGTGCCGTCTCCGACGGGCTCGACTCCGTCGACGACGACGTGAGACAGGCCGCCACCGCCACCGGGTTCGCGTCGTTCCGCCGCTTCTGGGCGGTGGAGTTCCCACTCGCGGGACCGGTGATCCTCGCGGGCCTGCGCGTGACGGCGGTGAGCACCATCTCGCTCGCCACGGTCGGCATCCTGATCGGTGTGACGAACCTCGGGTACCTCTTCACCAACGGACTCGACCGCCGCATCATCGCCGAGGTGTTCGCCGGTGTCATCGCGGTGGTCGTCATCGCGCTGCTGATCGACCTCATCCTGCTGCTCCTCGGCCGGGCGCTCATGCCCTGGACGCGAGCGGCGTCGAAGAAGGCGACGGCTCGCCCGGTGATCGTGGGGGCTCCCGCATGAACCTCTTCGCCGAGGCCTTCGCCTGGATGCTCGCTCCCGCCCAGTGGACGGGCAACTACGCGCTTCCCAAGCTGCTGGGCGAGCATCTCGCGCTGACCGCGATCTCGGTGCTGATCGCCGCGGTCATCGCGGTGCCGATCGGCTGGCTCATCGGACACACCGGCAAGGGTCGGGAGGTCGCCGTCGCGATCTCCGGCGCCGCACGCGCGATCCCCGCGTTCGGTCTCATGATCCTGCTCGTGCTCCTGCTCGGGGTGCTCCGCGTCCCCCAGGCCGCCATCATCACGTTCGTGCTGCTCGCGATCCCTTCGCTGCTCGCCGGTGCCTACACGGGCCTGGAGGCGATCGATCGTCGGGTGATCGACTCGGCCAAGGCGATGGGCATGACCGGCTGGCAGATCTTCTGGAAGGTCGAGGTGCCTCTCGGGCTGCCGCTGCTCGTCGGCGGCATCCGCTCCGCCCTCCTGCAGGTCATCGCGACCGTCACGATCGCCGCCTACGTGAATCTCGGCGGACTCGGATGGCCGATCATCCAGGGCATCCCGCTGCAGAAGTTCGACCAGGTGCTCGCCGGTGCGATCCTCGTCGCCGCGCTGGCCCTCCTCGTCGACCTGATCCTCGCCGCCGTGCAGCACGCTGCAGTCCCGGCAGGACTCCGCACCGGTCGCCCGACCGGCCGCCGCTCACGCGACCTGAACCCCGCCGCCGCGCCCGTCACCGCGTGAGCCACCCGCAGATCTCCCCGTCCCCACAGCAGTCCCAGAGAAGAGGAAAGTCCATGTTCACAGCACGAGGCAAGCGTTCTGTCTTCGCCGTCGGTCTTGTCGCCGCGGCCGCACTCGCCCTGTCCGCCTGCTCGTCGAGCAACCCGCTCGACGAGCCGTCGTCCGACTCGGGCGAGGGCTCGGGCAACGGCGAGACCATCGTCGTCGGCTCGCAGGCGTACTACTCGAACGAGATCATCGCCGAGATCTACGCCCAGGCGCTCGAGGCCGCGGGCTTCGACGTCGAGAAGCAGCTCAGCATCGGCCAGCGCGACGCGTACATGCCCGACGTCGAGTCCGGCGACATCGATGTCTTCCCGGAGTACACGGGCAGCCTGCTCGAGTACATCTCGGATGACGAGATCGACGTCACCAGCCCCGACGACGTGTACGCCGCGCTGCAGGATGCGCTGCCCGAGAGCCTCACGGCGCTCGACTACGCCGAGGCATCCGACCAGGACTCCTACACGGTGCTGAAGAGCTTCGCCGAGGAGAACGATCTGAAGACCATCGGCGACCTCGCCGACGTGACCTCGCCGGTGACGATCGGTGCGGCTCCCGAGTTCGAGCAGCGCCCGTACAGCCCGGCCGCCGCCAAGGAGGTCTACGGCGTCGACCTGACGTTCTCGGCCACCGGCCCGACGACGCTCGAGTCGCTGCTCGCCGGCCAGATCCAGGTCGCCGACATCTACACCGCCGACCCGGCGTTCGAGACCGAGGACATCGTGGCCCTGGAGGACCCCGAGAACCTGATCATCTCGTCGAACGTCGTGCCGATCGTCTCGAGCGACATCGCCGATGACGTGTCCGACGTCCTCAACGCCATCAGCGCCAAGCTGACCGCCGAGGAGCTCGTATCCCTCAACGTGCTGAGCACGGTCGAGGAGCAGTCGTCCGCTGACATCGCCAAGAAGTGGCTGGAAGACAACGACCTGGTCTGATCCGGAGTCAGCTGCATCCAGAAGTGCCCGGCCCCTCAGGGGGTCGGGCACTTCGTCGTGCGAAGGGCGCTAGACCCTGGCATCCTGCCGGGGCACGAGCACCTGCTTGATGATGATGAGGATGGATGCCGCCACCGGCACGGCGACGAGCGCGCCGAGCAGACCGAGCAGGGTTCCGCCGGCGAGGGCGCCGATCACGACGAGCGAGCCGGGGATGGCGATGGCGCGGTTCATCACGCGTGGGGTGATCACGTACGCCTCGATCTGCATGTAGACGAGGTAGATGAGCGCGAAGACGAGCGCGGCGATCGGGTCGGTGAAGAGCGCGAGGCCGGTGCCGATGATCCAGAACAGGACAGACCCGACCAGTGGGATGAGCGTGATGCAGAACGCCACGGTCGCCATCAGCGGGGGGAACGGCAGGTCGAGGAACAGGTAGAGCAGGAACGCGAGAAGGGCATTGCAGAACGCGAGAACGACCATCCCCATGACGTAGGCCCCGACCGAGTCGGTGATCTGCTCGGTGATGTCGGCGGCGCGTGCGCGGTCGCGTGCGGGGGCGAGACGCAGCAGGCCCGACTTGATCGACGGCAGCGTCGCGACGAAGTAGAGCGTGAGCACCAGGACGACGATGATCCCCGAGATGGCGTTCGCGATCGAGGCTCCGACCTGCAGGGCGCCGCCGCCGATCGCGGCGATGTTGCCCGGGTCGGTGAGGAAGGTCTGCACGTCGGCGACGAGCGACTCGAACTGGTCGCCGAACTGGTCCTCGAGGGTCGCGTAGACGTCGCTGCGGGTGAATTCCTGGATCATCCCCGGCACGGATCGCACGAAGCCGGAGATCTGCTCGATCACGACGGGCAGCACCATCCAGAGCACGAGTCCCGCGGCGACGATGAGGGCCAGGATCGCGACGACCACGGAGATCGCCCGCGAGAGGCCGCGTCGTTCGAGGAAGCGGACCGTGGGGTCCAGGCCGAGGGCGGCGAACAGAGCGAGCGCGATGTAGATCAGCACCGTCGACAGGTTCGCGACGGCCAGCCCCAGCACGAGGGCAGCGAGGCCGCCGAGCGTGACGAGGAAGCCGAACGCGAAGGGGCGGTCGATGCGGGTCCAGAACGAACGACTGGGCGTCATCGGCTCGACGAGCACCGTGCGGGGCGCGGCCGGCGCCGGCGCGACGGCCGGAGGGCCGACAGGCGCTGCGGCTTCGCCGGAAGGCGCGACCGTCTGCTCCACCGTCTGGTCCCCTGCGGTGACGGCGTCGGATGCGGCAGCGGACGCGCTCGGAGACGGTTCCTGCTCTTCTCGGCTCATCTGCTCACGATAGCGTCCACCTGCGCGCCCACCGCGTCGTCCGAGGTCGGCGGAACGGGTGCTCGAGCCGCGTGTTTCCGTAGAGTAGGGGGCATGACCGCTGCCGAAGACCCCCGGGCTGAACTCCTCAGACTCCGCTCCAGCATCGACAACATCGATGCCGCACTCATCTTCATGCTGGCCGAGCGTTTCCGGGCCACGCAGCAGGTCGGCCAGCTCAAGGCCGAGCATGAGATGCCGGCATCCGATCCCGGCCGCGAGGAGCAGCAGGTCTCGCGACTGAGGGCCCTCGCCGAGGAAGCTCATCTCGACCCGGAGTTCGCCGAGAAGTGGTTCAACTTCGTCGTGGCCGAGGTGATCCGTCACCACACGGAGGCTGCGGAAGGACGATGATCCGGCCTTCCGGGCGAGTGACAGTGTGTGCAGCACTCACTCGCCCGGGGGCCGAACTAAGTTTATTGAATAAACTATGACCGAGGGTACGCACGACATCCTCGTCTGTCAACCGAATCCGATACCGGGACCCGATCCATGCTGAACGGCGACGACGCACTCGACACGCAGGCGTCGGTTCGTCGTGCGAATCTGCGGCGGGCGCTGCAGCTCGTGTTCCGCGCCCCGGGCGCGCAGACCCGGGCGGGAATCGCCCGCGGCACGGGACTCACCGCCGCGACAGCCTCCTCGCTCGTCGCGGAGCTCATCGAGCTCCGCCTCATCGTCGACGGTGAGCAGGCCGCGAGCACCGGAGGGAAACGGGCGACGACGCTGAGCATCGACGCCGACCACCACCTGATCGTCGTGATCGTGATCCGCCCCACGGACGCGCGGATCGCACTCGTCGCCCTCGACGGCACCGAGGTCGAGACGCACCGGGTCACGTACACCGAGAAGACCAGAGACCGGATGCTCGACGAGGCCGTCGCAGACCTGGCGCGCGAGCACGCCGGCCGGCTGCTCGTCGCGGGAGTGCAGCTGCCGGGGACGACCGACGGACGCCGCGTCTTCGAGAGCGTGCAGCTGGACTGGACCGACGTGCCGCTGGCCGATCGCTTCGAGCGGCTGCTCGCCGTACCCGTGCTGCTGGTCAACGACGTCGATGCCGAGGCCATCGCGGAGGCGGCCAGGGAAGACGAGTCCGCCGGGTATCGGCTGTTCATCCACATCGGCACCGGGATCGGCGCTGCGGTCACCCTCGACGGTGAGCTCGCGCCGGGGCCCCGCGACCGTGCGGGCGAGATCGGTCACGTGCAGGTCGTGTTCAGTGATGACGCGCGCACCTGTCGATGCGGACGCGTGGGATGCCTCGAATCCGTGGCGTCCATGACGGCGATGCTCGGGGACGACTTCGACGATGCGCTGGACGACGCGGCCATCGCCGGCCTGGCCGCCGCTGCCGATCAGGCCGGGCTGGCCGACGGCGCCCGCGCGCTCGCGCGCACGATCAAGCTCATCGCCGCGGTGCTGGATGCCGCGGAGGTGGTGATCGGGGGCCCGGCTCGTGCTCTCGGCGCACCGTTCCTCGAGCTCGTCCAGGCGGAGATCGACTACACGGCGACCGGTACGACGCGGGTCCCCGTCCGGTTCGCCGACGCGGGAGCATCGATCTCGACCGGCGTCGCCCAGGTCGCGCTGTCCAGCGCACTGGGAGTCCGGTGGAGTCCGGCGCAGCTGCGCGCGGCATCCGCTCTCCGCGACTGAGTCGCCCGCCCGCCGCCCCTGCCCGCCCCCGCCCCTGCCCGTTCTCGGCCCCTGCCCGCCCGCCCGCCGGAGCGCTCGCGCCGGTCCGTGCGGGGTCAAGAACGCACCCGGAATGCCCGATTCGGATGCGAAATCGACCACCGCACAGAGGGCGCGGACCGCAGGCCCGACTTCCCGCCGAGCCGCGCGGCACCTTCGACCAACCCGCGAACGCGAATTGTTGACCTTCGTCCAAAAATAGGTCAACGTTCGGCGGATCGCGTTGACTCGTCCTCGCGAGCGCCGTTACGTTGAGCGAGCTTCGGCACCGTCGGCGACGCAAGGATGCTCACCGATCGGCCGGAGCCCGCTCGCCGATCAGGCGCGCGGAATCGCTCTGCAAAGGACACCGAAGTGCGAATCATGAGAAACCTTGCGCTCGCCGCCACCGCGGCCGCAGCGCTCTGCCTCGGCACCGTCATCCCGGCCGCCGGTGCGACACCCGTTCCGGACGACAACGGCGACGTTCCCTCCTACCAGGAGTTCGCGGCGTCGACCTATCGCGACGTCGACGGCGCCTACGTCGTCAACGGAGACGAGGTGATCTCCACCAAGCGCGAGCTGCGCGAGTTCTACGAGCAGCTCCTCGGCCCCGAGACCATGAATGACGGCCTCATCGTCAATACGGTCAACAGCGTGGATGACAAGTGGTCGGCCAGCCGCGCGGCGAACCTCACCTACTGCGTGAGCACCAAGTTCGGCGCCCGTCACACGGATGTCGTGAACGCGATGGCCAGCGGCGCCGCACTCTGGGAGTCCGCGTCGTCGAAGATCAACTTCGTCTACGTCCCGAGCGCCGACGGCAACTGCACGACGCGCAACAACGCGGTGCTGTTCTCGGTCGAGCCTGTCCAGACTTCGCAGTACATCGCACGGGCGTTCTTCCCGAGCACGCCGGACCGTCAGCAGAACGTCCTGATCGATGACTCGATCTGGTCGTCCGGCTCCTGGACCCCGACGAACATCATCGGCCACGAGCTCGGCCACGTGCTGGGCTTCCGTCACGAGCACACCCGCCCCGAGGCCGGGACCTGCTTCGAGGACAACAACTGGCGTCCGCTGACCCCGTACGACTCGTCGTCGGTCATGCACTACCCGCAGTGCAACGGCACCTCGGACGACCTGTCGATGACCAGCGTCGACGTCGCCGGTGTGGTCGCCCTCTACGGGAACTGACACCGCGCGCCTGAGCACAGACACGCAGCACAGACACACAGCACAGGCACACAGAGGGGTCCGGTCGATGTCGACCGGACCCCTCTTCGCTGTCAGTGCCTCGCGCCCTACTTCACGCTGCCGGCGGTGAGACCGCCGACCAGGCGCTTCTCGATGAGCATGAACAGGATGACGACAGGCAGGATCGCGACGATCGAGACGCCGAACACGTACTGCCAGCTCGTCTCGTACTGACCGACGAACTTGGTCAGCGCCACTGAGAGCGGCTGGTTCTTGTCGGTGGACAGGATCACGAGCGACGCGGCGAACTCGTTCCAGCAGGCCACGAACGTGAAGACGATCGCGGTGACGATGCCGGGCCAGACGAGCGGCAGGTTGATCTTGAACAGCACCGTGAAGCGTCCTGCTCCGTCGATCTGCGCGGCCTCGTCGATCTCCTTCGGGATGCCGGCGAAGAACGAGTGCATGATCCACACCGCGAATGACAGGTTGAATGCCGCGTTGATGAAGATCATCGCCGCCCACGTGTCTCCGAGCCCGAGCACCGTGAACTGCCGGAACAGGCCGGAGGTCAGCACGGCCGGCTGCAGCATCTGCGTGACGATCACGAGGAACAGGAACACCATGCGACCGGGGAACTTGAACCGGGCGGTGTAGTACGCGGCCGGCAGTGAGACGAGCAGCACGAGCAGCGTCGCGAAGACGGCGATGATGATCGTCGAGATCAGGTTGTACGGCAGCGGCGTCTCGGGGGTCGACCACATCGAGATGTAGTTCTCCCAGTGCCACTCGATCGGGAAGTAGGTCGGGTCGACCGAACGGATCTGCGGCTTCGTCTTCACGGAGCCGAAGAACATGATCAGGTACGGCAGCACGAAGATCGCGAGCACGAGGATGCCGGCGGCCATGCGGAGGATGACCCGGGGCAGCGTCACCTGGTCTTCGGTGTACCGGCGCTTGCGGCCGGGGATGCGGGGAGCGGCGTCGTCACCGGCAGTCGTGACGAGGGCGGTCTCGGTCAGGGTCATGATCAGACCTCCTTCATGGGCTTGACGGCCTTGACGTAGATCGCGACGATCACGATCACGATGAGGAACGCGACGACCGACAGGGCGCTGGCGACGTCGACCTTCTTCTGCAGCTCGATGTACTTGAAGATCATCGTCATGATCGTGTCGGCGCCGTAGCCGGGGATCGACCCGGTCATGACCTTGAGGATCGGCAGCGAGTTGAACACGTTGATGATGTTGATGAGCACCGCGACGGCGAGGGCGCTGCGCAGTTGCGGGAGCACGATCGTCCAGTAGGTGCGGGTGGCGCCGGCGCCGTCCATCTTGGCGGCCTCGAGGGTGTCGGACGGGACCGTCTGGAGTCCGGCCAGGATCGTGTAGGTCGTGAAGGGCAGCGAGACGAAGATGGCGATCACGATCGACCAGGCGAACGCGGTCGCGGGATTCTTCGTCCAGCCGTAGCCGACCGCGTCATCGGACAGTCCGATGTCGTAGAGGAACTTGTTGAGGACCCCGAAGTACGGCTCGAGGCTGTAGTAGAAGACCATCGTCGTCATCACGACGGATGCCGCCCACGGCACGATCACGGCCATGCGCACGATCTGGCGGCCGGGGAACGCCTTGTTGAGGATCTGCGCGAGTCCGAGCGAGATCATCACGGTGAATCCGACGACCACCACGACCCAGACGACCGTGCGGAAGATGATCGGCCAGAACTCGGCGAACGTGAAGACGGTGACGAAGTTGTCGAAGCCGACCGATCCCTTGTCGAGACCGGACAGCGAGATGTCACGCGTGGAGTTGAAGAACATCACTCCGGCGGGGAACAGCACGACGCCGATGATGAGCAGGAGCGCCGGGGCGATCCAGGGCAGGGCCTGCAGGAGGTCCTTGCCCCCCGGCCTGCCCCGCGTCGCCTTCGCAGCGCCCGGGGTGCGGGGGCGGCCGGTGGCCGCCCCCGCGAGGTTCGGGGATTCTGTCGTCTGGCTCATGGGAATATCCGAACCTCTCCGTCGGCGGGGCTCAGCCCGCGTCGACCTGTGCCTGGATCTCGGTCAGCACGTCCTGTGCCGACTTCGTCTGGAGCTGACCGAACAGCGACTTGAACGCACCGTCGGTGGCGGACCACTTCGGGTTCGTCGACGGGTAGAACTGGGCGTCGGGCAGGACCTCGAGGAACGGCGCGAGCGCCTCCTCGCCGGCGAGCTGCTCGGCACCGGACTTGGTGACCGGCAGGAAGCCCTCCGCCTGCACCCACGGCACGTACACGTCGGCCGAGTAGTAGTAGTCGAAGAACTTGGTGATCGCCTCCTGCTTGTCGCCGTCGTTCTGGAACGCCATCAGCTGGTCCATGACGCCGAGCGTGAACGGCGAGCCGTCCTCGGTCGGGATCGGGACGATGGAGTAGTCGAGCTCGGGGTTGCCCTCCTCGATCTGGCCCACCGTCGGCGGCAGACCGACCTGCATGCCGATCTTGCCCTGGATGAAGATGTCCATCAGAGGGGACCGCTGGGTGGAACCGGGGTCGGCCTGAGTGGCGCCCGCGTCGATCATCTTCTTGATCTGCTCGGCACCGGCGAGGTTCTCGGGGGTGTCGATCGTGATCTCGGATGCGTCACCGAAGGATCCGCCGCCGCCCCACAGCCACACGGCTGCCTCGGCCTGCGCCTCTTCAGAGCCGAGCGGCATGCCGTATCCGGCGACACCGCCACCGAGAGCGGACACCTTGGTCGCGGCATCCAGCAGCTCGTCCCAGTCGGTCGGCGCCTCGACGCCGGCCTGCTCGAGCAGGGCGTTGTTCACGAACAGCGCGCGAGCGGATGCGATCAGCGGCAGTGCGTATGCGGTGCCGTCGACCTCGGCGTTCGCGAGGAACGACTCCTGGAAGTCGGCGAGCGTGTCCTCGGACACGACGTCGGAGACCGGGTAGAGCAGCTCGTCGGAGACGAATCCGGCGAACGGACCTCCGTTGTAGATGTCGGGTGCCTCGCCCGCCTGGATCTTGGTGGAGACGACCTTCTCGAGGTTGTCCCAGGACTGCACCTCGAGGTCGACCTTGATGTCGGGGTTCTCCTTCTGGAAACCGTCGATCACGTCCTCCCACAGCCCCTTGGTGGCGTCGGAGTAGCTCGGCACGAGGAGGTTGAGCGTGGTCTCGCCGTCGGCGTCGCCTCCGCCGCCTCCGGTCGTGCCGCCGAACCCGCACGAAGCGAGCGTGAGCGTGGCGGTGGCCGCAAGAGCGGCGGCGCCGAATCGCAGTGACTTCTTCATGTGTATTGCATTCCTCACTGTGTAGGTGGTGCACAGTCGCAAGCACAACACGCGACGGTGCGTGTGACCGCCTCCCCCGGTGGAGGGACGATCGGGTCAAGCCGGGTCGGCTCGGGGAACCCTCCTTGGACCGGATCGCCGGAGGGGGCGTGGAACTTGTTCGATTATTTGTCAGGAGAATAAACAAATCAAGAGGAACCTTGCAACAGTTCCTTGTTTCGAAATACTATGATCGAATAAGCCTCTAAACAATCACAAACCTGCAACATCTGGTCCGGAGGGTCCGACATGACTGAACTTCTGCCCGGCGCACACATGCGCGAAGAGCTCACCTCGCAGCCCGAGACCTGGGCGCGCGCGGCCGAGCTGCGCACCGAGCAGGCGCTGCTGCCGGCATCCGGAGCACGGGTCGCGGTCGTCGGCTGCGGCACCTCCTGGTTCATGGCGCAGTCGTACGCGTTCCTCCGCGAGAGCTCGGGGCAGGGCGAGACCGATGCCTTCGCCGCCTCCGAGTCGTTCGTCGATCGCGGCTACGACGCTGTCGTCGCCCTCACCCGATCGGGGACCACCACCGAGGTGCTCGAGCTCGTCGACCGCATCCGCGGTCGCGTCCGCACCATCGGCGTGATCGGCGATGAGACCTCCCCGCTGGTCTCGCTCGTCGACGACGCGGTGCTGCTGCCCTTCGCGGACGAGAAGTCTGTCGTGCAGACGCGCTTCGCCACCACGGCACTGGCGCTCTTCCGCGCCTCGCTCGGTGAGGACCTCACCGGGGCGATCGACGACGCTGCCGCCGTGCTCGCCGCCTCTGACGACGATGATGAGCTCCGCGATGCGGAGCAGTACTCGTTCCTCGGTCGCGGCTGGACCGTGGGCCTCGCCCACGAGGCGGCTCTCAAGATGCGCGAGTCGTCGCAGTCGTGGACCGAGTCGTACCCGTCGATGGAGTACCGTCACGGCCCGATCGCGATCGCCGCTCCCGGCCGCGTCACCTGGCAGTTCGGAGAGGCTCCCGAGGGGCTCGCCGCACAGGTCGAGTCCACCGGAGCGCGCTTCGTGCAGCATCCGATCGACCCGCTCGCCGACCTCGTGCGCCTGCACCGCGTGGCGCTCGACAGGGCGGTCGCCCGAGGCCTCGACCCCGACCAGCCGCGCAACCTCACGCGATCCGTCATCCTGGATGCATGACCCGAGCCACCTGCGGAGCAGCCGATGACCATGCCTGAGGACGCCGCGCGCATCGACGACGTCCTGCGCGACGCATCGGGCGAGACGCTCGCCGCCGCACGGACGATGGGGGCCGGTGCCCCGGTGCTCGCCTTCGACGTGGGCGGAACCGACATCAAGTCGGCGCTGTTCGACGCCGACGGCGTGGCCCTCGGACTCCGGCGCACACCGACTCCGGTGGCCGACGGCGATCGCACCGAGGTGCTCATCGAGCGACTCGGGGTGCTGGCCGCCGAGCTGACGGCCGACCACCCCGACGTCGTGCCGCAGGCCGCCGGACTCGTCGTGCCCGGCATCGTCGACGCGGAGGCGGGGCTCGGCGTGTTCGCCAGCAACCTCGGGTGGCACGACTCCCCGCTCCGTGACCTCGCCTCCGCGAAGCTCGGGCTGCCCGTCGCCTTCGACCACGACGTGCGGGCGGCCAGCTGGGCCGAGCACCGTCTCGGCGGGGCGAGGGCCTACGCGAACTCGGTGGTGCTGGTGATCGGCACCGGGATCGCCGGGGCACTGCTCGTGGGGGGAGAGCCGTACACGGCGGGCGGGTACGCCGGCGAGATCGGCCATTCGCCGATCGCCGACGGGCCCGTGTGCGCGTGCGGGGCTCGAGGCTGCCTCGAGATGGTGGCGTCCGCCGGCGCCATCGCGCGACGGTACCGCGAGGCGACGGGTGTGAACCCGGACGGTGCGAAGGACGTGATCGCCCGGGCCGCCGCGGGCGACCGGATCGCCGCCGAGATCTGGAACTCGGCCCTCGACGCCCTCACCCTGTCCCTCGCCCAGCTCACGGCGGTGGTCGCGCCGGAGGCGATCGTGATCGGCGGAGGACTCTCCCGAGCCGGGGGCGCTCTCTTCGACGAGCTACGCGCGCGCCTGGCCGAACGGCTCAGCTTCCACCGCATCCCCGAGCTGGTCCCCGCGGAGCTGTCCGGCAACGCCGGCATCCTGGGGGCGGCGCTGCGCGCCAGGGAGCTCGCATGATCCTCACCGTCACCCCGAACCCCGCGCTCGATCTCACCTGGCGCATCGACCGGCTCGTGCCAGGCGCGACGCACCGAGCGGATGCCGGGGTGGTCCGTGCCGGCGGCAAGGGCCTCAACGTCGCCAGAGTGGCGCACGCGCAGGGCGCCTCGGTACTGGCCGTGTCGACGGCGGGCGGTCGCAGCGGCATCGAGCTCGCCGCCGAGCTCGCGACCAGCGGCGTGCCGCACCGGCTCGTCCAGGTCGCCGGAGCCACCCGGCAGAGCATCGCCCTCGTCGACGAGTCGCTCGGCGACACGACGATCGTGAACGAACGCGGCGTGAACCCCTCCGACCCCGAATGGGCGGCCCTGCTCGGCGAGGTCGTCGACGCGCTCCCGGGCGCGCAGGTGCTGGTCGTGTCCGGCAGTCTTCCGCCCGGTGCGCCGGGGACGCTCCTGCCGCTGCTGATCGGCACCGCACGGGATGCCGGCGTGCCGGTGATCGTCGACACGTCAGGACCCGCCCTGCTCCAGGCGGCGGATGCGGGAGCATCCGTCCTCAAACCCAACGCCGCCGAGCTGGTCGAGGCGACCGGGATCGCCGACCCGATCGACGGCGCCCGCTCGCTGATCGCCCGCGGCGCCGAGCTCGTGCTCCTCTCGCTTGGAGCAGACGGCATGCTCGCCGTCACCGGATCGGAGGCGCTGCACGCGCGCCTGGACGCGCCGCTGTCGGGCAACCCGACCGGCGCGGGGGATGCCGGTGTCGCCGCGTGCGCCGTGCTGTACGCCGACGGCATCCGCGATCCCGAGACTCTCCTGCGTCGAGCGACGGCCTGGTCGGCCGCGGCCGTGCTGATGCCGCTCGCCGGCGAGATCTCCGACGACTGGGTGGCGTTCGAGGAGCGTCTGGTCGTCGCTCCCTTCCCCCGCACCGTTCGAGAGGACCCCCTGTGACCCTGGTCTCCGCCCGTGAACTCGTGACGGATGCCGCTGCCCGCGGCATCGGCATCGGCGCCTTCAACGTGATCCACCTCGAGACGGCCGAAGGACTCGTGCGTGCCTCGGCCGAGGCCGGACTGCCGGTCATCCTGCAGATCTCGCAGAACTGCGCCGACTATCACGGCGGACTCGAGCCGATCGCGCTCGCGACCCTGGCGGTGGCCAGACGGGCCGAGACGCCCGTGGCGGTGCACCTCGATCATGCCGAGCGCCCCGAGCTCGTCGATGAGGCGATCGCTCTGGGATTCGGCTCGGTCATGTTCGACGGCGGTGCGCTGCCCTACGACGAGAACGTCGCCGTCACGGCGGCGGTCGCCGAGCGCGCGCACGCGGCGGGCGTCTACCTCGAGGGCGAGCTGGGCGAGGTCGGCGGCAAGGACGGAGCGCACGCGCCCGGTGTGCGCACCGATCCCGACGAGGCCCGGGCGTTCGTCGCGGCGACCGGAGTCGATGCGCTCGCCGTGGCCGTCGGCTCGTCGCACGCGATGACCGATCGCACGGCATCCCTCGATCTCGACCTCATCGCCCGCCTGCGGGACGCACTCCCGGTGCCCCTGGTGCTGCACGGCTCGTCCGGAGTGGCCGACGCGGTGATCGCCGACGCCGTGCGGGCGGGCATGACCAAGATCAACGTGTCGACGCACCTCAACGGATTCTTCACCCGCGCCATCCGCTCGACGCTCGATGCGGATGCCAAGCTCGTCGACTCGCGCAAGTACCTGTCTCCGGCCCGCGCCGCGCTCGCCGGAGAGGCCGCACGACTGCTGCGCCTGTTCGCGCTCGACGACGTCCAGGTGCCGACGTGATCGCGGTGCCGAGGTGATGGTGGTCGGCGAGCCGCGATCGACACCGGCAGGATGGTGACATGAAACGCGCCGCCCGTCTGAACGCGATCCTCGACCTACTGGCCGCGGACGGCGAGGTGAACGTCGACGAGCTCGTGGAGCGCTTCGCGGCCTCCGCCGCGACCACCCGGCGCGACCTCGACTCGCTCGCCGAGCAGCGTCTGCTCACGCGCACGCATGGAGGGGCCGTGGCGCATTCGGTCGCCTACGAGCTGCCGATCCGCTACAAGAGCCACCAACGCAGCCAGCAGAAGGAGAGCATCGCTCAGGCGGCGGCGGGACTCGTCGCCCCGGGCATGGTCGTCGGGCTCTCCGGCGGCACGACGACCACGGCCATCGCGGCGGCGCTCGCCGCGCGGGACGACCTCTCCGTCGGACCCGGGATCACGGTGGTCACGAACGCCGTGAACATCGCCGCACAGCTCGCGACGCGACCGGACATCAAGGTCGTCGTGACCGGCGGGGTGATCCACTCCCGCAGCTACGAGCTCGTCGGTCCGTTCGTCGAGCAGCTGCTGCGCGGCGTGCGACTCGACATCGCCTTCATCGGCGTCAACGGGATGGATGCCACGGCCGGCGCCACCACGCAGGATGAGCGCGAGGCGGCGGTCAACCGCATGATGGCCGAGCGTGCTCGCCGCGCGGTCGTCGTCACCGACAGCAGCAAGATCGGCACAGTCGCGTTCGCGTCGGTCGGCGGTGCGGAGCTGTTCCCCGTGCTCCTCACGGACGACGGTGCCGGGGCGGCTGCCCTCGCGGAGCTGCGCGCGGCGGGCTACGAGGTCCTGACGGCCTGACGCCCCCGCGTCGCCGTCCGGACCCCGCCCGGGCTTCCGGCCATCCCCATGGCCGGACTCCTGGTGGGGATGCCGCGACCCTTTCTCGCGACATCCCCGGAGTAGATGGTGTCTGTCGTCCTCACACTCCCCAGTGCACGAGGTTCCCCAGTCGACTGCGCCTCCCTCGCGCTTCGTTTCCGAAGCCCTCCGCGTGGCACCTTCTGGAGATAAGGAGCGGGGCACCCCCGATCTGATACATCGTCTGGAGAAAAAGTTCAAAGCCCGCTGCCGTGGCACTGGAACGGGGCGGTGAGGCCGGTGCTCACGGCCGCCGAGGCCAGTGCCTCCGCGGGCAGTACGCCTGCCGCGAGCTCTTCGTGCACGGCGCCGAGGAGTTCGCAGGCGACGTCATCCGCCACCACCACCGGAGCCGCGATGACGCAGCGGGTGCCCGCGTGCAGCCAGACCCTGGTCATGCCCAGTGCCTCCTCGCCCCAGCGCACCGAGGAGCGGCCGAGCTCGCAGGCGGAGAGCACCACTGTGTCGGGCGCCCGGGAGATCAGATCGACGTCATAGCCGAACAGCGTGCCGTCGACCAGCTCGAATCCCGAGAACAGCGGGTTGTCGACCGCGTGACGGCCGTGCGCGGCGATGTGCAGCACGTCGACCCGCTCGGCGAGACCCGTGACCGCAGACACGCGGGCCTCGTCGCCGTGGAGGACCGCCGCACCGTTCCAGGCGGCAGCCGCGCGCCGCACCTCCTCGTCGGCCCTCGCCACCCGGGGTCCGGCGGCGAATCCCGCGGTGCGAGTCGCGCGGGTGGGCGCCGTGTCGCCGAGCCAGCGCGACACCGAGGTCGCGAGGGTGAACGGCGTGCCGACGAATCCCGGGAGCATGGCCCAGGGGATGCCGGCGAGGATGCCGGGCGCTGTCACCGCGAAGCGCGTCGCGCCGCCCGCCGCCGCCACGGCCGGGGACAGCAGCGCCTCGTCCAGCACGCGCAATCTCTCGTCGAGCGACCGCGCCACGACCTGCGCCATCGGGCCGCCGCGGGTGAGGGCGGAGACGTCGAGGTCGGCGCGGAGCCCGTCGAGCGCCGACTGGATGCGCGGCCACGACAGCTCCACGATCGATGCGGTCGAGCGGGTCACGACCACGCACAGCAGCGCCGTGCGCGTGTACACGTAGGCGAGGACGGCGGTGTCCTCGTGGAGCTGGGACTGCGTCTCGGCGAGGCCGAGGCGTTCGCGGCTGCGCCCCGCACCGGTCATCGACCACTGGCGGTCGCGCACTCGGTCGCGCAGCTCGCGCACGCGCGCATCCGTCGTCCAGTCCGAGCCCGCGAGGTCGGCGCGCAGCATCCGCAGCTCTGCCAGATCGGACGAGAGGTCGGCGTCGTGCGGAGGCCTGACCGGAGCTACTTGCTGGCTCAGGTGCCGGGCGCGCTCCGACCATTCGAACAGCACCTCCGGGACGCGCGAGCGAGCTGCCGCAGCGAGACCGGTGAAGACCAGCTCGGTGCCGTGCATCGCCACGGACGCCTGCAGGTCGAGCGCGCCGAAGGACTGCTGCCAGGTCGTGAGCAGGTCGAGCCCGTCGGAGGCGGCACGGCGGGCCTCGGCATCGCGACCCGCCGCGAAGGCCCGGGCGGCGCGCACTTCATGGGCGCGCAGACGCAGGGGTGTCGGGGCGTCGGCGGTGAGCCGCGGCATCCGTCCGCCGTCGCTCAGTCGTGCCGTCAGCGCGAGTGCGGCCGCCTCGGTGCGGTAGCCACCGCGACCGAGCGCCTCGACCGTTCGGGAGAAGTCGGCGGCGGACGGCGGGTTCTTCGGGGTGGCGCGCTGTCGGGCCTCGAGCCGCACGGCTTCGGCGCGAGCGGCCCATCCTTCGCTGCCGAGCGCGGCGAAGCGGCGGGAGGCCCGCGCCGCCGCGCGTTCGGCGGCGACGACGTCGTGCCTCAGCAGCGACCGCGCGAGGTGGAACTCGGCTTCACCGCGCGCCTGCCGCATCCGCTGCACGCCGAACTGCACGGCCACCGCGCCGAGCAGCTCCTCTGCCTCGGTGGTCAGACCGGCGTCGCGCAGCACTTCGGCGCGGTCAAGGTCGCTGATCGCGGCAGCCAGGTCACTCGTCGCGGCGAGGATCGGCCTGGACTGCGTCATGAGCGCGAGAGCGGTGACGAGATCGCCGCCGAGCAGTGCGGCGTAGCCGAGGTTGTGGCGGGCCTCGGCGAGCGGTTCGTCGGCTCCGTGCGCGTCGTAGGCGGCGATCGCGCGCTGCAGATCGGCGGTGCAGTCGTCGAGCCGGTGGCGCTGCATGGCCACGATCGAGCGGCCCATCAGGCAGTTCGCGCTCTCGATCGATCCGTCGTCGAGCCCGTCGATCGCCGCGGTGAGCAGCGCATGTGCCTCGTCGAGCCGGCCGCCGTGCATGAGGAGGGTGCCGAGCTGCCCCTGCAGGAGCGCGATCGTCTCGGCGTTGAGCCCCGGTCGCCGCAGCGCGTCACGCGACAGCGACTCCGCATCGGTGGGTTGGCCGGTCTGCGCCAGGACGTACGCCGTGGTGCCGTCGATGCGCGCCCGCAGGTCGGCATCCTCGGTGCGGGCGGATGCCGCAGTCAGGGCGCGTCGCGCCTGAGCGAACCTCCGCGCGTTGGCCGCATCGACGCCGCGCTGGTGCAGCTCGACGGCAGACAGGGGCATCTCACCAGAATGCCGGTCAGGTCGGTTGCAGGGAAGGTGTGCGGCCGCATCCGATTCCCGCATTGCCCGGGGGTCCGCTTCCGGTCGCTCGGCTCCGTGCTCCGCACGAATGCATGCCGAGAAGACAGGTGCAGGCCCGAATCAGGGGTTTCGGGCCTGCAGGTGTGATCTGGGCATGCAAGTGGAAGAGGAGGGACGGAGGTGTGTACGGTGGGCGGAAGGACGGACGCCGGGGCTACCGCCCGACCGGAGAGGGCAGGGTCTTGAGCACGGCGGCGACGGCCTGGGCTGCGGCATCCGATGCGACACCCCGTACGGGAACCGTGCCCAGCTGCGCGGCGATCCGGCCGGCGACGTACGGAGCCGCGAACGACGTGCCGCTCCAGATCGCGAAGCCGCCCCGGTAGTCGTCGGGATCGATCGTCTCGCGGCGCAGGCCCTCGACGTCTGCTCTCGTCGACGCCTGCTCCCCGCCGACGAACGCAGGGGAAGTGCTCACGACCGCGGCCCCGGGCGCGTAGACCTGCACCCACGGTCCGACGTTCGAGAACAGGGCGACGGAGCGGGCCGACGGGTTGAGCGCTCCGACCGACACATGCGGGGCATCGTCATCGACGGGGATGCCGTTGTCCGCACCGGGCCAGGGCCAGAGGGATGCCGGGAACGACGGCCGGTCGATCGCGTCGTTCCCCGCGGAGCAGACCACCACGCATCCGAGTTCCCGGGCCGCCGTGAGCAGCGCGTGGAGCGTGGTGCTGAACTGACCGTCGACCGGCGTCTCGTGGTAGTACCCGAGCGACAGGTTGAGCACGTCGATCGGATGCCCGGTCGAGGGGTCCTCGCGGTGTCGGCGCAGCAGCTCGACGACCTGGGCGACCGTGGTGAGGAACGTGCTCTCATCGATCACCCCGAGCGCCCCCGCCATGCGGATCGACAGGATGTCGGCCTCGGGAGCGGTCTGCCGGATGATGCCGGAGATGAACGTGCCGTGCCCCGCGACCGCGTCGATCTCGCCGTCGAGCTGACCGTACAGATCGGGATACCGCTCGGGATCGGCGTCATCGGTGAGGCCGACGGGCACCCCGTCGAGTTCGACGTGCCGGGTGACGATGTCATCCGGCAGCCAGTCGTGCACCCCGCAGCCGGTGTCGAGCACCGCGACCACCGGGCGACGGCCGCGCTTCGGAGCGGCGGCGCGTCGCGGTGCCGGGCCGACCCACGTCACCGGCTGCCGAGCGCCGCGCCCCGGTTCGAGGTAGTCGTCGCTCCCGCCCGCCCCTGCGCCGCGGACCGGGTTGGTCCGGCTGAAGGGATTCGTGCGGCTGAAGGGATTCGTGCGACTGAAGGGGTTGAGCCCCACCGGATCGATCGACAGCACGTGCTCGAGGCTGGTGCGCGGCATGGGGGTGCCCGAACTGCGCCGGGCGCGCTGCAGCACCCGCCACGCGTCCGGGGGCACGGGGGACTCACCGCGGGTGGGCTCATCGGGCGTCGTGAGGCGTGCCCGCAGGAAGCCGGGGACGCCGGGGAGCAGTGGAGCGGCGGAGCGCGCAGCATCCGGACTCTCGATCTCGAGATTCCAGCCGAAGGAGCCGGCCGCCTCGCGCAACTCCCGGATCTCCCGGTCGTAGGCCTCCTGGTCGGTCTCCTGATCGTGCGTGATCAGCAGCCGCTCCTGCAGATACGCGGTCGGGAACGCCCGTACCCCGTCGACCTGCTCGATCGACGGGTCGAGTGCGGTCCCCCGCCTGATCGATCCCTCTGCGCGGTCCTGCCAACTCCACCCCTGGGGCTGCTCCATCGTCGGTCCTCTCCGTGCGGGCGGACCCGCGTCGTGTGCGGGCGGACCCGCGTCGTGTGCGGGCGGACCCGCTGTGTGTGCGGGCGGACCCGCGATGTGTGCGGGCGGACCCGCTGTGCGATGTGTCGGTCACTCCGAGGTGCGGTGCACCCGGTGGTGTCACGGGATCCCCTCGTGCGGTCGTCCCGTGGTGCGGGATCGCCCGCGTTGCCGCGGACTTCCCCTCGTGCGCGCGGCGATCGCCGCGCGGTGGATCACAACTCGAACTGCGGTGTCGACAGCGTGCGCTCCGCGTCTCCGACCGTGGCCGTCAGACGTACGCGTGTCAGACCGTCCGGCACGTCGTCGAACACGAACCGACCCGTGTCGTTGGGCGAGGTCGTGCGGGTGCGATCGCCCTGGGCGAGCTCGATCTCGCCGGTCACCGTATCCACCCAGCCGTCGATGCGGTGCGCGCCGGTCGCGGAGCGAGTCACATGGAGCAGGATGCTGGTGGTGCCGTCGCTGAACTGCAGCGTCAGCGCATCGGCGTCGCCGCGCACCGCTCCGAGCGGATCCTCCACGAGCGTGAGCAGTGCGTACTCGTCCGAGAGACCCTCGGCGGCGACGGCCGCGATCATCCGATCGACGAGCGCTGCGGGCATCGGGTCGACGTCGCGCCACAGTGAGCGCAGCTGGGCGAACAGCTCGGCATCCTCGTGGTTGTCTCCGCCGTTGACGCGGTCGTTCTCACTCATCAGGAGCCCTCCGTCCGTGGTGAGGGCGCGTCCAGCAGATCCCGCAGCTTCGCGAGGCAGCGCTGCCGCGTCGGTCCGATGCTGCCCACCGGCATCGCCAGGTCGGCGGCCAGTCGTGCGTAGTCCGGGCGCTCCTCGAAGGCGATGACCCGCAGCAGTCGCTGGCATCGGTCCGCGAGGCGCTGCACGGCGGCCCAGAGCCGCCTGCTCTCATCCCCGGTCGCGGCGTGGTCCTCGGCGGATTGCTGCGCGGGCAGCAGAGCATCGAGAGCATCCGCTTCGGTCGTGTCGATGCGACCGTGGGCTTTGCCGGCCCGCCACGCCTCGCGGCGAGCGGTGGTGGTGAGCCAGGCCGACACCGCACGCGGATCGGAGATCGAGCGGTGCCCTCGGACCAGCCGCAGCCAGGTGGTCTGGATGACGTCTTCGGCCAGGGTGCGTTCCAGGCCGTAGGCGCGCACCACATGCCAGAGCACAGGCGTCATCAACCGCACGAGGTCATCCATCGCGCGGCTGTCGCCGTCCCGCCATGCGTCGAAGAAGTCGGCGGCACGCCTCCAGCGTGCCGCGCCGTCGTCCGGTGCAGGATCGAGGGCGGCGCCATCGGGTGCGCCGTCGATCATGAGTCCCATTGTGATCACACTGATCAGGAGCGCGGCAAGGGGTTCCTGATACATGGACTCGGTCAGTTTTTCCGGAGTCCTGCAGACGGCCGGCATCGACCGACGGCGTCAGGCACGAGACGAGCAGGGCATTAGCGTGGAGGGGTGATCGCTCTCGCCGTCGTGCTCTTCCTCAACGCCGCCTTCAACGTGCTCGTGTGGCCGCGCTTCTACAAGCGCGTCTCGACGGACCCTCGGGCTCGGGATGCCGACGGAAAGGCCACCGCATTCCTCAAGGTTCACGCGGTGCTGATCGCGATCGCCCTCGTTCTCGCCCTCGTCTCGGTGATCGTCGGCGTCGCCGCGCTGGCCGGAGCGCTATGACGGTCAGGAGCTCGCCACCGGCTGCTGCAGTTCGGTGACCCAGTCGGCCTGGTCTTCGGACTCCGACTGCAGATAGACCTCGCGGCACGCCCCCAGGGCCGTCGACCCGTTGGCGACGATGGCCTGATTCACGGCGTGCCAGCTGTCATCGATCGTCTCCATGGTGCCGAGGTGAGTGGCGGTGAAGGCCGCGTCGGCCGCCGGCAGCTCGACGATGACGATCCCGTCGACGGCGGGACCGTCGTAGACGAAACCGGCTGTGATCCGCACGCCGTGCTTGTTCATGTCGTACTCCGCGATCGGCAGCCCCGGCTCCCCGCCGGAGGCGATGATCGCATCCGCCACCCGATCGAACAGCGGGCCGACGACGGCCGCGACCTCGGGTTGCGACGCGACGGTCTCGGTCAGCGCAGCGAGGCGGACGTACGGGAGCGGTTTCTCGGTGATCTGCATGGCGGACATCATCGTCTCCTCGGGTCGTGGGTGCGTGCCGCCGATCCTACGCGCGGGGCCCGACATCCGTCACGGGCGCTCGAGCGTCGGTGGCCGCCATGACTCGTCAGGGCCGATCGCGGCCGAGATCCTCTGGCTGATCGTGCGCAGCTGGCGACGCTGAGCAGCGGTCAGGCTCTCGAAGACCAGTTCGCGCACCAGCGCATGATGCGCAGGGGTCGACTCGGCCACCTTGTCGTGCCCGCTCGGGGTGAGGATGCCCAGGGTGAATCGTCCGTCGGTCGGGTCGGTCGCGCGGCGGACCCATCCTTTGGCCTCCAGTCGGGAGACCGCCCGGGAGAGCCGCGAGAGGGTGCAGCTGGCGTAGCCGGCGAGGATGCTGAGGCGCAGTGTGCGATCGGGGGCGGAATCGAGCGCGTACAGGATGCCGTGCTCGAAGTGGGTCAGCCCGCTGTCGCGCTGGAGCTGGGCGTCGAGTGCGGTCGGGAGTCGCTCGAGCAGCGTCGCGACGGGTGCCCAGATGTCCAGTTCGTCCGCGCTCAGTGGACCGGCGATCGGATTCTCAGACATGGTGCGAGCATACTCCACCGATGGCTTTTCACTTGCTCACGCAAGTCATCCCCTGTACCGTGACTTGCTCAAGCAAGTAAAGACGCGCTGACGAACGGCGCTGAAGAGGAGCGGTGATGGATCTGGTACTGCAGGGCAAGAGGGCGTTCATCAGTGGCTCAAGTCAGGGGATCGGGTATGCCGTGGCATCCGCCCTGGCGGCCGAAGGCGTGGAGGTGGTGCTGAACGGGCGCGACGTGGGGCGCCTCGATCGGGCGGTGGAGCGGCTGCGCGACGAGCAGCCGGGTGCGCGAGTGTCGGGTCTCGTGGTGGACTTCTCGCAGGCGGCAGAGGTGACCGCTCTCACCGAGGCGCTGGGCGATGTGGACATCCTGGTGAACAACGTCGGTCTCTTCGGCCTCGCGGACTTCGCGTCGATCGCCGATGACGAGTGGACGCGATACTTCGAGGTCAACGTGATGAGCGGTGTGCGGCTGTCCCAGGCAGTGCTCGGCGGGATGCTCGCACGAGGGTCCGGCCGGATCATCTTCATCAGCAGCGAGTCCGGTGTCAACGTGCCGGCGGACATGGTGCACTACGGGATGACGAAGGCCGCCATGCTCGCCGTCGCGAACGGGCTGGCGAAGCTCACCCGCGGGACCTCGGTCACCGTCAACACCGTCCTCGGCGGACCCACGTTCTCCGACGGAGTGGCCGCATCCGTGGCGGCGGTGGCGGAGGCGCAGGCGCTGCCCGTGGAGGAGATGAAGAACGCCATCATCAGCCAGAACAGGACGACTCTCCTGGAGCGCTTCATCGACCCGAGGGAGATCGCGAACCTGGTCGCCTTCCTCTCGAGCCCGCTCTCCTCGGCGACGAACGGTGCCGCACTGCGCGCGGACGGCGGTGTGCTCACCGCGATCCTGTGAGGCGAACGCCGAGCGAGCGCTCAGGCTGTCTCGTACTGCCTGGCGTGCTCGGCCCACCGCGACTCGACCGGCAGGGCGCGCAGCGCGCGGTTGCCCAGCGCGAGCGCGACGGCGATGACGCAGAGGGCCGCGCAGACGAGCATGGTCCAGTCGCGGCCGAGCCAGGTGAGCCCGAAACCGGCGATCAGCGGCGCGAGGGGCAGCGCGCCCATGCCCAGCACGCCCGCCGCGCTGTTCGCCCGTCCGAGCAGCTGCGTCGGGGTCGCGACCATGAAGTAGCCCATCATCCCGGCATTGAGCGAGGGCAGCAGCAGCACGGACGCGCCGAGCACCACGACGATCGCCGACGGTTCGGTGACCATGGAGAGCACGATCGCGCCGATCGCCACGACGGAGAGCCCGCTGATCGCCAGCACTCCTGCTCTGATCCGTGGCACGAGGAGCGGGGCGACCACCGCTCCGACGAGCATCACGGCTCCGACGGCGGCGCTGAGGCTGCCGATCAGCAGTTCCGAGTATCCGGCTTGCTGCAGGGCGTAGATGACGGTCGTGATCGCGGCATTGAAGCCGAGGTTGATGATGGTGATGATCAGCAGCACGCCGCCGAGGTCGGGTCGCGAGAGCAGCCATCCGAATCCTTCACGCAGCTCCGCCCATGCGCTGGTCCCGCCCGCATCCGTCTCGGCATCCGTCTCTGCGTCCGTCTCAGTCGGCGGAAGACCCAGACCGTCTGACGGATCCACGGCGAGTCCCGCTGCGACAGGCCGATCGCCGAGCGGATGATCCGGGTTCTCCGGGTGGATCCCCGCGCGGCGGGCCTGGCGATGCAGCATCCATGCGGTTGCTGCGGCGATCCCGTGGCAGAGCGTCATCGCGACTCCGACGAGCCACCCACCGGCGCCGAGCAGCAGTCCGCCCAGCGGGCCGCCGGCGAGCTGCAGCGCGGCGTCGCGCCCCTGATTCGCCGCCTGCGCGCGCCCCATCGCGTCGTCGGGGACGATCTCCTTGATCGCGCTCTCGCCGGCGACGTCGAAGAGTCCGCCGCGGGCGGCGAGCAGGATGTTCGCGGCCAGCAGGGTGCCGAAGGTCAGCGCATCCAGGAGCGCCAGCACGGTGAAGGCGCCGGAGAGCAGGATGCCGGCGAGCGCCCCGATCAGCATCAGGACGATGCGCGGATGCCGGTCGGCGATGACCCCGCCCGCGAGCGTGAACACGAGACGCGCGGCCATGCCCGCGCCTCCGATGATGCCCGCCTGCGCGGGGTCGTTGGTCACGATCAGCGCGAGCAGCGGGATCGCGAACGCGAACAGAGCCGCGGCGAGTCCCTTGCTCGTGTCGCTCACGAGCCAGGTCAGGTAGCGGGCGTTCTGCCACAGTCGATGCGGCGCCGTCACGGTCGTCATGGTCACCACCATAATTGCGCAAGAACTATTGCGCAATACTCATTGCGCAAGTTCCGGTGCGGATACACTCGACACATGGGTGAGCCGCAGCAGGATGCCGAACAGGTCTGGATGACGTCGGCGATGCTCAAGGCCTACGCGCATCCGCTGCGGCGTCGGATGATCCGCCTCTTCGCCCGCCGTGACCACCTACGCGCCGCCGATGTCGCCGCCGACCTCGACGTCCCGGCGAACAGCGCGAGCTTCCACCTGCGGGTCCTCGCCGACGCCGGCCTCATCGAAGAGGCCCCGGAGCATGCACGGGATCGTCGTGATCGTGTGTGGAAAGCCTGCAAGGGCGCCATCAACGTGGGCGGACCCGAGCATCCGGTTCCCGACGAGGCGCTCGGAACGGCCATGGTGCGCTCACTGGCCGACGACCACCAGCAGATGATGGCGCGGGTGGTCGCCTGGACGCCGGAGTACCTGTCGGGCCGCACGACAGAAGTACACGCCACGTTCTCGCAGCGCATGGTCAGACTCACCGAGGTCGAGTTCGATGCGGTGATGGAGCGGATCCACGAGGTCATCACCGAGGCCGTCGACGCGCACGACTCGTCGGACCCGGCCGGTCGCCCGTGGCAGATCGACATCCTCGCCGCCGACGACCTGATCTGACGCCGCGGCACTGCGCGCTCGCCTCGCAGGAGTGCGGGTCGGAGGAGGGCGGGTCACCGGAACTCCGGTTCGTCCTCGCCCTTCGGATCCTCCTCGCCCTCCCGATCGTCCTCGGCGGGCGCCTCCTCCTCTGGCTCTCGGTGCCCGCTGACGATCAGGATGCGGCGCAGGTGCATGGCGGTGAGCACTCCGGGGCCCATCGAACGACGCGCGGCGAGCGTGCGGTCGTCGACCGTCTCGAGCAGCAGCCGGATGGCTCGGGCGGCCTCTGCGCGCTCGCGATGATCCTCCGACGTCGCAGGGTCGTCCTGTGCGATGACCTCGGCGACCGCATGGCACGCGGCCGACAGCGGGTCCGGCAGTGCAGGGTCGAGCACGAGAGCGCCCGGCCGATCCCAGATCGTGTCGGCGATCTCGTCCGAGATGTCCCGGATGAGGTGCGCGATCCGGTCGAGCCGCCCCAGTTCCTCGTGGATGTGCGCGGTCTCGCCGCGCCGTCCGCGCGCCCGGGGGTTGCCGCGCCGACTGTCGTCCGCCTCGGACAGGGCCGCGCGCAGAGCGGCAGTCGTGTCGGCGAGCGAGGCGGCATCCTCCGCCCACTGCTGATGCTCAGGGGGCCAGGACTCCGAGACGGCGGCGCCGATGTCGTGCAGATGCTCGCTCAGCTGCAGCCGGAACGCCTCGACCCTGGCCGCCGCGGCCAGGGTGAGCGGTGCGGGCGCGATCACCACGTTCACGACGAGCCCGACGACCACGCCGACTCCCATCTGCACGAGGTATCCCAGCGAGTACTCATCGGCGTTCTGGCCGCCGATGATCAGCACGAAGAGCGCCGCCATGGGCACGTACTCGCGACCGGCTCCGAACCATCCGGTGCCGGAGACGAGCACGCCGATGCCGACCACCGCGGGGATCGTCCACCAGGTCGGACCGACCGTGAGCACCACGATCGCCGCCAACCCGATGCCGGTGGCGAGTCCGAGGAGCGTCTGCAGCCCCGATCGCACCGACCCCATCAGCGTGGGATACATGCTGACGAGCGCCCCGAGGGGTGCGTAGTACGGGTACTCGTCGGTGACCCCCGGCATGTGCGGCGCGAGGGTCCAGGCGAGTCCGACGGCGAGCGCCGTCTTCGCCACCAGGAGCAGGCGCGCCGGTCTGACGGCGTCATGCAGAGCGCGCACGATCCCCGTGCGCCGAGGACCGAGGCGGGTGATCAGGTTCGTCACGGCATCCTTTCGTCATCCTCCCTCGCAGGGTGACGTTAGCCCTTCCCGTCCCCGCGCAGCACCGGGTTGATTCCGGCGCCGACGACGGGTAGCGGACGCGACGACGCCGGCCACCCCGTGGGGCGACCGGCGTCGGGCGACGAGCGGATCAGGGGGTGGCGCGGCGGAAGGCGAGGAACGAGACGGCGCTGAGCACCACCACGCCCACGAGTCCCCACAGCGCGAGGCCGACTGCGCCCGCGTCGAGGATGCCCGTCCACACCTCGTCCCACAGCTCGAGCCGCGTCGCGAGGAACGCGAGACCCACGAGGATCAGGGCGAGTCCGACTCCGACGATGGTGAGCGCGGTGGGACCCCAGCTCTTGTAGATCGTCGCCCCGGTGAAGCCGACGACGAACAGGAACAGGGCGAGGGTGAAGTAGACGATGAACGCGCCACCCGGGCCCGCCTCCCACAGCCACGGCAGGTAGAAGACGTAGCCGTTCACCCCGTACCCGTCGGTCAGCATCTCGATGCCGCCGCCGATCAGGAACACCACGCCCATGAAGGCGCTGCCGAGGATGGCGGTCAGCAGCGTCCCGAAGAAGAAGTCGCGACGGGTGATGCTCATGGCCTGCGAGAACGGGAAGGTCAAGGTCATGGCCGAGATCCCGATGGCGAAGAAGTACCAGAGCGGAGCCTGTCCGCCGCCGCCGTACTTCGGGGTGTCGACCGGGATCATCGCGTAGATGAGCACCGAGATCACCACGGCGGAACCGAGGATGATCAGCGGGACCCAGATGAAGGTCTGGCGGTTGATCAGCTGCAGCCGGATGACGTTGAGTGTGCGTCGCATCAGCGCACCTCCTCCTTCGCGAGTGAACCTCTCGTGGCCGAGTCCGCCTCGGCCTTCTGGGTGAGTCGGACGATCAGCTGCTGCAGTGACACCGGGGCGAGATCCAGACCGGATGCCGTGACCTCGGCCCGCTCGGCGGCGGACAGCGCGCCGAGCACGGTGACCGATGCCACGCGTCCGAGCGCCTCCCGGTGCAGCACCTCGCGGTCGGACGCCCAGGCGTCGACCTTCGCGGCGTCGCCGACGACCGTGACGGCGCGGTCGCGGACGGCATCCGTGTCCTCGTTGAGGAGGATGCGGCCGTTGTCGATCACGATGACCTTCTCGATGAGGTTCGAGACCTCGTCGATGAGGTGCGACGACAGGACGATCGTGCGCGGATGCTCGGCGTAGTCCTCGAGCAGGCGGTCGTAGAAGATCTGCCTGGCGACCGCGTCGAGCCCGAGGTAGGGCTCGTCGAAGAAGGTGAGCTCGGCGCGCGAGGCGAGTCCGATGATCACCCCGACCGCCGACAGCTGGCCGCGGGAGAGCTTCTTGATGGTCTGCTTCATCGGCAGCTGGAACTGCTCGACGAGTTCGTCGGCGAGCTCCTGGTCCCAGTTGTCGAAGAAGAGGCTCGCCGCACGGAACGCGTGACGCGGGTAGGCGTCATCCGGATACTTCTGGCTCTCGCGGACGAAGCAGATGCGATTGAGGACGCGGGCGTTCTCATACGGATGCTCGCCGAAGACCCTGACGGTTCCGGATGACTCGAAGTTCTGCGCGGTCAGGATCGACATGAGCGTCGTCTTGCCGGCCCCGTTGCGGCCGAGCAGCCCGTAGATCGCTCCGCCCTCGAGGCTGAGCGACACATTGTCGAGTGCGCGCTTGTCCTTGTATCGCTTCGTGAGGTCCTGCACCTCGATGACGGCGGTCATGCGGGGTCCTTCCCTTCTGTCTGTGTGGCCTGTGGTGACTGTGGTGACTGTGGTGACTGTGGTGACTGTGGTGACTGTGCTGCCTGTGGTGACTGTGGTGTGTGGGCCGCGCGCTCGCGGAGCAGCGCGGCGAGGTCGTCGGCGCCGAGGCCCAGGGTGCGGGCCTCTGCGAGGAGCGGGTCGATATAGCGGTCGGCGAACGCGGCGCGGCGCTCGCCGAGGAGCAGATCCTTCGCCCCGGCGGCGACGAACATGCCGATGCCGCGGCGCTTGTACAGCACTCCCTTGTCGGTGAGCATGGCGACTCCCTTCGCTGCGGTGGCGGGGTTGATCCGGTAGAAGCCGGCGAGCTCGTTCGTCGAGGGCGCCTGGGTCTCCTCCGGCAGTGAGCCGTCGAGGATCGAGTCCTCGATCTGCTCGGCGATCTGGAGGAAGAGCGGCTTGCCTTCTTCGATCACGAGTCCTCCGCATGGTTGATGGGTTAGTTGCTCGACTAGGTAACCACCGAACCTGGATCGTGTCAACCGGTGTTTCTGCCGGACTCGGTGGGGTGGTGCGGGGTCGATTCCGCATCCGAGAGAGCCCGATCGTCCGGTGCGGGGCCAAAAGGGCATCGGAAAGCCGCAGTTCGGGTGCGTTATTGACCCCGCAGCGGGGGGGGGCTCACCGCTCGCGCGGGCACAACTTCGGAGACGGCGGACGACACCCCGAGCGGGGAGCGAACGGCGGGGCGTGTCGTCCCCGAGTTCCGAAGTTGTGCCCGTGTGTGAGGAAGTGTGGGGTCGCGTCAGCCGCGCAGATCGCGAGAGCGCAGCGCGAAAGTCGACGCCGCGACGAGCGCGAGGGCCAGGCCCCAGGTGAGCGCGAGTCCTGCGGGATCGACGCCCTCGCCGAGCGGCGACTGGCGGTACACCCACGCATACGGCGACAGCGCGTTGAGCCACTCGAGGTCGTCGGACTGCTTCGCCACGGCCTGCAGGATGTATCCGACCACGGCGATGCCCGCGCCCGCGCCTGTCGCCCAGAGTCTCCGACCCGTCGCGGCGCCGGCGAGCAGAGCGGCGGATGCCGTGAGGAAGGCGAGACCGGTCAGGGCCGCACTCGCCCCGACGATCCGCCAGCCTTCGAGCCCGAGTTCGGCCGGATCGTTGAGCGCCCACACGACCAGCCCCGAGAAGGCGCCGAGCCACACCAGCCGGACGAGCACGGCCAGCGCCGACTCGAGCGCGTACTGCGCGCGGCCGATGCCGTGGGCGAGATCGAGTTCGGCGCGTCCGCTCTCCTCCGCGCCGGCGAGCGCTGCGGATCCCCACAGGACGGCGGCGATCGTGAGCAGCAGGAAGCCCATCAACCCGTAGAAGGTGCTCTGCGCGTATCCGGCGCCCGTCGCGATCTGGTCGTAGCCGAGTGTGTCGACGAGTTCCTTCGGCAGCGACGAGATCATTGCCTCCAACTGTCCGTCCCCACCGAGACTGGGGAACAGCGGCAGGTAGAGGGACAGCACGGCCGCGAGACCTACCGTCCAGCCGAGCAGGCTCCGCCAGGACTCGCGAAGGCTGCGCCGGAACACGGGAAGGATGCCGCTCATCGCCGATCCCCCCTCTCGCGCCGTGCTCGTCTGCTCGGCGGGGCGCCCTGGTCCGTGGCCGAGTCCGCGTCCCGGTCGATGCGGGAGGCGATTCGCAATGCGGCGCCCGGCTCGTCGTCGGACTCCGCGCCAGGCTCGTCGTCGGACCCTGCGCCAGGCTCGTCGTCGGACTCCGCGCCAGTTCCCGCACCGGACTCGGTACCGCGAGCCGCCCTCGCCCCGGCATTCCCGTACAGGCGCAGCACCGACTCCTCGAGGTCGGGCTCCTCGACCGTGAGGTCGCGCACTTCGAACGGAGCGAGAGCCTTGATGAACGGGTCGATCGCGCCGTCGATCGTGCCGGCGAGCTGCAGCGTGCCGTCGCCCGCCTGCACCTCGAGTCCGGTGAGACCCGGTACCCGGTCGAATCCGGTCGCTGCGGCCGCGGCATCCTGCGTGGCGATCTCGGCCCGCACCCGACGGATCGACCCCAGCCGCAGCGAGGCGACATCGCCGTCGGCGACGACCCTGCCGTTCGCGAGCACTGCGACCTCATCGGCGGTCTGCTGGATCTCGCTCAGCACGTGCGAGCTCAGCAGCACGGTCTGCCCCGCATCCTTCGCCTCGCGCACCATCTGCAGGAACTCCCGCTGCACGAGGGGGTCGAGACCGCTCGTCGGCTCGTCGAGGATCAGCAGCTCCGGCCGGTGCATGAAGGCCTGGATGAGCCCGATCTTCTGCTTGTTGCCCTTCGAGAGCGTGCGTACCGGGCGCGACAGATCGACGCCGAGACGGTCGGCGAGGTCGCGTGCGGTGCGCAGCGTCGCGGCGGAATCGTGGTCGCCCGACACCTGCGCGTAGAACGCCAGCATGCGATGTCCGCTCGACCGGCCCTCGAGATGCAGTTCGCCCGGCACATATCCGATGCGGCGTCGCAGGGCGGCGCCGCCGCGACGTGGTTCGACTCCGAGGACGCGCACGGAGCCCGAGGACGGACGGATGACGTCGACGAGCGTGCGCAGCGTCGTGGTCTTGCCCGCCCCGTTCGGGCCGATGAGGCCGAACACGGTCCCCGGCCGCACGGCGAGATCGAGTTCGTGGAGTGCGATGCGGCTGCCGTAGCGCTTGTGCAGTCGGTCGATCTCGATGGTGGAGGTCATGAGGGGTCTCCCTTCGCGTCGGCCTGTGCGGCCAGCGCCTCTCTGGCGCCGTCGAGCAGCGCCGTCGTGGAGTAGATGCCATGTGTGAGCAGCTCGAGTGTCGGCAGGGTCGTGCGCAGGAGCCCCGCGGCGCTGAGCTGGTCGGCGCCGAGCGTGCGCGCGATCTGGGCGCGCATCACGACGGGCCCGAGTCCGATCAGAGTGACCAGGAGGACCGTCATCTCGGGATCGCTCATCGGCTCGAGCATCCCCGCCGCACGCTGCTCGTCGAGCACGTCCCTGGTGCTCGCGAGGAAGCTGTCGAACAACCGGTCGGAGGCGGGGGAACCGTCGACGAGCATGCGCGCGAGGTAGTCGAGGTACGGGCCGTAGCGGTCGAGATCGTGCAGTGCCGTGCGGATGCGGTCGCTGGTCGGCGCCGTGATGAGGTCGTGCTCCTCGTTGATGAAGACCGAGACCACGTAGTCGTCGCATTCGGTGCGGAGCGCGTTCTTGTCGCCGAAGTGATGCACGATCAGGGCGGGACTCACCCCCGCCTCCTGGGCGATGCGGCGCAGGCTCGCTCCGTCGTAGCCGTCGCGGGCGAACGCAGCGATCGCGGCGTCGCGGATGCGGGCGCGGGCGGTGAGGTCATCGGATGCTGAACGCATGTACAGCAGACTAAACGTGTGTTCAGTCGGGGTCAAGAGGGCGCGCTCCTAGGCTGGAGGCGTGGACTTCCCCTTCAGCAGCCTGCGGCGGTGGCCCGACGTCGAGGCCGACAATCTGCAGGCGTACGACGCGACCGACCTGCTGCTCGTCGACCGCGCGCTGGCGTCCGGTGTCTCGGGTCGCGAAGTCGCGGTCATCGGCGACGAGTACGGCGCGATCACGCTGGCGCTCACCCACGCCGGGCTGAACGGTGTGCGCGTGCACCAGGATCTGGCGACCGGCCGACGGGCGCTCGCCCGGAATGCAGGCGAGCTGGGCATCGAGGGGTTCTCGTCCCACGAACTCGACGCGATGCTGCTCGACGGTGCGCGCCTGGTGCTGCTGCAGCTGCCGAAGGCGCTCGCCGAGCTCGAGGAGATCGCGGATGCTGTGGCTCGCTGGGCCGCTCCCGACGTGGTGCTCGTCGCCGGCGGACGCGTGAAGCACATGACGATCACCCAGAACGAGGTGCTGGCACGGAGCTTCACGCAGGTGCAGGCCGAGCGGGCGGAGCGCAAGTCCCGTCTCGTCGTGGCCTCGGGGCGTCGACCGGTTTCTCCCGAGCCTCCGTTCCCGGTGACCGCGCAGCACGACGGACTGGTGCTGGTGGCGCATGGCGGCGCCTTCGCGGGGGCGCGTCTCGACATCGGAACGCGGTTTCTGCGGGAGGTGCTCGGCCTCGACGGGTCACAACTCCGGAGAACCGGTGCTGAAGCGGCGGAAAGCGCCCCGACACAGCCCGTTGCCGCGCGCATCTCCGGAGTTATGGAGAGTGAGCGGTCGAGCCCGGCCCCGCTCGTCGTCGATCTGGGCTGCGGCACCGGCGCGCTCGCCGCCTCCTATGCCCTCGCACACCCCGAAGCCCGCGTGATCGCGACCGATCGATCGGCGGCAGCCGCGGCATCCGCTCGCGCGACCATGGCAGCGAACGGCGTCGCGGACCGGGTCGCCGTGATGCACGACGACGCCGCATCCGAGCTCGCCGACGCGAGCGCCGATCTCGTGCTGCTGAACCCGCCGTTCCACCTCGGCAGCAGCGTCCACACGGGGGCGGCGACCAGGCTGTTCGAGGCCGCCGCCCGTATCCTGCGTCCAGGAGGAGAACTCGTCACGGTGTTCAACTCGTCCCTCGGGTATCGCGGTGAGTTGACCAGACTGATCGGCCCGACCGAGCAGGTCGGACGCACCTCCAAGTTCACGGTCACGCGCAGCATCCGCCGCTGACCGCGGGCGCCTCGGAAGTCCGAATGCGCCCGGCAAGTCCGTCTGCCCGGCATCCGGACTGCGGAGGCGCACATGGCCTTCCCAAGCGCGACGCAGCATCCGCCGCTGACCGTGGGCGCCTCGGAAGTCCGAATGCGCCCGGGAAGTCCGTCTGGCCGGCATCCGGACTGCGGAAACGCATAGCGACTTTGGAAGCGCGACGCAGCATCCGCCGCTGACCGCGGGCGCCTCGGAAGTCCGAATGCGCCCGGGAAGTCCGTCTGCCCGGCATCCGGACTGCGGAGGTGCACAGGGCCTTCCAACGCGCCCGGCAGGCGTCGCGAAGCTGCCGGATCGACCCCCGGAACGCCCCCACCCGACGGGGCCGACGCCACGTCCGAAACCCGCGCAATCCCCCGGTCAGCATGCGAAACTGAACGGCATTGGGAATAGCGGATTTGCCCCTGACCGGCCATTTCGTTACGTTGGTTGGTGGGCCTGACGGCCCGAAGACCAGTCCGCGACCACGTCCTTCTTTCGAATGTGCTGTGCTGCGAAGAGGCGTGGACGTACGGTCGATGCTCTATCGCGGTGGATCCGAAATCCGCCGTCCGCGCCGCCACAGCACCACGTCGAAACGGCCGGGAGGATCACCCGGGCGCAACCGAAGCAGGCTCAGCCGCACTCGGCGAGCCGCAGGGGAAACGTGTCCGATATCGCTCTTGAAGCGCGCAATCTGTACAAGGTGTTCGGGAAGAATCCGAGCAGTGCCGTCCGTCGACTGAAGGCCGGTGAGAGCAGATCCCAGGTCGGCGATGCAGGGACCGCCGCCGTCATCGACGCCAGTTTCACCGTCAATCGCGGCGAGATCTTCGTGATCATGGGGCTCTCCGGCTCCGGCAAGTCCACCATCATCCGCATGCTCAACGGCCTGCACGACGCGACAGACGGATCCGTCGTCGTGAACGGCGACCCCATCACCGGCATCCCGTCGTCGCGACTGCGGGAGATCCGCCGCGACCGCATCTCGATGGTGTTCCAGCACTTCGCGCTGCTGCCGCACCGCACGGTCGCCGCGAACGTCGCCTACCCGCTCGAGCTCAAGGGCGTCGGCAAGGAGGAGCGCCTGGCGAAGGCCGAGGAGATCCTCGCTCTCGTCGGACTGGAGGGCCAGGCGGAGAAGCTCCCGTCCGAGCTCTCCGGCGGGATGCAGCAGCGTGTCGGCATCGCCCGCGCCCTCGCCGCCGATTCCGACATCCTGCTCATGGACGAGGCGTTCAGCGCCCTCGATCCGCTGATCCGTCGCGAGATGCAGGAGCAGCTCCTCGAACTGCAGGAGAAGCTGCAGAAGACCATCGTCTTCATCACCCACGACCTCAATGAGGCGATGTTCCTCGGCGACCGGATCGCCGTGATGCGCGATGGCCGCATCGTGCAGATCGGCACGCCGGAAGACATCCTCACCGACCCCGCGAACGACTACGTCGAGCAGTTCGTGCAGGACGTCGACCGCGCCCGCGTGCTCACCGCCGCGAACGTCATGGAGCGCCCGCGCCCCGTCGTCCCGGAGAGCGCCGGACCCCGTACGGCGCTGCGTCAGATGCGCGACGCCTTCATGTCGGCCACCTACGTCACCGGTCGTGATCGCCGCCTGCTCGGCATCGTCACCGATCGGGATGCCGTGAAGCTCGTGCGCCAGGGCGTGTCGACCCTCGCATCGATCATCAAGCCGGTGCCGCAGAGCGTCAGCAAGGACGAGGTCCTCATGAACCTGTTCATCCCCTCGGTCGAGTCGCCGCTGCCGCTTGCGGTGGTCGATGCGGAGAACCGACTCGTGGGTGTCATCCCGCGCATCACCCTGCTCGCAGCCCTGGGCCCCGGCCCCGGAGCCACCGGCGAGCTCACCCTGCCCCTGCTGCCGATGCCGCAGGCGGAGATCGATGCGGTGCTCGACGACGGGTGGACCGCCGACCCGGCGGACGCCGCGACGGCAGGGGAGGTGCGCTGATGGACGGCTTCCGCATCCCCCTCGGCTCCTGGGTCGCCACGGGCGTCGACTGGATCAAGACGAACCTCGACGGTCTGCTCGACGTCATCTCGTTCGTCGTGAGCTTCCTCGTCGACGGCCTCACCCGCGCCCTGCTCAGCCCGCACTTCGTGGTCATCATCCTGATCGCGGCGTTCATCGCGTGGCTCGTGCGCTCGTGGCAGCTCGCGATCGGGACGGTCGTCTCGTTCGCCCTGATCGTCGCCATGAACCTCTGGGTCCCCGCGATGCAGACCCTCGCCCTCGTGCTCGTCGCCGCGGTCATCGCGGTGCTGATCGCGGTGCCGCTGGGCATCTGGTCGGCCCGCAATGCCACGGTGCGCGCGGTACTGAAGCCGGTGCTCGACTTCATGCAGACGATGCCCGCCTTCGTCTACCTGATCCCGGCCATCGTCTTCTTCAGCATCGGTGTCGTTCCGGGTCTCGTGGCGACCGTGATCTTCGCACTGCCCCCTGGCGTGCGACTGACCGAGCTCGGCATCCGCGGAGTCGACTCCGAGACCGTCGAGGCAGGTCAGGCGTTCGGTGCCAAGCCGGGTCAGATCCTGCGCGGCATCCAGCTGCCGCTCGCGATGCCGACGATCCTCGCCGGCGTCAACCAGGTCATCATGCTGGCCCTGTCGATGGCGGTCATCGCCGGCATGGCGGGCGCCGACGGCCTCGGGAAGATCGTCGTCGAGGCGATCTCGACCATCAACATCGCCAAGGGCGTCGAGGCGGGTCTGGGCGTCGTGCTCATCGCCGTCTTCCTCGACCGCGTCACCGCGGCGCTCGGCGATCTGGGCAGCAACCGCTCGTCGCTGCTCGGGATGCTGGCGCGCCGCCGCACGCAGAAGCGCCTCGCCGCGGCATCCGCTTCCGCCTCCGCGCCGACGCCGGCAGCGACCCAGACCGCAGCGGCCCCCGCGCAGGATGCGGCCGCCGAGGCCGAGGCCGAGGCATCCACGCGTACCGCCGTCGGCGGCGGCGTGCACTGACTCATCCCTTCCGCACAAGAGAACACCGCAGTACACAGCACCACAGCACACATATATACGGAACGAGAGAGACACACATGAAGAAGAAGCTCCTGACCATCGCGGCGATCGGCGCCGCAGCCACCCTCACCCTCGCCGGCTGCAGCGGCGACGGCATGGGCGGCACCGGCGGCGGCGACGCCGGCTCGGATTCCGGCTCCGGCTCCGGTGACAAGGGCACGATCACGCTCGGCTTCCTGCCGTCGTGGACCGACGGCCTGAGCACCGCATACCTGCTGCAGGACCAGCTCGAGAAGATCGGCTACACGGTCGAGATGAAGACGCTCACCGAGGCGGGCCCGCTGTACACCGGCCTCGCGCAGGGTGACGTCGACATCTACCCGTCGGCCTGGCCCGAGCTGACCCACAAGTCGTACATGGACACCTACGGCGACGACATCGAGGATCTCGGCGCGTATTACGACAACGCCAAGCTGACGCTCGCCGTCCCGGAGTACTCCGACCTGACCTCCATCGAGGACCTCGCAGGCAAGGGTGCCGAGTTCGACGGCAAGATCTTCGGCATCGAGCCGGGTGCCGGTCTCACCGCGCAGACCCAGAAGATGATGCCCGAGTACGGCCTCGACTCCGAGTACGAGCTCGTCACCTCGTCGACCGCGGCGATGCTCACCGAGCTGAAGTCCGCGACCGACAAGGAAGAGGACATCGTCGTGACGCTGTGGCGTCCGTTCTGGGCCAACGACGCCTTCCCGCTGAAGGATCTCGAAGACCCCAAGGGCGCGATGGGCGAGGCCGAGCGGCTGCACTTCCTCGGCACGAAGGGCTTCGCCGAGGAGTTCCCCGAGGCCGCTGAGCTGATCGAGCAGATCAAGCTCGACGACGAGCAGTACGGCTCGCTCGAGGACCTGGTCGTCAACGAGTACGGCGAGGGCAAGGAAGCGGATGCCGTCGACGCCTGGCTCGAGGAGCACGGCGACGACTTCGACTGGGCCGTCAGCTGACCTGACCCCTGTGAGCCGCCCACACGATGGGCGGACTTCTCCCCGATGGGCGGAGGATCTGTCACGGATCCTCCGCCCATCGCGGCGTTCGCAGCCTGTCAGGGCGATGCGCAAGCCCCTCTTTCGCCGAGTGGGGCGGGGCGTAGCCTGTGCCCATGGAGGGGTTCGCGGCGGTCGACTTCGGGTTCGCCCGTGAGGTGCTGCAGCGGGGGATCGCGGCGCTCTACCTCGTCGCCTTCGTCTCGACGCTGAACCAGTTCCGGCCACTCCTGGGCGAACGGGGGCTCCTCCCGGCGCCGATGCTGCTCGACTGGGTCGGGACGAAGAAGTCGCGACGGCGGATGCTGCATCCCACCGTCTTCCTGTACCTCCGCTACTCGGATCGGCGCCTCCTGCTGCTGTGTGTGGCGGGCATCGTGGTCGCGGCGGCGCTCGTCGTCGGCATCCCGCAGCTCGGCCCGCCGTGGGTGCCGATGCTGTCCTTCCTGGTGCTGTGGCTCGGATACATGTCCGTGGTGAGCATCGGGCAGACGTTCTACTCCTTCGGATGGGAGATGCTGCTGCTCGAGGCCGGCTTCCTGGCCGCCTTCCTCGGTTCGGCCGACCAGCCGCCGCCCACGGTCGTGATCGTGCTGTTCTGGTGGCTGCTGTTCCGCGTCGAGTTCGGTGCCGGGATGATCAAGATCCGCGGCGGTCGGGAGTGGCGCGACCTCACGGCACTGAACTACCACCACGAGACGCAGCCGATGCCCGGCCCGCTCAGTCGTCAGGCGCATCTGCTGCCGCGATGGTTCCACCGGATCGAGGTCGTGGGCAATCACTTCGCGCAGCTGGTCGTGCCGTTCTTCGTGTTCGCGCCGCTGCTCTCGATCTGGATACCGGGCCCTGTGCCGCAGATCGTCGGGGCGGTCGCCGCGGCGATCATGATCGCGACCCAGGTGTGGCTGGTCGCCACCGGCAACTTCGCGTGGCTGAACTGGGTGACGATCGTGATCGCCTTCTCGGCGATCGGGATGCCGGGAATCGGCGCCGTGGAGGCGACGGAGAAGCAGGTCGGACCCCCGCAGGGTGGGGCGGAGTGGCCGCTCTGGCCCGGCATCCCGCTGTACTGGCTCGTGATCACGACCGCCGTGGGTCTGCTGGTCGTGGCCCTCAGCTGGCCTGCACTGCGCAATCTCTTCGCGCACCGTCAGCTGATGAACGCGAGCTTCAACCGCTGGCAGATCGGCAACGCGTACGGAGCCTTCGGCACCGTGACGAAGGAGCGTGTGGAGATCGTCGTCGAGGGGTCGGTGGATGACGACGGCCTGCTGTGGCGGGAGTACGAGTTCAAGGGCAAACCGGGTGATGTGCGCCGCATCCCCCGCCAGTTCGCTCCGTACCATCTGCGCCTCGACTGGCTGATGTGGTTCCTGCCGCTCGGACGCTCACTCGACGACTGGTTCACGGTGTTCCTGCTGCGGCTGCTGGAGGCAGACGCTCCGACCCTCGCACTGCTGCGCATCGATCCGTTCGAGGGTCAGCCGCCCCGCTGGGTGCGCGCGGTGTCGTACCGCTACCGCTTCGCGACCAGGGCAGAGCGCCGGGAGGGCGCCGGGGTCTGGGTGCGCACACGGCAGGCCGTGGTGCTCGGCCCTCTCGGGCTGCGGTAGGCGCGCGGGGCGCGGGAGATCACGCGGTTCGGAGCAGATCACGCGTAACGAAGGAGATCACGCGTGAGGAGATCACACGCAACGAAGGAGATCATGCTCAACGAAGGGTGGATGCGGTGATCTGGGCCTTCGGAGCGTGAGATCTCCTTCGCTGCACGGGGGCAGTGGACCGGCCGGGCGACAGACCGTCGCCGAGCAACCGACGCCGAGCGCGGCGAAACGCCCCGGCCGGGCGCGGGGCCCGGACGGAGCGTTCCGTCTCACTGCAGACGTTCAACTGACCTTCTTGCGGTAGGCGATGATCGCGAACACGTAGGCGACGACCAGGATGCCGACGCACCATGCGAGTGCCACCCAGATGTCGCTGCCGACCGGCTTCTCGGCGAACAGCGCCTGGATGCTGTTCACGATCGAGGTGACCGGCTGGTTCTCGGCGAACCACCGCACCGGTCCCGGCATCGTCTCGGTCGGCACGAACGCCGAGCTGATGAACGGGAGGAAGATCAGCGGATACGAGAACGCCGTGGCTCCGTCGATCGTCTTGGCGCTGAGGCCGGCGATGATCGCCAACCAGGTGAGCGCCAGGGTGAAGAGCAGCAGGATGCCGATGACGGCCAGCCACGCCAGGGGACCGGCTCCGGTGCGGAATCCCATCAGGAACCCGACCGCGAAGATGATCGCCAGGGTGATCGCGTTCGCGACGAGCGAGGTGAGCACGTGCGCCCACAGCACGCTCGATCGGGCGATCGGCATGGAGTGGAACCGCTCGAAGATGCCGCTCTGCAGATCGTTGAACAGCCGGAACGCCGTGTAGGCGATGCCGGAGGCGACCGCGATCAGCAGGATCCCGGGGAGCAGGTAGTTGACGTAGTTCTCGGAGCCGATGCTCTGCTTGAGTGCCCCTCCGAAGACGAACACGAACAGCAGCATCAGCGCGATCGGGGTGACCGCCGTGGTGATGATGGTGTCGGCGCTGCGGAAGATGTGCCGCATCGAGCGGCCGGTGAGCGTCGCGGTGTCTGCGACGAAGTGCGTGCTCATGCTGCGTTCTCCTTTCCGGTGGACGACCCCGCCTGCGGGCCGATGAGAGTGAGGAAGATCTCCTCGAGGGTGGGCTGCTTCTCGACGTACTCGACCTTGGCGGCCGGCAGCAGCCGCTTGAGCTCGGCGAGGGTGCCGTTCGCGATGATCCGCCCCTCGTGGAGGATCGCGATGCGGTCGGCCAGCTGCTCCGCCTCGTCGAGATACTGCGTGGTCAGCAGCACGGTGGTGCCGGTCTGCGCGAGTTCCTTGATGACGCTCCACACCTCGATCCGGGCCTCGGGGTCGAGGCCGGTGGTGGGCTCGTCGAGGTAGATGACCTCGGGGTGTCCGACGAGGCTCATCGCGATGTCGAGACGGCGCCGCATCCCTCCGGAGTACGTGCCGACCTTGCGTGCGCCGGCATCCGTCAGGCGGAACGTCGCCAGCAGATCGTCAGCCACCCGATCGGCATCAGGAAGGTGGCGCAGCTTCGCGACGAGCACCAGGTTCTCACGCCCGGTGAGGATCTCGTCGACGGCGGCGAACTGGCCGGTGAGGCTGATCCGCTGACGCACGGCGAGCGGATCGGCCGCGACGTCGACACCCTGCACGGTGGCGGTGCCGGCATCCGATTTCAGGAGCGTCGAGAGGATGCGGACCATGGTGGTCTTCCCCGCGCCGTTCGAGCCGAGGAGGGCGAAGATCGACCCTTTCCGGACCTCGAAGTCGACTCCCCGCAGCACGTGCAGGTCTTTGTAGGACTTCTCGATGCCGCGCACCGAGATGGCTGCATCCGTCATGATTCCTCCTTCTTCTTCGCGTCGTCGAACGCCTTGATGAGGCGGGCGCGCTCCTTGTCGATCCACTGTCGGCCGCCGTACGCCGCGGCGTAGTTCTCGGCGAACTCGACAGGGTCGTCGCCGACGATCGCGCTGACCGGGGTGCCGTCGATCGCGGCGCGCTCCCACAGGTCGGCGATGTCGAGGAACATCTTCACGATGACGTCGCCATCGGTGACCCCGCCGTAGTACATGTTGTAGCGCTGCTGCGCCTTCGCCATCTCGCGGTACGGCTCCGGGAGGGCGTTGATGCGGGACTGAGCCTGCTTGTACTGCTTCTTCTCTTCGAGCGATCCGGTGATCGCTTCGATCCACTTGGCGGCCATTGTCAGTTCTCCTCGGTCTTCGTGGGGGTGGTCGTGCTCGTGTTCAGCTGTTCGATGTGCTGCACGAGGAAGCTCCAGGTCTTCCAGAACTCCTCGAGCTCCTGTCGGCCCGTCGCGTTCAGGGTGTACACCTTGCGGGGCGGACCCTTCTCGCTCGGGACCTTCTCGACATCGACGAGGTGCTTCTGCTCGATGCGCACCAGCAGGGCGTAGATCGTGCCCTCGGCGATGTCGGTGAACCCGTTGTCTCGGATGCGTGTGGTGATCTCGTACCCGTATGCCGGCTGCTCGGCGAGGAGGGCCAGAACGATGCCCTCCAGAGTGCCCTTGAGCATCTCGGTCATCTGCTTGCCCATCAGGTCCTCCCTTCGTTTCGGTTGGTACTCAGTGTTGCTGGGTACCGGTACAAAGTAACACTGAGTACCGGTACTTAGCAACACCGAATACCGAACTTTTTTGAAGGAGCTCGGTGAGGCTGCGCGCCACAACTCCGGAGATCGCGTGCGGATGCCGCGGTACGCCCGCGGTTCACGCCGATCCGGCTGCTGTCTCCGGAGTTGTGGAGGCGGGAGGAGTTGGAGAAGCGTCAGGCGCCGAGGCGCGCCATGGCGACGCGCGCCTCGAGCAGGGGCAGCGTGCGGTCGGCGCCGGGCTGCGGGCAGATGCCCAGCGCGTTCGCGAGTTCGAGCGCGAGCGCGGCGTGGCCGGCGGCGTTCGGGTGGAAGGGGTCGCCCATCAGCCCCCATGGCACCCCGCCGTGGCCCCACTCGGTGAACCGGGCATGCTGGTCGACGAGCACGACGTCGTCGGTCGCCGCCACCTCGCGCACCGCGTCGGCGAACTCCGCGATGCGCTCGCGGCCCGGGGCATTGGGGATGTCGATCGAGGGCGGCGTCTGCAGCACCGGGATGGCGCCGACCGCCCGCACCCGCGCCACGAACTCCCGCAGTGACGCGGCGAAGGCTGCCGGCTCGACGGTGTCGCTGCCGGGACCCGTGGCGAGGTCGTTCGTGCCGATCATGAGGGTGACCACATCGGGACGCCACGAGTCGATGCGCCGCTCCCAGTCGTCGAGGATGTCGGTCAGTCGGTGTCCACTGATCGCGGTGTTGACGACGACGTCGCGCGTGCGCCCCAGCTCGCCGCGGATCAGCTCGTGCAGATGCTCGGGGTAGCTGCGCTCGCCCTGTGTGTGCACCAGTCCGTGCGTGATCGAGTCGCCGGTGATCACCCAGTTCAGCGGCTCGGCGCCGGTGAGGAGGGCGGCGAGGCGACCGAGATCGGCGGCGGCTGATGCGGATGCGGCGGATGCGGCGGATTCGACGTTCGACACGCCCAAGATCCTAGTGGCGGCGCACGGGCCGGCTGCGATCGCGACCGGCCTCGCCGCACTCATCGCCGCGATCGCGATCCGGCTGCCCGGCGCCTCGGGCGCCGCCGCTCAGCCGCGGAGGTAGGCGAGCACGGCGAGCACCCGACGGTGTCCGCTGTCGCTGGTCGCGAGGCCGAGCTTGGCGAAGATGTTGCCGATGTGCTTGCTCACCGCCGTCTTGGTTCGCCATTGGGTACGAGATCCGCGATCTGACCCTGGACCCGACCGCGCTCGAGCAGGTCAAAGCCCTCAGCCACTTCCAGGCGCCCGTCGTCATCACCGGGGAGGGGGAACATTGGGCGGGGTTCCGCCCCGAGGATCGACGAGCCCGTCAAAGCAAGGGAGGGCGGGGTTCCGAATCGGAACCCCGCCCTCCCGTGAACCAGCGGTGTCAGAACCTGGCTGTAAGCAACGTTAGGGAAAGGGCAACGCAGACGATCGCCCCCGCGATCGCGAAGGCCATGAAGAGCTTCCGCTTCATCCCGTGAGTTACAACTGCGAGAACCCCGTTCACCAAAGCTAGCGCCACCCCGACCGGGAGCGCGAGGACTGCCGAGCCGAGGGAGATCACTCCCCAGAGAACAATCGCTGCGTGGATGAGCCCTGCGTATGGGCGGCGCGGTGGGTGGGTTGTTCCAGCCATGGTGATGACCTTAGTAGATCGAGCAGATGGTGGACGCGGTCTTGCCGCCGCTCGCGTTCCCGTTCAGGCGCAGGCAAGGCTGGTAGGTCTGCACATCCCATCCGCCAGCGCCAAAAATCATCTTTCGCTGTGCCCAGATCCGTGCCTGTCCGCTCACCACCCCAGACCCCTTACCGATCTGCCCGGCATCACGCCACCCGATGACACCAATCGTCGACCACGACCGGGAGAACGATGCAGAGGTAACGCTGCTCCCGTTGCTGCACCACGAACCCTCCGTGTAGATGTCGTAGAGAGCGATGTTCACCGCGGAATAAGCGGTCCTCTTGACGTACCCGCCGTAACAGCCCTTCGCGGCCGCGACCGCAGTCTGAGCAGCTTCCGTCGAAGCGTATTCCGAACTGACCGTCCCCTCGTCGAGCGCAGCAGCACTCGACGCATCCAGAGGCGTCACCGTGACCGAAACTTTCTCACTGACCGGCAGGTAGTAGTCCGTGAAAGCAGCCTGATCCTCTGCGGGCAACGACTCGAAAGTCACCTGGGAACGCCGGTGTGGCAGTTGTCCCGGTTGCGGATGACATCGCATCGCGCACGCGTCCGATCGAGGAGATCGGGTCGCGACAGTGAAAGACTGGATGCATGACCTCGGCACTGCTCGACCACCTTCTCGCCCGCATCGTCGACTCAGGCCTGCTCGATGAGCCGGTCGCCGAGAACGGCCTCGTCTACGGACGGGCGACGATCGACGCCGCCGGGACCGTCGTGACGGTGAACGTCGATCCGGAGCTGGAGGACGACGACGACACCCTCGACGATGACGCGCTGCTCGCGGCGATCACGCGCATCCTCTCCGTGTCCGAGACGCGGTGGCGTGCGGTGATCGACGAGGTCGCCGATGACATCGACGAGGCGGTCGACGATGAGCCGGTCCTCGAGCAGATCGACCTGCGCGACGACCTCGAGGCGACGTCTGTGGTGGTCTTCGCGGATGCTGTGCTGGTGGCGTTCGACGCGCCGAAGCAGTTCCCGAATTCGCGCATCCTGGTGCAGCTCGACGAGGACCTCGAGATCGCCAACATCGAGGTGCGCGATCGCGACGGCGCCGAGGGCGGGTCCGTTGAGACTGTCGATTTCGACAGCCTCGACGACCTGCTCGACGGGATCAGCCGCGCGGACGAGCGCTGACTCCGGCCGCTCTCAGAGCCACCTCTTGTACTTGAAGACGCCGTAGAGGGCGACCGCGAACGCCGCCATCGCGCCGATCGCCATCGGATATCCGTGCACCCAGTGCAGCTCCGGCATGACGTCGAAGTTCATGCCGTAGACGGTGCCGACGAGCGTCGGGGCGAAGATGATGGCCGCCCACGACGAGATCTTCTTGATCTCGTCGTTCTGGGCCAGGCTCGCGTCCGACTGACGGCGGGCGACGAGGGCCGACTGCACGGTGAGCGCGTTCTCGAGGATCGCGCGGAACGAGTCGACCCGCTCGTTCACACGGATCACGTGATCGAGGACGTCGCGCAGCGACCGCTGCAGCTCCTCGTCGATGCGGTACTTCTCGGATCCGCGGCGCAGCCATTCCAGCATCCCGGCGAGCGGATGCACCGCCCGCTGGAAGTTGATCACCTCGCGCGAGAGTTCGTAGATGCGGCGGGAGAGGGCGTCGTCGTCGCTGTCGCCGAACAGCTGGTCCTCGATCTCGTCGATGTCGTTCAGGAGTCCGGCGACGATGGGCTCGTAGCCGTCGACGACCTCGTCGAGGATCGCGTAGAAGACGGCCTCCGGTCCCATCGAGAGCAGCTCGGGCAGTGCCTCCATGCGCCGGCGCACGCCAGCGAGGTTCGGCGACTCCGCGTGCCGGATCGTCACGACGAAGTCGGGGCCGACGAACAGGTGCAGCTCGCCGAACTCGATCGATTCCTGCTCATCGCGATAGCGGGCCGGGCGAAGGACGGCGAAGAGCGTGTCGCCGTAGCGCTCGACCTTCGAGCGCTGGTGACCCGAGAGTGCGTCTTCGACGGCGAGCGGATGCAGGTCGAATTCGCGCGCCACCGAGGCGACCTCCTGCGGACTCGGCCGGTAGAGGCCGATCCAGGCGATGCCGCCGTGGGCGTCGAGCGACCGGTAGGTCTCGTCCAGGTTCTTCGGGGTCTCCACGCGACGTCCGTGGACGTACACGCCGTTGTCGATGAGGGCCATGAGCAGGCTCCGTTCTCGCAGGCGCACGCCGGATCAGAGAGGGCGTGCGCAGTTATCGTCAGGGGGCGGAAGACGCCGCCGACGGCTGCGGAGCAGGACGTGCAGGTGCGGAGCCGGAGCTCAACGCACGGATGCCGTCAGACGCGACGCAACGAAGGCGGCGTCGCAACTATCACCGGAC
>NZ_JBEPZB010000012.1:0-101096 GCF_041641055.1 Microbacterium sp.
AGACGTTGTGACCGAAGCCGGGAACAGCTCCGGTCACCTGGCACACTGCTGCCATGATGGTGACTCCTTCTATACCGTGAGGCCGGACGGCCTCACCCAAGATCCCTTGTCTGCGCGCCACCCCGCATCGCCGATCTCTCGGCCGAAGAAGGGGAAGCACGCGAACTACGCACAGGAGTGTGCGCAGACAAAGAGTCAGTTTAGCACGGACCTCATTCAGCGCGGAACGCCGCCCACCTCGCCAGTGTGGAGAGATTCCGCCTGAGCGCCTCTCCCCCACCGGAACGGAGAGACCGTCGGGTCACCGGCGATCCAGAAGCGCCACGGGAACGCCGCCGTGCCCGCGATGCCGGCCACTCCGACGCGAGGACCCGTCGCGACATCCTCCACCGGGTCGTCACGCAGCCACAGCTCGGCGCGGGCACCCTCGTGCTCGGCACCGGTGATCGCGTCGATGCCGTCGTGGAGCGGATGCCGCAGCCCCGCGGCCTGTCCGAACCGGCCCGGGCCCCTGGCGAGGTCTCGCAGCGTCGTGGCGGTGAGGGGAAGCGCCGCACGGCGGCGCACCGCGGCGGCATCCGCTCCCGCCACCACCTCGCCGGCACGCAGCAGGATTCCGCCCGCCTGGCCCTCGGGCCCCGAAACGACGTTGACGCACGAGTGGATGCCGTGGCTCAGGTACACGTAGAGGTGCCCTGCCTCGCCCCACATCGTCGCGTTGCGGGCGGTGCGTCCCATGCGGGCGTGCGACCCGGGATCGGCCTCGGGCCCGGTGCCCTGACCGTGATACGCCTCGACCTCGGTCAGTCGCAGCCGGACCTCGGATCCTGCGACGACCGTCCGCAGCTCCGCCCCGAGCAGCAGCGGGGCGACATGCACCGGCAGCCCGCTCAGCTCGGCGCGGGTCGCTCGGTGCAGGGCATCCGTCGTCATGGGCTCAGAACTTGGGGGCCATCTGGCACCACGATGCGTCGAAACCGGTGAGCGCCACGATCTCGTCGCCGGTGCGCAGGTCGAGCAGGTGCGTCTCGAGGTTCTCGGGCAGGGGCAGCAGCATCTGGTCGTACGGATTCTCGGCGAGGTTCGGCGCGATCACGACCGCGGCGTACTGCCCGCTGGGCGATGCGCACGCCTGCAGGATCGAACCGGTCGAGTCGACCTCGGCCAGCGGCGTCGCCTTCCCGTCGTCGTCGACGCGCACGATCGCCTGGCCGCTCGGCACGCCGCTGTCGTCCCGCGCCACGACATGGCGCAGAGTGCCGCCGGGGAACGGCGTGATCGTGATCGCGGTGCCGTAGTCGGGGTCGGAGGCCTCCAGCGGCACCTCGGTGCCGTCGGCGAGGTTCAGCTCGACGACCGCACCGTCCAGTCGCTCGACGATGGCCGTGTACGTGCCGCGCGAGATCCCCTGGATGGTCGTGGCCAGCCCGAGGGACTGCACACCGGCATCCGTCGAGCGGTCGATCAGCGACAGCGCGCCGTCGAAGTCGATGAACAGCACAGCGGCGCTGTCCGGCACGAACTGCCACACGAAGACGTTGGCCTCCTTGTCGCCGACCTCGGTCACGACCGGTTCGTCGTCGCCGCTCAGCGACTGGGTGACGAGCACGCTCGCCCGCCCCTCGGTGTCGCTGAGCTCCTTGTCGGAGTAGCTGTATCCCACCAGCCCCCCGCGGTCGGAGACCTGGATGTCGCGGACATCGCCCACGCCCGGGAGCGGCAGCTCGCGCTGCTTCTTGCCCTCGCGGTCCATCACGAGCAGCTGGGAGCCGTCGTCCCCCTCGACGGACACGACGAGCTGCGACGACGTCGCGCGGAAGTCGTTGATCTTGTCGGCGGCGAACACCGTGACAGCCTTCTCGCCGGTCAGATCGGTGCGGAAGATCTTGTCGTCGCCGTCCGCGTCACGGCGCAGCAGGAACATGGTCGAGGGGGGCGTCGTGAAGGTGGTGGTCAGCGTCGCGCTCGGTCCGCCGCCCGCGCCCACCGCGTCGGCGACGCTCACGGTGTAGTCGGTGTCGTCGTCGAGCGGCACGGTGAAGCGGATGCCGACGCCGCGACCCGCGGCGTCGAGCGTGAACGGCACGGCCGGCTCGACCGTCACCTGGGACTCGTCGATGGCGGCCAGGGACTGGTTGGCGGTGAGGATGACCCGGCTGCCGGACGCCTCGATCGCCTCCGCAGGGTCCACCTGGACCTGCGTGATACGCGGTCCCTGGGTCAGGCTGACGACGCCGAGGCCCGCACCGACCAGGACCAGGATGCCGAGCACGGACCCGAGTGCCAGCAGGAACCGGCGGTCGCGTGGAGCAGCGGGCTCCTCGGCACTCGGCGCCTCGGCCTGCTTCTGCGGCTGGGGCGCTTTCGCGGACTTGGGCTGCTTCTCGGGCTTGGGCTGCTTCTCGGCCTTCGGTTTCTTCTCGGCCTTCGGCTTCCTGCCGGCGTTCGGCTCCACCGGCGCGACAGGTGCATAGTCGGTCCCGGAGTGAGCCGCGAACGTCGTCGTGGATTCCGCGTCAGGCGGGACGAAGGTCGAACGCGTCGGCCGCTCGCCGCCGGTCGGGCGAGTCGCGGGCGACACGACAGACGTGTCCGTCCCCGGAGGCGTTCCGTCTCGCTCGGTCCCACCGCCCTCGCCCGGCGAGTCGGAGGCGGGCTCGGCCCCATCGCCATCGCTCAGCGAAGGAGACAGATCATCCGCAGCAGCAGCAGCAGCAGCCGCCGCAGCCGCCGCCTCCGCCTCGCGGGCTGCCCGCAGCTCGGCGCGCGTCCGAGGCACCTCGGGGCGCTCGTCGTCAGTACTCATACGGATCCCGGGGTTCGTCGATCGCGGTCACCGTCGTCGGCTCGACGTGCAGCGAGCCGTCGGCATCCGCCTTGACCGTGCCCTCGACCTCGACCCACTGACCGGTGTCGAACTCTCCGGCGTCGATCGTGACGGGCAGCGTCGCGGGCTGCGCGTCGATCACGCAGTGCGTGATGACGAGGCGCGTGAGGTTCACGCCGTCGGCATCCGTCGGAGTGACGAAGCCCGTCAGCGTCACCGTCTTGCCGTCGTAGGCGGCGGTGTTCGTCGCAGTGGCGAACACGCTGGCCCAGTCACCGACTCCGAACGTCGCCGTGTCGGCCACTCCGAGGGTCACGTCGTCCGCGCCGGCGAACAGGGCGGTCTGCTCGCCCACCCGCGACATCGCGAGCTCGACGGACAGCGAGGCCGGCGGCAGCACCAGGGCGGCGATCACGACGCCGGATGCCACCACTCCACCGGTCACCGTGCCGGCCAGGGCGAGGCTCCGACGGGGTCTGGCGACGGCATCCGCGTCCGAGCCGGTGGATGCGCCGGCAGCGGGCGCTCCGCCGTGATCGTGACCGTGGTCGCCCTCTTCACCGAGCGGCAGCGTGCACGACCAGATCGCGCCGGCCAGCGTCACGACGGCGGCCGCGCACGCGAACCACACCGACTCGGGGCTGATGTAGAGATTGAGTCGGCCGGTCAGACCGAGACCCAGCGTGACGACCGAGATGACCGTGGCGAGGCCGATGCCGAGCCAGCGGGTGCCCAGCGCGCGGGCTTGGGACGGAGCGTGCTCGATCTGCTCAGACAAAGACGTTCACCCCGATCCCGATCACGAAGGCGGCGAGCACGACCACGCCGACGATGCCGGCGAGCGTGCGGGTGGTGAAGGTCGTGCGCATCAGCGCGAGCATCTTCACGTCGACGAGCGGGCCGACCAGCAGGAAGGCGACCAGAGCGCCGGACGAGAACGTCGAGGCGAACGAGAGCGCGAAGAAGGCGTCGACGTTCGAGCAGATGGCGACGGTCATCGCCAGCGCCATCATCGCGAGGATGGACAGCACCGGGTTCGAGCCGATCGCCAGCAGCACGTCCCGCGGGATCAGCACCTGCACGGCCCCGGCGAGCGCCGACCCGATCACGAGTGCGGGCATGACCGCCCGCAGCTCGACCAGGAACTGTGTGAGGCTGCGACGGACCGGGGTGCCGTGCTCGTGCGTGACGCGGTCGCATGTGTCGATGAAGCGCTGGGTGAGCAGCGAGTCCGGCGAGGGGTGGCGGCTGTAGATCCAGCCGATCAGGTTCGCGATCAGGTAGCCGCCGATGAGGCGGGCGACCAGGATGCCGTCGTCGAAGCCGAACGCCGCGTGGGTGGTGAGGATCACGATCGGGTTCACGATCGGGGCCGCGATCAGGAAGGTCAGTGCTTCTGCGGGGGCCAGTCCCCGCATCATGAGCCCGCGGGCGAAGGGCACGTTGCCGCATTCGCACACCGGGATCAGCATCCCGAGCAGCGACAGCACGGCACGACGCGCCCAGGCGCGCTTCGGCAGCCAGCGGTGGATGACGTCGGCCGGCAGCCACACCTGCACGACGATCGAGAGCAGCACGCCGAGGATGACGAACGGCAGGGCCTCGATCAGCACGCTCAGCGCGAGGGTCAATCCGTCCTGCGCCCGGTTCGGCAGGCTCGCGGTGAAGAGGTCCGGAAGGAAGCGGTCGACGAGGAACAGCGCCGCCACGATCGCGGTGCCGAGGGCGACGCCGATCCACGGCGAGCGCGGCTCTCGGTTCGGCCGATGCGTGTGCGGCCGGGTGGCGGTCTGAGCGCTCACGCGTTCGCTGCCTCTTCGGCGTCGCGCTTGTTGGTGCAGGAGGCGCACAGGCCGAAGATGTCGACGACGTGTGCGGCATCCGTGAAGCCGTGGAGGGCCGCGGTGCGGTGCGCCCACTGCTCGACGTCGGTGGCCTCGATCTCGACGGTGAGCCCGCAGTTGCGGCAGATCAGATGGTGGTGGTGGCCCTGGGTCGTGCACGCGCGGTACAGCGCTTCGCCCTCGGGACTCTGCAGCGAGTCGGCGTCACCGGCGGCGGCGAGTCCTGCAAGCGCCCGGTACACCGTGGCGAGGCCGATCCCGGTGTTGTCGTCACGCAGCGAGGCATGCAGGTTCTGCGCACTGACGAACCCACGCGCGTCGGCGAGGGCTTCGCGCACGCGATCGCGCTGCCAGGTGTTCCGCTGAGCCATACCCACGATTCTAGGCGCGCCGCCCTTGCCGGGCCCTGGGAGCGTCAGGCCCGCACGCGGCGCACGCCGCCTCGGGCTCGCTGGACGATCCAGCACACGACGTAGATCGTGAACGAGAGGGTCGTGATGTACGGGCTCACCGGCAGGGTGCCGGCGAGGGCGAGCAGGATGCCGCCGACGGCCGACACGAAACCGAAGAGCGCCGCCAGCAGCGGGACGGCGACCGGTCCCGCGGTGATGCGCATCGCCGCGGCGGCGGGGGTGACGAGCAGCGCCATCACGAGCAGGGCGCCGATGATGTGCACGCTGACCGCGACGATGAGTCCGAGCAGCACCATGAACAGCAGGCTCACCGCTCGGGTGGGCACGCCGCGGGCGGCGGCGGACTCCGGGTCGAGCGAATCGAAGCGCAGCGGGTTCCACATGAGCAGCAGACCGAGAAGCACGACGATGCTGATGCCGAGCAGCCACCCGAGGTCGGGGCTCGACACCGACACGATCTGCCCGGTCAGCAGGCTGAAGCGGTTGGCGCTGCGTCCGTCGTACAGCGAGAGGAAGAGGATGCCGAGGCCGAGACCGAACGGCATCAGCACGCCGACGATCGAGTTGCGGTCGCGCGCCTTGGCTCCGAGCACGCCGATCAGGACCGCCGCGACCAGGGCGCCACCGAGCGAGCCGAGCACCACGCTGCCGCCGAACAGCAGCGCCGCGGCGGCGCCGGCGAACGACAGCTCGCTCACGCCGTGCACCGCGAAGGCGAGGTCTCGCTGCATGACGAAGACGCCGATGAGTCCGCCGACGATCCCGAGCACCGCCCCGGCGATGATCGAGTTCGCGAGCAGGGCGACGAGCTCGCCGTAATCCTGGAACGAGAAGACGTCGCTCCAGTCGACGGCCTGGACGATGCCGGTCATGACGTTCATGCGGCACCTCCGTGGTCGTGATCGTGGTCGTGCAGGTGGTGGGGCTCGGCATCCGGGACCCCGACGACGACGAGCCGGTCGCCGGCCCGCAGCACGAACACCGGAGTGCCGTAGAGCTCGGTGAGGACCCGGGTCTGCAGCACCTCCTCCGGGGTGCCCAGCACGAAGCGTCCCCCTGCGATGTAGAGGATGCGGTCGACGCGGCCGAGGATCGGGTTCACGTCGTGCGTGACGAACAGCACTGCGGCGCCGCGCTCGCGCCGCTGCCGATCGATGATGTCGGTCACCGCCAGCTGGTTCGCGAGGTCGAGGTTCGACAGCGGCTCGTCGCAGAGCAGCAGGGTGGGTTCGCCGGCGAGTGCCTGTCCGACCCGCAACCGCTGCTGCTCACCGCCCGACAGGAGTCCCACACGACGGTCGGCATAGTGCGCGGCGCCGACGGATTCGAGCAGCCGGTCGACTTTCGCGCGATCGCCGCGGTGCGGGATCGGGAATCCGAAACGACTGCCCTGCACGCCGAGCGCCACGAGATCGCGGGCCCGCATGCTCGTGTCAGGAGCGAGCGAACGCTGCTGCGGGATGTACCCGATGCGCGGGTTGCCCTTGCGCACCGGCCCGCCCGCGACGGTGATCTCGCCGGTCGACAGAGGCTGCAGGCCGAGGATGCTGCGCAGCAGCGTGGTCTTGCCCGAGCCCGACGGCCCGAGCACCGCGATGAACTCGCCGGGCTCGACGGTCAGGTCAAGACCCGACCACAGCTCCCGGTCGCCACGCTGAAGCGCGGCCCCTCGCACCTCGAGTACGGGGGTCTGTCCGTCGGCTCCTGCCCGCGCGTCGGCGGCGCCGCTCACGACTGGAGCGCGTCGGCGAGGCTCTGGATCGCGTCACTCATCCACTCAGAGTACGACGATCCGTCGGGGAGCAGCTCCGTGAAGGCGACCACCGGGATGCCGGCATCGGTCGCGGCATCCTCGACGCGCTGCGTCTCGGCGCCACCGGTCTGCGCGTTGGTGAGCACCGCGGCCACGTCTCCGTCCTCGACGACCCCGAGGGTCGCGAGCAGTGTCGCGGGGGCGACGTCGCTGCCCTCCTCCACCGACTCGGCGAAGCCCTCCGGCGTGACGTCGGTGAGGCCGGCGGCCGTGGCGAGGTAGCCGGGCAGCGGCTCGGTGATGATGACGTTCGCGCCGGCGGCATCCGTCTTCAGGGTCTCGAGGTCAGCCTCGAACCCCTCGAGGTCGGCGACGATCTCCTCGGCGTTGGCCGTGAACTCCGCCTCGCCGTCGGGGTCGATCGCGGTGAGCTCGTCGGCGATGGCCTCGACGACGTGGATCATCGTGTGCGGGTCGAACCACACGTGCTCGTTGAAGCCCTCGATGTGATCGTGGCCCTCGTGGCCCTCTTCGCCCTCGGCATGATCGTGGTCGTGCTCCTCCTCGGCAGCGCCCTCCTCGCCCTCGTGGTCGTGGCCCTCGTTGCCGGGGAAGTCGTGCGAGAACTCGACGGCGCTCACGATGTGCGGGTCCTGGGCATCCTGCAGCAGGGTGTCGATGAAGCCGTCGTATCCGCCGCCGTTCTCGATGACGAGGTCGGCCTTCTGCACCGTCAGACGGTCGCGGGCGGATGCCTCGTAGGAGTGCGGGTCCTGTGTCGCGGACGTGATGATCGAGGTCACGTCGACGCGGTCGCCGCCGATCTGCGCCGCGAGCGAACCGTAGACGTTGGTGCTCGCAGCGACGGTCACCGCACCCGAGTCGCCCTCTCCCGATGCGGGGGCGGAGCATCCGGCCAGCGAGAGCGCGGCGACGGATGCGAGGGCGAGGGCGACGAACGGCTTCTTCATGTCCCCCACTCTAAACGTTAATGAGAACCATTATCAAACCGGCGCGTGTCTCGCATACCCGCCACCTGCGTGCTCAGAACACGGATACAGGACCAGAAAACCCTCTCTGGCCCTGCATCTGTGATTTCTGCCTGCATTCGGTGCCCGGTCAAGACCGGACCGCCCGGGGTCAGCCGAGGAGGCCCGGGGCGATCCAGACCGACGCATCTCCGGGCAGCGCGCCGTCGATCAGGGCGACCGTGCTGAGCACGACATCCGCCGCATCCGCTCCGAGATCGAACGGCTCCGTGCCGAAGTTGGTCACGACCTGCCACCCGTTCGGGCGGGCGAAGCGCAGCACGTCGGCACGGCCGGTCTCGATCCATTCCATCCGCTCGGCGGTCTGCAACTCATGGCGCAGCCGCAGGGCCTCGCGGTACAGCGAGAGCGTCGACGACGGATCCGCCGCCTCGACCTCGACCGCGTGCCGTCCGAACCACTCCGGCTGAGGCAGATGCGCCTCCGCCGCGCCGAAGCCGAAGGACGGACCGGATGCGGTCCACGGCAGCGGTACGCGGCATCCGTCCCGTCCGAGTCCGTCGAAGTCCGCGCCGCGGAAGAACGCCGGGTCCTGACGGTGCTCCGGACCGATCTCCGCGACCTCCTGCAGGCCCAGCTCCTCACCCTGGTAGAGGTACGTGCTGCCGGGCAGGCCGAGCAGCAGCAGCGTCGCGGCGTGGGCGCGGCGGAGGCCCCGTTCGCGGTCGAGCTGCTCCGTCGACCCGCCGGCCGCCACCCATTCGACACCCTGCTTCACTCCCGTGCGAGTTCCCAGCGGCGCCAGACCGTACCGAGTCGCATGCCGGGTCACATCGTGGTTCGACAGCACCCACGTGGTCGACGAGCCCGTGGCATCCGCCTGCGCGAGGTTGTCGGCGATGATCGTGCGGAACTGGGTCGCGTCGAAGTCGGCGACGAGCAGGTCGAAGTTGAACGCCTGCCCGAGCCCCTCCGCCGACGCGTACTTCGCCCGCCGCTCCGGCGTGCTCACCCATGCCTCCGCCACGGCCGTGCGGGGCGGGTCGTACTCGTTGAACACGCGACGCCACTCGGCGTAGATCTCGTGCACGTCGTCGCGGTCATGCAGCGGGTGGTTGCCGTCATGAGGGAGCAGCGCGAGCTCGTCCGTGCTCGGCAGGGGCTCGGTCAGATCCTTGGTGAGCATGTGCGCCACGTCGATCCGGAATCCGTCGACGCCGCGGTCCGACCAGAAGCGGAGCGTCTTCAGGAAGTCCTCGCGCACCTCGGGGTGGTCCCAGTTGAGGTCGGGCTGCTCGGGGGCGAAGCTGTGCAGGTACCACTGGCCGTCCTCCACCCGCTCCCAGGCCGAGCCGCCGAAGGCGGCGGTCCAGTCGGTCGGCGGCTCCGATCCGTCAGGACCCGACCCTTCGCGGAAGATGTATCGCTCGCGGGCCGCCGAGCCGCGGCCTGCGGCGAGCGCCTCCTGGAACCACTCGTGCAGGTCGGAGGAGTGGTTCGGCACGATGTCGACGATCACGCGGATGCCGCGCTCGTGCAGCGCCGCGACCATGTCGTCGAAGTCGTCGAGCGTGCCCAGGCGCGGATCGACGTCGCGGTAGTCGGCGACGTCGTAGCCGCCGTCGGCGAGCGCGGACGGATAGAACGGGCTCAGCCACACAGCGTCGATGCCGAGGTCGCGCAGGTAGTCGGCGCGCGAGACGATGCCGGGGATGTCACCCAGTCCGTCGCCGTTCGCGTCGGCGAAGCTGCGGGGGTAGATCTGGTAGACGGCGGCCTGCCGCCACCATGCTGCGGTGGTGTCGTCGCGGGTCTCGGTGAGAAGCGCATCGGTCATGAGGGGTGTTGCTCCTTCGGATTGCGGTTTGGGGTGTGCGACGTGTCAGCCCTTGACGGCGCCCTGCGTGACGCCCTCCATGACGAAGCGCTGCGTGAACAGGTAGGCCAGGATCGCCGGGGCCATCGCCATCAGATACGAGGCGAACGCGACGTTGTAGTTGTTGCTGAACTGGTTCTGGAACAGGTTCTGCCGCACTGGCAGTGTCTGCAGCGCCGGGTCGGAGATGATCAGCGACGGCATCATGAAGTCGTTCCACGCGTAGAGGAAGGCGAAGATGCCGACCGTCGCGCTCATCGGCGCGAGCAGCGGGAAGATCAGCTGCCAGAACGTCTGCCAGGTGGTCGCGCCGTCGATGCGGGCGCTCTCCTCGAGCTCGATCGGGATCGACCGCAGGAATGCCGTGAAGAGCAGCACGCTGAAGCTCAGCTGGAACATCGTCGCGAGGATGATCACCCCGAACGGGTTGTCGAGCCCGACGCGGCCGGTCAGTTGGATCTGCGGCAGCGCCACGACCGGGAACGGGATGAACATCGCCGCGAGCAGGTAGAAGAACGAGTACCGGAACAGGCGGTGGTCCCAGTTGCGCACGATCGCGTACGACGCGAAGGCAGCGAGCACGATCGTCGCGACCACGGTGCCAGCGGTCACCAGCAGCGAGATGCCGGCCCCGACCGGGAACTTGGTGAGATTCCATGCCTGGACGAAGCCGTCGATGCTGAAGGGCGCGGGGAAGGAGAACGCGTTGCCGTCGACCGCCTGGCCGGTGGTCTTGAGCGACATCGAGATCGTCACGTACAGCGGCAGCAGCACGGTGACGGCGCACAGGATCAGGATGATGGTGCCCGACCAGTTCACGCGCTCCATGCGCACGCGCGGCTTCTTGCCCGAAGCCGGGATGGTGGTGAGTGTCTGCGTCGACATCAGAGTGCGTTCCTTCCGCGGGTCAGCGAGAGCTGCAGCAGGGAGATGAGCACCGCGACGATGAAGAAGATCGTCGCGTTGGCCATCTGGTAGGCGTAGTCGCCGCCGTTGAAGCCCGCGATGATGGTCATCGCGACGCTGCGGGTGGCGGTGCCCGGACCGCCGTTGGTCAGGCCGACGATGATGTCGTAGGCGTTGAGGAAGCCCTTGAAGCCGAGGATCACGTTGATCACGACGTACCCCGCGACGAGCGGGATCGTGATGCGCGTGAGCTGCTGGACCTTGTTGGCACCGTCGATGCTGGCGGCTTCGTACACCTCACCCGGCACCGACAGGAGTCCCGCGATGTAGATGAGCAGTGTGCCCGGCACTGCCTGCCAGGCGGTCACGATGACGATCGCCACCCACGCGAGATCGGGATTCGCGAGAAGGCTGGTCGACAGCCACGGGATGCCGGTGGCGGCGCCTGCGGCCGGGATCGAGTTCGAGAACAGGAAGTTGAACACGTAGGCGATGATGATGCCCGAGATCACCATCGGGATCACGAAGATCGTGCGGAGCCCCGTCTTGAAGCGGATGCGGGAGGTCAGCCCGACCGCCAGCAGGAAGGCGATGACGTTGACCACGATCACGGTGGCGATCGAGAACCCGAAGGTGAACAGGTAGCTCTGCAGGATCGCCGGATCGCTGAACATCGCGATGTAGTTCGTCAGTCCGTTGAAGCTCCACTCCCCGATGCCGATCGAGTCGGTGAAGCTGAAGAAGATCCCCATCACGCCAGGGACGGTGATCGCGAGGGTGAAGAGCACGAGCGTCGGCAGCAGGAAGAGGTAGTAGATCGGCTCGACGCGGCCCTTGCGGCGGCCGAGTTTGCGCGCACCTCCCGTGACGATCGCCGTCGTGTCGGTCGTGGGGGTGTTGGGCTTCTTGATGTTGGTCATGGCGTGGACTCCTCTGTCTCGCCGGATGCGGAGTCCTCACCGGACGCGTTGTCCTGGGTCGACGGGATCGGAGCGCGGAACGCGATCCTCGCCCAGTCGGCATCCATCGTGCGCAGGGTGGAAGACGGGGACGCGCCGAGCACCATGGCCTGCACGTAGTTGTTCAGCGGGAGCGTCTTGGGCACGAGCACCGAGGGCCCCTGGTAGATCTGACCGTTCTCGTAGTACTCGATCATCCCCTCGATACGGGGGTCGTCCGGGGCCGGAGCATCCTTCGTGGGCGTGAAGCCGAGCTGTGAGGCGTTGTACTCCTCGATGTTCTCGGGCTGGAACAGGTACTCGAGGAAGTCTCTCGCCGCCTCCTGGTGCCGCGACTCCTCGGGGATCATGGCCGCGAGGTCCATGTTCACGCGCACGCCGAGGTCGGCGGGGTCATCGGTCATGGGCAGTGGGAAGGTGCCGAGCTCGAGGTCGGGCGCGGTCTTCGCGATCTCGCTGAACGCCCAGGGGCCCTGCAGGTACATCGCCGCCTCACCGTTCGCGAAGGCGAGGTTGCCGTCACCGTAGCCTCGCGTGGCAGCATCGTCGTTCGTGTAGTCCTCCGCGAGCTGCATCATGCGCTCCATCGGCTCGGCGAAGTCCTTCTGGAACGACCGCTCCGAATCGGGACCCACCTCGGTGCCCTCCTCTGCGAGTGCGTCGAAGAAGTCGATCACGTCGACGGATCCGCCGGCGGTGTAGTCGTACCAGCCCTGAGCGACGGTCCAGTCGTCCTTGAAGGTGGCGTAGAACGGATCGATGCCCGCATCCTTCAGCTGGTCCGCGACCGCGAGGAGCTCGTCCCAGGTCTGCGGGACCTCGAGGCCCTGCTCGTCGAAGATCTGCTTGTTGTAGATGACGGATGCCGCCATCACCGAATACGGCAGCGCGCTGGTGCGCCCCGCGCACGTCCCGTACTGCTCCATGAGCGGCTGGAGGTCGTCGCGGATGCTCGACGCGGCCTCGGTGTCGGAGAGATCGGTGAGCGCGCAGCGCTGCACGAAACGCGCGATCTCGTAGTTGTAGTTGGCGAGCATGATGTCGGGCGGGTTGCCCCGGACGAAGCTCGCCGAGACCACGTCGACGCCCGAGGTGTCGATCTCGACCCGCACATCGTCTTGCGAGGCGTTGTAGTCGGCGACCAGACCGGTCATGAACTCGATCGCCTCGCGTTTGCTGAACGTGAAGCGGATGGTCTCGGGTCCGCCTGCTGTCGAACAGCCGGTCAGAGCGGCGCCGACGAGCGCGAGCGCGGCCGCACCGGCCACGATCTTCGCCGGGCGTGGGGGTTTCACAGACACCGTCGTCCTTTCGTCCTGTATATCCGCAGACTAAATCTAGTGAGCGAATTTACTTCGATGAAGGGTACTCTCTCATCTGGACGAGAGTGAGGTCAAGGCCCGTGACAGAAGTCTCCGCAGGGCTCGGCACCGGGCGCGCGAGCGTCGGCGCCATCCTCGACTTCGCCTGGGCAGCGGGAGAATTCACCGCGACCGAGGCGATGGCGAGCACCTCGCTGACCCGCTCCACCGCCATCGACGGCATCGACACGCTCGTCGACGCCGGCGTGCTGCGCGAGCTCCCCAACGCCCGCGCGGCCGGGAGCTACCGGGCAGGGCGTCCCGCCCGGCGCTTCGTGCTGGCATCCGATCTCGGCGTCGTGATAGGGGTGGATGCCGGGGACACCCACCTCGCCGTCACCGTCGCCGAGCTGCAGGACCACACCCGCGTGCATCACCGCGTCGATCTCGATCCGACGCAGAGCGCCGACGAGCGACGGGCGACGATCCTCGGGCAGATGACGCAGGCGCTGGCCGAGGCCGATGTCACCCGAGAGGCGGTGCTCGCGATCTGCGTCGGCGTCGCCGCCCCCGTCAACAGGGCGGGAGTCTCACCGCCGCATCCCGAGGGCTTCTGGGAACGCACCAACCCCGGCCTCGCCGAAGCCCTGGCCGACTGGGCTCCGGTCGTCGAGATCAAGAACGACGCGCAGCTCGCGGCGATCGCCGAAGGCTCGGCGGGCGCAGCCATCGGATGCCGAGACTACGTCGCCCTGCTCGCCAGCGAGCGCTTCGGTGGCGGTGTCGTCGTCGACGGCCACGTGCTGCACGGCGCTCACGGCGGGGTGGGTGAGGGTGTCGTGTTCGACCACATCATCGGCGTCGGCTCGGCCTTCGGCCTTCGGTATGCCCTCCAGGATCAGGTGCGAGCAGCGGTGGAGAGCGGCGAGATCTCGTCAGACTCCGCGATCGGTCGGCTCGCGGGTGAGGATCGCATCGATCCGCGAGCCGTGCTGACGGCCGCGTCGGCAGGCGATGCCGACGCACTGCTCGCCACCTCCCGCGTCGGCGCGACACTCGCACGAGTGGTCGGCGTCCTCGGCAGCATGTACGACCCCGCCCGCGTGATCGTGTGCGGGGCGGTTGCGGAGAGCATCGCCCCGGTGCTGGATGCGGCCCGTGAGGTGCTGCCTGCGCAGCTGCACCTGCCGGCACCCGAGATCCTCGCCTCGACGCTCGGCGCCGAGGTCGTCTCGGTCGGCGCCGTCGCCACGGCCCGCCGCGCCGCCCGCGAGGTGGCCGTACCGCTGCTGGCCGAGCGGCGGCTCAGCGCGGTCGGCTGAGGGGCATCCCCATCACGGCCGGCCGCCCTGCACCCGTGACGCCTCAGCGTTCGCATATATGTTGGCCTGATGGAACCGGGCGCGAACCTCGAGGCGGCATGGCTTCCGTGCCCCTGCTGCTCGGTCTCCCCGTCGGCGCGGTCATCGGTCTCGGAATCGGTGCCTCTGCGGGTGATCCGGGTATCGGAGCTGCGGTCGGCGCCCCTGCCGGTCTCATGCTCGGGCTCATCTGGACCGTCATCTGGGAGCAGTTGCGACGCCGCGAGAACGACTAGATGCGCGAACCCGAGCCGCGGCGCTCCCCCTCATCGATCGAACTGCTCCTCGACCCGGCGGCCGACGTGGCGATCCGAGCCGAATGGGAGGCTCTCGCCGCACGCGGGCTCTCGAGCCTCGCCGCGCACACGTCTGCGAGCAACCGCCCGCACATCACACTGGTGGCCAGGATCGGGCTGCCGGCGGTGGAGGCGGAGGTCTTCGAGGATCTCCCTGCGTTCCCCGTGACGCTGGGCGCTCCCCTGCTGTTCGGCATCGGCGCCCGACGGGTACTCGCCCGCAGCGTCGTGCCGACCGCCGAACTGCTCGCGCTCCGCACCGCGGTCCACGACGCCCTCGGTCCTGGCACGGATGCGCCGCACACCGCGACCGGAGAGTGGATGCCGCACGTCGCCCTTGCCCGCAGGCTGCGGGTCGCCGACCTGGCGGAGGCGCTGGAACTCGTCGGCGGGGACATCCAGGGTCACGCCCGCGGCGTGCGTCGCTGGGATCCCGAGCCGGCGTCGATCACGACGCTCGCAACGCTGAGGGCGCCCTAGCGACGATTGGAACCTCGAGAGGGCGCCGTGCCCCTCATATGGGTCGTTGCTTATCCTGATCCGGATCCGTCATTGTTGATCCAGTCAAACACTGGAATCGCCAAAACAACTCCGCCGATGGAATCGTCAAACTATGTGATCCGGTGTGGCACGCTCTGAAGTAGTGGATGTGGAGCCCAGCTACCGACAGACACGGAGGCCGGGACACCGGGGGGAACAGAAATGCACCGACTGCGTCGCATCTGGCATGCGCTCACGGGTGGGACGGCCGAACCGTGCCGGGAAGCCCCAGACGAAAGCGCCCCGCGCCCCCTTAACGAGGACGAGGCTTTACTGATCGCGGGGGCCGCTCTGGTCCATGTCGTGACCAGGTGGAACGCTTGGGTCTATCGAAGGGTTGACAGCGTTCACCCGCTCGTGGGCGAGCGTGGACGGCGGCGCCAGTCGCTCGACTGTTTACCGACTCCAGACCCAGCGCTCGCCTTCCACCCCGAGGAACGCGGCTTTACGAGCCCGCATGATCTACGCGGTCAGATCATGGTCCCGCTCGCCTACATCAAGAAGGAACCGCTGCGCGAGTTCGATGCGAGGGGACCGGATGGAAGCATCTTGCCAGTGCTCGGAGCAGCAGACACAACTCGCTACGGAGTCGCTATGGTTCGAAGCGAGTTGATGCGAACCAACTCCCACGTTCCCGATGGTCTTCTCCCGCTCATCGAAGAGATTGTCGGGCCCGCTAGGGATGAGAAGTCGCTCTCAGACGTCGACAAGCTTGTCGCCAGCGGGTGCTGGCTCGGCCGTGTCCGAGCTGACCCTCGTGTATTCGAGGGAAACGACGCGGGCGAGCTTCTTCGCATGCTCGTCGGACGATTTCTGCTTATCGGCCTCATCGACTCTCAGCGCGCCGGCTCGAGGCAGGTGCTGAAGTATTCCTACGACTGGCATGTGGAGGGCTTGCCTCCACAGCACTTCTTTCTTTCCCTCAAGGTCGCGTTGGGCTGGTCTCGGAGGACCATCGAAGTGCCCTTGGAGGCGGCGTCCGCCGCGGCGAGCTACCACCTCGAATTCCAGACACCGCCCGAAGCCCGATGCACGTTGTTGAGGCTCCCCGGCGAGTCAGGTCCCGACAGCCTCTTCGATGACTCACGAAAGCCTGTGACGCATGTCCACGGGCACTATGATCAACAGCCAGAAGAGAACGGAGAGCTCGTCGTCGATCTCCCCTTCAGGGGTATCCGCATGACCGCCACGGTCGCTGCAGCGTTTTCGTTCCTTACGACGCTCCTCGCTCTGGTGCTCCCTGGCGCCGAGGCTGTCTGGCGCAGCGAGCCTGAAGGGCCGGCAACTGTACTCTTGGTGGCACCCGCTGTGCTACTCGCTCTTGTGGCGTCGCGAGGCGAAAGCGCGCTGGTACGAGAACCAATGAATATTCTGCGCTTCGCGGTTCTCTCGTCGGCCGTGAGCCTGTTCCTTGTGGCCGCAAGTTTGGTTGGCGAGTTGCAGGACGGGTGGCTTCAAACCCTGTGGTGGGGCGTGACGGTGTGGAACGGAATCTTGTTCACCGCCCTGCTCATCGGCAGGCAGATCAGTGAGAAAACCACTCTAGATCTCGCCTGATTGTCAGTGCCAGCAGCTATGCTGAAGCCAAGAGGAGGAGTACCAACATGAACGAGTCATCGAACCGTCGCATTCAGATTGCCCGCGGTAACGCTGTTCCTGGTGGGAAGATCAGCTCTCTCGGAGCTCGCGGTGCCTCCCGCATGGTCCACTCCGCGGCGAGCTCAGTTCAGAGCAACGGTCGCGAGTCGTGGGTCGGCAAGAGCCGCTTCGCCGGTTGACGACGAAGCGGAACGAATGATCAGTGGCCTCGTCGGCCTGACAGTTTCAGCTCGTCAAGCTCGCCGTAGCGACCGGAGCAACCTACAGAGCAAATGGTGTAGTACTGAGCTCATGCCTAAGCACTCAGACTCCAACCTTGTAGCCGAGCCCACCGCGGAGGACCTCGCGCGCCTGAAGGCTGTCCTCGCACGAGTGGGAGGACGTGACGTTTCGTGGGGAGCTGTCGACGTCCTCAACCTCTGGCTCGTCGAGCATCGCGCTCGACTGGATCAACAGATGAGCTCGCAAATTCGCTCCTCCTCTTGGGCGCTCGTCCTCGCGACCGTCGGCCTGGTCCTTTGCACTGCAGGTCTCATCTGGGCGACGCTCGCCTGATCCCGTCCCATCGCGCACTTCGCCTGCGACTCGAGGGCCATTGGCGATTCAGGCGAATCGCAATGTGGTCGATGCGGCCGAGGGGCGCGTTAGGCCACTCACCACCCGAAGAACTGCGTCGCGACCTCCAGTAGTCCAGCGGCCGCAAGGTCCGTCGTGACGCCTGCGGCGAGTGTGACGGATCCGGACTTGACGGCGTCAACGAATTTTCCAACGCGGCTGCGCTTTTCCTGATTGTCACCGTCGTGAACAAGTACGGCCCTCAGCTGTTCGAGGCCCTGGTCGTCGAGGAAGCGGCGCGCACTATCGAGTGCGCCGCCAAGATCGCCGGCATTGACTCGCACCTTCTGGGTGACATTGTGCCCCTGAGCGAGCCCGGTGACGGGACCATAGATGTTGTTAACGATGGTGGTGACGGTCGCGCGCACATCAGGGTTGTCGACGGTGGGCCCGTCCTTCTCTCCGGCGTCCGGGTATTCTGCCTGCAGGTCCAGCGCAAGCTCCAGCGCCTTGGTTCTGACGACGTCAATGATGCCTCTGAGCGCTCCTTGCGGAAACACCTTCTGAGCACTGTAGACACCCCAGTACTCGATGAACGGCACCCGCCCTTCATCGATCCACCCGTTATAGAGCCCGATGACGGCGGGATCCCAAGGCACCGCGATCCCGTCCTCGGACCCGGCGAACCCTTCCAGGGTCGCGAGAGGGTCCTTGAATCGCAACTCGAAAAGCCCGTCGAAACCTTCAGGCATCCCATGCTTCGTCAGAGTGCTCGTGCCCCTGCTCGGCCCCGGACCGGTAATGACTGCCTGCACGTTGACGGTAAAGGGGCCTCGGTAGTCGGGGATGTCGTTCAGATCGTCGTACCCATTCAGCTCTGCCTTGACCCAAGCGAGCAGCGGATCTGCTCCGAGCCGGTGCGCGACAATCATGAGCTTTCTCAGCATCGCCGCAGCATCGCCGTCTGACGCTTGTTCAATCACTTCATCGAGCAGCGTCACGCTTGCATCCTGTCGTTCGTCGCGGTCAACTGCACCGATTCACTCTTCTTCATCAGTCCTCGAGAGTGCCAGCGCAGCATTCAACTCCTCAGGCATTGTCGCCGAGGTCGAGGTCAATGACGTCGCCGTCAGAAGCCGTCGACCTCGCCGAGACCCGCTGCCGCGATCTGCTTCTCTTCTTTCGCGAGGCGCCGCTCCACCTTGGAGATGTCTTCGGCAGCCGGGAGGTTCTCAGGCTGGATGCCACGGTTGCCGAGCATGGCACGCACGCTCTTGCTGTTCTGAACGTGCTCGTCAGTGATCAGTACCTCACCCTGGACATCCTTGGTCTCCACGTTGAGCTTCGTCATCTCGTTGACGAGGGTTTTCGCGGCGATGGACAGCGTCGGGAGGTAGTCGGCCAATGGGCGCGAGTTGGTGATGCCGTACTTGTTCTTCATCTCCTGCGTGGTGTGCCCGCCGAAGAGCGCCTTGTCGCCCTTCGCACGTACCGCAGCCATCTTCGGCCCGTCGAGGCCGCGCTCGTGGAAGAGGCCGGAGAGTGCCTTCTCCGTTGCCTTCAACTGGCGGCGGCTCTCAAGACGTTCCGCATCAAGCACGCGCTGCTCGACGAGCTCCTGCTTCCGGGCCTGCACCACGAAGTAGTGCTTCATGTATGCGACGTTGGGCTTCGTGCCGTCGGCGTTGACCGCGAGGAGGTACGCGCCGTAGCGGCTGAGCATGTAGTCGACGATGGACCGCTCCGCCCCGCTGCCGATGGGAACCATTTTCGTTACTTGACGAAAATGGTCGTCCTCTGCTACCCCAACAAGACGCGCGTTCTCAGCGGCCTTGTGAATGACCTTCTCGAACGATTCCCAGTTCTTGTAGCCGAACTGCGCCTGCAGATCGCGAGCAAACCAGAACTCGACGTCTTGCTCTTCGTTACGGCAATCATCAAGACTGACCTGCAACTCGTCTGAAGTCCCCATACGTGTCCCCTCCGTTTGCTTCGACAGTACCGGTTGGCTCCGACGCATCGCGCTCACCACTTCCTTCATGACGATGCGGGGAGGGTGGAGGAACACCCTCCCCGCGCTGCCGGCAATTACTTTCCGGTCTCGGACTGGCTGGTGTTGGGCCAGCGGCCTGCGGCCTGCGGCGTGATGTAACGCCCCGTGATGCCACTGCGGTGGTGCGTGCCCGAACCGGTGTTCGCGCCGGTCTCCCGCACACTCGTCCGCGGGTGGCGTGCTGCTGCGGCGTTGGAGATGTACCGGCCGCTGATGGTGCTTCGGTTTGCCATGATGATCAGTTCCTTACTTGTTGGTGCAGGGCATTCCCTGCGGTGCTTACAAGAGTAAGCACTCTCACGACGGAACGCAAGCCAAACACGGCACTGCATAGTCAAGTAAGCAAATGTGTCATAATCGGGGTATGACAGAGGACCAGAAGAACGAGCTGCTTGGGGAGTACCTGAAGCGCTCGCGCCTATCTATCCCGATGTCGCTTCGTGCGGTTGAGCGAGCAACAGACGGCGTCACCAACGGCTACCTGAGCCAGATCGAGTCCGGGCAGATCAAGCAGCCTTCCCCCAACGTCCTGTACCAACTGGCCAGCACTTACGGCCTCGACTACCGCGACCTTCTCGTTCGTGCGCGACACCATGTACCGGTCGCAGAGTCGAACGAAGAGAAGACGAGTGAGCTCGCTGGAATCCCCCTTAGGGCCTTGTCGGATCTGACCCCAGACGAGCGCAAGCAGGTCACCGAGTACATCGCCTGGTTGAAGACGAGGCGATAGCCATGACGTCGACGCCTGAGCTTCCGCACGTGCAGATCCGCAAGGCGGCTCGCGCGGCTATGCGGGCGGCGGGCATCGACCCCGAGACCCCTCTCCCGATACCGCTCGCGGACATTGCTACTGCTGCGGGACTCGAGCGTGCGATGCTCGTCGACATCGCCGACGAGCCTGACCTTCCGCCTTCGTTGCGCGGAGTCCTGGCCAAGATCAGCGGACGCGTTCTCGGAGCCCTCGCTCCGCCTGAGCGGCGCATTTACGTCGACACCACCCAACCCGCCGCGCGCGTCCGCTTCACGGAGGCACACGAGATCGGCCACGATGCCCTGCCTTGGCATCGCGACGCGTATCGCGGGGACAACGAGCACACGCTGCACCGCGACACGGAATCTGCACTCGAGGCGGAAGCGAACGCCTTCGCCGCCGAGGTGCTGTTCGGACTGGAGCGCTTCAGCGAACAGGCCGACGGCTACAGGCCCTCGCTCGACGTGCCTCTTGCCCTGACAGCAGACTGGGGAACGTCCGCTCACGCGACTGTGCGACGGTATGCGGAGACGTCCCGCCACGAGTTGGCTCTCGTCATGACAGGAGTCCGCCCGATCACCCTCGGTGGCGCACAGCACGTCCCGATCTGGAACACGTTCGAATCCTTGTCGTTCGTGAAACGGTTCGGACATATCGGCCCCGTTCTCGGACGGCGCCTCACGGACCTCGTCTATCCCTCACTGAGCGGCCTTCTCTCGTCTCGAGCGGCTCAGACGGAGCACTGTGATGTCACCCTGGAGACGAACGTGCGGGGCAAGGTCAAATTCTCCGCTCAAGGCTTCACCAATGGGCGAGTCGGCATGGTCCTGTTGCGTCGCCGGAAGCTCGACCTCGGACGCCGCCTCCAGCTCGTTGGTCCCGACGGGCTCCCGCTGAGCTGACCCACCGGAGCGAGCTCGGATCACCCCGAGCAGTATCACCGCCAGCCTTCGATGCTTCCGGCTACAGGCCAGTTACTGGTGGATTTTACCCGCGACACGGCGCCTACGATGGCCCGGTTCGACTCCTCCTCGCGCTGGTAAAGCGTCGACCCGAACGCGTCCGTCTTGGTGCGGCCCGTGGTCTCATCCCAGTCGCGCGTGAGCTTGCGCCGCGCGAGCGGCGACCACGGCAGCACTCCGACACCGGAGTCGAGGCAGAACAGATGCATCTCCCGCTCCTCCTCGCGCTGCAGCAGGTTGTACTGGTCCTGCATCGACACGAACGGGGTCCATCCGTTCTACACGGCGACGTGCTGCGCCTTCGCGAACTGCCACGCCCACATCGACGAGGCGCCGATGTACCGCGCCTTGCCGGAGCGCACGACGTCATGCAGCGCCTCCATCGTCTCCTCGATGAGTGTCTCCGGATCCCATCGGTAGATTTGGCAGAGGTCGACGGGTCGGCGCCGAGGTACCTCAGGCTCGCGTCGATGCCTGACAGGATGTGCGCGCGGCTGACACCCTCCTGATGTTGCACGGGGCGCCACGTGCCCCGTGCAACATAGTCGCGACGCCGATCTCAGGCAGTCGCGCGGTAGTTGCGGCGCGCCCGACTGGCCGTGAGGGTCAGGCCGCCGAGGATGAGCAACAACGACATCGCAGCCCAACCGCCTGAGCTGGAACCGCCGGTAGACGCCAACGCCCCCGGAGCGCGAACGTCGACGATGTACCAGCCGATGACAGCCCCTGTGGCGTCCGTGACCGCCAGACGGTGTCGTCCGGGAACGGTATCGAGCGGGATGACGAACCCGGCGGTTCCGTCCGGGGCGACGGTCGCGCGACCGAGCGACACCGGAGCGGAGAACAACCACCCTCGCACCTCATTTCTGGAATGGTCTGCGCCCACCTGCACCTTGATCGTCTCACCCGCCGTGACGACTGTGGGGCCGGAGATACCACCGCGCGTTTCGGCTGTCAGATCCGTCTCCGCTAGCGAAGCCGGCGGCGACGGAGTCGACGGCGTGCCCGCGGTGGGCGGATTCGAAGGCTGCCCGGTTTCCGGACCGGGCGGTTCGGTCGCATCTTTGATGAGGAAATCGACGGCCCCTGTTGCCGGGCTGTATTCCTCCCCTTGATGCAGGACGCGGTACTGCACGCGGTGAGTTCCTTCAACGCTCACCGTAAGGGGCTGCGTATACTCGCTCCACTCGTCTCCGAGGCGGTACTGCAAGACCCCTGCCCCCTGCGCGAGGGACAGCTCCACGCTCACATTCCCGCGGTACACACCGTCAGCACCAGAGCCTGAGAGACTCACCTCCACTCGAGGTTCGTCTTCGACGTATGAATTGAGGCCCGACTTCACCGCGGCACCGCCGGACACACCCGTGCCAACGTCGTTCACGATGTGATTTTGGCCTCCGCCCGCACCAAAGGAGACGATTGCGGCATTGCGCAGATGGGTGCCCGGTGACACCTCGATCCCGTTCTCCGCGACGACCCACTCATTGGTGTGGATGAAGACGTCGTAGACGCCGAGGCCGACAGCCCGATGACCGGACGCTTCGTTGGTGACCTTATAGGAGGCGTAGCCCTTCACCGTGCCACTGCGGCTCATGTAATCAGCCTGGGTCGGCGGGTCATACGGGAGTTCACTCTGATAGAAGAACGTCCTGCCGTCGTCGCCCCGCCAAAGGGTCTGGTGGCCCTGGAAGTGTTCAACGAAGAGGCCGTAGACCGTCACTCGGTCGCCATCGACGATGAGCCCGTTCGCCGAGGTGTTCTTGTCCCATCCGGTGGAGTCGGCCTTCAGGCCGTGATCGGCCCGCCACAACCAGAAGTGGTCGCCGATGACATCGGAACTGTTGATGTGCACTGTCACGTCGGCCTTGCCTTCGACCGCTCCGCCGACCCGCGTGAAGACGTCGGCGAGCAACGTGGGGTCATGTGCGTGATCTGCGTCAGCGCCTGGCTCCCCGACCTGCAGGAGCGTGTCGGATCCATCCTCGGTCGCGTCGAAGAGCAAGCCGGCGACGGTGACGCCGTCAACATCCGCGACATGCATGCCGTCGACGCCGCCGGTCGGACGGATGGTGGCCATTCCGAGGCCCAGCACGACGGTGTCGGCGCGACCGACCTCGATGGTCTCGTTGACTTCATAGATGCCGGGGGTGAAGAGCAGGTGCTTCCCGGAAGCGAGAGCGCTGTTGATCGACGCTGCGGAGTCGCCCGGCTTCGCGACGAAGAAGTCGTCGATAGAGACTGAAGCGCCCTCACCAGGTCCGTCGGCACTCCACGAAACACCCCGCGCGTCCTCACGCAGCGCAGGGACGAACACGCGATAGTCACCGGCGTCGTCGAGGTAGAGGAACGGCTTCTCTCGGATGACAGGAGTCTCAGCCTCGACCGTTGTCGCATTCCAGGCCGCAGCGGCCCAGTCAGGCGATTCGGTCGGCGCGTTCGCGTTTCCGACGAAGACATGGTTCCACCCGCCGTTGTACCAGCCGCGCTCGAGATCGTTGTTGCGGAGGATGTACTGCTGCTGAGACCACGAGCCGGTTTCTCCGGTGATGACGCTGTCCGCGAGATATCCGCCACTGGCAGCCTTTCCCCAATCGTCCAGATGTAGATGACCGTTCACCCACAACCGTCGCGCTGGGGCCGCCTGCGAGGTCGCCCACGTGATCCACGTGTCAGGAGATCCCGTATCAATACCGATGTTCTCGACCGAACGCCAGAAATTCGTGAGTGAGTCGGCGGGCTGACTAGGGATCTCGATCCGCGGCACGGTCGTGTCGCGCGGCGTCTCCCCCAGCCCGTAGATGCTGGTGTAGTAGCCAACGTTCATGGTCTTCGTCTCGTACTCGCCGGGTTTGAACGCGAAGGCGAAACGTTCGTCGCTGAGCTCAGCCGCGAACGGGAACATCTTCGCCGCCGCGGCGGCGACCGTGCTGTCGACCTGCGACACGTTGTCGGTCGGGCTGAAGAAGGTCATGTTGTCGCCGAACAGAGCCGACTCCAGCGAAACCGATTCTGAGGCGTCGGCCCTCTCGCCTGTACCCGATACCGCGACGACCGAGTAGTAGTAGCGGTAGCGGTCCTTCTCGCCGACCGCGTCGTCGAAGAACGGGACGTCCACGGTCGCCACCTTGGTCGCGTCGGTGAATGCGCCGGTTGACCGGTAGACGTCATACGACGTGGCCGCAGGAACCGCATCCCAGGCGAGAGTGATCACACCGGCGTCCTCCGTGATCGTCAACGAATCGGTCACCGCCGGAGTCGTGCCTTCTCCTGCACCTCCGCCGCCGTTCGGGTCTGGATCCGTACCCTCAACATCCGAGGTCACGAGAATGACAACCGAGGTGCTCCATCCTGTCCATGCTCCGGAGACGGTCATCTCGAAGTCGCCCTCCGCTGAGGGAGCTGCGATGGTGGCGACGGTCTCGCCTGCGGCGTCAGCGGTTCGGTTCGACGAGCCAGTCGATGAGGAGACCGTGACCGGCTCGGAGGGAGCGAGTCCCCAGACGTCCAGCTGCACGGTCCCCGAAGGGGCGACCATCGTGTCGCGGGGTGTTGCCTGCGGGCGCAGGAACGCGAGATCGCCGAAGACGAGGTTGAACTCCGCAACTGTCCATGAGTTCACGAAATGGCTGCTCGTCTGGGTGACACGCACGTAGCGGGCCGTCACCGGGGCGCACGTCGCGATGTCGTCACAGAGAGAGACACGGGAGGCGCCCGCGCGCAATTCCCCGTCGCGTTCGGCGACCGTGGTCCAGTTCGTGGCGTCATCCGAGACATCGACTTTCACTTTGCGGGCGAACTCGCTGGTCGCAGCCCCCGCGGCGAGATCGACCGCGTCGAAGGTGACGGGTGTTCCCGCGTCGAGTTGTATCCACTGGCCGGGCGTTTGCCCGTCGCCGGTGGTCCAGCCGGTGCCGGTGCTGCCGTCGATGAGGTTGGATGCGGGGAGCCAGCCTTGCGAGGCGGTCATCGACCATCCGTCGCGCTCGAGGAAGGTTGCGGGGCCGCGCTGGGTTGTCGGATGCGCGACGAGGTCGAACTCGGCGATGGTCCACCAGTTCAGGAAGTGCCCGCTGGTTTGAGTCACCCGGACGTAACGGGCTGACGTCTGCGTGCAGGGCGGTGTTCCCTCGCACAGTGAGATCTCCATTACGCCGTCGGTCAGCGCTCCTGAGCCACTGACGAGATGCTCCCAGTCTGTTCCGTTCTGCGAGACGGCGACCTCATAGCTGCGCGCATAGTCGTCAACCGCCGCCCCCGCCGCAAGCTCGATGGTGTCGAACTGGGTGACCTTTCCGGTGTCGACCACGACGAACTCCGGGTCTTCAGGTAGGCCCTGCTGGCTCTTGCCGGACGTCCACCCGGTCGAAAGGGAGCCGTCGATCATGTTGGCTGCCGGCGTATTGGGGTGGGAGTGCGACGCCGTGACGCTCCACCCCGTGCGGTCGAGCGTGACTTCCGAGGCTGCAGCCGCGGCTGGCGACGTGGCCACGGTCGACGCGACGAGCGCGGAGAGGGCGAGCGCGAGTGTCGCTATAGACGCCGTCACAGATTTCATTGGACTCCTCATTGAGTTCGCGTTCTCTATTGAAGCGCTTCAAGATCATCAATATAGTGAACCCAACCGGCAACGTCAATGTCGGTCGGACAACGACGTCTCACTAGGAGGAACCACATGCCCCGACCCCCATCGGCCGCCCCCATAAGCGGCCTGACCCGTCGCACGCTTCTCGGAGTCGGAGCCGCCGGACTCGCCGTAGGAGCATCCTCCCTGATCGGCGCGCCCGCAGCTCTCGCGCAAGCTCCGACGGCGGCCGCAGCCCCACCCGGTAAGGCTTGGCGCACGGTCTGGGAGGACCGTTTCCTGGGCGACCGGATCGACCCCACGAACTGGGCCGTCTACGACGGTCCGGGACAGACTGACCTCCGCGATCAACAGTGGAACGATCCCTCGATGGTCAACGTCGCAGGGGGCAGGCTGGCGCTGACTGCGCAGCCTGCGTCGAAGAACGGCTTCTCCTACATCGCTGGGACGATTTCATCGAAAGGTCGGCGTCAGGTCGGTCCGCACGGTCGCCTGACGACGCGTCAATTCCTGCATCCCGGCTACGGAGTGAGCGTCGGCGTGTGCCTTTTCGGGATGAACATCGACTCCGTGGGCTGGCCGGCTGCCGGCGAGATCGATGCCACCGAGATCGCTCTCTCACGTCCAGGCTCGCCGTTCGGATCGGCGCACGGTCCGGGTTACTCCGGAGACTCCCCGATCTCGGGAACATACTCCGGGCCTCTGTCGTCACTCGTCGGAAGGTGGGTCACCCACACGCTCGAATGGGAACCAGGGGTGCTCAGATGGGCGATTGACGGCGCGGTCTATCATGAGGCACGCGCCACAGATCCACGAGCGGTAGGCGGCTGGCCATTCGACGCACCGTTCTTCGTCGTTCTGACGATGACCGTCGGATCGTATCTCGGCGGGGCCATCGATACGCGGACGTGGCCGAAGGGGGCGAGCGGCGTGAAAACCGCTCGCGCCGAGTTCGACTTCATTCGCTTTGAGCAACTGGTCGACGCATGACCAAAGTGCACCCCGGAGTTGAAGCGCTTCATATGGGTGCCGTGTGACTGACCCCGACCAGGCCCTCGGACCTGGGCGTGAAGCGACACTGCGTTCGTCAATGTGAACGCTTCCGGACCACCGGTAGTCGCCCTCGAGGTTCTTGAGATCGAGGGCGACTACTCGGCCGGCTGGCTCAGTCGGTCAGCACATTCACCATGCCGAGCGACCACCAGTGACCGGCATCCGCCCCGGTGCTGTGGATGTTGATGTAGCGAGCGGTGCGCGTCGCGAACAGCGCGTTCACCACGCCGTACCCGTCGCCGGCAGCGACCTTGGTCCACGTGTTCTTGTCCGCGGAGACGTACACCTCGTATCCGCGGGGGAAGTCCCCGCCGCCGTTGTCCGGCCCGCCCGACTGGATCAGTTGCACGCCCTTGAACGTGCGGCTCGCCCCGAGATCGATCTCGAACCATTCGTTGCCTGTCTGAGCCTGTCCGGATTGCCAGCGCGACTCCAACCACTGGTCAACTGCGAGTGGGGCGGACGCCCCGTTCGCGAAGGCCGATGCGCTCCAGCCGGTGTGCGAGAGGCTGGACCACCCGACGCCGGAGGTCGTGGTGCGCGCACCGTTGGAGACTCTCGCCTCCGCCACGCTCCACCAGTAGGTGCTCAACGCTGTGGTCAGCTGGATGCGCACGTACCGTGCGGTTCGTGTGCCTAGGGCGATCTGTGTGACGTGGGATGTGCCGCTGCCCGTGGCGACCGGGGTGCCCCAGGTGACGCCGTCGGCGGAGACGTAGGCGGCGTACCCGCGCGGGTAGTCTCCGGACCATTGCCCTGCGTCCAGCTCGATGGCCGTGATGGTCTTCGTGGTTCCGAGATCGAAGGTGAGGCTCTGACCTGACGCCTGAGCGGCGCCCGTCGTCCAGCGCGTCTGGGCGGATCCGTCCCATGCGGATGACGCCGTCGTACCGTCTCCCGATGCCGAGGCCGTCACCGATCCGGCCTCGCGAGGCAGGAGACCGGACCGACTGTTGTAGACGCTGACCTCTCCGATGGTCCACCATCTGCTGGCCGCCCCGGTGAGGCTGATCCGCAGATATCTCGCAGTCGTCGATGTGAACGCGATGTTCGTGAATGACGACGTCCCCGACCCTGTCGCGACGGGGCCGCTCCACGTGGTTCCGTTGGTCGATGTCTGCACGGAGTATGTCCCCGGGGAGTCCGTCGGGAAGGCGATCTGGTTCAGGGACACCTGATCGAAGGTGCGGCTCGCGCCGAGGTCGACGGTGAAGGACTGGCCGGATGCTTGATCCGTTCCGCTCATCCAGCGAGTGCGGGGGTTGGCGTCGATGGCCTGCGTCGCGGTGAAGGCATCCTGCGTGTTCGACGCGGAGGCGGTCCATCCCTGCTTGCTGAGGGCGTTGCCCGTGGTCGGGGTGTACACGTAGGTCGCGATGGTGTCGCCGGGGATGGTGTCGGTGAATTCCCCGTCCGGCGTGGCGATGCGGATGGACGCCGCCGCGGTGGCGAGCTGGGTCGTGTTGTAACGCGCCGGGTTCGAGTCGGGCAGCCCCGTCGCATCCGGCCGGTTCGCGACGATCACGACGATGGTGCCGTCGGGATTCTGGAAGGCGACGTTAGAGACGGTTCCCATCCGGTCGGTGCTGTCGATCCGCTTCGCGCCGAGCTGGATGTTCCGGGAGAACTGGCCCCATGCGTAGTACCAGCCGTTGAGGTCGTACTGCGTGGGATCGCCCATCTTCGGCGAGATCACCGAGGGTGTGTCGGCATCCGGGTCGTTGGGGTTGACCTTGCGGTCCATCCACCAGCTGGGACCGGCGTTGCAGAGGACGAGAGCGCTCGTGTCGTCGTCGATGGCGTCGCACTGGGTGTATTCGAACATGGTGGCCCAGCCGGAGTAGCTGCTGACGCCTCCTCGGAAGAATTCGATGAGCTTGTTCGCGCCCTGCGTGATCTCGGTCATGTGCTGCGTCTTGCTCGGGTACTGCGCGGTGACGGCGTTCGGTTGCCACATGGTCGTGCTGTCGTAGTTGTGGAAGGCGATGCCGTCCACGGCGGCGTTGGCCGCGGGGTCACCCAGGAGAGCGTCCACGTAGCTGAACGTGTCGCCGGTCAGGTTGGCGTCCATGCCCCAGATCTTCGAGGTGATGCCCGCCGCGGTGAACTTCTGCTTGAGCACCTTGGCGAAGTCCTGCATCTGCCCCGGCGTGAAGCAGGTGGTCGGGTACGGCATCTGGATGTCGGGCTCGTTCTGCAGCGTGACGGCGTAGATCGGAAGCCCCTGGGCGGCGTACGCCTGGATGTACTTGACGTAGTAGTCGGCGAGCACCGGGTAGTAGTCGTTCGCGGAGCCGGTGTTGTTGGGACCTGTGTTGCCGTGCTGGACGCGCGGCTCGGTGCCGTCCGTCGCGCAGTGGCCGAAGACGCCGGCCGGGCCGGTGATGCTGTTGTTCGTCTTCATCCAGGCCGGTGGCGACCACAGAGACGCATAGAACCTGACCTCGGGGTTGATCTGCTGCATGCGCTGCATGATGGCGATCTTGCCGTCGGAGATGTCTCTGGCGATGCTGAAGGAGCTGAGCGTCGGGTCGGCAACCCCGCCGTTGTCGGCGTAGGTCCAAAAGCCCGTGGTCTTCGCGGTGCGGCAGAAGTCGGCGCACCCGATGGTGGTGCGCCAGAGGTTCATGTTGTTGCCGTTCGCCCGGCTGACCAGAGCCTGCAGGGCGGACTCGCGGTTCGCCGTGCTCAGCCGGCCCAGGTGATAGACGGTGGTGTCCTCGAGGGACGAGCCCCACCCGTCATACGACTGGTACGACACCGACGGGTCCACGTTGATGGTCATGGCCGAGCTGTTCGTCATCGGCGCGAGCTGCTTCGATGTCTGCGGCGTCAGCCTGTAGTTCCCCTCGTCGACGTTGTACGAGGTGTACGTGACAGCCACGGACCCGCCGGCGCCCGTCGCTGCGGACGCGGATTGCTCATGGATCGGATGCAGGGTGAGGGCCAGCAGCGCGGCGGTGGCGACAGTGGCCAGTCCTCCGCGAACGAGAGTGGCGTGGGGCATGGCAAGCTCCTTTGCTTGTCAGTGGGGTGGATGAGTTCGGCCCGGCACCCATGAGGGTTCCGGGCCGGAGTGGTTCAGTCGAAGTCTTCGACTCGCCATTCGTCGAGCCACTCGATGACCGGGCGGTCGCCGTCGAAGCGGATCGGCAGCCAGACGTAATCGGCGATGGATGAGTCGACGTCGGCGAACTCCTCCATCGGCTCGTCGCTGTCGCGCCCGGGTGCGAAGTGCTCGATGAAGGCCTGCTGTGCGCGGTCGCCGTGGTCGAGGTATCGCGGCAGCCAGCGGTCGGCGATGGCGATGTAGAGGTCCTTCTTTTCGGGGTGGCGGAACACGGAGGAGATCTGCGAGTGGAAGGACGTGCGCGAGTCATCGGACGGGTGTAGGTCGCCCAGCACGTCGAAGGGCCCGTGATAGGACGCCGACACGGCGGACTCCGAAGGGTTCGGGTAGTAGCCGGTGGTGCCGGAGGTGAGCAGGTAGTGCTTCCGGTTCCGGGCGAAGTGCGCGGGGGCCTCGCGCACGAACGGGGGCTGCGGCTGCGGGAAGTGGGTCGAGTAGTACCCGGTGACGTCGGTGTAGTCGCTCGTCAGGTCTGCGCAGATCATCTCGGAGTGCACGCGTTCGAAGTAGTAGTACGCCTTGCCGTCATGCGGGTCGACGACGAGGTCGAAGTCCCCTGCCGACATGTCGAGGGGTCGCAGCCAGGTGCGCACGATCTCGTACGGACCCAGGATGCTGTCGGATGTGAGGACGGTCGACCGCTGGATGGAGCCCTTGGTCATGACTTTGAGCCAGGCGACGTACTTCTTCGTCTCGGCGTTGTAGATGATGTGGGGGCGGTCGAGGAGCTGGTGAGGGTGCAGCGGTGATTCCTCGTCGTGCTCGTCCGGCGGGATGATGAGGCCGCGGTCCTCCCAGTTGTAGAGGTCCGTGGAGGAATAGCAGCGGACACCCCAGTGCCAGATGCCGCTGCCAGGGGCGGAGTGCTCCTTGTTCTCCCCGTACCAGTAGTGGACGCCGTCCACGGTGATGATCGAGCCGCCGTGGGCGTGGATCCGCTCACCTTTGGTGTCGAGCCAGACCTGGCCGGGCTTGATGGAGTTCTGCATGGATGTCATTTCTGTGAGGGGTTGTCAGGCGTCGACGGTCTCGGGACGACGCCAGCCGAAGAAGGGAGCGTCCGGGTCGTCCTCGACGGCGCGGAAGGTCGTGCGGAAGGTGTGCTCGCCCGGCCCGACCGGGATCTGCTCGCCGGATTCCGGGAGGACGACGACTCCGGTGGCGGCGGGCGGGACGGTGGCGGTGATGATCAGCTCGGACCCGACGCGCTCCCATCGCACCTCCGCCGTACCGGTGACGGCGTCGAATCGGGCGCTCGCGTGTGTGAGACCGCCGCCGGGGAGGGGCGCGAATCGGATGCGCCGCCAGCCCGGCCCGTCACTGGCGAGACCGGCGACGCCGCGATGCAGGAAGTCCGCGACGGCTCCGAGCGCGTAGTGGTTGAACGAGGTCATGTCGCCCGGGTTGATCGACCCGTCGGGCAGCATGCTGTCCCAGCGTTCCCAGATCGTCGTGGCCCCCATGCTGACCGGATACAGCCACGACGGCAGCTCCTCCTGGAGGAGCAGATGGTAGGCGTAGTCCGAGCTCCCGGCGAGGACGAGGGCGTCGCAGATGATGGGTGTTCCCACGAACCCGGTGGAGATGTGGAAGCCTCCCTGACCCACGAGCTCGAGGAGCCTCTCCCCCGCGCGCGCCGCCTGGCCCGCCTCTGCGAACAGATCGAAGACGAGGGCTACGGCGACGGACGTGACGGTGTCGCTGACGACGCGTCCATTGGCGCTCAGGTACTCGTCCTGGAAGGCCTTGGTCGCACGCGCGGCGATATCGCGGTACCGTCGCTCGTCATCGACGTGTCCGAGAAGTTCCGCGGTGTCCGCGACGATCCGTGCTGTGCGCACGTGATAGGCCGTCGCCACGAGGTACTTGTCGGTGTGCGACTTCCCCGGATCCTCCGGGGGCGCTGTCGGGTCGAGCCAGTCACCCAGCTGGAAGCCGGTGTTCCAGAGGCCGGTGTGCTCCGTGAGCTCGTCGATGAGATCGACCCAGGCCCGCATGCTCGCGAACTGCTCGGCGAGGATGTGGGGGTCGCCGTCGTTGAGGTACATCTCCCAAGGGACGATCACCGCCGCATCCCCCCACGCTGCGGTGGGGAAGTTCGGGAACCCGCATTCCACCCAGGGGACGAACTGTGGCACGTGTCCCTGGTCGGCCTGTTCGTGCGCGAGGTCGCGCAACCACCCGGTGAGGGTGCCGTGGGCGGCGAACAGACGCAACGCCGTCGGGGCGAACACCTGGATGTCACCGGTCCATCCGACGCGTTCGTCGCGCTGGGGGCAGTCGGTCGGGAGGTCGACGAAGTTGTCGCGCATGCTCCAGGTGACGTTCGAGTGGAGCTTGTTCAGCCCGTCGTGCGATGAGTGGAACCATGCGGTGCGGCGCATGCCGGTGTGAACGACCACCGCCTCGACGTCGCCGTCCTCGAGGTCGCCCGGCCAGTTCTCGAGTTCCGCGTATTGGAACCCGTGGACCGTGAACCGCGGCGTGTACGTCTCGACTCCGGTGCCTGCGGCCGTGAACGCGTCCACCGAGGTCGCGGCACGCAGGGGCCTGGTTCCGAGCTCGCCGTCCTCGATCACCTCGGCGTGGTGCAGTCGCACGGTGTGTCCGGCTTCGGCGCGAAGGCTGATGCGGAGGACGCCGGAGATGTTCTGCCCGAAGTTCAAGCGGATCCGCCCACTCGGCATCCGCTCGACGCTGACCGGCCGGAGCATCTCGGTGGCTCGGACCGGCTGTGCGGTGGGCGCTTCGATTCGCGCGGGGAACGATGCTCGCGGCAACACGTGCGCGGGCTCCCACGACCCGGCGTCGAATCCCGGCCCCGACCATCCCTCCGGGTGCAGTCGCGCGTCGAAGTCCTCCCCCTCGTAGAGCCCGACGGCCGTGATTGCGGACGGCGCCCAGTTCCATTCCAGAGGCACGATGTGATGGTCGCCGGAGGTATCGGTGATCTCGAGCTGGGCGAGCAGGGCGACATCCGTCCCGTAGATGTCCCAGACCCCGCCGTCGAAGCCAATGTGCCCGCGGTACCAGCCGTCTGCGAGCCAGGCACCCAGTACGTTCTCGCCGGCCTGCAGGGCGTCGGTGACGTCATGGGTCTGGTACCGGAGGCGGTGGGAGTAGCTCGTCCATCCGGGTGCGAGGATGTCATCGCCAACCCGGTCGCCGTTCATCTCGAGTTCGTAGACACCGTGTCCGGTGACGTAGAGGCGAGCGTGGCGGATGCGTTCCGGAGCGATCTCGCTGTGGAACGCCGCGCGAAGAAGGAACGCGGGGCGGGGAGCATCTCGTGGCGCCTCGAGCGACGGGGAGACGAAGTCGACCTTCCAGTCGTCGCCGATCCCCCCTTCGACCCGCAGTTCTGTCAAGAGGCTGCCGTCGTCGGCGACGATGGCCAAGCGGCCACCCTGGCGAGGGGAGAGTGCGGTGAACGGCCACGGCACGGTGGTTGTCGTCTCGATGACCTCCTGTTCACATCGCCCGTCGTCCTGGGTGAACCGGAGCGTGAACGGCCCGGGGGTGTCGGCGATGAACGAGATGCGCGGTGCTGCTTCGGCGATCCCGATGGTGCTGGCGCCTCGGCGGTTCTCGAGCCAGAGTTCGGTGTTGGTCATGGTTCAGCCCTTCACCGATCCGGCGGTCAGGCCTTTCATGACCTGCTGATTGAGGAAGACGTAGATGAGCAGGGTGCCCAGCACGTTGACGGAGATGGCGGCGAAGGTCGGCCCGTACTGGACGGCGCCGTACTCGCCGGTGAAGTTGAGCAGGCCGACCTGGATGGTGCGCAGGTCACTGCTGTTGGTGAAGGTGAGTGCGATGAGCAGGTCGTTCCAGAGGAAGAAGAACTGCACGAGGCCGATGGTGAACAGTGCGTTCTTCACCAGCGGCAGGCCGATGGAGAAGAAGGATCGGAAGATCGAGGCGCCGTCGAGTGTGGATGCTTCGAAGATCTCGCGAGGGACCGAGCGGAAGAACGTGGCCATCATGAAGACGGTGAGCGGCATTCCCAGTGCGACGTAGGTGATGATGAGCGGCCAGAGCGTCCCGGTCATGTTGGTGCGGAAGTAGATCGTGAACAGCGGCAGCAGGATCATCTGCGCCGGCACCATGATCCCCGCGAGGAAGAGCAGCAGCACCGTGCCCCGGCCCTTCCATACCATGACCTCGAGCGCGAACCCAGCGGCGGTGCCGAAGACCAGGATGATGGCGAGCGACGGGAAGACGGCGATGAGGCTGTTGACGATGTACTTGCCGAACTCGCCCGTCGTGAAGACCTCGATGTAGTTGACGATGTCCCACGACTGGGGCAGCGCCCAGAACGGCTCGTTGAGGAACTCGCTCTGCGTCTTGAAGGAGCCGAGGAGCATCCAGAGGATCGGGTAGATCTCGACGATGAGGAGCACGGCGATGATGAGCCGGACAGGGAGTCGGCGGAAGAAGTCGCCGACTCCCCGACGGTTCGGCTCGACCACCCGACGAGCGGGCGGGGTGCTGGTGACGATGGCGGTGGTGGCGCTCACTGGTTCAGTCCTTCGTGAGGTCGCGGCGGGTGGAGCGGAAGATGAACACCGTGAACAGCAGGCACAGGATCGTCAGCATCAGCGCGATGGTGCTGCCGTACCCGTAGTCGCCGTAGGCGAAGGATGTCCGGAACATGTACAGGGTCAGCGGTGTCGTGGCGTTGCCCGGCCCACCGTTCGTCAGAGCGACGACGGTGTCGAACACCTTGAGCGTGCCGTTGATGCTGAAGATGATCGAGGAGAGCAGCACCGGCAGCGACAGGGGCAGAACGATGGTGCGGATGAGCTTCCAGCCTGCGGCGCCGTCGATGCGGGCCGACTCGATGAGCTCGTCCGGGATGTCGACGAGACCGGCGTAGAGCAGAACGGCGTAGAAGCCCATGGACCGCCACAGGTCCATAGCGATGATGACCCAGAACGAGGCGTCGGGGGTTCCGAACCAGTCGAGGTTGCCTCCGCCGAGGATGCCGAGGAAGGAGTTCACCGGCCCGACTGTCGGTGCCGCCTCGAACAGCCGCTGGAACAGCAGCGCGACCGCAACGGTGGGGAGGACCACGGGGAAGAACACGATGGTGCGGATGAGTCCGGATCCCTTGCGGAGCCAGAACACGTACATCAGGGAGAGCAGGTATCCGGCGATGACCTGCAACGCCGTGAGGATGAGGGCATACCTCAACGTGAAGAAGATCGCGTCCCATGCTGCGGGGTCCTGGAAGAATTTGGTGAAGTTGTCGATCCCGTTGAAGGTGAATCCGGTGATCGGGTTGCCGTCCTGGACCGTGTAGAACAGCGACCACACGATGGGGACGAGCATGACGAGCGAGTAGACGAGCAGCGCGGGTCCGAGGAGGACGAAGATGGCGCGCTTGTCACCGAGGACTTTGTGCATGGTGGTTCTCCTGATGCGACGAGCAGATGTTCCGGGGCGGGCGCGTCGCGCCCGCCCCGGAGGTGTCAGCCTTCGTCGTTGGCTGCCTGGACGAGCTGCATGAATTCCTCGCCCGAGAGGGTGCCGTTGGCGAGACCGGCTCCGTTGTTCTGGCTGATGCCCGTCGCCTTCGGCGAGAACAGAGCCTCGAACCAGAGCACGCTCGACGGTGCGTTCGCAATCTCCTCCTGGACGAGCTGCGTCGTGGCCGGCAGGTCGGCCGGCGCGTTGTCGACGACGAATCCGGAGACGACGCCGCTGTCGTTCAGCGCGACGTCCCCGTACCCCTGAGCGATGCACTCGAGCCATGCGGCCGCGTTATCGTCGTAGTTCTTCTCCGAGAACATGACGGGGATCCCGACGTTCGCCGGGATCTGGTCGATGCTGCCCGCTCCGCCTTCGACGGCCGGGAACCGTGCGAAGCCGATGTTGTCAGCGCCGATCTGGTTCTGCTCCTCGTCGTTGAAGTTCGCCAGCGCCCAGCTGCCCATGTAGAAGAAGGCGGCCTTGCCGGTGAGGAAGAGATTCATCGACGCGTTGTAGTCGACAGAACCGACGGCGTCGCCGAAGTACCCTGCCTTGCCGAGCTCGGCGACCGCGTCGGCCGCCTCGACGTACTCGGGGTCGGTGAGCTTCGCCTCGCCGTCGGCGACCTTCTGCAGCGCGTCCGGTCCGAGCAGTCGCACGATGTAGTCGCCGACGAGTCGGGTGACGGGCCAGCCGTCCTTGCCCGCGGTGGCGAAGGGCTGGACGCCGGCGGACTGCAGCGTGGACGCGGCGTCGACGAGGTCGTCCCAGGTCTCGGGTGCTTCGATGCCGTTGGCCTCGAGGAGCTCCTTGTTGTACCAGAAGCCTTCGATGTTGAACTCGGTCGGGAGCGCGTAGAGGTCGCCGTCGCCGTAGAGCGCCTTGATGGTGGATTCCGCAGCCGGAAGGAGGCGATCCGAGACGCCGAGATCGTCGAGGGCGGTGGAGAGGTTCAGCACCTTGCCACCGTCGATGAACTCTTTCATGAGGGCGGGCGTGCCCGCCGCCATCTGCATGTCCGAAAGGCCATCCTGGCTGGCGAGCAGCTGGAGCTGCTGGTCCCACTGTGTGCCGGAGATGTCGTCGTCCTTCAGCGGGGCGGCGTCGTTGGCTGCCTTGCACTGGTCGCCGGCGAGCGTCTCCAGGGTTGAGATGATGGTCGTGTTCTCGGTTTGGCCGAGGTAGGTGAAGTCTCCGTCCGAGCCTCCGGACGCGTTACCCTCCGCGGGCCCGCACGCTGAGAGCGCGAGTGCGCCGACGCCCAGCAGGGCGACGGCGGGGATGAGGCGCCGAGCGCGCCATGATGCTGTGGTCACTATTCCTCCTTGAATGCGACGCTCCTTTTGAAGCGCTTCACAAGCAAGATGCCAGAACAGCGGGCAAATTGCAACACACGTTCTCGACCGTTATTGAATCGCTTCATTGCCCGCTTGCATGCACTAGAGTTCTCGAAGATCATGACCGGCTCGACGATGGAGAGGGGTACGGATGACGGATTCGACCCTACAGGGACGGTCTCTGCCGAGCATGGCCGATGTCGCCTCGCATGCAGGGGTCGCCATCGGCACGGTATCGAACGTCCTCAATAACCCGAGCAAGGTTCGCGAGACCACCCGAAGACGAGTGTTCGCCTCCATTGCGGAACTCGGCTACGTGCGCAACGATGCTGCGCGGTCCCTTGCAGCCGGGAGCAGCACATCGGTCGGCCTGGTGGTCGCCGATCTCGGAAACTCATTCTTCGTCGACATCGCTCGCGGCGTCGAGCAAGTGATGCGGCGACGGGGCATGGATGTTCTCATCGTCAACAGCGACGTCGAACCCACTCGCGAGGTGCACAACCTCGAGCTTCTCGACCGCTCACGCGTTGCCGGCATCATCCTCGCCCCGCTGGACACGTCCTTGGCCAAGTCCTCCGTTCTGCCTACGCGGTCCACTCCAACCGTTCTGGTCAACTACGAGTCCCCCACGCTCACTTACTCGGGCGTGCAAGTGGATGAGGCGCATGGCGGAATGCTGGCTGCGGAGCACCTCCTGACGCTCGGACGCAGACGCCTGCTCTTCGTCGGCGGCCCTCTGTTCCTCACGGCGATTCAGCGCCGGTGGGAGGGAGTAGCACGAGCCGTATCCGCGGTCTCCGATGCGTCGGTGGCGCTCGAGGAAACCCGAGGCCTCAACATCCGCCACGGTAGAGAACTGGCCAAGCGCATCGTCGCTATGGGACCGGGCACGTACGACGGGATCATCGCCGCATCCGATCTCTTGGCCATCGGCCTCGTGCAGGTCCTCAACGAAGTCCCGGGCTTCGCGGTCCCCTCCGACGTCGCCGTCACCGGCTATGACAACAACCACTTCGCGTCGGAGAGCTCCATTCCGGTTTCAACCATCGCTCAGCCGGGCGAGGAGATGGGCAGCACCGCCGCGGATCTGCTCCTCGAGCTCATCGAAAAGCCGCAGACGCAAACACGCACCGTTACCCTCGCTCCGCGCCTCATCCCCCGCACATCGACTCTTGGCCCCGCCTGGCACCGTGACTAGGAAGTGGCTCCAGGCCGCAGGCGATTGAGAGCGCCGCGAGGGTCTGGGACGCTGCCCGCCCCGGGCGCCTCCAGCACGGCCACATCGCAGCTGACGGCGCGACGTGACGGTCGACGCGTGGCTAGTCTTGAATCAGACGCGCGTGGGGGTGACTCCGGACGCCAGGACATGCAGACGCTGACTGGATGAACCGGCCGCGACGAGCAATCGGTGTCCGCCAGATCGTGGCGCGGCACGCGCTGGCCCAGGCCGCAGGCCCCCGGGTGGCCGTTTTCTTCTAGAGTTCCCAGAGGCCGCGCTCAACGGCGGGCGGCTCCCGAGGGCCGCAGTCGAGGATCGCCGACCGCCGACATGTCTGCGCGCAGGTGTTGCGACGGGAACCTGGTTGCCCCACGAAGGGGCGGGGGCAACCAGCCCGGCTCTCGAGTGCCGTCGCCAAAGAGCGCTGCGACGAGGTGCGCGCCCCTCATGGAGCCGCCGGCGACGACGGCATCTGCCGCTGCCCCGCGAAGCACGAGCGGGCCGCCGTGCACGTGCGCGGGCGGGGTGGCCCCGGGGTCAGCGTGCCGAGCACGAAGAGAATGTGGGAGAGGAGCTGACTGACGCCGACTGACAGAGCACGTCGTGTAAGCGACAGCCGGCGACCGGAGAGGACCACGCACACCGCCAGCGATAGGCTCCAGAGCACGGCGATGTCCAGTGCGCCGGGCATCTGACCGCCGTCGGAGACGTGCCCGGCGACGGGCCTACATCCAGGACGCCCTGACGGGACGCTACCGAGCCCAGCTCGTTTTCAACGTGTCGACGTGCGCCCGAACATTTTCGACCATCGAAACACTGTCCGGGTCGAGAACCCACTGCTGTTGAATGCCGTCAAGCACGGCGGCCGTCGATTGGACAACAAGCTGCGTAGGCGCTTCTTGCCGAATCGTCCTGGAGGCCTTGCCGTGCTCTACGGCGTCCGACAACCAGGAGCGCATGCTCGCGTAGTGTCGCCTGATCCACTCATGTCCCGGGTGAGCTGACGCGGTCGCCTCCGCAGAGATGCGAACGAACAACTGCACCCACTGCGGCCTCGTCGAGTTGTGCGCGGCGAGAGCGACAAGAGCATCGAAAGCGTCCCATCCCAGCGGCGGTTCACCGTCGCCGAACAGAAACTCGCTATCCGAGCGCTCCTGCTCATCAAGAACTGCGCTCAGAAGAGCGGCCTTCGATGGGAAATGATGCAGGAGCCCGCTCTGCGAGACACCAGCTTCGACGGCGACTGCAGCGATGGACATCTTGTGGAACCCATTCGCGGAGATATGTGCTGCAGCGACCTGGATCGCACGTTGTCTGGTGCGCTCCCCGTCGCGTTGCGGCGCGGGCTTCTCGTGTGGCGCTGCATACTGCGAGGGGAAGGACACGCGAGTTCAACCTCAGATCGTTCGGACGGCGCTGCGAGGCGCCGACTGTTCAGGGGCTCCCGGGGAAACCAGGTCCAGGGTACCCCGCACATCTCCTAGGTTTCGGCCAACTAGGATTTTCCCCTCATCAAGTGCGACCCATGCGTCAGCATGGCTGTCCCAACGGCGCTGCAGGCGAACATCGCACTCGACATCAACGTGCGCTTCTGCGCCCGGCCCGAGCTCGACCTGGGACCAGCCGATAAGCCGGGTAGGCTGCGCCGCGTCTGCGGGTTGCAAGTACACCTGCACGGTCTCACGCCCGTCGAAGTCGCCGGCATTGCGAACCGTGACTGCCACTCGGGTGACCTCGCCACCTTCAGAGAGTTCGGTCACGCCCGGCTCCGTGTACTCCCACCTGGTGTACCCGAGCCCGTGGCCGAACCAGTACGCCGGAGTGTGGCCCTGCGCAAACCAACCGCGATGACCGACGAAGGTGCCCTCTGTGTAAGGGAGGTCCCCGCCTGCCGGAGTGGTGGTCCACGCCGGCCCTTCTCCGTCTGCTTGCGGAAAGGTGGTGACAAGTCGCCCCTCGGGGAGGATGTCGCCGAGCAACGCCGCAGCGACGGCGTGCCCGGCCTCCTGCCCAGGAAGGCCGACGAACAGGATGGCGTCGACGAGATTCGCCCACGGCATCAGGACCGGTGTAGCGGCGTTGACGATGACGACCGTGCGTTTTGCTTGTCCGGCCACAGCGGCGACGAGGGCATCCTGGTGACCCGGCAGGGCGAGGGTGGTCTTGTCCTGACCTTCCGTCTCCTGATCGGGCGTGTTACCGACCACGACGATGGCGGTGTCGGCTGCGGCCGCTGCGGTGACGGCACGGCTGATTGTGACCGCCGGGCTGCGACGTGCTTCCGCGACCACGAGCCCGAGTATCCGCTGCAGGTCGGTTCTCTCCGCGGTGGCGACAATGAGGTCTCCTGGGTTGACCTTCATTGTGAAGGCTTGGCTTCGCGGCCGGAAAAACCCACCGCCGGGGCCCTTATGAAAGGGGATCTCGAACGTCTCCTCGCGGTTGGCAATGTCAACGTGCCACCGTCCCGGGCCACGTACCCCGACCTGCAGTTCAGTGGGCCCGGCCAGCTGCAGCCGCGCGCTGAGTTCGATCCGTGCAGCATCCGCGAGCCATCCGGTTCTGCTGTCTTCAAGCTCGGCGACGTCCAAGTGGCGGTCGTGCACGACGACTCCCGCATCGTTGAAAACGCGCACTCGAACACCGGGAGCTCCGGTCGTCGGGTGGCTGACACGGCTGGGCGGCGCGGCGGGTAGGACGATGCGCGTCTCCACTCCGTCGGTGACGCTCACGTTGTCCGCACCGAAGCCGGCACGGATGCCGTCAGCGATACTGACGACGTGCGGGGGACGCACCTGCGCGGACCCTCCGCCCTGCGCGATGGTGTCGATACCGTGCCGTCCGATCACGGCGATGCTTCCACTATCGGCACCGAGCGGAAGGGTCTGGTTCTCGTTCTTCAGTACCACCATGCCGCGTGCGGCGACGTCTATGAGCTTCGCGGCACGAGCCCCGCTCGACGGGGCCGGGAGACCCTTCTCCCAGGTTCGCTTCTCACCGAAAGCGCCGACACGCGAAGCGAGGCGCAGGATTCTCCGCAGGTGTTCATCGATGACGGACTCCGCCACGGCACCGGAGCGGACTTCGTCCGCAAGCGACTTCGACCATGGCGTCACCGGCCCCGGCATGACCAGGTCCAGTCCTGCGGTGACGCTGTCCACACAGGATCCTGTCGCGAACCAGTCGGAGACGACAACCCCGTCGTAGCCCCACTCTTCTTTCACCACGCCGTTCAGCAGGGCGCTGTGCTCGGTGGACGGCGTGCCGTTGACCTTGTTGTACGCGGCCATGAGCGTCCACGGGTTCGAGTCCTCAAGGACGATCTGGAAAGGCGCGAGGTATACCTCCCTCAGCGCCTGGTCGCTCATCACCGCGTTGACGGTCGTGCGCTCGGTTTCCGATTCGTTGCCCAGGAAGTGCTTCAGGCTGGCCCCGATTCCCCTGCGCTGCAGGCCGCGCACGTAAGCTGCGGCCAGGCGCCCGGTGAGGAGAGGGTCTTCGCTAAAGGCTTCGAACAGGCGCCCGCCCAGCGGGGTCCGGTGAAGGTTGATGGTGGGCCCTAGAACGACGTGCGTTTCCTGGTCGATGGCCTCCTCGGCGAGGAGGTTTCCGACGTCGTCCAGAGTCTGCGTGTTCCATGTCTGAGCGAGAAGGCTGGCATTCGGGAGCAAGCAGCTTTCCCGTCCGCCTACGACCACCTCTCCGCGTACACCCGTCGGGCCGTCAGAAAGGACCACCGGGTCCAAGCCGATGGTGTCGTCCCCCGCGAGAGCGAAGAAGGCACCTCCGGACAGCAACCGGATCTTCCCGTCGAGGCTGAGGGCTGCGATAGCCTCATCGATCTGAGAGTCGAGGTTCGGGTCTGTCACTTGGAGCCTTTCACGGGCAGGATCAGTGCGGCACCGACGACCGCGACAATGGCGGCGATGATGAGCATAAGGTCGTAATTCTGGCCCGCACCGATTCCGATGAGGAATGCGGAGACGGCAGGTGCGAGCACCTGCGGACCGGCCATGGCGATGTTGAACACGCCGAGGTCTTTGGCGGCGTTGTCCGGATTCGGCAGGACGTCGATGACCAGCGCCAAATCCACGGCGACGTAGATGCCGAATCCGATGCCGAGGACGACCTCAGCCCAGAAGAAAGCAGTGGGTTCGCTGGCATGAACGAGCAGATATGTTCCTGCCGCGAAGATGAGCGCGGACGCGACGATGAAGGGCTTGCGACGCTTCGTCTTGTCCGACAGCCACCCGGCCAACTGCCCCGCCACCACGAGAGAAATCGTGTAGCAGAGCACACCGGTGGCCATGATTCCGGCCGCGGTGGGAGCATCCAGGCCGAACTCGTGCTGGATCCACAACAGGCGAAAGGTGACAAACATGAAGTTGGCGAGCACCAATAGGAATCGCGACGCCCAGGTGAGCGCGAAGTCCGGGTGGCGCAGCGGGTTCACCCAGAAAGTCATAAGAATCGTGCGCAGCCCGCCTTCACTATAAGGACGATGCGGGAGCTCCTTGTCAGGAAGGACCACGGCATAGAGCACGGTGAGCGCGGCCCCGATGATTCCCGGGATGAGCAAGAGCAGAAGGATGTTCGAGCTGAGGAATTGCGCGGCATAGGCAGCGCCGAGCGTCGCCGCCTGCTGGGCAACACCGATGGCGCCGCTGACCTTACCTCGCTGCATGGGCGGAAGCTGGTCTGCGATGGTTGCCGTGTGTGCGCTGACCGCGGCGTTGGCGAGCGTCTGCGCAAGAACCCATCCGACACCGACAACGAACGCGTTCGGGGCGACCCCGATGATGACGAGAGCGAGGACGACACCGACCGAGCCGATGACGAGCCAGGGGCGGCGCCTGCCCCAACGTCCCGTGGTGCGGTCGCTGAGTCGGCCGAAGATCGGATCGAACAAGAGGGCAGCCAATGCCCCGATGGAGGTGATGATGCCGAGCGTCCCGACAACCTGGTCCGGAGGCATCAGCTCTTGAAGCTTGAGCGCAAGTCCGGCGGTAAGCGGGGTAAGCAGGGTGAGCATGATCCCAAGGCGCGCCGCGATCATCGCGGAGATCACCTTCCACGTTGCGCGTTGCGTGGGTGCGGGAATCAAGGGTGCATCCGCCATCTCAGCGGCGCGCGCGACTGTGCCCGCAATAGGGCGTTCGGCGTTGGACACGTGGTCTCCTCTTTGAGTTCTGTACCGACCGAGCACTCGGTCGGTACACTGATGGTAGGCCAGCACTCGCTCGAGGTCAACCACGACCGGTCCGACTTACGCGCGAGCAACAGAGGAGTACCCGCATGATCTACGCCGTTGCAGCCCTCGGCGCCCTCGTCGGCGCGGTTACCGGCCTCGTCGGAGCTGGCGGCGGCATCATCGCCGTCCCCTCCTTGGTCTATATCGCCGGCGTTCCGCTACCGACCGCCGTATCGACTTCGCTCATCATGGGCGCCCTCGCCCCGCTCGGGGCGATCATCCCCCGGCTTCGGGGAGGAGTGGACTGGCGAACAGCTGGCGCAGTCGTTCTCAGCGGCATACCTGCAGCGTTCGCGGGCACATTCGCTGGGTCCCTTCTGCCGGATGAGATCGTGCTCGTCAGCTTCGCCGCTCTGATGCTGGTCGCGGGCGCACAGATGCTCCGGGGCCGCCACGCTGGTGGCAAGGAACACCCTGTGCGCCCGCGACTGTGGACATTGCGCGCCCTGGGCGTCGGCGTCGCTGTCGGGTTTCTCACCGGCCTGCTGGGCGTGGGTGGGGGGTTCATCACCGTCCCCGCACTCGTCGCCCTCCTGGGGCTCCCTCTGAGATTGGCTATCGGAACATCGCTGGTCGTGACCGTGGTGAACGCCTTGGCTGGTATCGCGGCGCATGCGTCGGTCACTCAACCCGACTGGGCTATCGCCCTTGCGTTCGGAATTCCATCTGTCATCGTCGCTTTCGCCAGTGGCCTCGTCGCACGCCGCCTCCCTGAGCGGGTTCTTCGCGTCTGCTTCGCCACCCTGGTCCTATTGGCAGGTGTCGGCACCGCGATGCAGGCAGTCCTCGGAATCATGACTGCGGCCTAGTAGCGGGACCAACCTCCGACTTCTTCACTCGTTTCGCATCGGCGTTGCAGAGTACCCCCTAGGGGTATCGTGTTACCCTCGGTGCGTATACCCACCCGGGGTATAAGGATAGAACATGCCAACCGTCAAGTTCGAAGCGTTGTCGATGCGGCACGTGCAGGCGGACCGAAAGCAGACAGAAAGCTCAAAGAAGCATCCGACGCCATCGCCCGGCTCGTGCGTTCCTAAACGCACCTTCGTCGATCACCACAACACCCACATGGCTACTCACCTAACCCCTCTGACACCGAAATGACACACGCCTCCACAACCCGCCCCCACCCCGCAGCCCTGCCGGTCATCGCCACCGCCCAGCTGATGCTGGTCCTGGACGACACCATCGCGAACATCGCCCTCCCTGCTATTGCGGAAGAGTTCACCCTCGCACCGGCCGCTCTCCCATGGGTCATCAACGCCTACATCCTCGTGTTCGGTGGACTGCTGCTGCTTGGCGGAAAGCTTGGCGACGTTCTCGGACGCCGCCGAGTCCTCGTCATCGGCCTAGCCGTGTTCACCGCCGCGTCAGCCGTTGCCGGGCTGGGCTGGAGCGGCGAAGCGCTCATCACCGCTCGTGCCATTCAAGGGTTGGGGGCGGCATTCGCCGCCCCCAACCTGCTCGCCCTCATCGCCGCCGCCTTCGACGACGGTCCCGCGCGCAACAAGGCGCTCGCGGTCTACGGCGCCATGTCGGGCCTGGGAATTGTCGGCGGTGTACTCCTCGGAGGACTCCTGGCCTCCGCACTGGGATGGCGCTCGGTGTTCCTTATCAACATCCCCGTCGGCGTCGCTCTTCTTATCGGCACCCGGGTGCTCGCCCCCTCACCCCCTCACCGCCAGAGAGTCGACTTCCCCAGCGCCATCATCGGAACTCTCGGCCTCGTCGCAATGGTCTTCGCCATCACTCAGGCGAGCGAACGGGGCTGGGCCGCGCCGCTTGTCCTCATCTCGGCCTTCACCGGCATCGGCCTCCTCACCGGGTTCGTCATCATGCAACGCACGCGCACGCAACCGATGCTTCCGCTCGGCATCTTCCACGACGTCAGCCGAAGCGTTTCCTACGTCGTGGTTCTCTTCATCGGTGCGGGCCTTATGGGCACGTTCTATCTGTTGACCCTGTATTTCCAGAACGTCGCGGGGATGGGCCAGATGTTGACGGGTCTGGCGTTCTTGCCGTTCAGCTTCGGAGTCATCATCGCCAGCATCATCGGCGGCAAGCTCGCTGAGCGACTGCCCGCCCGCCTCATCGCCGCCACGGGTCTCGTCATTGCTTCGGGAGGCCTGTTCTGGCTGGCCGCCATCACCCCGGACACGGCGTACTTCCCCCACATTGCCATCGCTCTGTTCCTCGCCGCGCTCGGCCTGGGCGCCGCCTTCGTCGTCCTGACACTGACGGCCGTCCGCGACCTCCCCGCCGGCACGACTGGCGTCGGATCATCCCTGGTGAATAGCGCACAGCAGATCGGCGCCGCCCTCGGCCTCGCTGTTTTCACCGCTGCGTCAGCGGCAGGAGCTGCCGCCAGCTCGCAAGGTGGAGCGCTCACGCCGACGGAGACGGGCACCGGAACGGCGTTCATTGTCGCCGCCGCACTGATGCTCGCCGGATCCGTCATCGTCGGCGTCGGCGTGCGCACCCCGCGAACACCGGCGCTCCCGTAGAAAAGAAGGTGCCCGGTCGGGCGGGGAAACCGACCGGGCACCGCGGGGGCAGAATCAGACGAGTTCCGCGGTTTCCCCGGGATTCAGGGCCACGATGACCTCGCCCAATCCGGCCTGCTCGAACAACTCCTTGATCTCCGAAGCACTCTGACTGAAGTGCGCCCAGGAGTCCTCATGGATGGCCACCACCTTCTTCGCCTGAAGCCGCTGAGCCGCCTCCAGCGCCCGTTCGTTGCTGAGAGTGATGTAACTTCCGTCAGCGATCACGTCGAATTTCGCGCCGCCGACGAACAGCACAGCGATGTCCACCGGCCCATAGCGTTCGACGATGTCGTCCACTACATCCATCTGCGAGTTGTCACCGCTGACGTACACGGTCGGGAGCCCCGGTCCAGCCAAATGGAACCCGATCACCGGGCCCAGCGCTTCCCATACTCCTTCCGGCCCGTGCTTGGCCGGCAGCGCGGTGATAGTCAACTCCCCACCGTCCGGGAGCGGCACAGTGCGCGCATCGTGCTCCGCCAAGCCGATGACGTTAGGCCCGAAGTTCGCAGCAACCTCCTCCGTCGTGTATGCGAGGGGCACCATTGTCAGGAACCCGCGACCGCCGACGTCCAGGTTGTCGATGTGTTCATGCGAGGCGAGCGCGATGTCGATCTCCCCGAGCTCCTCGGGAGTGAAAGCGGGAGCGGCGTTCTTCACGACCGGGCCGGCGATGGGGTGGTGATACGTCTGAGGGGCGTCGAACGTCGGATCGGTGATGATCCGAACGCCCCCGATGGTGAGCACAGCGGTGGGGCCGCCGACAAGAGTGACGGAAGTGGACATGTGACGCTCCTCGAAGGGGTTCAGCTGTTGCGTTCGGACAGGGTCTGGGCGGTGACGTCTTCCGCGCCGTGGAGGACGTAGATGACGTTTCCGTCTTCGTCGAAGACGGGTTCGTTGTGGGGCTGCCAATAGCGCTCCTCGTACGAGCCGTCCGAGCGCTTCATGTCGTACCTCTGAGGTGCGAGCACCAGCGGCTGACCGGTGTGCAGGACCTCCTCAAGGGAACCGCGGAGTACCTCCGTACCGTTCGCGGTAGGGTCGTCCGGGTTGTCGGGGAAGACCTCGAGAATGTGCTTCCCCACGGAACTCGCGCGCTCCTTCAGGGTTGCGGCAAGGAATGAGTCAGTCGCCGCAACGACTCGTAGGTTCGGGTCGACGGCAATGTACTGGGCGTTGATGGCGTTGAACAGGCGCTCGAAGTCAGGCGGCTGGACGGACATTGTCATACTGAGCCTTTCTGTCATGGCAAAGGCCACATCGGTGTGGCAGTGCGGAAAGTCAATACGGAACGCGCCGCCGCCTCCAGTGCAGATTTCGTACCACTCGACTTAGATGGCCGCGATGCACAAGGCGCGTCGCAAACGCGTGCCCCGCGCACATACTCGCAGGTGGGGGTTCGGCGACGGTTGTGGCGAGGTGATCCCATGGCTGAGTCCCCCGCTGCCCGAGCGGTGTTCTTCGTGTCCGACAGCACGGGCATCACCGCGGAGACGTTGGGGAACGCCTTGCTCTCCAACTTCCCCGGCTTCGCCTTCACTAGAAAAACAGTGTCGTTCGTCGAGACGCTGCGGGAGGCGGCAGCCGTGGTCGCGCTCGTGCAAGCGGCTGCGGAGATGGGCCCCCCGCCCATCGTGTTCGTGACTGCGAAGGATCCGGAGATCGGTCTGGCGCTCGCGAACATCCCGGCAGTTCTGATCGATCTGCTCCGGGGGCATCTAACCAGCATTGAAGCGACTCTTGGGGCGTCCGCATCACCAGAATCAGGCCGGTACCACTCTCTTGCCGACACCGACCGCTACTTCACTCGTATCAAAGCCATCGAATACACCATCGAGCACGACGACGGTCAAAGCTTCCGCCGGCTAGACCGCGCGGACGTCATCATCATCGCGCCGAGCCGGTGTGGGAAAACCCCAACCTCTATGTACCTCGCGCTACAGCACGGAGTGCATGTCGCGAATTACCCGCTGACCGATGACGACTTACCGAGCGACGACCTGCCACCCCAGATCCGCCCATACGCATCGAAGTGTTTCGGCCTCACCACCACGCCTCAACGCCTCAGCCAGGTTCGACACGAGCGTCGGCCGGAATCTCGTTACGCCAGCCTCAACCAGTGCACCACTGAGATTCGTAGAGCGGAGCACCTCTACCGCAGCGCGGGCATCCCGTTCCTCAACTCCTCTGCGAAGAGCGTCGAGGAGATGTCCGCCGTCGTGATTCAAACACTCAGCCTGCGTTAGCAGCCCGTCAAAGGAGACAAGCATGACCAATGTTCTGTGGTTCCATCAGGTCGGGATGTCCGACCTTGGCCGAGTGGGAGGGAAGAACGCCTCCCTGGGGGAAATGGTGTCGCACCTCACCGATCTGGGGGTCCGTGTGCCCCGCGGCTTCGCCACTACCGCGCACGCGTACCGCGAGTTCATCGCTCACGGAGCCCTCGGCGCCACTATCGCGGATGTCATCGCGCGAACCGACGTTGACGACGTCGTCGAGCTCGCTCGAGTCGGCGCGGATATTCGTCGGCTCGTCCTCGCGCACCCGCTTCCGCAGAGGCTCGAGAACGACATCCGGGGAGCATTCGAAGAACTCGTTGCGTCCGACCCCGAACCGGCATCGGTGACCTGGGCGGTCCGATCCAGCGCGACCGCGGAGGACCTCCCTGACGCGTCATTCGCTGGCCAGCAGGAGACGTACCTGAACGTCGGCGGGATCGACAACATCCTCGACGCGATCCGGGCAGTATTCGCATCCCTGTACAACGACCGGGCCATCGCCTACCGGGCACACCACGGATTCGACAGCACGGACGTTGCCATCTCCGCAGGAGTGCAGCGCATGGTCCGCTCTGACCTCGGGGCGTCTGGCGTGATGTTCACCGTCGATACCGAATCAGGCTTCGACCAGGCCGTCTTCATCACCAGTTCGTACGGCCTCGGTGAGGCAGTGGTCCAGGGGGCGGTGAACCCGGACGAGTTCTTCGTGTCCAAGCCGGGGTTGCGCGAAGGACGCCCAGCAATCTTGCGACGCTCGGTCGGCGAGAAGAGCACGGCCATGCGATACACCGACCGGGTCGATGCAGGTAAGAGCACCGCCTTCGTCCCCGTTCCGGACTGGGCGCGACGCGAGTTCTCGATCACCGACGCCGAGGTCGAAGAACTCGCTCGCCATGCCTTGACCATCGAGGAGCACTATGGGCGTCCGATGGACATCGAATGGGCGAAAGATGGCATCGACGGGCGTCTTTACATCCTGCAGGCGCGACCAGAGACCGTTGTCTCCCGTGCCGCAACCAACGTCCTCACACGCTTCACCCTTCGCCGATCCGGAGACATCCTTGCTGAAGGCCGCGCTATCGGTCAGCGAATCGGGGCCGGGACAACACGTGTGCTCAACAGTGTGGACGACATGCGCCACTTTCAAACGGGGGATGTGCTCGTCGCTGACATGACCGATCCAGACTGGGAACCGATCATGAAGCGAGCTGCAGCTATCGTGACAAATCGCGGGGGACGCACATGTCACGCCGCGATCATCGCGCGCGAGCTCGGAATTCCCGCGGTCGTGGGAACCGGCAACGCCACTTCGGTGCTCAGCGAGGGCACGGACGTCACGGTCAGCTGCGCCGAGGGTGACGCTGGCTTCGTTTACGCCGGCCTCCTCGGCTTCGACGAGGAAGTGACGGAACTCGACCACATGCCGCCGCCTCCAACTCGCATCATGATGAACGTCGGCACGCCCGAGCAAGCCTTCTCGTTCTCGCGCCTCCCGCACCACGGTGTCGGGCTTGCCCGGCTGGAATTCATCATCAATCGTCAGATCGGCATCCACCCGAAGGCTCTGCTCGATCACTCGACCCTCCCTTCTGCTCTGCGGCAGGAAGTTGACGAACGCATCGCGGCCTACCCCTCGCCAAGGGACTTCTTCATCCGACGCGTCGCCGAAGGTATCGCGACAATCGCCGCGGCGTTCGCACCGGAGACTGTCATCGTTCGCCTGTCGGACTTCAAATCCAATGAGTACGCCAACCTCCTGGGTGGCGGGCTTTACGAACCGAAGGAGGAGAACCCGATGCTGGGGTATCGGGGCGCGTCGCGGTACATCTCGGACGACTTCCGCGAATGCTTCGCGATGGAGTGCGAAGCGCTGCGGTTCGTTCGTGAGGACATGGGTCTGCGTAACGTGCAGGTGATGGTGCCGTTCGTACGCACACTAGAGGAGGCTGCTGCTGTCACGGACCTCTTGGCAAGCAACGGTCTGCGGCGTGGCGAGAACGATCTGAAGGTCATGATGATGTGCGAGCTGCCTTCAAACGCTGTTCTCGCCGATGACTTCCTCGAGTTCTTCGACGGATTCTCCATTGGTTCCAACGACATGACGCAGCTGACGCTGGGCCTAGACCGGGACAGCGGTATCGTCGCTGCATCTTTCGACGAGCGTGACCCCGCCGTGCTGAAGATGCTCTCGTTGGCGATCACAGCGTGCAAGTCTCAGGGCAAGTACGTCGGCGTGTGTGGCCAGGGGCCCAGCGACCACCCCGAGCTTGCCCAGTGGCTCGTGGAGCAGGGCGTTGACTCGATGTCCCTCAACCCTGACACTGTCGTTCAAACTTGGTTGAGGCTGTCCGACTCGCAGCGAGTCCCTGCCTGAAATGGCGGAGGATGGGCGCCGGTGACCCGGCGCCCATCCGAGGTCAGGCTGTCAGGCTCCTCGGCCCGAACCACGTCGGGTACGCCCGAGCTAGGGTCTCCGCCCCATGAAATCCGACGTCACCTTGAGCGATAGCGACAGCACACTGTCTCTTCCCCCACCAAAGCTCGTTGAGCACGCGCAGATCTACGGTGACGGTCAGGTCCGGTTCCCGCTCGGGTGTTCCGATGCACGCACCGGACCCGTGTTCGTCGACGAACATCCACGCCTCGCCCGGGTTGTGATCGGGGAACCGAAACGCGAGGACGACACCTCCGTCGGGAAGGCGGTCGCGCTGCAGTCCTAGATGCATCTGCCACAGGAGAGCACCCGCGCTCAGATCCCCATCCGTCGAAGGCGCCACCCTCCAGTCGAGAGTCCACGCGCCCAAGGCTTCGAGGACCGGTCGCAGCGCCAGGCCGGCCGCTGTGAGACGGTAATCGCCGGTGTCCGGCGAATGTTCTACAACGCCGATCCGCACCAGGTAGCGCAATCGAGTCGCGAAGAGAGTGCGGGACATAGTGGGCAGTGCTCGGTGGATCGCGTTGAACCGCGTGGTTCCTACGAGCATCTCGCGGACGATGAGAAGCGTCCACCGGTCGGCGATAAGACGAGCACCGATTGAGACGGGGCAATAGTCCGTTGGAGGCACCCAGCCGTCACGCGCACCAGTCAATCGCGGTAGCGCACTGTTCGTTTCAGGCATGGTCCTCCTTTGGTGGCCACCTACCGCGGCCGCGAACTCACGTGATCCAGCCGCCGCAAGGCCTCTGCGCTCACGTCGCTGAGGACCGAACGCAAAGCATCGACGATGATGTCGAATTCAGTCTGCTCTGCCACGAGTGGCGGGGCAACGTTGATGATGGCAATGTCGTCGTCAAACGCCACTCGAGTCAGCACACCCAGCTGATGTAACCGCTTCTCGAGCTCGAGCGGGCCCCAGATGCGTCTTCCGCCGGGGGCGTCCGATGCCGCTGAAGCAAGTTCAACGGCCCACAGGTACCCGGCGCCCCTCACATTGTGAACAACCTCAAGGTCCGAGAGGGAACGCAATCTATCCTCGAGAGCGGTCTGCCTCGCGGTGACCTGGCCAGGGAGGTCGATGCGCTCCATGATCTCGAGGTTCTTGAGGGCGACAGCGGCCATCACCGGGTGACCGCCGAATGTATTTCCGTGAAGGAACGAGGCCCCGGGATCGAGGAATGGCCTGAACACCCGATCTGAGGCGATTACCGCTCCCATCACTGCATGCGCGGAGGAGAGGCCTTTGGCCGTCACGATGATGTCCGGGTCGAGTCCGTATCGTTCACTGGCGAACCATTCACCGCAGCGACCGAAGGCCGTGATCGTCTCATCCGCGACCAGGAGTAAACCGTAGGCGTCACAGAGCCTCCGCAACCCGGCGAAGTAGCTCGGTGGGGCGGTGAGCATGCCACCGTGGTTCTGCACCGGCTCGACGATCAACGCCGCAATTGTGGACGGATCATTCTCGACGATCTGTTCTTCGAGCTCGTCAAGCAGCTCTCGAACACCATCCTCGACGGAGTCGGCACCGGCATCAATCAACCGCCTGGTGTTGGAGGTTCGAATGCTCGGAATCAGCATCGGTGCGAACTGTTCCCGCAAGTGGTCGAGCCCATTCAGCGCGAGTGCGCCCAGTGTGGTGCCGTGGTAGGCCGAGTGTCGGGAGATGATCTTCCATCGATCCTCGCCGTTCGCCACGGCGAACGCGCGGGCGAGTTTCCACGCGGCTTCGACTGATTCCCCACCGCTCGGTGTGAAGAACACATGGTTCAACCCAGCGGGTGCCAAGGCGGCTAACCGGTCCGCGAGTTCCAACGCACGTGGGTGGGTCGACCCCCATGACGAGTGATACCCCAGCTGACAGTACTGCGCGAAGGCTGCTCGCCCCATTTCCGGACCGTAGGAATATCCCAGGTTGACGCAGTACAGGTTCGATAGCGCATCCAGGTATCGATCCCCGGAATCATCGATGAGGTAGCTTCCCTCTCCTTCGACGAACACCTGAGGAACGGCGCCACCCATGTCGGAGAAATGGCGCCACAGATGTGGGGATGAAGCTTCGCTATCGTGCGGGTCGGTCGCCATCAGATCACCCTCCTGTTCGCGCCCACGTCGGCACCAACAACAAGACACTGGCACGCCGCCGCACGTCTAATATGTGCATCAGGCACACTCGACACGCGGCCTGAGTGTGCGGAGCACAAGTGACGTTCGGCCAAGCGTCCTACAGTCGCGGAGCAGGACGACGAAGTCTGTCCTTGGAGGGAAGGTGTCGCACTTGTCATCAGATCGTGAGGATCTACTCGCAGAGCGCCGCGCGTCGGTTCTGTCACAGTTGGTGCTGCTCTTCGCTCAGGGACGCGATCCCGTAGAGCTTGCTGACGACGCCGTGCAACTGGTCGCGCGTGCTACTGACACCAAAGCCGTGTTCGTTTATCTGTGGGATGAAGAGGACGAACGCCTTGTACTTCGGGTGGCCACTCAAGTCCCGCAACAGACCGGGATCGATGAGATTCGGTTGCGCCTCGGCGAAGGCATCGCGGGATGGGCGGCTATGCGCCAGGAGTCGGTCATCATCAATCGGGCGCCCGCTGAGGACCCTCGATTCGTTCCATTCGCACGAATCGAGGAGGAGGAGTTCCACTCAGTGCTCGCCGCGCCTATCGCAGACGAGTCAAGCAACCTCCGGGGCGTGTTCGCCCTGTATTCCACGCAGGAGAACGCGTTCGGACAGGATGAGCTGGCTATTGCGGTCGAGGTGGGCCGCTTGCTCGCCACAGGACTCGCGCGCGCTGAGACTGTGGACGACCTCAATCATCAGTCCGCAATCGCGCACTTCCTGTTAGATTTTCCCACCGCGTCGCGGACGTCGTTGGTGCCGGCGTTGGAGTTCGCCGCGCAGCGCGTACTAGAACTCATCGACGGGCAGGTATGCGTACTCGAGTACATGAGTAGACGCGAGAACGCCGCGACTCCGATCATGTTCGCGTCGCGGACGAGCGCCGGGCAACGTGTCTGGTCGACTCACTCTCGCTCCGCGGCGCAGAGCAGCATCGAACAGCATTGCGAGGGCTTGGAGCACATGTCCGTTGCGCTCGGCATCGGCGCGTCCCGCGGCATTCTTACCTGCTACCGACCCGCGCGGTTCCGTTCGAGAGATGTCGAGCGCTTGAGCGCGCTAGCGATGCAGCTCGGAGTGCTTCTTGAAGCCGTAGACCTCAACTCAGTGGGGTCCTCTTTAGCGACCAGGTTGCGGTTCACTCAGGACGATAGGGAAGCAGCCAGCATCCTCGGTGAGTTGGGATTGGATGGCCCGGTCTGTCCCATCCTTGTTCGTGTGCATAGTGTGCAGACGGACTGGGAGACAGCGAGCCGGGCGCTGAAGGATGCTCTCAGTGTGGCCGCCGGAAGCCGGGCGGTCGTACTCCTGCACTCCACGTGGGGTTTGGTGCTCGCCGACGCGCCCGGGGGCCGGTTGGCGCCTGAATTGAGTTCTCACCTGTTTCAGGCCACCCAGCGGCTTGCCGAAGGGACGGGGCTGCGAGCGTCGATTGGCGTGGGTTCAGTGACCTCGACCCCAGACGGCATCCGACAGGCCATTGACGACGCTCGGAGCGCGCTGGAATGGGCTGGCGTGTACGGCCAGACGTCGCCGGTGTCTCTGGCGACGTACTCGAATGTCCGCGGCATGCTGCCGTTGAGCGATGTGGTCCGACGGCTAGCTCCCACGGTCGTGTCGCTCGTCGACATGCTGGAACCGTTGGTTCAATACGACCTCAAACAGGGAACGCAGCTCGTGAACACTCTCGCTGTTCTCGCGAGCTGGGGTGGCTCGGTGCAAGAGACCGCCAAGGAGTTGCTCATTCACCGCAATACGCTGCGTCAGCGAATGCAACGTATCGAGCTTGTGCTCGGCATCGTGTTGGGTTCCGGTACCGAATGGTCTCCCCTGGCGCTCGCGGCTCAGGTCGCGAGCGCCGGGGTGGACCGTTCGGCCGTGAATCAGTAGACGTCCTTGACGTAGCGACCCGCCGCCTTCAGCGCGGCCACGCGCTGCTCCCCCGCGGACGAGTCGCCTTCGCCGAGGATGTCGGCAAGCGCTCGATCCACGTCTGCCGCCATGCGCGTCTTATCGCCGCAGACGAAGATGTAGGCGCCGTCCGCAACCCATCCGCGCAGCTCATCCGCATGGTCGAGCATGACGTGCTGCACGTAGAGTTTCTCAGCCTGGTCGCGGGAGAATGCCACATTGAGCTGATGGAGCACGCCTCGCGTGCTCAGATCTTCGAATTCGTCCTCGTACAGCCAGTCGTATGCGCGATGCTGATCACCGAAGAACAACCAGTTGCTGCCGGAGGCACCCGAAGCGTCACGATGCCGCAGGAACGCTCGGAATGGTGCGACCCCCACACCGGGACCGATCATGATGACCGGCAGGTCGTCATCGGGCAGTGTGAACTCGTGCGCGGGCACACGACGCACCTCGAACGGCGCCCCATCTTCTGCTCGCTCGCGAAGGAACTCGGTAGCGGTTCCCTGATGCTCGCCGCGTCCTCGCTCGTATCGGACGCCCGCAACGGTGATGTGCAGTCTGCCATCGTCGCGAAGTGGACTAGAAGAGATCGAGTAGTCCCGGTGCTGGAGAGGACGAAGCTCGGCCAGAATGTCCTCGACAGGAACGTTCTGGCACCGCAGGTCGGTGATGACGTCCAGGACGTCGCGACCCCACAGCCATGCGTCCAGGCGCTCCCGGAAGCCTGACTGGATGAGATCGATGATCTCGCTCACAGATTGGTTGTCAGGTTGCAGACGCGACAGACCGACGATGAGACCGGGATGCGGCAAACGCAGCTCGACGTCGTGCGCGAGGATGTCTCGGAGTGGTCGCCCGTCGACTACCTGGTTCCCGTAGACCTCGATCCACTGGGACACCAGACGGTCGGAGTTCCTCGGGAACACCGAGAGGGAGTCACCGGGCGCGTAGGTGAAAGGCTCATCGAACCCGAGTTCGTAGTGAGCGACATACTTTGCGGAACCGGGCTTGGACAGTTGCCGGGTTGCTACCACCCGCGCCGTCCGAGTTCGGTCTGCGCTGGCGGGTTTGTCCGCAACGGGTTGATCCGCGTCGTCGGAGATCGCGCCGTCCCAGGGTTCAGCGTCGAGAAGCTGTTGAACTGCCGGCTTCGCCCATCGCTCAGCGCTGAACTCGAAATCGATGTCGCAGTCGATACTCTCGACTATCCGCGCAGCTCCGAGTGCTTCGAGCCGCTGGTCGATATCGTGGCCGGCCTTGCAGAAGTCTTCGTACATAGAATCCCCGATGGCGAGGACCGCGTACGGCAGCCCTTCGAGCGCCCCTGAGGGCAGGTGCTGCAGCCAGTCCCAGAAATCCGCCGCATTGTCCGGCATGTGGCCGTTGTCGTGCGTGGAAGTCACGACCAAGAGGCGCTGGAGCTTCAGGTCTCCGGACTGCAGCCAGTCTTCGAGCGAGGCGAACTGGACGTTGTTGCCAGCCTTCTCTGCCTTTCCGTGGATCTGAAACGCTAGATACTCCGCGTTTCCGGTCTGGCTCCCGAAAAGAATGGTGAGTTCGGCAGCGTCTGACGCAACCATCTTCGTCTCTCCCTCAGCGACGCTCAACTGCATGGTCATGAGTCGGTGTTGATGAAGACCGACTTCGGCTCGGTGAAGCCGCGTACGCCCTCCATCCCCAGCTCGCGTCCGATACCGGACTGCTTGAAACCACCGAACGGAACTTGCACACGGATCGAGGAGTTCGAGTTCACGGACAGGGTTCCGCTTTCCACCCGCCTAGCGACCCGGAGCGCGCGACCGACGTTGCTGGTCCAGATGGAGCCACTCAGACCGTAGATCGTCTCGTTGGCGAGCTGAACCGCTTCCTCCTCGGTGTCGAACGGGATGACGACGGCGACGGGGCCGAAGATCTCGTCGCGAGCCGCTCGTGTGGATCCGTCCTGGTCGACAGCGATGTGAGGCGCCATCCAGAAGCCAGGGCCGCCCGGTGTGGATCCCTTGAACACCACGTCGAGCTTGTCGTCGAGGAAGGATTCGACGGTGGCGCGGTGTTCCTGAGACACCAGGGGGCCCAGGTCCGTGTCGAGCTGCGACGGATCTCCGATTCGCAGGGCGCTGGTCGCGGCGACGAACTTCTCAAGGAACTCGTCAAGGGCGGGACGCTGCACCAGGATGCGGCTTCGTGCGCAGCAGTCCTGTCCGGTGTTGTCGAACACCGCCCACGGCGCGGCGGCCGCCGCCTTCGCAATGTCGGCATCAGCGAAGACGACGTTCGCGGACTTGCCTCCGAGTTCTAGCGTGACCCGCTTCATAGTGTCTGCACTCGAGCGCAGGATGGAACGTCCGACCTCCGTGGATCCGGTGAAGCTGATCTTTCCCACGCGCGCGTCTTCGATGAGGGTGGAGCCCACTTCGGCGCCACTTCCGGTGACGACCTGCAGGAGGTGAGGGATGGGCGACACTTCCGCGGCGAGCTCGCCGAGGCGGACGGTCGACAGCGGAGTCATGCTTGCCGGTTTGACGATGACGGCGTTGCCCGCCGCGAGGGCGGGGGCGATGCTCCAGCTGGCGATGGGCAGGGGAAAGTTCCAGGGCGTGATCACTCCGACGACGCCGATTGCCTCACGGAAGGTCAGCGCCACGCCTCCGTCGACAGGGATGGTCTCACCCGTGAGCTTGTCGATAGTGCCGGCGTAGTAGCGGAACACACCAGCGACGCTGTCGGCCTCGGCGAGAGCCGCCTTCATCGGCTTTCCCACATCGCGTGATTCGAGACCGGCCAGCTCCTCGCGATGGCGAGATACCGCGTCAGCGAGGTCGAACAGGAACTGCTGACGCTGTGCGATAGGAAGCGTTGCCCAGCTCTTCTGAGCCGCTACTGCTCGCTCGACTGCGACGTCGACGTCGGCACGAGTGAACGCCCGCACCTCGTCGATCTGCTCTTCGGTTGCCGGGTTCCATACGGGAATTGTCAGGTTCGTCATCGGTCCTCTTCCGCCGTATGCGGGTCGCTCGCCCGCTTCAGTTGTCCTACCTTGGCTCAGACAGCAGTCGACCTAACGTGCAGGAAGTACGAAAACGAAAGAGGGCATGTGCGCGAAGCACATGCCCTCTCCGCTTCGTGCGGCGCCCTCTCACGCCGCTATCAACAGCCTCGCGATGCGAGGTTGCGCATTGACGCCGATCCACGCGCTTGTTCCGTCCGGTGCGTCGTAGCGGTGCAGTGTCGCGCCCCGCTCGGGATTCTCAAATTCCAGTACAGGCACGGCGTCCGGGTGTAGCGCTCCGACGACCTGGACCTTGCGTCCCGCAACTTCCGTCCAGAAGTATGACGGGGGCGCTGGCTGCCGGCTCGCCCCGGTCAACAGCTCCGCGAGGCTTGCCCCTTGTTGCCGAGCCTCCGCCCAGCTTTCGGTGCGTGTACCTGGACCGCCTTCACGAATCCGGGTGACCGCGTCACCGATACCGAACACGTGGGGGACGACAGTCCCTGCCTGAACGACGTGGCCGTCGACGTCGACCAACAAGGCTCCCTGGGTGAGGAGACCACTATCCTCCAGCCAAGCGACGGCAGGACGGGCACCGACGGCGCTGATGAGAACGTCCCCCCGGAGCACGGGCCCGTCTCGGAGCTCCACCTCCCACCCGCCGTCGGTGGCGCTGATGCGAGCAATGTCGGCTTCCCAGTGACATGCCACGCCTGCATCCGCAAGCCAAGCCGACGTCTCCTGGCCGAGGTGACCGGCCAGCAATCTCTCCAGAGGGCCGGCGGCTCGGTCCAGGAGCGCGACTTTGGACCCGCGGGCAGCGAGCGAAGAGGCGAGCTCGACGCCGATGGCACCTGCACCGATGACGACTGCGGACTCACCATTGGCAGTGCGTTCGCGTAACCTACGCGCATCGGCGGCGCTTCGCAGCACGGTGGTGTCTTTCGGCTCGATAGGCAGCCGTGCGGCGCTCGCGCCGGTGGCGATAACGAGCTGGTCGAACGGCACAGCACCTACCTGCCCGTTGGGGTACTCGACGCGTACAACCGATGATGAGGTATCAACGCTCGTAGCGCGCGCACGAACGAGCTCCGCATCCAGGTCGCTCCAGTCAACCGCGATATCTTCCGCCTCCCCCTCGATGAGGTAGTGCTTCGACAGTGGCGGCCTGTCGTACGGGGCGTCGGGATCGCAGTCGATGACCCTCACCTGCGTGCTGTTACCGAGTTCTCTCAGCCGTTCGATGAACGCCGTGGTCGCCACGGAGGCGCCGACCACGACCAGCGACTCGCTCACACGCCCTCCGTTTCGATGAGCTTGATGGCGCGCTCAGGGCAGTTTCGGATGGCCTTTCGCGTGTTCTCCTCCTCGAAAGCACCCTCCCGTCCTTCCACTACGTGTCCGTACCCCTCATCGTCGATGTAGAAGGTCTCGGGAGCGATCATGAAGCATCGCGCGTGCCCCTGACAGCGCGCCGGATCCACCCAGATCTTCGTCAAGTCACTCACCTCCCGACAGGCGCAACCGCAGCGGCCCGACGCCATGCCAGGGCTCGTCCTCGGCCAACTCGAACTCCGGGATAGTCGCCAGGAAGTGCTCAAGCGAGATCACGACTTCCTTGCGCCCGAGGTTCGATCCCAGGCAACGATGAATTCCGCCGCCGAAAGCGAGGTGCCGATTGTTTTCTCGAGTGATGTCGATCTCGTTCGGGTTGTCGTAGATCTCCGGATCCCGGTTGCCGGCACCGAACACCAGCACCACGCGCTCGCCAGCCTTGATCTCCTGCCCTCGAACCGTGGTGTCCTGCTTGGCGGTGCGCGCCATCGCCTGAACGGGCGACAGCGTGCGAAGGAACTCCTCAGCGGCATCCATGATTCGGTCGGGCTCGCGACGCAGAAGTGCCTGGGCCTCCTTGTTGCGCGCGAGGTACCACAGCGAGGAGCGGATCGCCCAGGCTGTGGTGTCCAGGCCCGCGAGGAACAGCAGATACCCGTACGAGACCAGCTCGTCATCTGTCAGCGGTCGCCCGTCGATTGTTGCGTTGAGCAGCTCGCCGGTGATGCCGTCGAGTGCCTTGCCGGCGCGCCCGTCGTCGATGAGACGCTGCACGTAGGCGACGAGGTCGTCCCCCGCGGCTTTGGCCTTCTCGGGCGACTTCGTCCGCTCGTAGATGATGTCATCGATCCACTGGTCGAAGAGAGGCCAGTCCTGTTCTGGGTACCCTGCGAGCCGACTGAAGATGATCGTCGGGTATGGACGAGCGAAGAGAGCAGACACGTCGACGACATCGCTATCCGCGAATGCCGACTTCACCTGGTCCGACAACTCGATGGCGGTGGTGTGCATCCCTGGTTCGAGCTTGTTGATTGCCATCGGAGTGAACATCGGAAGCAGCAGCTTGCGAAATCCCGCGTGCGTGGGCGGGTCAATGTCGATTGGGATGAGGGGCATCTCCGTGCCGAACGATGGCAACAGCATCGACGGACCTACAGACCACGTCTCGGGGTCCTGCTCCGCATCGAAGATGTCTTCGCTCTTGGAGATGTACCAGAACCCGCCGTACTTCGAGCTGTGCCCGACCGGCTTCGACTCATGCATCTTGGCGTAGTCATCAAAGATCGTGTCGAGGGCCTTGCCGTGGAAGTCGAATTCCGCGAGGGTCTCGTTGTCAGACATGAGCCGGTTTCCTTTCGGTATACGCGCTCGCCCGGCGAACGAGGTCGTCGAACAGAGCATGGTTGTCTGGTGAGGTAAGGAAAAGATGCTCGGGGTGCCATTGCACCGCGATGAGGTTCGCGGACGGGTCTTCGAACGCCTCGACCACTTCACCTGCACGAGCGGTCACTGTCAGCCCCTCACCAAGACGCGCCACTGCCTGGTGGTGATAGCTGTTCACAGCCATACGCTCTCCGACGATGCCCGCGAGGAGAGAGGTCGGCTCGACGGCGATCTCGTGATCCGCTTCGTTCGAGGGGCGGGTCTGCCAGTGACCGTCTAGGTGCTGGATAAGCGTGCCGCCGCGCAGGACGTTGATGAGCTGCAGGCCGCGGCAGATTGCCAGGATCGGCAGGCCCCTTTCGCGGGCGTCTCGGACGAGGGCTGTCTCAAATCGGTCCCGAAACGGGCTGACCCCGTAAACGGTCTCATCCGGGGCCTGCCCGTACATCTCCGGCGACAGGTCGCCGCCGCCTGTGAGAAGGAGCGCATCGAAGCCGTCGAGCAGGTCCTCGGGGATCGTCTCCGTCGCCGGAAGGATTGCTGGCCGGCCGCCCGCAGAAACCACGGCCTCGGCGTAACTGAGAACCTGGAGTGTGGAGTCCCGTGGACCGAACGCGGATTGCTGCACGCTCCGGTCGGCGGTGACTGCGATGAGTGGGCGAGGCATCAGTAGATCGTCCAACCACCATCGACGAACAGAGTCGTACCGGTCACCCAGCTCGACTCGTCCGAGGCGAGGAATGCCACGCCGTTGGCGACGTCCTCGGGCTTGCCGATTCGCCCCATCGGGGTGCGCTCGAGCAGCCAGTTGCGCACCTCTTCCTTTCCGAGCGCCTCCGCCGTGAACGGCGTTTCGATGAACCCCGGGGCCACGGCGTTGACTCGGATGCCCGAGGAAGCGGCCTCGACAGCCAGGGCGCGAGTCAGCTGCAGGAGGGCGCCCTTGGAAGCGTTGTAGTGGATCTGGGGGTGGCCGCTCGAGGAGATGACGATGTGCGCTTCCACCGAGGTGATGTTCACGATGGAACGCGTGTGGTCGCCTTCGCCCGCTCGCAGGAGACTGTACGCCTCGCGGGACACGATGAACGGACCGGTGGAGTTCACGGCGAACACCTGATCCCATTCCGCGACGGACAGCTCCTCAAAAGTGCCGAACTTCACAATGCCAGCGTTGTTGACCAGTACGTCGAGGCGCCCGAACTCGTCGGCGACCTTCGCGAAGCCGGCGCGAACGCTGTCCTCATCGGCGACGTTCGCCTGAATGTTGATGACGTTGTCTCGTCCGCCGAACACGGATTCGAGAGCCTCCAAGTTCAGGTCGATTGCAGCGAGCGACGCCCCCTCGTCGAGGAGCTTCTCTGCGATGGCGCGACCATTGCCAGATGCGGCTCCCGTGACCGCGGCGAAACGTCCTTCAAGTCGATTTCCCATATTCGTTCTCTTTCTTGGCTCGTTGTGGATCAGATGTGCTCGAGGTAGCGGGAGGTCTCCCAATCGGTGACAGCCTTGTGGAACTGCTGCACCTCCCACTGGCGGGTCTCCGTGTAGTGGCGCACGAATTCCTCACCGAAGTACTCCTTCGCCAGGTCGCTGTCCGCGAAGACAGCGGTAGCTGCTTCCAGCGTGTGCGGCAGACGGAGAGCGGCGTTGCCGTCTTGCTCGTACGCGTTGCCAGTCACTGCCGCCGGCGGGGTGAGTGATTTCTCCAGCCCGCTGAGACCGGAGGCGATGTTGGCGGCGAGGACCAGGTAGGGGTTGGCGTCTGCTCCCGCAATGCGGTTCTCTACACGGGCGGCAGCACCTGCGGACGGGATGCTGCGGATGGCGACGGTGCGGTTGTCCACACCCCATGTGGCGCTGGATCCCGCCCACTGCCCGCCTTCGACTCGCTTGTAAGAGTTGACGGTCGGCAGGTATAGGGCGGTGAAGTCGCGGGAGCCGGCGACGAGTCCGGCGAGGTACGCGCTCCCGATGCTGCTCAGCTCACCAGGCGTCGTCGGATTTGCGAAGAGTGCGTCCTCGTCCTCGGCGCTAACCAGGCTCTGGTGCACGTGGCCCGACGAGCCCGCCTGCCCCGGGTTGACCTTGGCCATGAAGGACGCGGTCATTCCGTGCGCTGCAGCGATCTCCTTGACGGTGTGCTTGAGGAGAAGCGCGCTATCGGCGGCTTGGATGGCGTCACCGTAATGGATGTTGACTTCGAACTGGCCTGCGCCATGCTCGCTGTTGCTCGCCTCGATGAACACGCCCTGCTCCGCCAATTGGTCGCGGATGAGGCCGATCACGTACTCGGTGCCCGAGTCTCGATAGACGCTGTACGTGTGGTTGCCATTGGTGATCGGCTCAAGGTCTCGCCAGTTGCGGCGTGCGAGTTCACGAGGAGTCCCCTCGAACAGGTAGAACTCGAATTCGTACGCGCAGATCGGGGTGTACCCGAGGGCTACAGCGCGGTCGACGACACGCCGCAATACGCCCCGAGGCGACTGCTCCAATGGAGTGCCATCGGGGTTGTGCAGGTCGCAGATAACCGATGCGACGCCCGGCTCACCGGGAACGAGTCGGAGGGTCGTCAGGTCAGGCCGCAGGTTCACGTCGGGGTAGCCGGTGTGCCAGCCAGTGAAGGTGAGGTTCGGGATGCTTGCATCCTCGATGTCCCAACCGAAAAGGATGTTGCAGATGTTCGTTCCGACTTCGTACGCGGACTCGACGAAGTACTTCGCAGACAGGCGCTTGCCACGCCAGAGGCCGTCGATGTCGGGTGCACCGATCTTGATGACCTTGATCCCGTGCTCGGCGACGAACTCCTCGACGTAGCGCTTCGGATCTTCGATCAGAACCTCATTGTTCATGTGCCCTGCCTTCCAGCTTGCATTGATGGTGAGTATGAAGAGCGTGCAGCGAGGCTATCGGCGCTGCTAACGCCTCGATATGTGCGCCGCGCACATCGTTCCTAGTTTCGCGGTGCACGCCGTACGGGGATCCCGCGTTGGGAAACGACGACGCCCGAGCGAGGCTGTGGCCTCGCTCGGGCGTCGTCATGACCGGTGCTCAGTGTCGAGCGGGAGCTTCTCCTCCGACCGTGGCATCGAGCGCGTCGGGCAGCTCCTCCTCGTCGTAGATCTTGCCAATCCGGGCATATTCCTCCGGTCGGCGCTTGCGCAGATAGAGGGCGTAGACGACGCCAGCAAGGGCGATGAGCAGAACGTACAGCGGAATCAGATTCACGACCACCACGTCCGCGCCGGCAAGGAATGGGATGTAGACGACAAGCAGTACCAGGACGATGGCTTGTGCGACGACACCGATAGCGGGGGCGACGAGCGTCTTCCACGTTGCGCCGGGGCCGGAACGGCCAACACGGTTGAAGTAGAAGATGACAGCGAGCGAGACCAGCAACTGCACGAAAACAACGCCGGCGGTGCAGAAGATCGGCAACCAGCCTCCCAATTGCAGAAGCGGATCCGCGCCGCCAAGAGCGAAGAGAAGGATGACGACGACCGCGATGGCCGCCTGGACTCCGTTAGCCACATAGGGCGACTTGTGCTTGTCGTGCGTACGTCCGAGAGCTGCGGGCAGGATGCGGTCGCGCCCCATGGAGAAGAAATACCGGGAGGCGTTGTTGTGGAAGGCGAACGCACACGCAAAGAAACCGGTGATGACGAGGAAGTCCATCAGCACCCGCATGAAATGCCATGTGTACATGTCGGCGAGGACGAAGTAATAGTCGCCGACGAGGCTTCCGGCCTGCTCCATGGTCTGATCACCGAATCCGACGATTCCGGCGTAGGCCGCGAAGCTGTAGAACACGCCCAGGGTGATCACAGCGATGTACGTTGCTCGAGGCACAGACTGCTTCGGGTCGGTGGTCTCCTCTCCGTAGATCGCCGTGGTCTCGAAGCCGATCCACGACCAGAACGCGAAGAAGAAGCCGATACCGATGGCTGGCGCTGCCAACCATCCTGCCGGGTTGAATACCTCTGGCATCTGCCCCTGGGCGCCGCCCTGCACGATGACCGCGGTCGCGACGAAGAACACCACGAGGACTTCGAGACCGAGGGCCACACCGAGGATCTTGCCGGTGAGGGTGACCTTGAAGTACGAGATCACGAACATCAGGATGACACCTGCGACGCTGCACACCCACCACGGGACAGCCCACCCGAAGTAGTTCTCCAGCATCGCCGAGGTGAAATACCCGAATCCGCCACTGATGGCGGGCACGATCATGCTGTAGGCGAGCATGACCGTCCACCCCGCGCCCAGCCCAATCGGTCGGCCGAGGCCTTGCGTCGTGTAGTTGTAGAACGCACCCGCAGCGGTGATCCGCTTCGCCATCTGGGCGAAGCCCACTGCGAAGACGAGCAGAATCAGGGTGGCTGCAACATAAGTAAGCGCCGTCGCCATCCCTGCGCCGTTCGCGAACGAGATCGGGATATAGGTGGATACCACCACCAGTGGCGCCGCCGCCGCGGTGACCATCAGGACGATGGTGAAGAACCGGATCGAGCCTTTCAGCAGGTCCGTTGAGACTTCCGCGGTCGCCCGCCGTGTGGAGTTTGTCGCCATTCGGGTATGCCTCTCAGTGCATGTTGCCTGAAACGTGGATACTCCCGTTCAAGAGACCTGAACGCTGTGAACGGCGTCGTTCACTCAATCGGGATGTGCGGAAAGCTACTGAGGCTTGAGACCGCGCGGAGTGTCCCCTACGCCCATGTCGAGGCACCCGTATGTGCGCCCCGCCTATGGATCAGACGCCCGTGTTGGCGGGCAGAGCCCCGCCACCCTCTGCCCGGGTGCGAACGATGTTCGCAAAGCGCTCGGCGAGGGCCTTCGATCCTTCCTTCACAGCGGAGTCGGAGGACTTGAACTCCTCCGTCTGGGAGTCATAGGCCGAGCGGTGCTCCTCTGGGATCAGGGAACGCCAGCTTTCGAAGCGCGCTGGAGAGATCTCTGGATGGAACTGCACCCCCCACGCGGACGAGAGGCGGAACACCTGATGACGATACTTCTCCCCCGTGCCCAGCAGTACCGCGTCTTCGGGCAAGCTCACGATGCCATCAAAGTGCATCGCGCCGGCAAGCAGCGGGCGAGGGAGTCCGGCCACGAGCGGATCGTCCTCGGCCGCCGGCGCCCAATCTACGGCGACGACGCCGCTCTCCAGGCCAGCCTCGCCGCGGCGAACGTGTCCGCCTGTGGCATCGGCCAGTAGCTGTGCGCCGAGACAGATCCCGAGGGTGGGCAGCTCCGTGGCCACGGCTTCGCGCAGCCGCTCCTTGATGCCCTCGAGCCACGGGAACTCGTGCACATCCATCGCCCCCATGCCGCCGCCGAGGACCACGAGTCCGTCCACGTTATCGAGGCTGGGAACGTCATCTCCGTCGTACGGACGCACCACAGAGACATCGACACCTTCCTCGGCGATCCACTCGCCGAGCCGCTCCAGGTCCGCCTTCACATCGGGCTGAATGACAAGCAGACGGGGGCGGCGAGATGTGGTGCTATCGGTCATGAGTGCTCCTTCAGACGCAAAGATGGGCTATCACACACTGCAGCACAAGAGGCCTGAGCGGACATGTGCGCGACGCACATCGTCGAGATGAATGCGGTGCCGATTGCACCGCGCTGAGGCCGAGCATGAGCGTGAGTATTCCTTGGAAGCCCATTGAAGAGCTCCAAGGAGGATGTCGCATGGCACGACTACCGGTCCGCGCCGCGGTACTGCACGCCCCCGGCGCGCCACTCGAACACCGCACGCTGCTCCTCGATGAGCCACTCCATGGTGAGGTGCTAGTGCGGACGGGCGCCATCGGCCTGTGTCACAGCGACCTGCACTACGCAGACGGCACCCTCCCCATGGACCTGCCAGCCGTCCTCGGACATGAGGTCGCCGGTGTCGTCGAGCGTGTCGGGCCCGGCGTGAACCGAGTGAAGATCGGGGACCGGGTCGTCGCCACCGTTACCCCCAACTGCGGGTCGTGCCCGAGTTGCGTGGCCGGTCACGCGACGCTTTGCGAAAGGACGATGCAGCGCCGTTATCGGGACCGGCCGAAGCTGGAAACCGAAGACGGTGCGCCCGTGTCGATGCTGGGCGGAATGGGAACATTCGCTGAGGCGTTCGTGCTCGATGAAGCCTCCCTCGCGGTGGTTCCAGACGCTGTTAGCCTCAATGTCGCTTGTCTCCTCGGCTGTTGCATCAGCACCGGCGTCGGTGCGGTCACGCATGGCGCACGGGTGGGCCCCCGTGACACCGTCGCCGTCATTGGATGCGGCGGCGTCGGTATGGCCGTCGTCCAGGCGGCTCGCATGTCCGGGGCGCAGCGAATCATCGCCATCGATCTACACCCTGAGAAGCTGCTGCTGGCCGCCGAGGTTGGCGCGACGGATGTCGTGGTGTCCGGACCAGCGCAGGAGGTCATCGACGCTGTGCGCGAGATCGCCCCGGAAGGGGTGACGCGTTCGTTCGAAGCGGTAGGACGACCGGAGACTGCCGAGCTTGCTTTCGATCTGCTTGCACCTCGCGGCATTGCCACGATTCTCGGACTCATGCCTGCCGGCAAGCGCATCAGCATCGACGCCGGCGCTCTCATCGAAGGTGACCGCCGCATCCAGGGCGCCTACATGGGAGCCAACCAGTTTCTCGCAGACGTGCCGCTGCTCGTCGAGCAGTACGAGCGCGGCGTCCTCGACCTGCGCGCGATGGTGACATCCGTCATTCCGTTCTCCGATATCAACGCAGGGCTGCAAGCGATGCGCTCCCCCGGGACCATCCGCACGGTGGTGTCATTCGAATGAGAGGAAACGATGTGACGGAGTCAGTACCGGTCGTCGAGACACGATCCTGGATCGATGGCCGCTGGGTCGTACCGGACCACGAAATCGGTTCGCTTCACGACCCGAACACCGGTGCGCGACGTGGCCCACAGCGGGAGAGCTCCCTGGAATCGGTGACAGCCGCCATCACCGCGGCAGACCGTTTGTTCAACGCTCAGACCCTCGACGACGTGGGCCCCGCATCACGCGCTGCAGCCCTCGGAGAGTGGGCGAAACTTCTCGATGACGCAGCCGAGGACATCGCGCTGCAGGACTCGCTGTCCACAGGCAATCCTCTCTCCACGACCCGCATGCTGGCGGGCTCACTCGGGGCACGGGTACGGTCACTGGCCGCTGAGGTGCTGAACGTCGGAGACGGTAAGAATTTGTCTGCATCCGGCCGCACCGTCCGCCTGCTGAACCGTTCCCTGGGGCCAACTCTGATTCTCGCGCCGTGGAACGCGCCGACCTTCGTCGCTGTCTCCAAGCTCGCCGCGGCCTTCGGCGCGGGCTCCCCCTCGATACTGAAGCCATCGGAGTGGACGCCGGCAGGAGCGCAGATCGCCTTCGCGTTGTTCGTCCAGGTAATGGATGCCCGCGGCCTCCCCGCCGCATCCCTGCAGCTGGTTCACGGCGGCGCGATGGTGGGCAGCGCGCTTACTTCGGATCCCCGGGTTCGTGTCATCACCTTCACGGGAGGTCTCGCCGCAGGCCGAGCCGTCGCCCGCGCGGCAGCTGAGTCTCTCGCGAACGTGCAACTTGAGCTCGGATCAAACAATCCCGCCGTCGTCCTCGATGACGCCGATGTGGAGAGAACCGCCACCGACCTTGTCGCCGGCATGACGCGCTTGAACGGGCAGTGGTGCGAAGCACCCGGCAAGATCCTCGTACCGAAATCCTTGCATGACGCGCTCACAGAAGCGCTCATCACCGAGGCGGAGCGCGTTCGGATCCGCCACTCGCTCGATCCCGATTGCGACCTCGGGCCTCTTGCCTACGAAGCACATCGGGACCGCCTCGAGGTCTCCATCGCTGAACACGAATCACGAGGCGCGACGGTGCGCCGCATCGGAACGAGGCCGACGGCCGATGGCTGGTTCTTCACCCCGGCCGTGATCACGGGTCTTCCTGCAGCCGCAGCTTCGGAGGAACTGTTCGGCCCGGCGGTCACTGTGCACTCCTACGACGACGTCGCTGACGCCATCTCCGACGCCAACTCCGCCGGCGGAGGATTGGACGCCTTCGTATTCGGCGCAGATGAGGAGGAAGCGTTGCACGTCGGAGCGCGTCTTCTCGCGGGCGAGGTCAGGGTGAACGGCACCAAGATGGCCGACTTGGCGGGGGAATCACAGCAAACCTTCTGGGGGATGTCCGGGGTGGGCGGTCACGGCCCGGCTCAAGGCGTCGCCTTCTATCAGGGGCGTCGTGTCGTCGGCGTCGACGACCCGTCGCTGCCCATCTAGATCTTCAATTCACAACATCAGCAGAGAAAGCAGAATCACATGATCATTGGCGTTCCCACCGAAGTGAAGAACAATGAGAACCGTGTCGCGGCGACACCTGCCGGCGTCGCTGAACTCGCGGCGCACGGGCACCGCGTCCTCGTCCAAGCCGGAGCTGGTGTCGGTAGCGCGTTCTCCGACGACGAGTACGCAGACGCTGGCGCCGAGCTCATCCCTGACGCGGAGTCGGTCTGGGCAGAAGCGGACATGATCCTGAAGGTCAAGGAGCCTATCCGCAGCGAGTACGCGCTCATGCGCGAGGATCAGATCCTCTTCACGTACTTGCACCTCGCCGCGGACGCCCCACTGACGCGGGCCCTGCTCGACAGCGGCACGACGGCCATTGCCTACGAGACCGTGCAGCTTCCCGACCGCAGCCTTCCGCTGCTCTCGCCGATGTCGGAGGTCGCGGGTCGGCTCTCAACCCAGGTGGGCGCGAACCAGCTCATGCGGTCCCAAGGTGGTCGGGGGCTTCTCCTCGGTGGCGTCCCTGGCACCCCGAAAGGCAAGGTCGTCATCATTGGCGGCGGCGTGGCGGGCGAACACGCGGCTGCGATGGCGCTGGGGCTCGGAGCGGAAGTTACGCTGCTCGACGTGAACCTCGGGCGACTGCGCGCGCTCGAAGCCCGCTTCGACGGGCGGGTCACAACTCTGCGTTCAAGCCCGTACACCATCGCTGCAGCGGTGGAAGACGCCGACCTCGTCATCGGATCTGTCCTTATCCCAGGAGCCAGTGCTCCCAAGCTCGTCACCGACGAAATGGTGGCGCGCATGCGCCCCGGCTCCGTCCTCGTGGACATCGCCATCGACCAAGGCGGGTGCTTTGAGGGTTCCCGCCCCACCACCCACGATGACCCCACGTTCCCCGTTCACGACGCTATCTACTACTGCGTGGCCAACATGCCGGGTGCCGTCCCCCGTACGTCGACTATCTCTCTGACGAACGCAACCCTGCCTTACGCTCTGGCTGTCGCTGACAAGGGATGGCGAGCGGCCCTGGCCGCCGATGCGTCTCTCGCTCGCGGCCTCAGCACTCACGAGGGCGTCCTCACGAACGCGGCAGTCGGCGAAGCTCTCGGGATTGAAAGCGCCGCTGTCGAACAGGTCCTCGCGGCCTGACCGACGTTGTTGCGGGGGCATCGAGCCCCCGCAACCTTGACCAAGGAGGTAACCATGAACCCACCTCGATTCGACGCCCGAGCCGACCTGGGTTTCGCTTGGAGTGTCAAGGACTCTTTCCTTCAATACATTCGCAGCATGCCGGACGGCTCTATCCGCTGGGGCGAGGGAGCATCGGTCACCCGGGACGGTCAGTTCTACTTCCCACTGACATCGGTCAGCCGGACGCCGGCTGGCTTGGACTTGCAGTTCGGCGGTGAGGTTCGGTTCATCGCTCATCGCGGACTGCTCGCTGTCACCCTTGGCAGCCCGCTCATCCGCGTCACTCGAGACACCGCGATCCTCATCAACGGTATCGACGGTGCACGTGACGAGTTGTGTCAGATCGATCTGCCTGCGCAGACTCACGATGATGACGTCCTCATGTGGTTGGACGCCCCTGCGAATCTGACCGCCGCTGGTTCCGAGATGTTCGCGGGAACATACGCGGTGAATGAGGTCATGGCTCCTGTGACGATCCGCATCCCCCTCGGGCAGGACGCGCCCGTCCCCGCAGGCACAACAACGTTGGCAGACGTCTGATCTTCCCGGGTCCTCGCGACCTTTGACCCGGGACCTAGAGGTGCAGCCTGCACCGCTGAGTGAAAGGGAGGGGGAGGTCACTCCCCCTCCTGGCGCTCAGCCAGGACTTGCGGAAAGCGCGGGCGAAACGGCGACCGGCGAGAGATCGGTAGTGACCGCACGGCGCCCTTCGATGGACGCGACAATATACCCCGGGGGTATATTGTTGCGTCATGGCAACAGTGGAAATCACGAAAGAGAATCTGGCCGAGACACTCAGCACCGGCGGCGTCGTCCTCCTCGACTTCTGGGCAGAATGGTGTGGCCCGTGCCGCATGTTCGGGCCGGTGTTCGAAGCCGCCTCAGAGGCGTACCCCGAGGTCGCGTTCGGCAAGGTCGACACCGAGATGCAGCGCGAACTCGCGGCTGGTTTCCAAATCTCTTCGATTCCCACCCTGATGGCATTCCGCGACGGCATCCTCGTGTTTAGCCATCCCGGCGCCCTACCCGCGGCCGGACTGAATCAGGTCGTCGACGCCGTTCAGGGCCTTGATATGGATCTCGTGCGAGCGCGTTTGGCCGAGCAGACGAAGGATGCCTCCTGATGAAGATTGTCGTCGTCGGAGGTGTCGCCGGGGGCATGAGTTTCGCCGCTCGAGCTCGCAGACTGGATGAGTCCGCTGAGATCATCGTGCTGGAACGCGGCAACCACGTGTCTTTCGCCAACTGTGGCTTGCCGTACTACGTCAGTGGAGAGATCACCGAGCAGGAGAACCTTCTCGTCCAAACTCCGGAACGGCTGAAAGCAAGTCTGAACCTCGACATCCGTGTGCGGCACGACGTCGTCGGTCTCGATGCACGAGTGCAGGAAGTACTCGTCCTTACCGATGCTGGGGAACACCGGATCAGCTACGACGCACTCGTCCTCTCCCCCGGTGCGTATGCTGCTCGCCCGGACATCGACGGCTTGGATTCTGCACGAGTGCGCACGCTGCGGACGGTGGAGGACGCTATCGCTCTTAGAGCGGAGGTAGAGGCCGGAGTTCGCAACGCGGTCGTCCTCGGCGCCGGCTTCATCGGCGTGGAAGCGGCTGAAGCTCTTGCCCTGAACGGTATCTCGACGACTCTCGTCGAGTTCGCACCGCACGTTCTTCCGCCCCTTGACGATGAGCACGCATGGCCTGTGACGCAAGAGCTGCGTCGCTTGGGCGTCGATGTTCGCACCGGTGTTGCAGCACAGCGCATCACCGCTGATGACGTCGGCGACACGGTCGAGCTCGAAGACGGCACACTCGTTCACGCTGATCTAGTCGTACTCGCAGTCGGAGTGCGCCCGGACACGGCGCCCTTCGAGAAGGCCGGAATCGCCTGCGAACGGGGCGCGATCATCATCGACGAGCACGGCCGCACCTCCCTCCCGCAGGTATGGGCGGTGGGCGACGCCACCGCGAGCACGGACCCCGTTACCGGCGTCAAGCGCCCCATTGCGCTCGCCGGCCCCGCCAACAGGGCCGGGCGCCTCGTCGCCGACCACATCTTGCGACCGGAACGCGCGCGCGCCATCCCCACCCCGTTGGGCACAGCTATCGTGCGCGTGGGCGAGGTGACCGCCGCGATGACCGGCGCCAACCGCGCGTCCCTTGAGCAAGCCGGAATCCCCTTCCAGACCCTGCACTTGCACCCGAACCAACACGCGGGATACTTCCCCGGAGCGACCGCAGTGCACCTGACGGTCCACATCCGGGAGAACGATGGAGCCATCCTGGGAGCTCAGGCGTCCGGAACCGACGGCGTGGACAAGCGCATCGACGTGATCGCTACCGCCCTTCGCAACCACATGCGCATAGATGACCTCATCGACCTCGATTTGGCTTACGCCCCGCCATACGGTCAAGCGAAGGATCCTCTTAACCTCGCTGGGATGCTCGGTTCCAACGTCCTCGACGGGACGCTGACTCTCTGGGATGCCCGGGATTTGGACCTTGTTCGTTCGACAGCGCTCATTCTTGACGTGCGGACCGACGCGGAAGTGGCCACGGGGATTGTCCCCGAAGCGCTCCACATCCCGCACACCTCGCTGCGCGAGCGCCTTTACGAGGTGCGGGACGCTGCGAACGGGCGCCCGGTGCGAGTGATGTGCGCATCGGGAGTGCGATCCGCGATTGCACACCGGGTTCTTGCGCAGAACGGGTTCGATTCGGCCTCGCTGTCCGGCGGTATGACAACGCTTCGCAGCATCCTTCAGGATCGCGCTGACGATGTCTTGGTCGTGCCGGAATTTGTTCATGGCTGAGAACATCCCGGGCGGGTTGACATGCTCCGCACGACCGGCGGAGCAGATCGCCCGCGGCGTGGTTGTCATGCTTGTCGGCACGTTCGCCGTGGCGCTCGGTTACTCCGCAGCGCCAGCCGTCGCCGTCGCCGCCGTGTCCGTGTCCGTAGGCATGGGATTCATCGCAGTGACGGGCTGGTGCCCGGGAGCATCAGCTCAACACCCTACGGATCGTGTTCACAAGGTAAGCACACGATGATCCCTTACCCGGACGGGCGCTACATCGCTGACCTACCGACACTCATCAACCGAAAGGCCCAACCTCATGACCGTTGACAATCAGGCCGCTCAACGCAAGGTATTGAATCGTCTGCGCCGCGCGCGCGGTCAGCTCGATGCGGTCATCGCCGCGGTGGAAGCCGAAGCGACGTGCCGTGACGTTGTCACTCAGCTCGCCGCGGTCACCCATGCCCTCAATCGCGCGGGTTTCGTCGTTGTTGCAACTGCACTTGAGGACTGCCTGGCGGACCCCGGAAATCCGGACGGCCCCACCGCCGAGGAGCTCGAAAAGTTGTTCCTCACCCTCGCCTGATCCGCTCTCCCCCATTACTACGCTCGCCCGCACGCGAACCGTGCTTGTAGCGATGGCGTACAGCGCAGGGTAGGTCCGCTCTCGGGGCGGTCGCTAGCCGGCACGCGGTCCGAGACCTCCGAACAACTACTCGTGATGCAGCGCGATGAGCGCCGCGTCGTCGCCCTCGGATTGAGCGGGCTCTTGAAGGAACGCTGACTGGTCCGATGTGTCCCGATGCCGCACCGTCTGAACAACGAAGATCGCGACGCCGAGCGCGATGACCGCGAACGACGCCCAGATGTTGGCGGGGATGCCGAGGGGAGCGTCGCTGGTCGGGTCGATACGGATGGCTTCGAGGAAACTGCGACCGATTCCGTACCAGATCAAGTAGACGGCGAAGCTGCGCCCCCAGCCCAGCCGAACACGTCGCTCGAGAAGAACGATCACCGTCGCCCCGATAACGTTCCACACGATCTCGTAGAGGAACAATGGGTGGAAGAGCGTTCCCTCCGGGAGTCCATCGGGGAACATCGAAGACGAGGAAGAGATCTCGAGGCCCCAAGGAAGGGTGGTCGGGAGACCGAAGAGCTCCTGATTGAAGTAGTTCCCGATCCGGCCCGTGGCTTGCGCTAAGAGGAGCCCCGGCGCGAGCGCGTCCGCGAAGGCCCAGAAGCGAACGTTCGCGCGCCGGCAGCCGATGTAAGCGCCGACTGCTCCGCCGATGAGGGATCCGTAGATGGCATTCCCGCCGTCCCAAATGGCGAAGATCGCCCACGGGTCGGCCCCAGGGTAGAAGTAGTCGCCTACGTGGGTGAACACGTGGTAAAACCGTGCGGCCACGATGCCGAGCGGCACGACCCACAGCGCGATGTCAATGACGGTCCAGGGCGGAACACCTCGCGCCCGCAGCCGACGGTCGGTCACTACGACAGCGAGGACGATGCCGGCGATGATGCAGAGCGCGTAGGCATGGATCGTCAGCGGACCCAATGGGAAGCTTGCCCATGACGGGTCGGGGCTCGGAATACTCAGGCGCATCACGTCATTCTCCTCGCTTACGCGATTGATTACCGCCGCAGCCTGGGACGCGCGAGGGAGAGTCTCGCGAAGTGCAGCTTCCCAGTTCTCCGCTGAGAAGTGTTGGGACTCTTCTCGCCCCCTGGGAGAAGAGTCCCAACCGGTAGGAGTTCGGGTCCCCCACCCCACGCGAGCTCCCCGGTACTCGCGCAGAACGTGCGCCGCGGGAAGCGCGTCGTCGCTAGTGGCCGGTGAGCGTTCCGGTCAAGCGTGCTTGTAGCGCCGCCGCGGTGTCGTTCAGCCCGGTGATCGCCACCGTCTTCCCTTGGCGCTCATACTTGGTCACGACCGCGTCCAAAGCAGCGACGGTGGACGCGTCCCAGACGTGAGAGCGGCTCATGTCGATCTCGATCCGGGCCGGGTCTTCCACGTACTCGAACTGGGTGGTGAGGTCGTTGCTCGAAGCGAAGAAGAGCTCGCCGTCGACGACATAGCGAGCTACCGCCGCGTCGTCGTCCACGGTGCGAGTAACGCTGGCGAAGTGCGCGACACGCCGCGCGAACATCACCATCGCAGCGATGACGCCCAGAACGACGCCAATGGCGAGGTTGTGCGTCCAGACCGTAGCGATGACGGTGATCAGCATGACGGCGGTCTCACTCTTGGGCATGCGCCGTAGTGTCCCGGGACGGATGCTGTGCCAATCGAAGGTCGCGACCGAGACGAGAATCATGACCGCGACAAGTGCCGCCATCGGGATGATCGCCACGATGTCACCGAGAGCGAGCACGAGGACGAGCAGGAAGACACCGGCGAGGAACGTCGAGATGCGGGTACGAGCACCCGACGCCTTGACGTTGATCATGGTCTGACCGATCATGGCGCAGCCACCCATGCCGCCGAAGGCGCCCGAGAGCATGTTCGCGACTCCCTGACCCCAGGCCTCTCGCGTCTTCGGCGAGTGGGTGTCAGTGATGTCGTCGACGAGCTTGGCGGTCATGAGGGACTCGAGAAGACCGACCACGGCCATCGCCAGCGCGTACGGGGCGATGATCCCCAGCGTCTCGAGGGTGAGTGGCACGTTCGGGATAAACAGCTCCGGAAGGCTCTGAGGAAGCTCCCCCTGGTCGCCGACATTCGGGACGCTCCAACCGAAGATGACGACCGCGGCGGTAAGGAGCACGATGGTCACCAGGGGCGCCGGGATGACCTTCGTGACCTTAGGCATAAGGAAGAGGATCAGAAGTCCGACCGCGACGAGCGGATAGACGAGCCACGGCACGTCGAACAGCTGCGGCAGCTGGGCAACGAAGATGAGGATCGCGAGCGCGTTCACGAATCCGACCATTACCGATCTCGGAATGAAGCGCATGAGCTTTGCCACCCCCAGCACGGCGAGCACGATCTGAATTGCGCCACCCATCAGCACAGTGGCGATGAAGTAATCCATGCCGTGGTCACGTGCGACCGGCGCGATGACGAGCGCGATGGCTCCGGTGGCCGCGGTGATCATCGCCGGTCGGCCGCCGAGGAATGCGATAGCGACGGCCATGACGAAGCTACTGAACAGACCCACCCGCGGGTCGACGCCCGCGATGATGGAGAAGGCGATGGCCTCGGGGATGAGCGCGAGAGCCACCACGAGGCCGGCGAGCACCTCACGGGTGAGCAGGCGCGGGTTCTTGAGCGCTTGCATCACCGTTGGTTCGATGCGGTAGCCGGACGCGGTCTCGCGGCGCGGGGTCACTGCAGTCAAAGGCCCTCCTCGGGCTCTGGGCCCACGAGGTGGGCGTCGGAAAGCGCATCAGTGCGCAGGTGTCGGTCAGCCCGACACGGAAGAATGGTGGTCGAGTGCGAGGTCCGCACCCTCACGACAGACTCTAACGTAACGTGAGGTTTGAGAGCGATTCATTGAGGGACGCGAGATGAATGAACAGCGAACAATGCGTATCGGCGAGGTCGCCGAGCAGACCTCGTTGTCGTTCCGTACGCTTCGCCACTATGACGACATCGGCCTCGTCTCGCCGTCCGCCCGCACGGAGGGCGGCTTCCGCCTGTACACCGAGACGGACGTCGCACGACTCATGGTCATCCGCCGCATGAAACCACTCGGGTACACGCTGGACGAGATGAGCGAGCTACTCGACATCGTCGACGCACTGCGAGTGCATCCATCAGACCCGAAGCTCAGGGATCGGCTATCCGACGCGATGGACGAGGCCCGGGAGCGTCGCGCCAAGCTCGCGACCCACCTGGACATGGCGGACGAGTTCATCGGACAACTCAAAGGCATCTGAATCCGGCTCTGCGGGCACACCGCGGGTCGGCGCAACACAGCCCCGCAACGCGTAAGCCGTGATCGCGGCAGCGTCCGTGCTCAGGGTTTATTCAGACGCATGCAACTAGAGTGGTCGGGAAATCGGCCCTATCTTTGGGTCGGAGGAGCGCCGCAACGGCGCAGCACGAGCAACGACCTGAGTCGAGGTGCTCGTGCATCGTCAGGGGAGAGACGATGTCTGAGCGCATCGCGCAGCGTTCGCGCGCGCACATTTTCGGGAACTGGGTCGCGGGAGTCATCGTCGCGCTACTCGCAGTAGGTGGAGTCAGCGCACCCGCACACGCGGCCGGCGGGACAGTGACCGTGTTCCCCGTCGAATCGAGTTCGACCCACAACGGGCTGCCCGTCCTCACCGAAGGCGACACCTACGCGTTCCAGCTCGGGTACGGGGACATGGACGACGGCGCCGTCGTCGACGTCGCCCTCCCGGAGGGGATCACCATCCCACCCGAGGCCCTCACCGTCCCGGCGGGTAACACGGCGGTCACGTCGCTCGCAGTTCGAGACGGGCAACTACGCGTGACCTTCGCTGCCCCGTTCCCGGCCGACGTCAACCAGGGCGTGTTGGACCTGAGCTTCACGGTGGACACCGTGGAGCGGTCCGAATCCCGAGAACTAGTGTGGAGTGTCGCCGGCGAACAGACGACTCAGCGAATCATCGTCGTCCAGCGCGGCGATTCACCCCGCTCAACAGAGACCGGCGTAACGAAAAACGTCACCTGGGTCACCATCCCGCACAGCATCGTTGACGGGACCATCGTGATGGACCCGGCTGCGACGACGACGAAGATCCCGTACACGGTCACCGTGTCCAGCACCGAGGCGCGGGACATCGTGATGGACGACGTGCTCGATCCTCGCCTTACGTATGTCGACGGTTCGCTCACTGCCTCGAAGGTCGTGCGAGATCCCGACGGCCTCAACCCGGCGAACACGCCGGTGACGGCTCTTCCCGAGATCTCGGGCGATAGCTTCACACACGCGTTTCATGCGGAAGCGAACTCGGTCTACACGTTCACGTATCAGGCGACCGTCGCCGAGTCTGCGGTCGAGACCGTGCGCGATGACTTCCAGCGAGTGTATGACGCGGTCGACAAGCTCGACGGCGGCCGGTACGAGATTCGGTTCACGAACGAGGTGACGGTAAACGGCGAGTCGCGCACCGCGTGGATGCCTGCATATGCAGATGTGCAGGGACAGGGTCGGCCGAATACCGCCGGCGCGTTCGCCATGACAGCAGACCCGACCACCGTGACCCTCGACAAGCCAGCCACACCCGGTGCGACCCTCGACACCGCCCTCCCGGTCACGTATGCACTCACTGCCGACCTGACAGCCTTCGATGGGTACCAGGGCACGCGCGCTGCTCTTGAGCGCAACGTCGTCATCCGAGACACTCTCGCCGAGCAGTCCGCGTGGCTCACCGACGCTCGAGACTTCGTCACGCTCGTAAACGACGACGGCACCGAAACAATGCTCGCCCCGGCCGCAGGGCTCGGTGGAAACCTCGAAGACGCTATTGCGGCCGACGAGTACATCAACACTTATGCGGTGTCCGGTACATCTCTGTTCATCAACATCGGCAAGGACGTCACGAAACGAATCACTGTCCACGCACGCGCGGAGGTGCGATCTCTTCCTACTACCCAGGCCGAGACAACGCAGTACGACGACCAGTACCGCCTCTTCAATGACACCTACTTCATCTACGCTTCAGGCCGGTACGAGCCGCGCGGCGCCACCACAACGGTGATCGTGCCGAAGAACGTGGACGGTGGCGTTGATGACCCCACCCGGTTCGCGAAGACCGCTCCGTCCAAGACGGTAACAGTGACGTCGGGCAGTGCTGCGATGGTGCCCTACACCTTCCGCATCGGAGCGAACGTCGGCGACGCGTCCTCCTCGCAGATCGTGGATGCCCTCGACCATTCGATCTTCGACGTCACCGAGGACACACTGCCCGAGATCGCGCAGTCGCTCACTGGGACCTACGGGGGCCAGCCGCTGACGGCAAAGAACTTCGATACGTGGCTCGACGGCGCCGGCGATCTGGTCATCGCGCCCAACGCGTCCTTCCCCGGAACGGCACCTCACCTCAGTGCGTGGGCGGTGACCGTCACGCTGCCGACGCACGTGCTGCAGGGAAAGCAGACCCTCGACGTGTCGAACTCCGCACGGTACGAAGGCTCGAGCTTGGAGACGACCTACACCTCGTCATCGGTAACGAGAGCAACGAGCTTCGGCAGCGAGCTCGAAGTGAGGAAGCGTGTGTACGACTCAGCGAACGATACCTTCACCAGCAACCTTCGTGTCGATACCACGCAAGGCGCTGAGCGTGCGAGCGACCGGTTCGTCTACCGCATCGAGCTCATCCCTCACGGAACGTTCTCCAACATGGTGCGAGACGTCGCCGACGTGCTGCCAGCCGGAGTGAGGTTCGAAGGATTTGTCGCGCCGGAGAACGTGGCATCGGGTGCCACCACAGCCGACAACCCGTACACGGTCCCGGGCTCACGGATCACTGTTGAATACGACGACACCACCAACGCCGTCACGATGAAACGGGGACGGTTGACCGCCGACCAGGCGGTGACCCTGTACTTCGCCGTGACAATCACGTCGCCGCAGGTGAACATCGGTATCACCAACAGCATCGGAGCCACCAGCGCCACGATCACACCGACGGACGACTACCCGCTCAGCTTGCTCGTCCGCGACGTCACGGATACAACGAAGCTCGTCACCGATTCCGGGTCGCGGTTCTCGGTCTTGGACGCGGAGATGCGCGTAGTTGACGACGGCCTTATGCTGTCCGGTGGTCGAATCGTTCACGCGGATGGGAGCACACCTGTCGTCACAGCCGCTGGAAACTACTGGCTGCGCGAAGATGTGGCGCCTGCAGGCTACGAGCGCACCACCAGCCTCGTTCGCATCACAGTACAACCGAATGGGACCTCCGCCGACGTGGTGCTGTTCACCGCCCCGGCCGCGGTCAGCGAGCCGGATGCAACCTATGCGGTGGGTGACGTCGTGTGGATCGACGCGGACCGCGACGGCATTCAGACAGGCGATGAACAGGTCCTTCCGGGAGTGACCGTGGAGCTCCTCCACGATGGTGCTGTCGTTGCCTCCACGATCACGGACGCCAATGGACGCTACGTCTTCGACGAGCGCGCAGCCGGTGCGTACCAAATTCGATTCGCGCTCACACAGCAGCAAAGTTCGACGTACGCCTTCACGAGCTGGTCCCCCGGCAACGGCGATGCTGTCGACTCGAATGTCGACGCAGGCACCGGGCTCACGTCGACTGTCATCTTGGGCCCCGACAACGAGAACCTCACGACAACGTATCCGTGGCGTCAGATTTCGGCGTCCGAAGGCATTGATCCGACATGGGACGCGGGCGTCGTCGTCATCAGTCCAGACTCCGTCGGCGACAACGATGCCGACCCCGGGACGGGTGGTGGAAAACCGTCCGGGCCCTCGGGCGGCGGCAGCGCCGTCAGCAACGGCCTGCCTTCGGACGCTGCGCGGCCGGGAACCCCTGCGGTTGACGCTCTACCCGCGACAGGCGCAGGAGTGCCGGTCATCGCGCTGGGCGTTGCCGGCATGCTGCTCCTTGCAGGCGCCGCCGCGCTGTTCTGGCGCCGCCGCAACCCCGGCACCTGAGGGAATCTGACGCGGCGGCTGAGTTCGAAGCGCTTGCCTCTGTGGAGTTGTCATGGTTGCGAACACTGGCCCCGGCGCGAGGACTCAAGCCTCCTGCATAGTCGCGGCCGCTCGGCAGCTCGGGGCTACTTCGACCGGGGACGTGTTCTCCGCGACTCCTTCTCTCCCATTACCCTGCGGCGGATCCGGGCCTCTGGCGAGGCATACAGGAAACTCACAGAAATCCTCGGCGCCCGAGCTGCCACACGGGGCCAGGCTCGGTCTAACTCCGGGGCACCCCCTTTCGATCCCACTCGGGAGAGTGCAGAGGTCGGTCTCGAGCGGAGGTTGCGAGGCACGGGGGTGTATTTGCGTAGAGACGTGAAACGAGCGCGCTGGTCGGCCACGGTGGACTTCTAGCCAGGTGCAGGGGTGGCAATTCCGAAGCAGTAGGGGCAGCGCTGGCCCGCCGAAGGGAACTTCCCAGTCGCGCAAGTGTGCTTCGTCGTTCGTCGCCGCTTCCTAGGCAGGCGAACTGATCCCCAACATCTCGTTCGAAGGTCAGGGAAACCGACGATTGGCAGATGCCAAGGCTGATGCCAAGGTAAGAACTGGAGAAAATCCCAGTTCATCGAGCATAAATGGGGGCGCCTGCCAAGGTTGCCAAGTGCATAGAGTGCCCTATAGGGATTCAGAGGAGTGCTCCCCCTCTTACTTACTTACTTACTTTTTGATCTCTATATGAAATACCTACTACTTGGCAACCTTGCCAACGTCCGCCGATCCCAGTCGAGAGTAGGGCACTCTTCAGCCAAGGTGCGGTTGGCAACGGCTTGCCATTTTCGCGAGATTGGCAGCGGGAGAGGCTACCGACGCCGAACGCCCCGAAATATAAGCGAAAGCAGCCTCGGATCGAGGCGCTTATAATTCGGCGGATATCGCGTGAGCCGCATAGGCTGATCCAATGTCGACCACCGCTCTCGAAGCCGTACGCCTCACCCGAGGCCTCACGCAGGGCGCTCTGGCATCCGCGACGGGGATATCCCAAGCGATGATCTCTCTTCTAGAGTCCGCACGCGCAAACGCGTCGACAACCGTGCTCGACTCTCTGGCTGATGCGCTTCAGATCCCCGCCGGAATCCTCCAGTTCCCCGCTCCGCCGGTTGACCTTCTGCACGCGATGAAAGATTCTGTCCCGGCGGCGGTGGTCAACCGTGTGAGGGCGGAGTTCACGCTTGCGTTTCTCCGGTCTGAACTTCTCGCTCCCGGCATCCGTCATGCGATCCGCGCCACGGGGTTCGGTAACACCTCTGGCGCAGCTCGAGCCGAGCGTCTTCGTCGCAGTTGGGCCATGGCACCCGGCCCCGTCCAGGACCTGGTCCACGTGCTCGAGTCTCACGGCATCGTCTGCCTGCGCCGAGACCTCATCGGCACGCGGAAGAACGCACTGGTGGCAACGTCCGGGCGGCGGCGCGCTGTCGTATTCATCGATCCCCGACCGGACCGCGAGGACGCATCTTGGGCGGTCGCGCACGAGCTCGGCCATCTCGTTTTACATGAGACCGCCGTCACCACCCAGGAGGAACAGTCTGACGAGTTCGCAGGCGAGTTCCTTGCTCCCCGCGCGGAGGTGACGAAGTTGATCGGCTCCGGTGTGGACGCGGAAGACCTTCCCGACCGCTTCTCGATGCCGCCTCCCGCGTTCGCAGTGCACGCTCGACGCAACAGCCTCATTTCACAGGCTGACTATCGTGCGCTGCGCAAGCAGTCAGTGCCGCCGTGGAACCGCACCACCATCCCAGGCCCGCGTCGAATCTCGGATGCGGTGCAGGAGCGTGTGAACGGCGGTGAGACGATCCGCGACGTCGCAGCGTCGGCGTTCCTCTCGGAAGACGAGTTGCGCCGCGATTACCTGTAGCCCGATACGGACTCAGCTACTCCACGCTGCCGCAGCGTGACGGGCGTCACGAAGCACGCCCTCGATCTGTCCGGCGAGAAGCTGTTCGATAGCACTGGACGCAACCTCCCCGGTCTCGTCATCGAAGGGCGAATTGAGCCACTGTGCCCACGTCCATGACGAACGAGTCCCGGTTCGGAGCACTCGAAGGACATCTCCGACACCGTCAACGACACGACCATCGACGATCTGGAACGCAGGGTAGAGGAGTACACCTTCCTCCGTCTCGAGTTCGAGAAGTGAGTGAGATTCGACGGCCGCGGCTACCTGCTCGGCCGTCCATCCGAGCGCGCGGGCGACGGACGTTTCGGTGTAGCACGGGCCGACGATCTGAGCCCAGGGGTTCGACTGCTCACCTTCGGTCACGGTGTGCCCTCTGAGTCATCCTGCGATTGAGCTTCTGGCTGACGGGTGTGCCGACGACGGACATCTTCGATGAGTTCGTCGAGTGAGCGGCGGCCGTCGATGTAGTCGCGGGCGTCACGAAGAGCTCCGGGCGACGGGGAGAGTCCGTCGACAGCCCATGAATCCATCGTCTGGGCCACACTCTTTTCGCGCCTCTCGCGCTCGAGGTAATCATCCTCCCAGCGATCCGCGAGCCCGCGAATAATGCGTAAGTTCGGCGTCGCCATCTTCAAAGTGCGCATGTCGAGGAACCCGAGGTTGCCTTCCTGGGCGTCTCGGCCGAGACTTGCGATCCGCCGACCGTCGTCGGTCTTACCTCCGCCCGGCGCGTGTAGGTGCCCGTGCACGAGCAACTCGGGTCTGACCGCATCCCACACCTCGCTGACTCGCACGCGTGATGCGGCTGACTCGACGAGGGCCGCCTTCGGGAACCTATGGGGATTGGTGCGAAGAACCTCGCGGACGGGACGAACGGGAGTGCCAGCGGGTGACTCGTGGGTCAGCATCAGATCCGCGGGGCCGCCGTCGATGGCTTCCGCCACATGCTCATCGGTGATTGCCTCATCCGGCCACCAGGTCCGTCCCTCGATGCGTGACTGACGGTCGACAGATACGGCGCCGCCCAGCGACAGAACCCGGCGGCCACCGATGGACAGGCGCGCAGGTCGCGGGAGCAACCAGACAATGTTGGAGACGCGGACCGCGGATCCTGGATGTCTGTCGAGGAGTGGCGTGATCTCGTTCCACGGTTCGTGGTTTCCGTTGGTGACGTAGATGCGGGTGATGGCGGTCTCGGCGAAGATCTGGTCGATTTCCGCCGGCGGCATCCACCAGTCCCCCAGATGCAGCATCGTCGTCACGTCCGGAGCGAGCGCAGGCAGCGCCCTCGACAGCATTCGCGCCCAGCCGACGTTGCCGTGCCAGTCACCGCACACCGCCACGCGGTTGTCAGGCAGCGCGATGCTCGACGCGTACTCGAGCGCTTCCATCAACCCTCCTCAAAGAAGTGGTTGCATCTTAGCGCAAATGCGGAAAGGATTCCGCACATGAGTATTTCGGCATGTCGGAGAATGGCGTGGATGTCGGCCTAGGGAGCGGCCCTATGCTCCGCCTGCCGCTGCTCTTGCGCCAAGCGTTCCCGCTTGCGCTGAAGTTCCCTCTCCATTGCGCGTATGTACTCCGCACTCTCGCCGCGCATCATCCAGTAGTCGAGCCGAGGTCCCACGAGCAGTCGGAGCCGAGCGAGGTCGACCATCTGCATGATGATCAGCCCGCCCAGCATCTTCTGCAGACGGTTGTACTCGATCTCGACCTCGACCGCGAGGTCGGTGATTTTCGTGATGCGGGGCTTCTGCATGTAGAGCTCACGCACCCCGTAAGAGATCTGGTGCTGCGATCTCGACGCGTCCAACTGAGCCCTCTGCTCCAGGCTCCAGTCGTCCCCGATTTCTCTCCACGCCGGGAGCGGGCGTCGCCCGAAGTCCCGAGGCTCGATGAGGAAGTCTCTCGGCACATATCGCGGATCCGACACGGTAAAGAGCCTATCTAAAAGACCGAAGAAGCGCGAAAAGACCTAAGAAATGGTCATTTGCGCCGCTCTAGGCCTCGCGTCTCAAAGCGAGGTGCATAGGAGCCGCATGAAGTACTCGACACTCTCTAAGACCCCTGGCGATGGGTTCGACCGCATCCAGTGGTACGACGCGAAGCTGAACACGCACACCATCCGCGCCGATGACCCTATCACCGCGCTGACGGTCGCGCCCGGCGAGCGGACGCGGAAGCCCGGCAAGTGGAAAGGTCAGAAGCCCTACCAGGGGCACTATTGGTGCGCGGGCTCCCGGACCAGCGTCTTCCACGAGTCGATGACCGAGTACGCGGGCATGATGCTCATCGACCATCTCTACGACATCGTCGAGGTCCACGCCCAGCCCATGCTGATGACGTTCTTCGACGGCCGGTTCTGCTATCCAGATTTCCTCGCTATCGAGGCCAGCGGGACCCGACACGTCATCGAGGTTCACCCGAAGGCGCTGATGAAGCCCGAGGACGAGGTGAAGTTCGCGCACGCCGCACGGGTCTGCGAGGTCCTCGGATGGCGCTTCACGCTCATCGACCAGCTCAGCGACATTGTCCGGATGAACCTGGAAATGATGAGCCGCTACCGCCACCACCGGTACACACCGGCCCCGGCTGTTGAGGAGCACATCCTCCGGACCGCCAAGACGAATGAGAGCTTCGGCGCAGTGCATCGCGCACTCGTGACCGACAAGCCCGGCGAGCTCACGCCGTTCCTCTTCAACCTCATGTGGCGTCGGGAACTCACCTTTGACCTCACTCGCGCATTTACCGAACACACACCGCTCGCGCTCGCCTAACCCCATCTAAGGAGAACAACCATGATTCCTCAGCGCACCGTCACCCTCGGACAGACTGTCCACCTCGAGGCGGGTGACTTCATCCTCACTGACTTCGCCAACGGCAGCTACCGTCTGTGCAACGAGCTGACCGGCGAGTACACCGTCATGCATCACCTCGCGCTCGCCAGCCAGCTTCCGCCAGGGATGCCGCTGGAGATGTCAGACCCGCTCGACGCTAAGCCCATCGACGAGGTTCTCGACGGCCTCGACGAAACCAAGCGTGCTCTCATCCCGTACCTGCAGCAGCTCATTGATGGCACTCCCGTCGACGGGGGCGAGTCGCTCCCCGAGTTCTCTACGCACGTGTCGAAGACCAAGCGCCTCGACTCGACAGTCCTCGCGCTCTCGAAGGCCGGCTTCGAGGTGCCCCTCGGCACGCTGAAGCGCCGCCTCACCGCGTTCGAACGAAAGGGCGCCGCCGGTCTCGTGGACCGACGCGAAGGCCGAAAGGAGAAGGCGTTTGCGCGGGTGCCCGAATCTGTGCAGACCGCGTTGGCGAAGCTCATCGTCAGCTACGAGGGCAAGTCGACGGTCACCTACACCGCCATCCGTGCGGAGCTCAAGGCGGTGCTGCTGGACCAGTTCCCCGACCCTGCAGACCGGCCGAAGGCGCCGTCACTGTCGACGGTGGAGCGCCTCGTCAAGCACATGGGCGGCGACCAGAACCCCGTTATTCCTGCGAAGAGGCGCGAGACAGCGGCCCTCTCTCCGCAGCACATGCACCGTCCACGTCTCGTGTTCGGACCGGGAGACGAGTGCCAGATGGATGCTACCGAACTCGACATCCTCGTCCGAATGCCGAATGGTGGCATCGACCGGCCGCACCTCACGGCGTTGGTCGACAAGCGCACCCGCGGTGTCATCGGACTGAACCTCACTGAGGCGGCGCCAAAGGCAATCGACCACGCGGTGCTTCTCGCGAACGCACTTGTTCCCCGCAAGCTCAGGTCGTGGTCGAAGGACTACGACGCATTCGGGCTTCCGCAGATGCCGTGGGCAAGACACCTGACCAAGGAACAGCTGGAGACCTTCGACGCGTACCGCCCCTACATCTTTCCGTCGCGCATCCTCATCGACAACGGGCAAGACTTCCGGGGAACGGTCTTCGGAGCGGGATGCGACAGGTACGGCATCTCGCTCACGCAGGCCCCCATTCACGACCCCACGGCGAAGGCAATCGTCGAGCGCTTCCTCGGCACCGTGAAGACGAAGTTCTGCCAGTTCGTGCCCGGCTACACCGGCGGCAACGTCGCGAACCGTGGCAAAGACGTCGCCAAAGGACCGCTGCTCACTCTGGCCGAGCTCTCCGAGCTCCTCGAGAAATGGGTTTGCATCGTTTGGCAGCACCGTCGACACGACGGGCTGGAAGACGACTACCGCAAGAACTGGAACCACTCTCCTAACTCGATGTACGCCGCGTGCGTGGAGCTGACGGGACACTTCGTCCTCGCCTACCAGGAGGAAGACTTCATCGCCCTGCTGCCTCGCGACGAGCGCACAGTCCAGTCCGACGGCATCGAGATGAACGGGCGCATGTATGACAGCCCGCACCTTGCCCCTCTCCGCAACCGAAAGCGGTCGAAGAACGTCACCCCCAAGGTCATCGTCAGCTTCGACCCCGGCGACGAGTACCGCATCTGGCTTCGCTCCTCCGACGACACCGGATGGATTACCTGCTACTGGACCGAGGAGCGAGGCAGGTCTCGTCCTCTTGCTGAGGCCATCAGCCTCGAAGCCCATCGACAGACGCTCGATGCCCTCACCTTCAGCGACGAGGAAGCCGACGACATGATGGTGCGCTTCCGAAACGAAGCGATGACCGAATCCATGAACCGCGTGACGTCGGCCGCGCTCGAACAGAAGAAGAAGAACAAGGAGAAGAAAGCCACAGAAACCCTCGCCGCCATTCTCACCCCCGACAACGACAGCAGCCACGACTTCGCGAACTTCGCGAAGTTGGACATCGGCTGACCATTACCACGGAAGACACAACTATGTTCAACCCCATCGGCCACTTCGACCAGCGCGAGCACCTGCTCGAGCTCCTCGAATCCGCCAGCAACATCACGCCCACCCTCGTCAGCCTCGATGAGTACAAGAGCTGGACTCGCACCAAGAGGCGGGCGTTCGACCAGGAGCGCAGCCAGCGCATCGCTGACTCCATCGTTATCGTCACTCCCGCCCTCCAGCAGCTGAGACTGGCATATCGACGAGCCGCCCGTGTCGCTCACCGGCCCGTGGGCCGAACCGGCATCATCTTGGACGGCCACCCGACCACGGGCAAGACCACCGCCGCGCTCTGGGTCATGGGCCAGGCGCACGCCGGACACATCGAACGTCATCCTCGGTGGAAGGAGGACGGGCACGTCCCCGTGGTGTACCTCGAAATTCCGCCGAAGTGCACCGGAAAGATGCTGATGGGGCGCATCCTCAACTTCTTCGGCGAGCCGGTCATCCCCCGAATGACACTCGAGGAGCGCACGCGACTCGTCACCGACCTGTTCGCCAAGGCACACACGTCCCTGGTCGTCTTCGATGAGATTCAGAATCTCGCGCAGTCAAGCATCGCAGGCCGCTTCGAGAGTGCGCAGGCCATCAAGAACCTCATGAACGCGGTCAAGGCGGTCCCGTTGTACGTCGGGTTCAATCTCGCCTCGTCGCAGTTCACGAACGATGAGCTCGGCGCGCAGTTCGCTGGCCGCTGCCCCTCGGTGCACCTCGGCAAGCTCGACATCTCCACCAGCGATGGACGGCAGGTGTGGGGCGGGGTCATCATGGCGTTCGAGAAGCAGCTGGGCTTGCTGGCGCACCCCCCGCAGTCGCTGCTCGAGCACGCCGTCTACTTGTGGACGCGAACTCGCGGGTCCATCGCAGCGCTGTCGCGGCTGCTGACGACCGCAGCGCTCGACCTCATCGAAGACGGCGACCCTGACGGTGAAATCATCACGAAGAACCTGCTCGACTCCATTCCTCTCGACCTGACCAGCGAGCGCCTGCTCTCCGAGGCCAACGCGGTTGCGGAGGGGGCCAGCCATGCTGCCTGACCGCACGTGGCCCTTCCCCGTCCGCCCGGGTTCGTTCGAGACGGTGGACAGCTATCTGCGACGCCTGCGGGCCGCGAACCTCGTCACCGATGTCACCTGGCGCGCATGGCTGACGTCGACCATGCGCAAGACCGGGATATCGCGTGTGGACCTGCTTCCGCTCCTCGCCGAGCGCGTCGGCGGGCTGCGTCCCGGACACTTCACCGACTCCTTCGCACCGGCCCACGCCGACGGTTCCACGTGTGAGAAGTGCGTGACGGGCCTCCACGCCCGCTTCGGATGCGCGCGCTGCACCCCGGGTGAGCGTGTCGAGCAGGGACCGCACGATGGTCCGCGCGTCTGCCGTCGCCACATGATGTGGGTCGGCCCCGGCACGGCACCGGAGGACCAAGCACCCGTGGCAGCGGAGGTGCTCCGCGCCGACCGGCAGTACCGCCGCCTGCGCCGGCAGGGACTGCTGGACGCCCACCGCCTCGCGGAGATTGAAGCCTCCATCGGGATGTGGGCCGCGGCCGAGGACAGGCTTGTCTCTCCGTCCGAGCGCTTCGTCATCGCAGTAGCCCTGGCCTCCTCCATCTTCCGTCCGCGCGCACTGGACGCATACATGTCTCGGGACGTCGACGCCGCCGACCGCTACGCGGCCCTTTCGGCTGTCGTAGCGAGAATCATCGGTCGCGAGGGCTGCGCCGGGCTCATCGACGCCTTGTGGCTTCTCGTGCGCTCCGCGGGACACCAAGACCAGTCCGACCCTCACTCGTTCGTATGCGCGCCGAAACCTGAGAATCAGGACGAGCGTGCCGAGCTTGAGCAGCTCCGCACGTCTGCGTACCCGCGGTGGCGCAACCTGCACCTGACGCAGTATGTCTCGTCGATGTTCGTCGGCACTCGCTTCGAGCGGATCGTGCAGGAAAGCAAGAAGTACCTTTACGTCTGCGCTCGCGGACATGTCTTCGAGCAGCGACTGCGGACGTTGAAGGCCACGAAGACGACCGTCGGCTGTGGTGTCTGCGCCAACAGAACGCTGCTGCGTGGATTCAACTCGCTCGCCGACACTCACCCCCACCTCGCGTCGGAGTGGCACCCGACCAAGAACGGCGACCTTCGCCCGCATGACGTCATCGCGGGTTCCCCCGACGAGGTGTTCTGGCTGTGTGAGTTGAACCACACCTATGAGACGAGTCTCAGCAAGAGGAAGAAAGGAGTGGGATGCGGCTACTGCGCCAATCGTCTGGTCGACCCGAGTATCAACGCCCTCTCCTTCACGCACCCCGCAGCCGCTGCGGAGTGGCACCCGGAGCGCAATGGGGAGCGCACCCCGGAGCAGATCGTCGCAGGGTCCAGCGATTTCGCATGGTGGACCTGCCCTGAGCACGACGCATACGAGATGAGAATCGCCAACCATGTCGTGCTCGGACACGGGTGCACATATTGCGGGCGCAGTAAGGTCCACCCAAAGAACTGCTTCGCAGTGACCCATCCGCATGCCGCGTCCCGGTGGCACCCGAGCAGGAACGGTTCACTCACCCCCTCCGATGTGCTCTCCGGCTCCGGCAAGAAGGTGTGGTGGCTGTGCAAGGAAAAGAACCACCACTACCGGTCCCGTATCCTGACTCAAAGCCGGGGCAGCGAGTGCAACATCTGCAACGGCCGCGTCATCGACGAGCAGAACTGCATGCGAACCACCCGGCCGGACCTTGCAAGGGAGTTCCACCCGACCAAGAACGGTCTGTTAACCCCCGACAACGTCCTCGCAACAACCACGAAGACCATCCATTGGTTGTGTGAGAACGGTCATGACTGGCCCGCGACCGGCCAGATGCGTGGGCTTCAGGGCACTGGATGCCGGTTCTGCTCGAACGCTGCCGTGTGGGTGGGGTGGAACGACATGGCCACAACTCATCCTCACCTCGCTCGAGAGTGGGATTGGGACGCTAACGGCGACCTCACTCCGCACGATGTCGTCGCCGGCACGAACAAGCGCATCGCCTGGAAGTGCAATGACTGCGGGCACCGCTGGCCCGCTCAGGGAGAGGACCGCAAAGCAGGCAGGGGGTGCCCGGACTGCGCGCGGAGGAAGAGGAGGAGGCGAGACCACTGATAAGTCGTCCACTCCACTCAGGCAGCGCCGTCGTGCTACGTCCCGCCGCTATCTGTATGGTGAGGCCATGAACGAGACCACCGCTACGTTGACCGCCGCGGTCATCGCCGCCAGCGTCGCAGCGGTCGGACTCGCTTGGTCGGTAGTCAGCTTCTTCATCACTCGCCACGCCCAGCGGTCTGACTCCGCGCGCCAAGAGTGGGCGAGACGATATGAACAGGCGCTCGCGCAAGCGCTGAGCACCGATGCACGCGAAGCTGCTGCCGGCCTGCTTCTCATCGAGAAGCTCTCGAAAGCCGAGTGGGCGACCGACGAAGACCGCGCCACAGCCGCAAGTGTTCTTACCGCGCTGTCCCCGGCGTCAGGCGAAGAAACAGCACACCTCCGCGCCACCATCATCGACGACATCAGCGACCGAGCGGTCGCTGACCAGCTCCGCAACGTTTCTGCTGGACCTCGAGCACGGTTTGAGATCTACCAAGACCGGGCAGGCAGCTACCGTTGGCGCCTGAAGGCAGGAAACGGGGAGATCCTCGCCGTGAGCGAAGGTCACTCTTCGAAGGAGGGTGCACTTCGCTCCATCGACATGGTGCGGCGCACTCTCGGCAGCACTGACTAGCGTTCGACTACGGTCCATTTCGCAAGCGAAGCCGCAGTAGACGGCGACCACAGCGTCGTGATCACGAGACGGCAGATTCGCCACCGCGTAGCCGAACGTGTCTGAAGCCGATGCGCCTCGCGCGCTTACCGTCGCGAGTAGAGCTCGACATTCAACGCCGATTCCAGGTTCCAGATCGTGCGAAGATCCGGCCACGACTCACCCAGCAGAATCTTTCTGATGGTCCCCTCATCCAAACCGGCGCTCCTCGCCAATGCTCGAACCGACCGACCCTCGATTGCCGTCCGCAGGTTCAGCGCGAAACGGCGCGCAGCTTCGCCGGCAGGGTCCGCGGACGCACCCTCGGGCCAGCCTGAGGACAACATGGCGGGCGTCGCCCTCACCCTCTCATGTGCCATCTCAGGGCCTCTCGATCCGGGATCCCTGTAAACACCGGGATCAACTATGTCGTTTTGGATCGACTTCGCTGAGTGGGTTCAACTTCGATTGAAGAGAAAGCACCTTCAGCGACGTCTCATACCTCACTCGACGAGCAGCGCGGGCTCCTCGAGCACGGATGCCACATCGGCGATGAACCGGCTCATGCCGTCGCCGTCGATCACGCGGTGGTCGAACGACCCTGCGACCGTGGTGACCCAGCGGGGGCGCACTTCGCCGTCGACGACCCACGGCTTCTGGCTGATCGTGCCCATGGCGACGATCCCGGCCTCGCCGGGGTTGATGATCGGGGTGCCGGCATCCATCCCGAACACCCCGATGTTGGTGATCGTGATCGTGCCGCCCTGCTGGTCGGCCGGGCTCGTCTTGCCCTCGCGGGCGGTGAGCGTAAGGCGGTTCAGGGCTCGAGCGAGGTCCTTCATGCTCAGGTCCTGGGCGTCCTTGATGTTGGGCACGAGCAGACCGCGCGGGGTGGCCGCGGCGATGCCGAGATTCACGTAGTGTCGCACCGAGATCTCGGCGCCGCCCTCGGTCTCGACCCAGGCGGCGTTCACCATCGGGGTGCGGCGCGCGGCCCAGATCACGGCGCGGGCCATGATCAGCAGCGGCGAGACGCGGATGTCGGCGTAGTCCGGCGACGCCTTGAGGCGCTTGACGAGCTCCATCGTGCGGCTGGCGTCGATCTCCTTCCACACCGTGACGTGCGGGGCGGAGTACGCGCTCTGCACCATCGCCGACGAGGTCGCCTTGCGCACGCCCTTCACCGGGATGGACTCGGTGCGGTCGTCGGATGCGGGAGCGGATGCCGGAGCCGGCGACAGCCCGCGGGCGAGCCCTGCCGGTGCGCTCTGCGGCGCGGGTACGGTCTCCTCGCGGACCTCTCCCCATTCGGGGGTCTCGATGTTGCGGAAGACACTGGCCTGCGAGGCGTGCGTCACGACGTCGTCGCGGGTGACCTCGCCGTCGGCGCCGGTCGGCGTGACGGTCGTCAGGTCGACGCCCAGGTCCTTGGCGAGCTTGCGGATCGGCGGCTTCGCGATCACGCCGACCGACGAGCGGACGGGCCGCTCCGCCGGGCGCTTGCGACGGGAGGTCGCGCCGGTGCCAGAGCCGTAGCCCACGAGCACCGAGCCGCCGCCCTCTTCGGGAGCCGGCGCCTCGGCGGTGGCGATGACCCCGGGACCGGCGTCGTCACGGGCATCCGTCACGAAGGTGATGATCGGCGAGCCGACCTCGACCGTCGTGCCCTCGGCGACCAGCAGCTCGCTGACGACCCCCGCATGCGGCGACGGCAGCTCGACCAGCGACTTCGCCGTCTCGATCTCGCAGATGACGTCGTTGATCGCCACGGTGTCGCCGGGGGCGACCTTCCACGCGACGATCTCGGCCTCGGTCAGCCCCTCGCCGACGTCGGGGAGGGTGAAGTTCTGCGTGCTCATGTGCGGTCCTTTCGGAGAGTGCCTCGTTCAGAACTCAGCATGAACCTGGCAGAAGCGACCCACCCGGGGCGAACCCGTCGGGGCTGCTCTGATTCTTGCTGAATTGTGAACATCGAACGAGGGTCAGTAGGCGAGCGAACGATCGACGGCCTCGAGGATGCGGTCGGCATCCGGGAGGTAAGAGCCCTCGAGCTTCGCGGGCGGGAACGGGGTGTCGTACCCCGAGACGCGAAGCACCGGGGCCTCGAGTGCGTAGAAGGCGCGCTCCATGACGGTGGCGGCGACCTCGCTGCCGACGCTGGTGAACCCCTGAGCCTCCTGGGCGTAGACCATGCGTCCGGTCTTGCGCACCGAGTTCAGGATCGGCTCGTAGTCGATCGGCGACAGCGAGCGCACGTCGACGACCTCGCAGCTGGTGCCCTCTGCCTCGGCGAGCGCCGCCGCCTGCAACAGCGTCGTCACCATCGCGCCGTGTCCGACGAGGGTCACGTCGGACCCGGTGCGCACGACCCGGGAGGCGTGCAGGGAGACCGCGGATCCGTCGAGGTCGACCTCGCCCTTGGTCCAGTAGCGGCTCTTCGGCTCCATGAAGATCACGGGGTCGTTCGATGCGATGGCTTCCTGGATCATCCAGAACGCGTCATTGGGCGTCGACGGCGAGACCACCCGCAGGCCCGGGGTGTGCGCGAAGTACGCCTCGGGGCTCTCCTGGTGGTGCTCGACGGCACCGATGTGGCCGCCGTAGGGGATCCGGATGACGATGGGCAGGCTGAGCTTGCCCTCGTGACGGTTCGTGAGCTTCGCCAGCTGCGTGGTGATCTGGTCGAATGCGGGGAACACGAAGCCGTCGAACTGGATCTCGATGACGGGCCGGAACCCGGTCATCGCCAGACCGATCGCGGTGCCGACGATGCCGGACTCCGCCAGCGGGGTGTCGAGCACCCGACGGTCGCCGAAGTCGCGCTGCAGGTGCTCTGTGACCCGGAACACACCGCCGAGCTTTCCGATGTCCTCGCCCATGAGCAGGACCTTGGAGTCGGCCTCCATCGCCGCCCGCAGACCGGCGTTGAGTGCCTTGCTGAAAGGCATCGTCTCGAGAGTCACCGGCCGCCTCCTTCGAACGACGCCTCATACCGCTCGCGCCAGGCCTTCTGCTCGGCGATGAGCGGGTGAGGGTCGCTGTACACGTGATCGAAGATCTTGTCGGCGGTCGGCGGCCCGAGCTCGACCGTGCGTGCGCGCAGGTCCTCGGCCGCATCGGCGGCCTCGGCATCCACGTCCGCGAAGAACTGCCCTGCCGCGCCGCGGTTCTCCAGGAACGCGCGCATGCGGTCGATCGGGTCGCGCTCCGCCCACGACTGCTCCTCGTCGGAGCCGCGGTACTTCGTCGGGTCGTCGCTCGTCGTGTGAGCGCCGAGTCGGTAGGTCACGGCCTCGATCGCCCGCGGTCCCCGGCCGCTGCGCGCCTCCTCGAGCGCCGTGCGCGAGACCGCGTAGCTGGCGAGGACGTCGTTGCCGTCGAGGCGGACGCTGGGGATGCCGTAGCCGGCGCTGCGCTCGACGAGGGGAACCCTCGACTGGGTCGAGACGGGCACCGAGATCGCCCAGTGGTTGTTCTGCAGGAAGAAGACGGTGGGCGCCTGGTAGCTCGCGGCGAACACCATCGCCTCGTGCACGTCGCCCTGGCTCGACGCTCCGTCGCCGTAGTAGACGATGACGGCCTCGTCCCGCTCGGGGTCGCCGGTTCCGGAGCGGCCGTCGAAGTTGAGGCCCATCGCGAAGCCGGCGGCGTGCAGGGTCTGCGAGCCGAGCACGAGCGTGTAGAGACGCGTGTTGCCGTTCTTGGGGTCGGTCGGATCCCAGCCGCCGTGCGAGACACCGCGCATGAGCTTGATGATGTCGAGCGGGTCGACGCCGCGGATGCGGGTCACGGCGTGCTCGCGGTACGAGGGGAAGATCGTGTCCTGCGCACGGGCGGCCCGGGCCGAGCCGACCTGGGCAGCCTCCTGCCCCCTGCTCGGCGGCCACAGGGCGAGTTGACCCTGACGCTGCAGGTTGGTCGCCTGTACATCGATGGCACGGATGACCACCATGTCGTGGTAGAACTGCTCGAGCTCGGCGTCGCTGATCGCCTCGATCAACGGCAGGTACTGCTCGGCGGACGCACTGGGCGCGAAGCGGCCGTCCTTATCCAGGACGCGGACGAGTTCAGTCTCTGACGAGGTCACGACCCCCACGCTACCCGCGCGCGCATGCCCGGTCACGCATACCTAGGACGTCCTCGTAACTGCCGGGAACCCGGAGAACAGGCGGGATCGCGGCGCTCACCGCAGGGTCGAGGCGACCTCCAGAACGCGGTCGACCGCTGCCTCCTCGCCGACGGAGATGCGGATGCCGTCGCCGGAGAACGGGCGCACGATGAGGTCCGCCGCGACGAACGCTGCCGCGACGTCGTCGGTGTGCTCGCCGGTGGGCAGCCAGATGAAGTTGGCCTGCGAATCGGGCACGTCCCAGCCCTGCGCGCGCAGGCCCTGCATCAGGCGGGTGCGCCGCTCGACGATGATCGCGACACGTTCGAGCAGTTCTGCCTCGGCGTCGAGGCTGGCGATCGCGGCGTTCTCGGCTGCTGAGGTGACGGACAGGGGGATGCCGGTGGTCCGCGCCGCATCCAGCACCTTCTCGTTCCCGATCGCGTAGCCGATGCGAAGGCCGGCCAGGCCGTAGGCCTTCGAGAACGTGCGCAGCACGATGACGTTCGGATGCCGCTCGAAGACCCGTTCCGCGAGTCCGTCCACGGCGCCGGACGCCGTGACGAACTCGGCGTAGGCCTCGTCGAGGATGATCAGCACGTCGGTGGGGACGCGCTCGACGAACGTGGCGAATTCGTCGCTCGTGATGATCGGCCCCGTCGGGTTGTTGGGGGTGCACAGGATGACAGCGCGAGTGCGGTCGGTCACGGCATCCGCCATGGCATCGAGGTCGTGGCGGGCGTCCGCCGTCAGCGGCACCTGCACGCCCGTCGCGCCGGCGACGAGCGGGAGGCTCGGGTAGGCCTCGAAGGAGCGCCAGGCGTAGACGACCTCATCGCCGACGGAGGCGGTGGCGAGGATGAGCTGATGCAGGATCGACACACTGCCGGCAGCGACGTGCACCTGGTCGGGTTCCACGGCGTAGCGCGCTCCGAGCCGGGCACGGAGTCGGCCGGCCGTCGCGTCCGGGTAGCGGTTGATCGGCGTGGTGTGCTGCAGCGCCGCCGCGACCGAGGGGAGCGGCTCGAACGGGTTCTCGTTGCTCGAGAGCTTGAAGGCGTCGGGGCCGGCCTGCTTCCCCTGGCGGTACGGCGCGAGGGCGGCGATGGCGGGGCGGATGCGCGGCAGGATCGGGTCGGTCACAGTGATGAGTCTAGATTCCGCGGCATCCTGGCGGCGAAGTGGGCGGAGTAGTACCATTTTGGTATGGCGATGACCGTGCGACTCCCCGAAGAACTCGATGCGCAGTTCACTGCGCTCGCCGAGCGGCGGCACACGTCGAAGCACGCCCTTCTGATCGAGGCCGCTGATCGCTTCCTTCGCGAAGAGGTCACGACCGAACAGGCCGTGACGATCGCGCGGGGGGTGGCAGACCGGTACTCCGAGCTGCTCAAGAAGCTGGAAGACGCGTGACCCGGTACCTCGAGCTCCCGCAGGCTGTCGGGATCCTCGAGGATCTGGGTCTCCACATCCGTGACATCGGCCTTCTCTCTTCGGCGCTGGCTCGTCCGTCGAGTTCGATGTTTGGCGTCGAGGCGTACCCCACCATCGAGGTGAAGGCAGCCTCGCTCCTGTCCTCACTGAGCCAGAACCATCCCCTCTTCGATGGAAACAAGAGGTTCTCGTGGATCATGACCATGACGTTCCTCGAGCTGAACGGCGTCCTCGTCGACATGGGTCTCGATGCGGCATTCGATCTGGTGCTGAGCACCGCACAGAGCAAGACTTCGCTCGACGAAATCGCTGCGGCGCTCCGAGCGCACACCCGTTGACTACCGCAGGCGTCTCGACTGACATCGAGTGACTCGCGTGGGAGACTTGTCGGACTATGCGCTTCATCATCCGAGTCGTCGTCAACGCGTTCGCCCTCTGGGTCGTGACGCTGATCCCCGCACTGCAGGTGCAGATCAAGGCCTTCGCGCCGGGCGAGACGCTGCAGCTGGTGCTGACCCTGCTGGCGGTCGCCGCGATCTTCGCCCTCGTGAACACCATCATCGGCACGGTCGTCAAGATCGTCGCCTTCCCGCTCTACATCCTCACGCTCGGCCTCATCGGATTCGTGATCAACGGGTTCCTGCTCTGGCTGACCGCCTGGATCACGAGCGGCTTCGGCTGGGGCCTGACCGTCGGCAGCTTCTGGTGGGGAGTGCTCGCGGCGCTCATCATCTCGCTGATCAACGGCGTCTTCGGCTTCATCCTGCGCCCGCAGAACAAGCGGTCCCGCCGCGACTGAGCGTCCAGCCTGACCGCGGGCGATCATCCGACCCGCTGCGCCTGGTACTCGGTGCGCTCGATCACCTCCGCCGTGTCGAAGTCGCTCCAGAATTCGCCCGCGGCGTCGACACGGGGATCACTCGAGGCATCAGCCTCCTCCGCAGTCTCGATATACGTGTCGAGGTGGTGCGCGTCGACAAGCCAGTCCTCGGGTGAGTCGAGCGGGTTGCCCTGGGTCGAGATGACCATGCTGTCCGCCGATCCCGTGCCCTCTGGCGATCCGCCGCCTCGGAGACCAGGGACCGGGTCATCGGTGTGCACGAGCTGGATGATCGTCTGGTCATCGTCGAGGGTGGGTTCGACAGGGCTGCCCGCGGTGATCTGCATCTGCACGTCGTACACGCTCTCCATCGCGAGGTGCGCGGCGATCATCCCGGATTGCGAGTGCGCGACGACATCGACCTCGTCACCGGGCTGGGCTCCCGCCGCATCGAGAGCCTCGAGCGTGGCCTGGTACGACGCCGAGTCATGCTCGGTGTACAGCTCGAAGTTGGACTCGCTGTCCCACGGCTCCGTCCCTCCCAATCCGACACTCTGCGTCCCTTTCAGATAGGCGACGTACTTCGTGCTGCCATCGGCGAAGGAGTACTTCTCGACTGCGATCTGCGCCCCCGCGGTGACCGGCATACGTTTCAGAGCGCCCGCTATGCCCGACGGTGCACCGCCGGGCGACGAGGTCTTCACCGGTGTGACCGAGACGCGATCGGTGGTGCCCTTCAGCGTCTCGCCGGGGTGTACCTTGCCGAAACCCGAGGTGATGCCCACCAGTGCTGCGATTCGGAACGCATCGTCGTAGATATCGGGCGTCACGATGTTGCCGATCAGCCCTTCGAACCGCTCCGCCCGCCACTGGTTTTCGAGCTCCTCGGCCAGACCGGCGATGCGGTCATCGGATGCCGCCAGCCGATCGGCACTTCGCATGAGTCGCTGCGCCGTACTCGGATCGGTGTGCGACAGCATCTCGGCCTCGGCCCGCAGCTCGACGTATTCGTAGGTGTCGGCCATGAGGAGCGCGGAGGTGGCGGTGTCCTGGCAATCCGAATGGAGGCGGGCCAGACGTTGCCGCGACGACCACAGCTCTCCCGTGTCGACCTGGGCGCTGAAGCCCGGGGTGTCGAGGATGACCCGGTGGGCGCGCATGAGTGCGGAGCGCGCGTCGTCGTAGCGCGCGGCCACGCCCTCGATTCGACGAGCGACGTCTCGGAGTGCGTCGGGGTCGACCGCGATGGCCCCGCCGTGGTCGATGGTCAGCCCTGTCACGAGAGGTCCGCTCCCTCTGCCTCGAATTCCCGGCTACGCGTCTCGGAGGACTCGACACGGGTCCGCACGCGCAGGTCATCGAGTGACTCCTGCATCGCGCGCACTCCGTCGGAATGCCAGTCGGTGTCGGAGGCGAGGACGGCGAGCGACGCGCGGACATCGTCGAGCGCATCGACAGCGGTGCCGAGCGCGGCGACGGCCTGGGCTTTCGCCCACGCGCCGTCGGCGGAGCCGGTCTGTGGGAGTGCAATGGAGTACATGCGCTCAGCATCCGCGATCCGTGCCGCCTGCGGAGGCCGAAAAGGCCCGCGATCGCAGAGATCGTGAGCAGCCCGTCGCCACCGTCATCCGTGCAGAAAGAGACGGTCGCCGCCGTCGCGCAGCACGCGGGCGTCGCGCGATCCGTCCTCGACCGGCAGAATAGGACGGTGACATCCCCGGATCCCTTCCGCGTGATCTTCGTGTGCACGGGGAACATCTGCCGCTCTCCGATGGCGGAGGTCGTCTTCCGCGATCTCGCCGAACGGCAGGGACTGGGGTCGCGCATCATCTCGCGCAGCGCCGGCACCGGCGACTGGCATCTCGGCGAGCGCGCCGATCACCGCACGCTCGACTCCCTCGCCCGGCGCGGGTACGACGGCTCCCAGCACCGTGCCAAGCAGTTCACCTTCGGATCCTTCGCCGAGAACGACCTGGTCGTGGCCCTCGACCGCACGCACGAGCGGATCCTGCGCGAATGGGCCGGCAACGAGGACGAGGAGGGCAAGGTCACCCTGCTGCTCGCCTTCGACCCCGATGCCGCGAGCCAGGACGTCCCCGACCCGTACTACGCGGGCGCCGAGATGTTCGATTCGGTGCTCGGTATGATTGAAACGGCGACTCGCGGGCTGTTCCGCCAGCTCGAGCCGGCTCTTCGCCAGCCCCGCACGCCCCGCCGCCCTGGGGCCCGATCAGGAGGACTCCCCTGACTTTCCAGCCTTCGCTCCCGCCGCAGCCCCTCAGCCCTCTCGACGGTCGCTATCGCGGCGCCGTCACGGGCCTCGCCGACTTCCTCTCCGAGGCCGGCCTGAACCGCGCCAGGGTCGAGGTCGAGGTCGAGTGGCTGATCGCCCTCACCGACCGGTCGCTGTTCGAGACCAGCCCGCTGTCGGATGCCGACAAGGAGCGCCTGCGCTCCCTCTACCGCGATTTCGGACAGGCGGAGATCGACTGGCTCGCTGAGAAGGAAGCCGTCACCCAGCACGACGTGAAGGCGATCGAGTACCTGGTGCGCGACCGTCTGGCCTCCCTCGGTCTGGATTCGATCGCGGAACTCACGCACTTCGCCTGCACGAGCGAGGACATCAACTCCGCCTCGTACGCCCTGACCGTGAAGCGCGCGGTCGAGGAGGTCTGGCTGCCCGCGCTCGACGTCGTCATCGCCAAGCTGCGCGAGCTCGCCGCGGAGCACGCCGACGCCGCGATGCTCTCCCGCACCCACGGACAGCCCGCCACCCCGTCGACCATGGGCAAGGAGCTCGCGGTCTTCGCGTGGCGCCTCGAACGCGTCCGCTCGCAGATCGCGGCATCCGACTACCTCGCCAAGTTCTCCGGTGCGACCGGCACCTGGTCGGCACACCTCTCGGCCGACCCCGACGCCGACTGGCCGACGATCTCCCGTGAGTACATCGAGGGCCTTGGTCTCGGCTTCAACCTGCTGACCACGCAGATCGAGTCGCACGACTGGCAGGTCGAGCTGTACGACCGCGTGCGTCACGCCGGCGGCATCCTGCACAACCTCGCCACCGACATCTGGACGTACATCTCGCTCGGATACTTCGCGCAGATCCCCGTGGCCGGCGCGACGGGCTCGTCGACCATGCCGCACAAGATCAACCCGATCCGCTTCGAGAACGCCGAGGCGAACCTCGAGATCTCCGGCGCCCTGCTCGCCTCGCTCGGGCAGACGCTGGTCACCAGCCGTCTGCAGCGCGACCTCACGGACTCGACGACGCAGCGCAACATCGGCGTCGCGTTCGGTCACTCACTGCTCGCGATCGACAATCTGCGCCGCGGCCTGGGCGCGATCTCGCTGTCCCGCGACGTGCTGCTCGCCGATCTCGACGTCAACTGGGAGGTGCTCGCCGAGGCCATCCAGACCGTCATCCGGGCCGAGGTGGTGGCCGGCCGCTCGTCGATCACCGATCCCTACGCGCTCCTGAAGGAGCTCACGCGCGGACACCGGGTGGGCGCGGCCGACCTCGCCGAGTTCGTCGAGGGACTCGAGATCGGGGATGCGGCGAAGCAGCGTCTGCTTGCCCTGACCCCCGCGACCTACACGGGTATCGCCGAGCAGCTCGCGAAGTAGTCTTCCTCGCCGGCCCCGTGGCGTCGCTGCTGCGGCGTCGCGGGCGCGCCTGCCCGCGCGCCGTGCGGGGCCAAAAGCGCATCGCCCACGCGTTGCGGGGCCAAAAGCTCATCGCCCACGCGTTGCGGGGCCAAAAGCGCATCCCAAACCGACGAATCCGATGCGAAACTGACCCGGCACCGAGCGAACCCGCACCGGACGCACGCTGGAACCCACGTCCGACCCACTCCTTCGGGGCCAAAAGCTCATCGCCCACGCGTTGCGGGGCCAGAACCGGATCCCTCACGCGCTGCGGGGCCAATAGCGCATCCCCGACGCACTGCGGGGTCAAAAGCGCATCCCAAACCGAGGAATCCGATGCGAAACTGACCCCGCACCGGACGCGAGCGGCACCGGACGGCCGCCGGGACCCAGGTCCGCCCTCACTCCTTCGGGGCCAAAAGCGCCTGGCCGCGCGCCGTGCGGGGCCAAAAGCGCATCGCCCACGCGTTACGGGGTCAAAAGCGCATCGCAAACCGAGGAATCCGATGCGAAACTGGCCCCGCACCGAGCGAACCCGCACCGACGGGACAGGGCGGCGGGACGGGAACGCGGACAGCGGCGCGCGAGCAGCGGCGCGCGAGACCCGGCGCGCGAGACCCGGCGCGCGAGACCCGGCGCGCGAGACCCGG
>NZ_JBEPZB010000013.1:0-100179 GCF_041641055.1 Microbacterium sp.
CGCAGGCTGGACCGCGTTCGACGCGGCCGTCTCGACCCCGGAGCTCATGGGCCAGGTCGGTCGTCTCGGAAAGGTCCTGGGTCCGCGTGGACTCATGCCGAACCCGAAGACCGGCACCGTGACCCCGAACACGGCCAAGGCCGTCGAGGAGATCAAGGGCGGAAAGATCGAGTTCCGCGTCGACAAGCACGCCAACGTGCACTTCGTCGTCGGCAAGTCGTCGTTCTCCGCCGAGCAGCTGAACGAGAACATCGGCGCAGCGCTCGAGGAGATCGTCCGCCTCAAGCCGTCGAGCTCGAAGGGCCGTTACATCCAGAAGGGCGCCGTGTCGACCACGTTCGGCCCCGGCATCCCGCTGGACGTCAACGCCATCTGAGTGTGATCCTGAAAGGCCCCCGCATCACGCGGGGGCCTTTCTGCATACCGGTCCCGACATCCTGCGTCATCCGATGTGGGATGCTGGCTCGAAGCCACGTACTGTAAGTGAGTTCCGCGCCACAGCACTCGCGCCTCACCGCACCCCAGGAGGGTCACATGTCCCGTCGCCTCATCGCCGTCACCGCACTCGTCGTCACCGCCGCAGCCCTCACCGCCTGCAGCGGCAGCACGGCTCCCGAGAGCTCGAGCGCGGAGGGCGGTCCGGACTACGGCCTCGTCAAGGACGGCACCCTGACGGTCGCCACCGAGGGCACCTACCGCCCGTTCAGCTTCCACGAGGACGGCGGCACCGGCGACCTCACCGGATTCGACGTCGAGATCATCCAGGCGGTCGCCGACAAGCTCGACCTCGAGGTCGAGTTCCAGGAGACCCAGTGGGATGCGATCTTCGCCGGCCTCGACGCCGACCGCTTCGACGTGATCGCGAACCAGGTGAGCATCAACGAGGAGCGCCAGGAGAAGTACCTCTTCAGCACCCCGTACACCGTGTCTCCGGGAGTGATCGTGGTCGCCGAGGACGACGACTCCATCTCGTCGTTCGACGACCTCGAGGGCAAGACCACCGCGCAGTCGCTCACCAGCAACTGGTACGAGCTCGCCACCGAGTCCGGTGCCAAGGTCGAGGGCGTCGAGGGGTGGGCCCAGGCGGTCGAGCTGCTGCGTCAGGGTCGTGTGGACGCGACCGTCAATGACAAGCTGACCTTCCTCGACTACGAGACCACGAACAGCCCGACCGGGCTCAAGATCGCGGCCGAGACCGATGAGGCCGGCGAGCAGGCCTTCGTGTTCACCAAGGACAAGACCGATCTGGTCGAGGCCATCGACGGTGCCCTCGAGGAGCTGCGCGCGGACGGCACCCTGGCCGAGATCAGCGACAAGTACTTCGGCGCCGACGTCACCGAGTAATCGATGGAGAACCCCTGGCAGCTGTTCTTCGATTCGCTCGGTCCCATCGCGCTCGCGGGGGTGACCGTGACGGTCCCTCTCGCGCTCGTGTCGTTCGCGTTCGGACTCGTGCTCGCCATCGGCGCGGCGCTCATGCGGATCTCGGTCAATCCCGTGCTGTCGGGCATCGCCAGGTTCTACATCTCGATCATCCGCGGCACGCCGATGATCGTGCAGCTGTTCGTGATCTTCTACGGGCTCGGATCGATCGGACTCAAGCTGGATCCGTGGACCAGCGCGATCATCGCGCTGTCCCTGAACGTCGGAGGCTACGGAGCGGAGGTGGTGCGCGCGGCCATCCTGTCCGTCCCGAAGGGGCAGTGGGAGGCGGCGTACACGGTCGGCATGAACCGGACCCGGACGCTCACCCGGGTCATCCTGCCGCAGGCCGCCCGGGTCTCGGTTCCGCCGCTGTCGAACACCTTCATCTCGTTGGTGAAGGACACGTCCCTCGCCTCGCTGATCCTCGTCACGGAGCTCTTCAAGGTGGCCCAGCAGATCGCGGCGGCGACCCTGCAGTTCATGGTCGTGTACCTGGCGGCCGCGCTGGTGTACTGGGTGATCTGTCTCGTGCTGTCGTTCGGACAGAGCGCACTCGAGAGGAGACTCGATCGCAATGTCGCTCACTGATCCCGCGCGCTCGCGCGCATCCACCGCCGACGCCCTTCTCACGGCGCGCAGCCTGCACAAGCGCTTCGGCGAAAACGAGGTGCTTCGCGGGATCGACCTGACGCTGCACCGCGGTGAGGTGGTCGTGCTGATCGGCCCCAGCGGCTCGGGCAAGACGACGGTGCTGCGCGCGCTCAACGGACTCGAGACGCCGGATGCGGGCACGATCGTCGTCGCCGGTGGACCGGACATCGACTTCGCTCCGCGCGATCCGGTGTCCAAGCGCTCGCGCGCGCAGAAGCGTCTCGCGCTCCGCGACCGCTCGGCGATGGTGTTCCAGCATCACAATCTCTTCCCGCACCTCTCCGTGCTCGAGAACGTGATCGAGGGACCGTGGCGGGTGCAACGCAGGCCCAAGGCCGAGGTGGTGGCCGAGGCGCGCACGCTCCTCGCCAGGGTGGGTCTGGAGGACAAGGAGGATGCTCGCCCGCACGAGCTGTCCGGTGGTCAGCAGCAGCGCGTCGGGATCGTCCGAGCGCTGGCGCTGCGTCCCGACCTCCTGCTGTTCGACGAGCCGACCAGTGCGCTCGATCCCGAACTCGTCGGCGAGGTGCTCCTGGTCATCAAGGAGCTCGCGGACGAGGGGTGGAGCATGGTCGTGGTCACGCACGAGCTGAGCTTCGCCCGTGAGGCCGCCGACCGGGTCCTCTTCATGGATGCGGGCGCTGTGGTCGAGGAGGGGTCGCCCGCCGAGATCTTCGGGGCCCCGACGCACGAGCGCACGAAGCGGTTCCTCACCCGCATCCTCCGTCCGCTCGACGGGGACTGACCTCGGCCCGAGCGCCTCAGGCGCCGAGCACCGGGAGCACCAGGCTCACCGCGAGCGTGATCATCACGACGGCGATGAGGGCGTCCAGGATCCGCCACGACCGCTCGGTGCGCAGCCAGCGTCCGAGGAATCGCGCTCCGAACCCCAGGGCGGTGAACCAGAGGATGCTGGCGGCGATGGCCCCGGCGGCGAAGAGCCAGCGCTCCTCGCCGTGTGTGGCCGCGATCGACCCCAGCATCAGGACCGTGTCGAGGTAGACGTGCGGGTTGAGCCAGGTGAGCGCGAGAACAGTGGCGATCACGGGAGCGAGAGCCGTCCGGGTCGCCATGGCTGTCCGAGCGGATCCGGTCGACGCGGAGGCCGCACCGGCATCCGGGGTCTCGACGCGCAGCTGCTCGCCGCCCCGCCACGCTCGTCGGGCGGCGAGCAGGCCGTAGGCCAGCAGGAACAGCGCGCCCGCCCACCGGGCGACGACCACGAGCCAGGGGGCGGCCGAGATCACGAAGCCCAGCCCGGCGACGCCGGCGGCGATGAGCAGCGCATCCGACACGGCGCAGATCAGGACGACCGCCAGGACGTGCTCTCGACGGATGCCCTGCCGCAGCACGAAAACGTTCTGGGCGCCGATCGCGACGATCAGGGAGAGGCCGAGTCCGAGGCCGGAGAAGACGGAGAGCATGGTTCCACGGTAGACAGGCGCGAACATCACCACCAGCGAAGATTGCTTGTGAACCATTAGCATCGCTAATGTGCGTATCGATCCGGAACTCGCCGCCACCGTCGCCGCCGTCGCCGACGAAGGGACGCTGGATGCGGCGTCGCGCCGCTTGCGGATGACACCCTCCGCGGTGAGTCAGCGGCTGAAGACGCTCGAGCAGCAGCTCGGCCGGGTCCTGGTCGTACGGAGCAAGCCGGTGCGTCTCACGGAGGCCGGTGAGACGGTGGTGCGTCTCGCGCGTCAGATGGCACTCCTCGAGCACGATGCGTGGGGCGGACTGGGCCTCGACGAAGGGGATGCCGGGCGGACGCGCATCCCGCTGGCGGTGAACGCCGATTCGATGGCGACGTGGTTCCTGGCACCGCTCGCGCGGCTGTCGGCCGGTCACGGTCTGGACTTCGATCTGCATCGTGACGATCAGAACTTCACCGCGCGGCTGCTCGAATCCGGCACGGTGATGGCGGCTGTGACGAGCGAGTCGGTGCCGGTCGCCGGGTGCTCCGTGTCGCCCCTCGGGGTGCTGGAGTATCACGCGATGGCCGAGCGCGGCTTCCGTGAGCGCTGGTTCGCGCAGGGAGCGACCGAAGAGGCGCTCAGCGCAGCCCCCTTCGTGGACTTCGATCGTCGCGACACGCTCCAGCACGACTGGCTCGACGCGATGGGCGTCCCGCATCAGGGTGTGCCGAGGCACTACGTGCCGGCGTCCGCGGACTACGCCCTCGCGATCCGGCTGGGGCTCGGATGGGGGATGGTCCCCGTGCTGCAGCAGACCGAGGGGCTGGTTCCCCTCGGCGGTCCGCCGCTGCGGGTCAGCCTCCACTGGCAGCAGTGGAACCTGCGATCTCCTCTGCTCGACACGATCGCCGCCGAGGTCGCCGCCGAGGCGAGGCGCGTGCTCTCGCGCTGAGCGTCGTGGCGTGAGCGGTCGCTGCAGCGCCGCCGGCGACGTCCGTGCGATGACCGACGGGTCCGCGAGATCATTGGACGTTTTTCATCGCGGTTGCGAGATAGATGCGCGCTCGTGATCGAGATGCCCTTGTTCTCGGCGATATCTTGGACAAAACTGACCGGACCACCTGAACACGCTGGTGCAGGTCCCGGAAGGGCGGCCACTCCCAGGCATCCGCGGTTCGTGAATTCCTGAGGGGGAATGTCATGGCTGACAAGGACACGCAACGCAAGGTTCTCGCCGTACTCGCCGGAGGCCTCGTGCTCGGAGTGGGGATCGGGGTGACGCTGGCCGCCTGGAACGATTCGGAGTTCGCGACCGGCACCTTCACCGCCGGATCGTTCAACCTCGAGGGGTCGACCACGAGCGCCACGACCGGATACGCCGATCACAACGTCGACGACGGAGACACCGCGGCATCGCTGGTCTTCCAGCTGCCGGCCGTCGCCTCGTCACTGTCGCCGGGCGACGTCGTCTACGCGCCGTTCTGGGTGCGCCTGGACAGCACCACGACGAACAGTGCGACGCTGCTGCCGACCGGGATCACGGCTGGAAGCGGGGGGAACGAGGCCAACCTCGCGTACACGGTGACCGCGATCGCCGCCGGAGCCACCTGCGGGGTCGGCGCGACCGGCACCGTGGTGGCGAGCGGGTCGACCCTGAGCGCGCAGACCGGCGCCACTTCGGTCGCCCTGGCTGAAGGCACCCCGGCCGGCACCGCCGGCACACCCGTGCAGCTCTGCTTCGCCGTCACCGCCGGAGCCGGGCTGACTCAGGGAGACGCAGCGACAGCGACCTGGGAGTTCACGGCCACCTCGACCGCGGGCTGATCATGACCGGCACCCGCAGAAGCATGCGGGAGGGGAAGCGGATGCTCTCCCGACGGGTTCGCGCCGTGCTCGCGGGCGGACTCGTGCTCGGCGTCGGCGCCACGATGACGCTGGCCGCGTGGAACGACTCGGAGTTCGGCGGAGCGACCTTCACCGCCGGACGCTTCGACATCGTGGGCGCCATCGACGGCACGACGTTCTCCAGCCATGCGTCGACGGCTCCGGCGGCCCTGAGCTTCACGGCACCGTTCAGTGCGATCGCTCCGGGCAACACAGTGCATGCGCTGTTCAGCGTGCGCACCGCGAATCCGTCCGTGGCGGGCGCACTTCAGCTGAGCGTGACCTCGACGGCCGGGACGGGGCTCGGCTCCTTTCTGCGGTACGGGGTGCGGACCATCGCCGGCACGACCTGCAACGCCACCACGTATGCGGCGGGCACAGCGGTCGTGCCGGACAACTCCACGATGTCGACCGGCGGCACGGGAATCCAGGCCGTCGCCGCGAACGGAGGGTCGACCGTCCACTACTGCTTCGCCGTCACACTGCCCGTCGGCACCGACAACACGGCGCAGGGGCTGACGGCGATCCAGACCTGGCAGGTGGCCGGCGCCTCGACCTGACGGTGCGGGCGAAGGCGTCTGGGATGGCGAAGGGAGGGGGAACATGAGCACACAGACGAGGCGGAGCCTGCGCGAGCAGCGGTCCTCGGATGCCGGCCTCAGTGCGCCCTCGGCATCCGCTCCGTCCCCCGCCTCCGCCGCCGCGCCCGTCGCAGCACCCCGCCGAGGCGCGGGCCGGGTGCTCGCCGACGGGCTGCTGTGGGTGGCCGCGATCGCGGGGACCGCGTGCATGGTGCTCGTCATCCTGGCGTTCACCGCGAACATCACACTCATCATGTTCCGCACGGGATCCATGTCACCCACCATCCCGGCCGGGTCGGTCGCCGTGGTGCAGCGCGTGCCGGCCGCGGACATCGAGGTTGGAGACGTCGTCACTGTCGACCGCGAGGGCGCGTTGCCGGTGACGCATCGCGTGACCTCGGTCGCGCCGGGCAGCGGAGGGGCGGAGCGGGTGATCACGATGCGGGGCGACGCCAACGCGGCTGACGATCCGTATCCCTACACCGTGCGTTCCGTGCGCGTCGTGCTCTTCTCCGTCCCCGGCATCGCCACCGTCATCGTCGCGATGGGGCACCCGTATGTGCTCGGCGGGCTGACGCTCGCCGCCACCGCACTGGTCGTCTGGGCGTTCTGGCCTCGGTCGGGGAGGATCCGGCCCATGAAGAGGGTCGAGGACGACAGATGAGCCCACGGAGGATCGTGACCGCAGTCGGGGCGGCTGCCGCGCTCGGCGTGCTCGCGGCGGCTCCGGCGTGGGCGGCGCCCTCGACGCAGGTCGTGCAGGGCGAGGTGCTGCGCCTCGTCTCGATCGCCGACTGGGATGCCGCGTCGAGCCTGTTGCCGGGGCAGCCGGTGCGGTGGGACGTCACGGTGAGTGCGGAGGCACCGGATCCCGGCACCGTCGCGGTCGGCATCAGTGCCGCCGGTGACGCGGCGCTGCTCGTCGACGCCGCCCTCTGCGCGCAGCCCTGGAGTGAGAGCGGATGCGAGGGAGGGGCGACTCCGCTGAAGACGGGCTGGGCAGTTCCGCTCGACGGCGTGGAGAACGCGCTCCTCGACATGTCGGACGAGGACGTCGCGCATCTGCGGTTCACGGTGACCCTCGGCGACGGCGGCGGAAGCACCCGGGTGCGGGTGCATGCGAGCGGCGCCGGGGAATCCGCGGTCATCGGGCCGGAAGGCGGCCTCGCGACGACCGGCGGCACGGGCGTTCCCGTGGGGGTGCTCGCCACCGGTCTCGGTCTGGTCGCGGTCGGCACCGCGCTGAGTGCGTCGCGCCGTCGGCGGCGTCTGCAGCGGGTCCGGCGCGATCGGAGGGTCCGGCCATGAGAGCGCGTCGGCGACACCGCATCCTGGCCGGGGCGGCCGGGATCGCGGTGCTGTGCGGGGTGGGGCTGATGCCCCCGGCGCAGCTCACGGACGCGGCGTTCACGGATTCGGAGCACGCAAGGGCCACGATCACCGCCCTGCGGCTCGTCCCCCCGCAGGTCACGAGCTTCGCCACCTGCATCCGGCCCCCGCTCGCCGGCGGTACCTTCCTGCAGGTCGTATTCCAGTGGCCGAGTGCGACCGCGCCCTACACGACCATGACGGCGAGCAACGTCCAGTGGCGGGTCGGCACCACGGTCATCGTTCCGACCGTGACGGGGCCGAATGCGCAGGGGAGATACACCGCGACGATCACGACCGGCCTGCTCAGCGGTCTGCTGGGGTCGCTGCTCGGCGCGGACGTGCTCATCGACCTGCGCAGCACCTACAGCGGATGGACCTCGCCGGGATTCAGCAGAGTGACGTACAACGCCCCTTTGGTCATCGGGGCTCCGAGCTGCACGTTCTCGAACGGGACGTGACGCGGCCCCGGATGCTGTGGGCTCAGTCGGCGAGGGCCAGGGCGCGGAACGCGTCGCGCTCGCGCAGGTGCTCCCGACGACTCGCCGCAGCGGCGGCCGTGGCCTCCGCGATCCGGGTGGGGATCTGCTGGCCGGTGGTGCGACGGTAGAGCTCGTCGATCAGGTCCGTGGCGAGGCCGACGAGCTTCGCGATCTCACGGTCGTCGCGGTCGATCCACACGCAGCGGGGCTCGTCGTGGATGGGGGAGAAGTCGACATGCTCCTCCCACACGAACAGCGTCCGCTCGGCTCCGAGCACGTGCTGCTGCCACCACACCTGACGTAGGTAGGTACGAGGGATGCCGCGGAACGCCTTGTTCGTCGTCTTGATCTCGGCCAGCTCGATGCGTCCGGCTGAGTCCACGGCGATGCCGTCGGGTGTCGCCAGATGCCGGTGCTCCACCTCGGCGCGGAACAGGGCGGACGAGGGGAGGATGCCGTGCGTCGCCGCCACCCAGGCCGCGATCTCAGGCTCCCGACGTCGCCCGTGGTCGGTGTAGGCGTTGCCGCCGAAGCGCGGACCGCCGCCGAGCTTGGAGTCCGCAGCGCGGGCGATCGACCTCTCGCTGGTCAGCCCCGCCACGTCGGTCGCCGTGATCCCGCGCGACCGGGCCCGCATCCAGGCCACGCGGTCGCGGGAGTCCGCGACGATGCGTGCGTGGAGTTCGGGGGTCACCTATCGAGCGTAACCCCGGCCGGGGACTCTCGATCCCCGTACACGCCGCTCCGCGGCATCCCTCCCGGACGGAGACGTGTGCGGCACGCGGCTCAGCGGTACGCGGGCCATCCCTCGGGGCCGAGGGAGCCTGCGACGTACTCGTCCATCGGCACCTCGTCGCGCTGCCAGGCTTGGAGGATCGGGGCGACGATCCGCCAGCACTGCTCGGCGGCGTCGCCGCGCACGGCCAGCATCGGATCGCCGTCGAGGACGCCGGAGAGGACCTCGGCGTACGCCTTGAGAGCACCTTCGCCGAGTTCGGCCGACAGCGTCGCGCGCTCCAGCTCGAACGGGTCCTCTGCGGCGTTGAGGTTGAGCTCGAGCGCCATCCGGTCGGGGCCGAGCGAGAACCGGAGGATCGCGCCGTCGAACGAGCCCGTGAGTCCCTGCGGCACATGCCGCACAGGTCGGAAGTGCACGACGATCTCCCTGGCGGGCGTGCCGATGGCCTTGCCGGATCGGAGGCGGAACGGCACCCCCGCCCAACGGGCGTTGCGCACCTCGAAGACCGCCTCGGCGAGTGTCTCGGTGTGGCGGTCGGGATCGACCCCCGGCTCGTCGACGTACGAGGGCTTCGTCGTGCCGTCGATCTCGCCTGCCGTGTAGCGCGCTCGACGAGACGATGCCGCAGGGTCGTCGCCCCACACGGCGGTCGCGCGCAGCACGGCACCGGTCGCGGCGCGGAAGTCGACCTCGTCGAGGCTCGCAGGCTCGTCCATCGCGAGTACGGCGAGCACCTGGAGGAGGTGGCTCTGGATCATGTCGACCAGCGCACCCGCCTTGTCGTAATATCCGGCGCGCCCCTCCAGTGCGAGCGACTCGTCGTAGACGATGTCGACGGACTCGATGCTCTCGGCCGACCACAGCGGCTCGAGGATGCGGTTGGCGAACCTCGCCCCGAGGAGGTTCAGCGTGGTCGAGCGGCCGAGGAAGTGGTCGACCCGGAAGACCTGGCTCTCCGGGACGAGCGCTGTGAGCGTCCGGTTCAGCTCGCGGGCACTGGCCTCGTCGGTGCCGAAGGGCTTCTCCATCACGAGCATGGTGCCGTCGGGCAGCATGTCGGGTGTGAGCGTCGAGATGCATGCGGCGGCGACCGAGGGCGGCACGGCGAAGTACAGCGCGACCCGCCCGGTCAGGTCCGCCGTGAGCGCACGCAGGTCATCGGCCTGCGTGATGTCGGTGCGGACGTAGGTGACGTCCACACGTGCGGCCGCGTCTTCGGCATCCATCGATGCGAATGCCGTGCGCACGACGACCGCGAGCTCGGCATCCGTCCATTCCTCCCGGTCAGCGCCGATGATGCGCACCGCGCGGTCGGGCTCGCGGACCAGCAGCTGGCCGAGGGCGGGGAGAAGGAGCCGGGACGTGAGATCGCCGCCGGCGCCGAGGATAACGAGCGTCGTCGCATCGGTCATGCTCTCACCGTAACCGCTCCCGCCGATTTGGGGGAGCGCCGCCGATGGGGTAGCCTGGACTCAACCGAAGACCGCTGGTCATCGTCGTGCGTGAGAACGCGAGGCGATCGAAGCTCTGCTCAGCAGGGGCCCGCGCAGGACACGAACTTCTCAAAGCTCCGTGCGCTTGCGCCGGAGCTTTTCTGTTGCATGCGGTCCGAGTCGGTGCCTCACCGCCGTGAGGCACCTCGTACACACCAAGGAGTGACCATGGCGCAGAAGGATGCATCGGTCGCCGAGCTCACGAAGTCATTCGAGGACTCGACTGCCGTTCTGCTGACCGAGTACCGCGGTCTGACGGTTGCCCAGCTCAAGGAGCTGCGCAACAGCATCCGTCAGGACGCTGAGTACGCCGTGGTGAAGAACACGCTGACCAAGATCGCCGCCAACAAGGCTGGCATCACCGCGCTGGACGACGACCTCAAGGGTCCGTCGGCCGTCGCGTTCGTGCACGGTGACTTCGTCGCCACTGCCAAGGCTCTTCGTGACTTCGCCAAGGCCAACCCGCTTCTCGTGATCAAGTCCGGCATCTTCGAGGGCAACGCCCTCTCTGCCGACGAGGTCAACAAGTACGCCTCGCTCGAGAGCCGTGAGGTTCTGCTGGCGAAGGCTGCGGGCATGATGAAGGCCACGATGGGCAAGGCTGCCGCCACCATCGATGCTCTTCGCGAAAAGCTGGAGACCGCCGAGGCCGCGTAAGCGACCTGACGTTCTCGATCAACAAACCCCATCAATCTAGGAGATACATCATGGCTAAGCTCACCACTGAGGAGCTGCTTGAGCAGTTCGCAGGCCTGACCCTCGTCGAGCTCAACGACTTCGTCAAGGCGTTCGAGGAGAAGTTCGAGGTCACCGCTGCTGCCCCCGTCGCCGTCGCAGGTGCCGCTGGTGCTGGCGCAGGTGCCGAGGCTGAGGAAGAGAAGGACTCCTTCGACGTCATCCTCGAGGCTGCCGGCGACAAGAAGATCCAGGTCATCAAGACCGTCCGCGAGCTCACCTCGCTCGGTCTCGGCGAGGCCAAGGCTGTCGTCGACGGCGCTCCCAAGGCCGTGCTCGAGGGCGCGAACAAGGAAGCCGCCGAGAAGGCCAAGGCTGCCCTCGAAGAGGCAGGCGCCACGGTTACCCTCAAGTAATCCGTTCCAGGTCGCGGCGTGATGCCTCGCCCTGGAAGCGTCTGAACGCTACACGAAAGCCCCGGGTCCGCCCGGGGCTTTCGTGCGTCCGGGGCCTTGCATCCCGGCAGCGGGACCGGAGTGTCGGCGGCCGGTCAGGAGTCAGCGGCGGAGGGCGGTGGAGCTGCGCACCACGAGAGCGGATGCCGTGACGGTGCGCTCCTGCGGCGCATCCGGTCGGTCGATCCGCTGCTGCAGCAGCCGGACCGCCTCATGCCCCTGCTCGCGCGGCGACTGCTTGATGGTGGTGAGGGCGAACATCTCGGCGTGCTGGTGATCGTCGACGCCCACGATGCTGAGCTCGGTCGGCACCGCGATGCCGAGCCGGCGTGCCGCGATCATCGCTCCGATCGCGGCTTCGTCGCACACTCCGACGATGGCCGTGGGGCGCCCGCGCCGATCGCCGAGCAGCTCGACGGCCGCGGCGTAGCCGCCCGGCATGGTCGGGGGAGCGTCGGCGATGCGCGCGATCGCCTCGAGGCCGGCGGCGGCCAGGGCCTCGAGGTATCCCTCGACCCGCTGGGCGTCGCCGTAGCTGAGCTCGTCGGCATCGGATGCGCCGCCGACGAACGCGATGTCGGTGTGCCCGAGCTCGATCAGGTGCTCGGTCGCGATGCGCGCTGCGCCGACGTCGTCGATCGACACGGCGCTCGAGCCCTCGCTGTAGGGCCCGACGCTGACCAGCGGACGCTCCCACCGGTGCAGGCGCTCGAGCTCCTGCGCGCTGGGCTGGATGCCGACCGCGATGATGCCGTCGAACCGACGGCCAGGCAGCACCGTGTGGAACAGCCGCGCTCTCGTCTCGGTTCCCTCGCGCACTCCGTAGAGGGCGAGCTCGTAGTCGAGTGCGAACAGCGACTCCTGGATGCCGGCGAGGAGCTCGGAGAAGAACCAGCGGTCGACCGGGGGCATGATGACCCCGACGGTCTGGGTCCGTCCGGTGGCGAGACTCGTCGCCGACGAGTGGGCGACGTAGGCGAGGTCGGCGGCCGCCGCCACGACGCGATCCCTGGTGCCTGCGGAGACGTATCCGCGGCCGGTCAGCGCACGACTCGCGGTCGCCTTCGACACGCCGGCGCGCGCCGCGACGTCCGCGATCGTGCTCATCGGTCCTCCTCGACCATCCCCTCGGCGCTCGGGCTCCCACCCTGCGCCGATGACAGCGTAGCCCGTGGAGCGCGCGAAGGGAACCGGTTCCAGGTCGAGAGTGAGGGAGCGCTCCCATCATCGGTCGATGTCGCCGGCGGAAAGGTTGCGAGCTTGTGATCCTGGCTTATTGTGCCGGGCTGGCGCGCACCGGTAGGTTGGCCTGGAATCGGTTCCCGATTCCGTGCCGAGGGGCGGCGCGGAATGAGCAAGGGGCCGTGAAACTCGAAGAGGAGAATTCACATGGGTCTGTCACAGCGTTCCCGGCGTTACGCGCCAGTCGCTCTGCTGGGAGTCGCAGGCATCGCGCTCGCCGGCTGTGGTGCTCCCGGCGGCACGGACGGCGGCGGAGGCGGCGGAGGCGGCGGAGACAACACCGTCACCATCTACGGGACGATCGTGGAGGGAGAGGCAGAACTCCTCGCGCAGTCGTGGGCGGACTTCGAGAAGGAGAACGACATCACGATCAAGTACGAGGGCAGCCAGGACTTCGAGACGCAGCTCGGCACGCGTGCTCAGGGCGGCAACCCGCCGGACATCGCGATCTTCCCGCAGCCCGGTCTGTTCGCGGACTACGCGGCTCGCGACTTCCTGAAGCCGGCTCCCGACGCGGTCAAGAAGAACGCCGAGGAGTACTGGACCCAGGGCTGGGTCGACTTCGGCACCTACGAGGACACGTTCTACGGTGCGCCGCTGATGGCGAGCGTCAAGGGCTGGGTCTGGTACTCGCCGACCAAGTTCGCCGAGTGGGGCGTCGAGGAGCCCACCAGCTGGGACGAGCTGCTCACCCTCACGCAGACCATCCAGGAGAAGAGCGGTGCCGCCCCGTGGTGCGCCGGCTTCGAGTCGGGTGTCGCGACCGGCTGGCCGGGAACGGACTGGATCGAAGACCTCGTGCTCCGCAACGCCGGTGCCGACGTCTACGACCAGTGGGTGAAGAACGAGATCCCCTTCACCGACCCGCAGATCAAGGAGGCGTTCGACGCGACGGGCGAGCTGCTGCTCAACCCGGAGTACGTCAACGGCGGCTTCGGTGACGTGCGCTCGATCAACTCGACGGCGTTCGGCGACGTGGCTCCCGCGGTCGCGAGCGGCGAGTGCGCGCTGACCCACCAGGCGTCCTTCCTCTCGGGCTTCTTCCCCGAGGGCACGGACATCTCCGAGGACGGCGACGTCTGGGCCTTCCTGCTCCCGAGCCAGAGCGAGGACGAGACCTTCATCACCGGTGGTGGCGAGATCGTCGGCGCGTTCAGCGACGACGAGGCGACCCAGAAGGTGCTCGAGTACCTCTCCAGCCCCGAGTGGGCTGACAGCCGTCTGGCGCTGGGCGGCGTCACCTCCGCCAACAAGGGCGTCGACATCGAGGCGGTCGAGAACCCGATCCTCCAGGAGTCGATCAAGCTCCTGCAGGACGACTCGGTCACGTTCCGCTTCGACGGCTCGGACCAGATGCCCGGCGCCGTCGGCTCCGGCACGTTCTGGAAGGGCATGGTCGCCTGGATCAACGGAACCTCGACCGACGAGGTGCTGACCCAGATCGAGACCGGCTGGCCCTCCAGCTGATCGGATGAGGTGGGCCGCCCCTCGGGGCGGCCCACCTTCTCACACTCCGGTTCGCGCATCGCCGCGCGGACCGTCGATCAGCTCCGTCTCATGAAGGGGATTCCATGAACGCGACTGTGTTCTTCCAATGGATCGGGTCACTGCCCCCGATCGCCCAGGCTCTCGCCGTGGTCATCGCGTTCGCGGTGGTCGTCGTCGTCATCCTGCTGCTCGTCGACATCGCGCCGCGCAGGGGCGCGCTCTACACCGGCATCCGCCTCGCGATGTGCCTGCTCATCCCGCTCGCGGTGATGTGGTTCTTCAGCTCCTATTACTGGGCCATGGGAGTCGCCGTCGCCGTAGGCGCACTGTTCTTCTTCCTGGACTACCGGTCCCGCGACGGTGCGGGCTACCTGATCCAGCTGGTCGCCTTCATGGCGCCGGCCATGCTGCTGCTGCTCGCCGGACTCATCCTGCCCTCGATCCAGACGGTGTACGCGTCGTTCTGGAACTCCACCGGCAGTGACTTCGTCGGATTCTCGAACTACCTGTGGATCTTCACGCAGTCCGACGGCGTGACCTCGGTCGTGAACACGATCGTGTGGGTGCTGCTCGTGCCGACGCTGTCGACGCTGATCGGCCTCGCGTACGCGGTGTTCATCGACAGGACCCGCGGCGAGAAGATCTACAAGCTCCTCGTCTTCATGCCGATGGCGATCTCGTTCGTGGGCGCCAGCATCATCTGGCGCTTCGTGTACGCATACCGCGGTCCGGAGTTCGAGCAGATCGGTCTCCTGAACCAGATCCTGGTCTGGTTCGGCGGAGAACCGCAGCAGTTCCTCCTGAACGGGCCGTGGAACAACCTCGCGCTCATCGTGGTGCTGATCTGGGTGCAGACCGGTTTCGCGATGGTCGTGCTCTCGGCCTCCATCAAGGGCGTTCCCGCAGAGCTGCTGGAAGCGGCCGAGCTCGACGGCGCGAACGCCTGGGAGCGCTTCTGGTCGGTCACGATCCCCGCGATCCGGCCGGCGCTCATCGTCGTGCTCACCACGATCTCGATCGCCTCGCTGAAGGTGTTCGACATCGTGCGCACGATGACCGGTGGAAACTACGGGACGTCGGTGCTGGCGAACGAGATGTACACCCAGTTCTCCAAGTTCGAGGCGGGACGCAGCGCTGCGCTCTCCGTCATCCTGTTCATCCTGGTGCTGCCGATCGTCATCTACAACGCGCGCCAGATCAAGAAGCAGCGGGAGATCCGATGACCGACACCGTGAAGTCAGATTCCGCGCAGAGCACGAGGGCGATCACGACCGCCGGGCGCTTCGAAGCCTCGGCGGGCCGTGCGCGCAAGCGTCTCAGTCGTCCGTGGGCGACCGTCGCCTCGATCGTGATCGCGGTGGTGTGGACCATTCCGACCCTCGGGCTGTTCCTCTCGTCGTTCCGCGAACGGGACGCGATCGAAACGTCCGGGTGGTGGACGATCTTCACCAACCCGCAGTTCACGCTCGACAACTACTCGGCCGTGCTGCAGTCGGGCACCACGCAGCTCACGATCCTGGAGTCCTTCTTCAACTCGATCGTGATCACGATCCCGGCCACGATCATCCCGCTGATGATCGCAGCGATGGCGGCGTACGCGTTCTCCTGGATCGAGTTCAAGGGGCGCAACGCGCTGTTCATCTTCGTGTTCGCGCTGCAGATCGTGCCGATCCAGATGGCACTCGTGCCGCTGCTGTCGTCGTTCTCGCGCGGCATCAACCTGTTCGGCGTCCAGGTGACCCAGGGTCTCGACATCTCGGGCGGCTACGCGCAGGTGTGGATCGCGCACTCGATGTTCGCGCTTCCGCTGGCGATCTACCTGCTGCACAACTTCATGTCGGAGATCCCCGGCGAGATCATCGAAGCGGCTCGGGTCGACGGTGCCTCCCGCGGGCAGATCTTCTTCCGGGTCGTGCTGCCGCTGACGATGCCCGCGATCGCGTCGGTGGCGATCTTCCAGTTCCTCTGGGTCTGGAACGATCTGCTCGTCGCTCTCGTGTTCGCCGATGGCGCCGCCTCGCCGATCACCAAGGTGCTCGCCGAGATCACCGGTCGCGGCGAGGGCTGGTACCTGCTCACCGCAGGAGCCTTCGTGTCGATCATCGTCCCGCTGATCGTGTTCTTCTCGCTCCAGCGGTACTTCGTCCGAGGACTCCTGGCCGGGTCCACCAAGGGCTGACCGCCACCGGCGACGACTGTCGAAATGATGCCGCGATCGGGTGCAACACAGTCCGGTCGCGGCGTCGTCGCACGTACGCTGTGAACATGAAGTACGCGAACTCCATCGTCGACCTCGTCGGCGACACCCCTCTCGTGAAACTCCAGCACGTCACCGAGGGTGTGGAGTGCACCGTGCTGGTGAAGCTCGAGTACCTCAACCCCGGTGGGTCGGCGAAGGACCGCATCGCCACCCGCATCATCGACGCCGCCGAGGCGTCGGGGGAACTGCAGCCCGGGGGCACGATCGTCGAGCCCACGAGTGGCAACACGGGAGTGGGACTCGCGCTGGTGGCCCAGCAGCGCGGCTACAAGTGCGTGTTCGTGCTGCCGGACAAGGTCGGCGAGGACAAGATCGACGTGCTGCGTGCGTACGGCGCGGAGGTCGTGGTCACCCCGACCTCGGTCGCGGCCGACAGCCCCGAGTCGTACTACAGCGTGAGCGATCGCCTCGCCCGCGAGATCCCCGGGGCGTTCAAGCCGAACCAGTACGAGAACCCGAACGGACCTCGCAGCCACTACGAGACCACCGGCCCCGAGATCTGGCGCGACACCGACGGTCGCATCACGCACTTCGTCGCCGGAGTCGGCACCGGAGGCACCATCACCGGAACCGGTCGCTACCTGCGCGAGGTCTCGGAGGACCGGGTGCGCATCGTCGGGATCGACCCCGAGGGCAGCGTCTACAGCGGAGGCACCGGCCGTCCGTACCTGGTCGAGGGCGTCGGGGAGGACATCTGGCCAGGAGCCTATGACCCGACCGTGCCGCACGAGATCGTCGCCGTCGACGATGCCGAGTCGTTCGCGATGACCAGGCGGCTCGCCCGCGAGGAGGGGATCCTCGTCGGCGGCTCCAGCGGCATGGCCGTCGTCGGGGCGCTGCGCATCGCACGGGAGCTCCCCGCGGATGCGGTCATGGTGGTCCTGCTGCCGGACGGCGGTCGGGGCTACCTCGGCAAGATCTTCAACGACGGCTGGATGCGGTCCTACGGGTTCAGCGACGTGGAGGAGGGCGAGACCGTGGCCGATGTGCTCGCCACCCGCGCCGGCCGCCAGAGCGGTGGCATCCCCGATCTCGTGCACGCGCATCCCACCGACACGGTGCTGGAGGCCATCGGCATGATGACCGAGTACGACGTGTCGCAGCTCATCGTGCTCAGCGCGGAGCCGCCGGTCATGATGGGCGAGGTCGTCGGCACCGTCGACGAGAAGGGGCTGCTCGATCTCCTCTTCCGCGGAGAGGCGAAGCCGGCGGATGCCGTGGGGACCCATGTGGGGGAGAGGCTGCCGCTGATCGGCATCCATGCTCCGCTGGCCCAGGCGAGGGCCGCGCTCGCCGATGTCGACGCCCTGCTCGTGACGGCCGACGGCAAACCGCACACGGTGCTCACCCGGCAGGACCTGCTGTCGTACATCTCGCGCTGACCGTGTGACGACGTCCGGCGTAACAGGCACGCCGGGGCCGGCGGCGTCGGACGTAGGCTGAGGGGCATGTCCGAGCACGCATTCGCCACCCGAGCCATCCACGCCGGTCAGGCCCCCGACCCGACCACGGGTTCGATCATCCCGCCCATCTACCAGGCGTCCACGCACGTCCAGGACGGGATCGGCGGCTTCCGCGAGGGCTACGAGTACAACAGGGCGGGCAACCCCACCCGTTCGTCGCTCGAGACCCAGCTCGCGGCGCTCGAGGGTGGGGCGAACGCCCTGTCGTTCGCGTCGGGGCTCGCCGCGGAGGACGCGCTGCTGCGCGGCATCCTGAAGCCCGGCGACCACATCGTGCTGGGCGACGACGTCTACGGCGGCACCTACCGACTGCTCACGAAGGTGCTCGCACCGTGGGGGATCGAGACGACGACCGTCGAGCTGTCGGATGTGGATGCGCTGCGCGCTGCGATCCGTCCCGAGACCAGGATCGTCTGGGTCGAGACCCCCAGCAACCCGCTGCTGAAGATCGTCGACATCGCACTGATCGCCGAGATCGCGCACGCCGCCGGAGCGATCGCCGTGGTCGACAACACGTTCGCGTCGCCCGCGCTGCAGCAGCCGCTCTCGCTCGGCGCCGACCTCGTCGTGCACTCGACCACCAAGTACCTGGGCGGCCATTCGGATGTGCTCGGCGGCGCCGTGGTGTTCGGCGACGACCGGTTCTTCGAGTCCGTCAAGTTCCAGCAGTTCGCGGTGGGGGCGGTCTCCGCGCCGTTCGACGCGTGGCTGACGACCCGGGGCATCAAGACCCTCGCCGTGCGGGTGCGCCAGCACTCCGAGAACGCGCAGGCGATCGCCGAGTGGGCCGCCTCGCGGTCCGAGTTCGCGACCGTCTACTATCCGGGCCTCGCCTCGCACCCCGGCCACGACGTCGCGGCCCGGCAGATGAGCGGATTCGGCGGGATGCTGTCGCTCGGCCTGTCCGCCGGAGCCGACGCGGCGAAGTCGTTCGCCGAATCCACCGAGCTCTTCCAGCTGGCGGAGTCGCTGGGTGGCGTCGAGTCGCTCATCGGGTACCCGCCCGACATGACGCACGCCTCGGTGCGCGGCACTGCGCTCGCCGTGCCGGAGAACGTCGTCCGGCTGTCGGTCGGCATCGAAGGCGTGGACGACCTGATCGCCGACCTCGAGCAGGCGCTCGCCCGCCTGCGCTGAACCCCGGGGCGTACCCCGCCGGGCTGCGCCGGCCCCGCTGACTGGCGGCTGCTGGCTGCTGGTGCCTGCTGCTGCCGGACGTCTGCTCAGATGACGGATGCATGCCGAAAACAGCTGTTCTCGGCATGCATCCGTCTTCTCGGCATGCAGGTGCGTGCGCCCGAGGGGTAGCATGGAGACTTCGCCCGCATCGAATCGATTCGGCTTGACAGCGACTCGGCCCGACCGCGATCCGGTCCTGGTGGTCGACTCGGCCAGCGCGGATCCCTGCCCGCTGCGGCTCACACCAATCCCCCTCGAACTCCGGAAGGACCGTCGTGCCCGACGCTCCACGCACTGACTCCCTGCCGACCGCACCCACCGAGCGGACGGCCACCGGCAGCATCCGCATCCCGTCGTCCACCGGCGCGATCCGCACGCTCGGCTCGAACCCGGCCACAGCGCCGATCATGCTGCACCCGGGCGACTCGATCTCGAACGGGCGCCGTGCCCTCTACATCGTGCTCCTCGGAGCGCTGACGGCGCTCGGCCCGTTCACGATCGACCTGTATCTGCCCGCGTTCCCCGTGCTCGAGCGCGACTTCGAGACGACGGCCGCGGCGATCCAGCTGACGCTGACCGGCACGATGATCGGCTTCGCACTCGGCCAGCTGGTGGTCGGCCCGCTCAGCGACAAGGTCGGTCGGCGGATCCCGCTGATCGTCGTCACGGCGCTGCACGTGCTCGCCAGTGCGGCAGCGGCCTACGCCCCGACCCTTCCCCTGCTCAGCGGTGCCCGCGTGCTGATGGGCGTCGGTGCGGCAGCGGGAGGTGTCGTCGCGATGGCCATCGTGCGCGATCTGTTCGGGGGTCGGCGACTGGTGGTGATGCTGTCCCGCCTCGCGCTGGTCTCGGGCGTCGCACCGGTCATCGCGCCGCTGATCGGTTCCTGGCTGCTCACCCTCATGCCGTGGCGGGGCATCTTCGTCTTCCTCGCGCTGTACGGCGTCGTCATGCTCGTTTCGACGGTCGTCTTCGTCCCCGAGACGCTCCCGATCGCCCGTCGGCAGGAGAAGGGCGGCGCGACGGTCCTGCAGCGCTACCGCTCGGTGTTCTCCGATCGGGTGTTCGTCGGCGTGCTGATCATCGGCGGCATGACCTTCTCCGGCCTGTTCTCGTACCTGTCGGCATCCCCCTTCCTGTTCCAGGAGACGCATGGCCTGGATGCTCAGCAGTACGGGTTGCTGTTCGCGGTCAACTCGCTCGGGGTCGTCGCCGGTGTGCAGACCGCCTCGCGGCTCGCGGCGCGCTTCGGCCCGCAGTGGGTCATGGCCTACTCGACGGCGGTGCTGCTGCTGGCGGGGATCGCGATCATCGTGACCGACCAGCTCGGCCTCGGGCTGTGGGGCACGGTCATCCCGCTCTTCTTCTTCATGACGGCGTGCGGTTTCACGTTCCCCAACGTCCAGGTGCTCGCGCTCGACCGACACGGCAAGGCGGCGGGAACTGCGGCGTCCGTCATCGGCGCGACGAACTTCGGTGTCGCCGGACTCATCTCGCCCGTGGTCGGCTGGATCTCGCACGGCGCCGGAATCACGGCGACGACGATGGCCTCGGTGATGGTCGGATGCGCGGCGATCGGCATCCTCTCGCTGTGGTTGATCGTGCGCCCGCGCACCGTCGGCATGCTCGCTCCCTGATTCTCAGCCATCGACAGGCAGAATGGTGCGATGAGAAGACGAACGCTGCTGTGGTGGGGGACAGGGATGCTCGTCGCGGCGACGCTCCTCGGAGCGGCGATCGTGTTCGGGTACACCGAGCCCCCGGCGTTCGACCGCTGGTGGAACGACGCGGTCGACATGTACCGCACCGACGCCGTGCTGTCGTTCGCCCTGCTGCTCAACAGCATCGGCGGCGGGTGGATCGCGATCCTCCTCGTGCCCCTGCTGCTGATCGCCGCCCTGCTGATCGCACGCCGATGGCGGGCAGCGGTGTTCGCGGCGGCGGCGTTCCTCGCGAGCGCCGGTGCGGTGCAGTTGCTCAAGCAGCTCTTCGGTCGTGCGCGCCCCGAGGACATGATCGTCGTCAGCGACTACGGCTCGTTCCCCTCCGGTCATACCGCCAATGCCGCGACCATCGCCGTGGTGCTGTGGCTCGTGTTCCCGCGGGTGTGGACCGCCCTGCTCGGCATCCTCTGGGTCATCGCGATGGCGCTCTCACGCACCCTGCTCTCCGTGCACTGGGCGACCGACACCCTGGGTGGGGCGCTGGTCGGTGCCGGCGTCGTGCTCGTGCTCGGAGCCTGGCTGTTGCCGTGGGTGCAGACGCACTCGCGACGGGATGCTGAACGCGCGTCGATAGGCTGACACCACCCCATCTCATCGAGGAGTTCGTCGTGTCCCGCATCCGCCCGTATCGCCCGTCCGATCGAGCCGCTCTGTACGAGGTGTGCGTGCGCACCGCCGACGCCGGAGCGGATGCGACCGGCCTCTTCTCGGATGACGCGCTGTGGGGCGATCTCTTCGCGGTGCCGTACGTCGAACGGCATCCGGACCTCGCATGGGTCGTCGAGACCGACGACGAGCGGGTCATCGGGTACATCGTCGCCACCGACGACACCGAGGCCTTCGTGACCTGGTTCCGGGACGAGTGGTGGCCTTCTCTGCAGCAGCGCTACCCGAAGCCGGCCGAGGCCCGCACGCGCGAGGAGCGGATGATCGACTACGGCTACAGCCAGGGCCCGGGGAAGAACGCGAATGCCGCGGCGTACCCCGCGCATCTGCACATCGACCTGCTGCCGGAGACGCAGGGGCAGGGACTCGGGCGGCAACTGATCGAGACGCTCTTCGCCGAGTTGCGGCGCAGAGGAGTGCGGGGCCTTCACCTCGGCATGGACCCGAACAACACGGGAGCCGCCGCGTTCTACACGCGGCTCGGGATGACGCCGCTGTCGGCCGAACCCGGCGGGCAGAGCTTCGGCGTGCTGTTCGACTGAGCGGGAGTACCTGTCGGAGTGGCGGTGACGGCGGGACTCCGGTGCTCGCTGGCGCTCGCGCCTCCCCGAATCCCCAGCGCTCGATAAAAGCACGAAGGGCCCCCGCTGGCGCGGAGACCCTTCGTGCTTTTGGCGGTGACGGCGGGATTCGAACCCGCGGTTGCTTGCACAACACACGCTTTCCAAGCGTGCTCCTTCGGCCGCTCGGACACGTCACCAAGGAACAACCTGAACAGTCTATCCGATCGCGTGGAGCGCCCATGACCAGCCCCCGCGCACGCCGGCCAGCGGATGACCCGGATGCCGTCGCACCGGTATGCGATGCGCAGGGGCCTTGTCCTGCGGATCTCCGTCTGGCTAGCCTCAAATGAACCCGTTGCTACTTCATATGGCTACGACATCTGCTCGCACTCGGAAGGACATCGATGACCACTGTCGAGACCGCACGCTCCCTCGGGACACTCCTCCGCGCCGTGCTCCGGATGGCGCACGACCATGCGGTCGCGGAACTGGGAGTGGCAGCGTTGGGGCGCGTGCGATTCGGGTGGCGCGATCGCTCCATCGGCTCCGTCGTCGAACGCGCGGGCTGCCGTCTCTGGCTTCGTGTGGTCTGGGCTCGACGAGAGCAGGCGCGGGGCGACTGGTGGACGGGCAACCAGGAGGCGTCCGGCATCGGCGGCGTGCCGAAGCCACGCGTGCTCGATGCGCGCGCATGGGAGGATGGCCCGCTCGTCTATCGAGCCGAGCTCATGAGCCTCCTGCCCGGCACCGCATGCGCGCCGACAGCGATGCTCGAACGGGCGCCACGGCTGGACTCGACCTGGTGGCAGGGACTCGAGAACAGCCTGGCCGCACTGTCGGAGGTCGAGACCGATCGCAGAGTGCTCGACCCCGACGTCGTCCGCCGCCGCATCACGGTGTTCTTCGGTATCGAGGTGGAGGTGGACGAGGATCGATGGACGCCCAGCCACGGCGATCTGCACTGGAACAACCTGCATCGAGAGCCGTTCGGGATCGCGGACTGGGAGGCGTGGGGACTCGCGCCGCGTGGTTACGATGCCGCGTTCCTGCTCGGTCACTCGCTCGCCGTGCCGCAGATCGCCGAACAGGTGACACGACGGTTCCGCGACGACCTCGAATCCGACGGGGGCATCGTCTCGCAGCTGTACGTGATGACGAAGCTGCTGACCCGGGCGGATGCAGGGGAGCACACGCAGGTGCTCCCGTTCGTGCACCGTCACGTCGGGCAGCTGCTGGGCGCCAGAAGGCCCCTCGAGCGGAGCGCCTCCGTGTGGACGACGTAAAATCACTGGGTGGCAACCCCCAAGATCGTCCTGTTCTACGTCTTCACCCCGCTCGCCGACCCCGAGGCCATCCGGGCGTGGCAGCGCGACCTGGGCGACGCCCTCGGGCTGCGCGGACGAGTGCTGATCTCGAAGGACGGGGTCAACGGCACCCTGGGCGGCGACCTTCCGGTGCTGAAGAAGTGGGCCCGCTCCTTCCGCTCGTACGCGCCCTTCAAGAACGCGGACATCAAATGGAGCGAGGGGAGTGGGGTCGACGACGACGGACGCAGCCTCGACTTCCCCAAGCTGAGCGTGAAGGTGCGCGACGAGATCGTCTCCTTCGGCGCTCCGGGCGAGCTGCAGGTCGACGAGCACGGCGTCGTCGGCGGCGGCACGCGGCTGAGCCCCGACGAACTGCACGAACTGATGGCCGAGCGTGGTGAGGATGTCGTCTTCTTCGACGGACGCAACTCCCTCGAAGCGCAGATCGGTCGCTTCCGCGGAGCCGTCGTGCCGGACACCGAGACGACCCGTGACTTCGTGCAGCTGCTCGACTCCGGCGCCTACGACGACCTGAAGGGCAAGCCCGTCGTGACCTACTGCACAGGCGGCATCCGATGCGAGGTCCTGTCGAGTCTGATGACCTCGCGTGGGTTCGGAGAGGTGTACCAGCTCGAAGGCGGCATCGTCCGCTACGGCGAGAAGTACGGCGACGACGGGCTCTGGGAAGGATCGCTCTACGTCTTCGACAAGCGCGGATCCGTCGACTTCTCCGACCATGCGGCCGTCATCGGCGAGTGCGTCGGATGCGGTGCGGCGACCAACCGCACCGCGAACTGCCCCGACCTGTCGTGCCGCACCCAGTTCGTGGTGTGCGAGAACTGCCAGTCGGTTCCCTGCGTGCAGCACGCAGCCTGAGGGCGATCGGAGCGAGCGGGATCGGCTCAGCCCACGCCCGCGGTCAGCGCCAGGTCGGTCCGGCGACTGGCGAAGAGCGATCGCGGAACCAGTGCGGCCCGCACGCGCGGCCACCGATCGACGCTGCGTCGCAACTGCCCGAGCACCGCTCCCAGCGCGTCATCCAGAGCAGCGGATTGCTCTGACGACGGGCGCGCGTAGCTCGCCCGTTCGATGGCGGCGACGAGGACCTGCATGGCTGCGGCATCCACCCGGTTGTCCCTGATCAGGTCGTCGCCGCGCATGCGCGGGGTCTCCGCGTCAGAGAGCGGCAGATGCAGATCCTGCATCGTGGCGCGCAGCTCGGCCCAGGCGGATGCGGCGTCGCCCCGTCTGGCGGCGGCCCGTCGCGAGGCGGCGATCCCGAAGCGGACGAGGGCCGGGAGCAGGAGCACCACGAGCACGCCCAGCGTCGTCAGCAGCACAGGTGTCGGGTCGAGCCTGCGGAGCTCGCCCGTGCCACCCGCATCGTCGCCGACATCCTCACGCTCGACCTCGGGACCCGTGGTCGCCTCGGAGCTCGGCGCGGCGGACGGAGCGGGAGTCGCCGAGCCGCCTGAGCCTCCCTCCGTGGTCGATGCCGCCTCGAACGCCGTCGGCACGCCCAGCGATGCGGTGGGCTCGAACGGCACCCAGCCGACACCGGGGAAGAGGACCTCCGGCCAGGAATGCAGTTGATCGCTCGAGACCGAGTAGACCGACTCGTCGCCGCGGGTGTTCTCGGTCAGGACTCCCGGCAGGTACCCGACGACGATCCGCACCTCCATGTCGAGGCTCTCGGCCATCAGCGCGAAAGCGCCGGCGAAGTGGATGCAGTAGCCGGAGCGCACGTCGAGGAACTGCGTGACCGCGTCGACCCCGGTGCCGTCGAAGCCCTCGTCGACAGGGGTCTCGAGCGAGTAGGCGAACTCGGTGCGGAACCACGACTGCAGAGCCACCAGTCGGTCATAGTCGTTGGTGGCGCCGTCGGTCACCTCTTCGGCGGTCTCCCCGATCACCGCGGGCAGATCCACAGGCTCCGATCCCGCGTCCACGACCGGCTCGGCCGCGGGTATCGCACGGATCTGCTCCAGCGTCGGCGTCACCTCCAGGGAGCGCACCGTGTAGTCATTGCCGACGGCATCCGCAGTGCGAGAGGTGATGGTGCGGTTGTCCTGGCTCAGCCGCCAGGCGGAGGGGACGCCCTGCACGCTCACGGCGGGATACGGCACCGGCAGCCACGCGCTCGACATCCGGATCACACGGATCGACGTGCTCGTCTCCGTGGTCGTGACATCCTCACTCCACTCGTCGGGGCCGAACCCGTCCCGCTGCGGCCGCAGCCCGCCGCGGTCCGGTTCCCACACCCGGCCGTTGAACTCCGACAGCGTCGTGAGCCTGAGGTAGGGCGCGGTGTCGGCGGTGGTGGCCATCGTGAGCACCTCGACCGGGTTCGGCTGGCGCAGGTCGTCGCCGAGTCGCAGCGACGCGTCGACCGTGACGCCGACGCCCGTGCCCGCGAGGCTCGCCGCCACCGGGAGCCCCGGCGCCACGAGCACCGTCGCAGCGAGAGCGGCCACACCGACGCCGGAGGCGAGCGCGAGCGACGGGCGTCGCGGCGAGTCGGAGTTCTGCGCGGCCGTGTGGTGCAGCAGCACCAGCATGAGGATGCCGAGCATGATGAACCACACGATGTTCACTCCGCCGAGCGTGACGATCATCGGGACCGAGCCGATCACCGCGGTGAGCACGCAGGCCAGAATCGCACCGCGCAGCGTCACGAGCTGGTCGAGAAGGATGGCGACGAGGGCGAATCCCATGCCCATCATCGCCTGGAGTCCTGGCGAGGCGGCGAGCGGAGCCGACCCGAAGGCGACCTCCTCCCACGCCGCGGCGGCCAGCGCCTGGAAGGTGAACACGGTGGCATCCGTGGGGATGACGCCGAAGAGAGCGGTGTCGCCGGCGACGAGCAGGGTGACGGTGCCGACCGCCGCCAGGATCTGCGCCGCGAGGGTGCCGAGGTCGCGCACCCACTGCGGTCGCCGCCTCAGCATCGTGCGCATGACCATTCCGACGAGGGCGGTGACGACGATGACGCCCAGCACGGCCAATGACCAGCTGCCCGGTTCGATGACGGAGGTGTACGGCCACATGGCGACGATGCCGGCGGCTGCCGCGAGGACCGAAGGCAGCACTGTGCCCTGGGGCAGCTCGTGCTCACGATGCCAGGTGAGGCGACGTGCGCGCGCCTCTCGACGCTCGGCGGCGCTCACCGGGCACGCCCCTGCGGCTCGGCGGGGGCGAGTCCCACACGATCGGGCAGGACGTCCTCCCACGCCTCCGTGATGTCTTCACCGAGGTCCGCGACTCGCCACCCCTGCTGCGCGGCGACATCCTTCGCGCCCGGCTCGAGGGCGGTGGCGAACAGCAGAGGCGCTGCTGCTCCCGCGGGGCGCAGGCGGGCGGCATCCTCCTCGTCGATCCGTCCGGTGATGTAGACCAGCGGACCGGGCGGCGTGCCGCCGACCAGGGTGACGACGTCGCGCGCCTCCCCTCGTGGCGCCGTCAGCGCGAGCGCGACCAGCAGGCCGTCCCGGTCGTCCTCGTGGCCGCGCAGCGTGCCCAGGAGCGTTCCGGCGCTGTCGATCACATCGACGCCGTAGCCCTCCTGCACGAGATGCACGGCCACGGAGGCGCACATCGACACTGCTGTCTCGAAGGCGGGGTCGGCCTCGTCACCGGGACGCTCCCAGCGCGAGGCGCTGCGGTCGAGGATGACGAGCGCATCCGGGCTGGATTCCTCCTCCTCCTGACGCACCATCAGCTGGCCGCGGTGAGCGGTGGCCCGCCAGTGGATGCGGCGCATCGAGTCTCCGGAGACGTACCGGCGGGGGGAGAGGTTGTCGCTTCCCTGACCCAGTCGACTCGACGAGGTGTGCGCCGTGCCTCCGGCGGCTCCCACCTTGACCGTGAGGGGAGCGAGGGTGAAGACCTCCGGCACCACCGTGACGGTCCGCGTGTCGCCGAAGGCCTGCTCGCGCTGGGCGAGCCCGAACGGGTCGACGGTTCGGAGCACCAGCGGGCCGATCGGCCAGACACCCCGTCGCACTCCGGTGATCAGGTAGCTGAGCTGACCGGTCTCGGACGGGTATTCACCGGCCGAGTCGCCGGTCACCGCTTCGGGCAGCACGTCCCGCCAGAGGGCGCGGGGCACGCGCAACGCACGCAGCGAGAACCGCACCGTCACGCGGGAGGTCTCGGAGACGGTGAGCAGGTCGGTCGAGATCTGTCGGGCCACGGTGCCGGAGCGGCGCGGCACCCTGACCGCGATTACGGCGAAGGCCGTGACGGCGATCAGCAGGACGCCGATGTACAGGAGGATCGGAGCGCCGACGAGGTTGGCCGCGATCAGGCAGCCGAGCCCGGCGAGGAGCGCACCGATCCCTCGCGCGGTGAGCGATCGACGACGGGGCATGATCGGACGCAGCGGGTCAGGATCGGGCCGTGACGGGGACGCGTACCCGCTCGACGATCTGACGGAGGGCGGCTTCGACGGGCTGCGCCCCCGCCCGATGCGCGCCGCGGGCGGGCAGCAGCCGGTGCGCGAGCACGGGGATCAGCAGAGCGGTGACGTCGTCGGGGATGACGAAGTCGCGTCCGTCGAGGGCCGCCCACACCTTCGCCGCCCTGATCAGCTGCAGGGTCGCCCGAGGGCTCGCCCCCAGGTGCAGATTGGGATCGGCGCGGGTCGCCTGAGCGAGAGCCACCGTGTACTCCTCGAGAGCCGGAGCCACGTGCACGGAACGGGCCCAGGCGATGAGTCCGGAGATCGAGGCGGCGTCGGCGACGGCGGTGACCGCGGCGAGCGGGTTCACGGTATCGCGCTGTCGCAGCATCTCGGCCTCTGCCGCCGCATCCGGATAGCCCATCGAGATGCGCATCATGAAGCGATCGCGCTGGGCCTCCGGGAGGGCGTACGTGCCCTCCATCTCGAGCGGGTTCTGGGTGGCCACGACGAGGAACGGATCCGGCAGCATGTGCGTCGACCCGTCGACCGTGACCTGTCCCTCCTCCATCGCCTCGAGCAGGGCGGACTGGGTCTTGGGCGACGAGCGGTTGATCTCGTCGGCGATCACGATGTGCGCGAACACCGCGCCGCGCTTGAACTCGAACTCGCGATCGACCGGGTTGTAGACGCTCACCCCGGTCACGTCTCCCGGCAGCAGGTCGGGGGTGAACTGGATGCGCCGCACGGTCGCATCCACGCTCGCCGCCAGCGCGCGGGCCAGCATCGTCTTGCCGACGCCGGGGACGTCCTCGATCAGGAGGTGGCCCTCGGCGAGAAGGCACACGAGGGCGCTGCGCACGGCATCCGGTTTCCCGTCGATCACCCGGCTGACGGAATCGACGATCGCCGACGTCTGCACCGCGAACTGCTCGGCGTCGACGACGGTCGGGATCAGGGTCGGATTCTCTGGCATGCGTTCCCTCTCACTGGGCGCTGCGGTGCGCGTGAACCGATCGTAACCCGGCTACCACCCGATGGGGTGAGAACGGCTGACGCGCGGATGCCGCTGAGGACGCGGCCGTGCCGCTGCGCCCGGCCCCGAGAGTCGGCAGCCTGTCGAAGAGCACGTCCGGACATCGGCTAGACTTGTCGACGGCTCTCCGCGTGGCGGCATCCAGGCCAATTCCCCCAGGGCGGAAACGCAGCAAGGGTAACCGGGCTCTGCTGGGTGCGCGGAGGGTCACTTTCTTTTCTGTCAGCGTCCTCGGGGGCAGCCCTGCCAGGATCGAGACGTGACAAGGCGAGACGTGAACCGCACCCCTGACTCTCCGCGCTCGGGTGCGTTCAGCCGTTTCCTGTCGCCGCTCCTGCTGCTCGCGCTGATGTGGGCGATCCAGTTCGCCGACGCGGTCCTGCCGGGCTCGTTCACCGGCTTCGGGCTCCGTTCGTGGGATCTCTCGGGCCTCGGCGGCATCCTCCTCGGCCCCCTGCTGCACGCGAACTGGGCGCACCTCGTCGCGAACTCGGTGCCGCTGCTGGTGCTCGGCTGCCTGGTCGCGGTCGAGGGCACGCGCAGGTTCTGGACCGTCACGGTCATCGTCGCCGTGATCGGAGGCCTGGGCACCTGGCTCGTGAACGCGCCCGGTGCGCTGACGGTGGGCGCATCCGGACTCGTGTTCGGCTACTTCGGCTACACCGTGATGCGCGTGTTCGCCCCCGGCCGGGTGGCGCACCGGGTGCTCTATGCGCTCATCGCGCTCGCGGTGATCAGCGTGTACGGCGGCTCCATGCTCGCCGGGGTCGTCGGGGTGCGTGAGGGCATCTCGTGGCAGGCCCACCTCTTCGGTGCGATCGGAGGAGGCCTCGCCGTCTTCGTCGGGCGGAACAGGTCAGGACGCCCGTGAGCACCACACGGGGGAGCCGGGCGCCCGCGACCCGCGCGCCCGCGCGCCGGGCGAAGAAGCGCTCGGGGCGGCGTCGGGGGCGTGCGCGACGGATGTCACCGCGACGGCGAGCCCAGCTGCGGATGCGGCGCGTGCGCCTCCTGCGGCGGATCGCCCTGTCCGCCGCGGCCGTCGTCGTCGTCGCGCTCGCCGCGGTGCTGATCCCGCTCGGGCTCGCGCACGAGAAGCCGGTCGCGATCTGCCTCGGTGATCCGAGCACGTTCCCCGAGGCGGGGGTCGCGGGGTGGCACGGCGAACAGCTCGAGAACGCCGCCACCATCATGCAGACCGCGACCTCCATGGGCTTCGGACGAGACGGCCAGGTACTCGGCGTGATGACGGCGATGGGGGAGAGCAGCCTGCGCAACATCGACTACGGCGACTGGGAGACCAGCGGATTCACGAATCCCGACGGCAGCCGCACGACGAGCATCGGCCTGTTCCAGCAGCAGGACTGGTGGGGCACGCCCGAGGAGCGGATGGATCCGGCGACCGCAGCGACGCTGTTCTACGAGCGCTTGGCGCGGGTGCGCGGATGGCAGTCCATGGAGCCCTCGCTCGCCATCCATCGCGTGCAGATCAACCTCGACCCCACTTACTACACGCGGTACTCCGAGGACGCCGTCGCCGTGGTCGACGCCCTCTCGCACACCTGCTGATCCGGGTTCGCACGGCCATCCACCCAGCGCCCTCCGGGCGAGGTGCGCCTAGGGTGTAACCGTGGCGCAGAGCATCTACATAACCTCGGCCGAAGGTCATACCGGCAAGTCCACCATCGCCCTCGGCGTGCTCGACGCGCTCATGCGCGTGACACCCAGGGTCGGCGTCTTCCGACCGATCGCCCGGTCGGTGACCGAGCGCGACGACGTGCTCGAGCTGCTGCTCGCCCACGACGGCGTGAATCTCGACTACGACGACTGCATCGGGGTGACCTACGACGACGTGCGAGACGATCCCGACCGTGCCCTGTCGACGATCGTGGCCCGGTTCAAGGCGGTCGAGAGCCGATGCGACGCGGTCGTCATCATCGGCAGCGACTACACGGATGTCGCGAGCCCTGCGGAGCTGGGGTACAACGCCCGGATCGCCGCGAACCTCGCAGCCCCCGTGCTGCTGGTGCTGAGCGGCCGCGATCAGCAGCGGCAGGCCGAGCAGCTGGGCACGACCACCGCCCGCACTCCCGCCGCCGTGGGTCAGATCGCTGCTCTCGCGCTCTCCGAGCTCGAGATCGAGCGGGCCGAGCTGTTCGCCGTCGTGGTCAACAGGGCCGACCGCGAGGCTCTCGGCGAGATCGAATCGGCCGTGGCGGCCATGCGACCGCAGAAGACCACGCCCGTCTGGGCGATCCCCGAGGACCGCACCCTCGTGGCGCCATCGATCAGCGGCATCCTCACCGCGGTCGACGGGCGTCTCATCAAGGGCGATCACGACCGCCTGGCACGCGAGGCCCTGACCATCGTCGTCGCCGGCATGTCGATGGTGAACGTGCTGCCCCGACTGACCGAGGAATCAGTGGTGGTGATACCGGCCGACCGCACGGAGGTGCTTCTGGCGACGCTGCTCGCCGACGCCTCCGGCACCTTCCCGCGGGTCGCCGGCATCATCCTGAACGGACCGTTCCCGCTGCCGGAGCCGATCGTGCGGCTCCTCGACGGCTTCCCCTCGACCGTGCCGATCATCGCGACCGACCTCGGGACGTACGACACCGCGGTGCGGGTGATGGGCGCCCGCGGACGCATCTCGCCCGACTCCCGCGGCCGCTACGATCGCGCACTCGGCCTCTTCCAGACCCACGTCGACGTCGCCGAGCTCACCACTCAGCTCGGCCTCGCCGAATCTCGCGTGGTCACACCCCTGATGTTCGAGTACGGACTGATCGAGCGCGCCCGCGCTGATCGCCGCCACATCGTCCTGCCCGAGGGCGACGACGACCGCATCCTGCGCGCCGCAGCCACGCTGCTCGCCAGAGACGTCGCCGACCTCACCATCCTCGGCGACGAGGCAGCGGTGCGAGCGCGTGCGGTCGAACTGGGCGTCGACATCACGACGGCTCAGGTGATCAGCCCGAACGACCCCGAGCACGTCGAGCGCTTCGCTGCCGAGTACGCACGGCTCCGCGCGCACAAGGGCATCACCCTCGCCCAGGCGGCCGACACCGTCACGGACGTGTCGTACTTCGGGACGATGATGGTGCACCTCGGTCTCGCCGACGGCATGGTCTCGGGGGCGGCGCACACGACGGCGCACACCATCCGGCCCTCGTTCGAGATCATCAAGACCAAGCCGGGGGTCGACGTCGTCTCGAGCGTGTTCCTCATGGCGCTCGCCGATCGGGTGCTCGTCTACGGCGACTGCGCCGTGATCCCCGATCCCACCAGCGAGCAGCTGGCCGACATCGCGATCTCGTCTGCCGCGACCGCCCGGCAGTTCGGCATCGAGCCGCGCATCGCGATGCTCTCGTACTCGACGGGCGAGTCGGGGACCGGCGCCGACGTCGACAAGGTCAGGGCGGCGACCGCTCTCGTGCACGAGCGCGCACCCGAGCTGCTCGTGGAGGGTCCGATCCAGTACGACGCGGCCGCCGATGCCGCGGTCGCGAAGGCGAAGCTGCCGGACTCCGCCGTCGCCGGGCGGGCGACGGTGTTCGTCTTCCCCGACCTCAACACCGGCAACAACACGTACAAGGCGGTGCAGCGGTCGGCGGGCGCCGTCGCGATCGGACCGGTCCTGCAGGGGCTCAACAAGCCGATCAACGACCTGTCGCGCGGCGCCCTGGTCGACGACATCGTCAACACCGTGGCCATCACCGCCATCCAGGCACAGGCGGCGGAGGCGACGGCATGAGCGCGATCCTGGTCATCAACAGCGGATCGTCGTCGCTGAAGTACAGCCTGATCGACATCGAGAACGAGAACGAGCTCGCGGCAGGGCTCATCGAGCGCATCGGTCAGGACATCAGCGCGATCACGCACACCGTTCGCCCCGACACCTCGACCGGCGGGCTCGTCGCGATGCTCGACGCGTCCTACGAGACGGAGCGGCCCGTCGCCGACCACGACGCCGCGTTCGGGGTCATGCTCGAGCAGTTCGAGGAGCACGGACCGGTGCTCGCGGAGCATCCTCCCGCCGCCGTCGGCCATCGCGTCGTGCACGGCGGCGCCCGCTTCTACGCGCCGACCCTCGTGACGGCCAACGTCGAAGAGCAGATCGAGGAGCTGGCGGTGCTCGCTCCGCTGCACAATCCGGCGAACCTGGCGGGGATCGTCGCGGCCAAGGCCGTGTTCGCCGACGTACCCCACGTCGCGGTGTTCGACACCGCCTTCCACCAGACGCTCCCACCCGCGGCGTACACCTACGCGATCGACGCCGACCTCGCCGCGGAGCACCGGGTGCGCCGCTATGGTTTCCACGGCACGAGCCACCAGTTCGTCAGCGAGTCGGCCGCCGCCTTCCTCGGGCGCGATCTCGGCACGCTCCGTCAGCTCGTGTTCCACCTGGGAAACGGGGCATCGGTGACCGCCGTCGACGGCGGGCGATCGGTGGAGACCTCGATGGGGCTCACCCCGCTCGAGGGTCTCGTGATGGGCACGCGATCCGGAGACCTCGACCCCGCCGCCCTCGTGCACCTCTCGCGGCGCGCGGGCTACTCCATCGACGACCTCGATGTGCTCCTGAACTCCCGCAGCGGACTCCAGGGGCTCGCGGGGCGCAGCGACATGCGCGACATCCTCGCCGGGAGGGATGCCGGTGACGCGGCGGCGACGCTGGCGTTCGACGTGTACATCCATCGGCTGCGCGCCTACGCGGGCGCGTACATCGCCCAGCTGGGTGGCGTCGACGTGATCTCCTTCACGGCCGGCGTGGGGGAGAACGCCGCGGCAGTGCGCGCCGAGGCGATGGCGACCCTCGGATTCGCGGGGGTCGAGATCGATCCGGGACGCAACGCCGCGCGTCAGCGGGGCATCCGTCGGATCTCCACCGACACGTCGAGCGTCGAGGTGCTCGTGGTGCCGACGAACGAAGAGCTCGAGATCGCCAGGCAGACCTCGCGCCTGCTCTGATCCATCCGCCCTCGGGGGTTACCGACGGTGCCGCGCCGCACTACGCTTGCACAGTGGCACGGAGAGGTGCCGGAACCCCTCGTCCTTCTCCTGGAGGCTGCTGTGCCCGAAGCCCTGCCCGATCCGCTCCGCGCCGATGGCGTCCTGTTCGACCTCGACGGCGTGCTGACGCCGACCGCCGAGGTCCACATGCGCGCGTGGAAGGTCGTGTTCGACGACGTCTTCGAGCGCTGGGACATCACCCCGCCGTACTCGGACGCCGACTACTTCGACTACGTCGACGGCAAGAAGCGCTATGACGGCGTGGCGAGCCTGCTGCACAGCCGCAACGTCGAGGTGCCGTGGGGCGCGGTCGACGATCCGCCCGAGGCCGAGACGATCTGCGGCATCGGCAACCGCAAGAACGCCGCCTTCGCCGAATCGCTGCGCGCCGAGGGCATCGCGCCGTTCCCCGGCTCGCTCGCCCTGATCGAGAAGCTCTCCGCCGCAGGGGTGCCCATCGGCGTCGTGTCGAGTTCGAAGAACGCCGAGGAGGTGCTGACCGCCGCCGGCATCCGCTCGTTCTTCCCCGTCGTGGTCGACGGCGTCGTCGCCGAACGCGACCACCTCTCGTCCAAGCCCGCCGCCGACATGTTCCGCGCCGGCGCCGTCGCGCTCGGCGTGGATCCGGCGCGCAGCATCGCCGTCGAGGACGCGACGTCCGGCGTCGCCTCCGCCGCGGCGGCAGGTTACGCGACCGTCGTCGGCGTCGACAGAGGTGCGGGCGCCGATGCCCTGCGCGCGGCCGGGGCGACCGTCGTCGTCGACGACCTCGCCGTCTTCCTCTCGGACTCCGAGTCCGCAGATCTCTCCCACAAGGCCACCCCCTCCGACACCGAGGAGACCGCATGATCGACCGCGACCGCTTCCCCGTCGACCCCTGGCGCCTCATCGAGACGCGCTACTCGGAGGACGGAGTGGCCGAGACGCTCTTCGCCGTCGGCAACGGGTACCTCGGACTTCGCGGCAACCACATCGAAGGACGCGGCGCGCACGAGCACGGCACGTTCATCAACGGACTCCACGAGACCTGGCCGATCCGCCACGCCGAGCAGGCCTTCGGGTTCGCCGAGGTCGGCCAGACCATCGTCAACGCGCCGGATGCCAAGGTCATGCGTGTCTACGTCGATGACGAGCCGATCTCGTTCGACGAAGCGGACGTGCGCGAGTACCGCCGCACGCTCGACATGCGGACCGGGGTGCTGGAGCGCATCGTGGTGTGGGAGACCCCGTCCGGCAAGCGGGTGCGGATGCGCGACGAGCGCATCGTGAGCTTCGAGGAGCGCCATCTCGCGATCCTCCGCCTCGAGGTCGTCGTCGAGAACGCAGACGCCCCGGTGACCGTCAGCTGCCAGATGATCAACCGCCAGGACGGCGCAGGCGTGTACGCGGGCACCCCGAACCAGGCGAAGAGCGGGTTCGACCCCCGCAAGGCCGAGCGGATCGCCGAGCGCGTGCTCGAGCCGGCCGAGCACTGGCAGGACGACCTGCGCTCCGCTCTGTCGTACACGGTCGCGGCCTCGGGGATGACCGTCGCCGTCGTCGCCGATCACGTCATCGAGACGGAGAACGACTACACCTCGCGCACGCTGATCGAGGAGGACATCTCCAAGAACGTGTTCCGGGTGCAGGCGAAGGCCGGCGTGCCGATCTCGGTCACCAAGCTCGTCAGCTACCACACGTCGCGGGGCGTGCCGCCGCGGGAGCTCGTCGACCGCTGCCGTCGGTCGCTCGACCGTGTCGCCTTCGAGGGCGTGCAGGCGCAGTTCGACCGGCAGGCCGAATGGCTCGCCGCGTTCTGGGCGCGCAGCGACGTGCAGATCGGCGGACACGAGGACATCCAGCAGGCGACACGCTGGTGCCTCCTGCAGCTCGCTCAGGCCTCGGCGCGTGCCGACGGCACCGGAGTGCCGGCGAAGGGCGTCTCCGGTTCGGGGTACAGCGGGCACTACTTCTGGGACACCGAGATCTACGTGCTCCCGTTCCTCACGTACACGTCGCCGCAGTGGGCGCGCAATGCGCTGCGCGCCCGCGTGCTCATGCTCCCCGCCGCTCGCCGCAGGGCCGCGCAGCTCAACGAGGCGGGCGCGCTGTTCCCGTGGCGCACGATCAACGGCGAGGAGGCCTCGGCCTACTACGCCGCCGGCACCGCGCAGTACCACATCAACGCCGACGTCAGCTTCGCGCTCGGCAAGTACGTCCGCGCCACCGGCGACGACGACTTCCTGCGTCGCGAGGGCATCGACATCGCGATCGAGACGGCCCGTCTGTGGGCGACGCTCGGGTTCTGGCGCACCTCGCGCCTCGTCGCCGACACGACCGACGACGACGGCATCGAGACGTTCCACATCCACGGCGTCACGGGGCCGGACGAGTACACGACCGTCGTCAACGACAACCTGTACACGAACGTCATGGCGCGCTACAACCTCCGCTACGCCGCGAAGGTCGTCCGCGAGGCGCAGGAGGCGAACGGCGAGGAGTTCGCCAGGGTCGTCGAGCGCACCGGACTCGCCGAGGGTGAGGCCGAGGGATGGGAGCGGGCAGCGGATGCCATGTTCATCCCGTTCAGCGAGAACCTCGGCATCCATCCTCAGGACTCGCTGTTCCTCGAGCGCGAGGTGTGGGATCTCGCGCACACCCCGCCGGAGCAGCGCCCGCTGCTGCTGCACTTCCACCCGCTGGTGATCTACCGGTTCCAGGTGCTGAAGCAGGCGGATGTGGTCCTCGCGCTGTTCTTGCAGGGCAACCACTTCACGCCGGAGGAGAAGAAGGCCGACTTCGACTACTACGACCCGCTGACCACGGGCGACTCGACGCTCTCTGCAGTCGTGCAGTCGATCCTCGCCGCCGAGGTGGGCTACCAGGATCTGGCGCTGCAGTACTTCCGCCAGTCGCTGTTCGTCGACCTGCACGACCTGCACCACAACGCGGCGGACGGCGTGCACGTCGCCTCGGCCGGTGGGGTCTGGACCGCTCTCGTCTGCGGCTTCGGCGGCATGCGCGACTACGCGGGGGAGCTCAGCTTCGACCCGCGCCTCCCGGCGGACTGGCCCTCGCTGTCGTATCCGCTCCAGTGGCAGGGATCGGCGCTGCAGATCACCCTCACCACGGGGGAGCTGCGCGTGCGCGTGCTCACCGGCGACCCTGTGCCGTTCACGGTGCGCGATGCCGCGTACATCGCGACGGTCGAGCAGGAGGTCGTCGTCCCGCTCGCCGATCAGGGACCGCTGATCCCCGGTCGGCCATCGCTGCGGCAGTTCGCCGACGCGCTGCGGGAGGACGGGACGCGGCTGTCGGCATCCGTGCCGGTGATCACGACCGCCATCCCGATCATCGAACCGATCGACTGAGGTGCTGATCACCGCAGCGCTGTTCGGTCTGGCACCCGCCCTGCTGCTGCTCGTTCTCGCGATCGTCGAGCGTGCGCGCTCGGTGCAGCGGGTGTCGTCGCCCGGGCCGCGGTTCGCCCCCGCGCCCGGCGCGACCGTCCTCTACGACGCGCTGCTGCTCGACGCGGATCGCCGGGCGATCGCGGCGGCGCTGATCGATCTGGCCGTGCGACGCAAGGTGCGGCTGCTCGTCGATGCGGATGCCGCCGCGCAGGGTGGCGGTCGGAAGCGCGCTCCCGTCGCGATCGAGGTCGTCGACGGCGCGACGTTCACGCCGGAGGAACTCGGCGTCCTCGAGGCGCTGTTCGGACCGGACCACACGTCCGGACGCGTACGGCGCTTCAGCTCGGACGGCAGGGCGCTGCACCGACGCGTGCGTGCGGTGCTGGAGAAGACGGAGTCCGGACTCGCCGCTGCCGGTCTCCTCGCGCGCGGCCGGCGCGGGTGGGCGACCTACCTGCTCCGCGTCGCGGCCACTCTCGTCGCCGGAGTGTGCCTGCTGCTGCTCCTCGCCGCCTGGGCCGTGAGCGAGCCGGGCACGGCGCTGTATGTCGTGCTGTTCGTCGGGCTCGCGGTCGCGATCGCCACCATGGTCGTCGCGCCGGCCCCGTGGCGCCGGTTCCGTCCGGCCGCGGAGCCGATGCGCGCCCATCTCGCCGGGATGCGCGAGTACATCGCGCTCGCCGAGGCGGAGCCGTTGCGTTTCTCGCAGTCGGCGCAGGGGGCGGAGCTGCGGCAGGATGTCTCTCCCGAGGCGGCGAGCGAGCGCCTGCAGCGATTCCTCCTGAACGAGAGGCTGCTGCCCTATGCGGTGCTCTTCGGGCTCGAGCGCTCCTGGACGTCGGTGCTGCGCACGGAGTCCCAGGAGCTGCGCCTCGCCGACGGCGTGGACGGCGCGCTCGAGGTGATCGGAGGTGTCATCGAGGTGATCGAGCTCGTGGGAGGAGTCGTGCATCTCGTGACCGCGGTCGGTGATCTGATGGATGCCGGCGGCGGTGTCGTCGAGGTCGTCGGGGGCGTCTTCGAGGCCGTGTCGTCGTGATCTCCGGGCCGCGACGCCCGTGCGGACCGGTCGATGAGGCCCGCCGCGGTCGATCGGGCTGTTCCGCCTGCCTGAACGTCCGTGGCACGCCGTAGGCTGTTCTGGTGACCACAGCCCTCTACCGCCGCTACCGCCCCGAGTCGTTCGGCGAGATGATCGGGCAGTCCCAGGTGACCGAACCGCTGATGACGGCCCTCCGCGGCGACCGTGTCGGCCACGCCTACCTCTTCTCCGGGCCGCGCGGCTGCGGCAAGACGACCTCCGCGCGCATCCTCGCCCGCTGCCTGAACTGCGCCGAGGGGCCGACCGACGTGCCGTGCGGCACCTGCCCGAGCTGCGTCGAGCTGTCGCGTGCCGGCGGCGGATCCCTCGACGTGGTCGAGATCGACGCCGCCAGCCACAACGGCGTCGACGACGCGCGTGACCTGCGCGAGCGCGCGACGTTCGCTCCCAGCCGCGACCGCTACAAGATCTTCATCCTCGACGAGGCGCACATGGTGACGCCGCAGGGATTCAACGCTCTGCTCAAGCTCGTCGAGGAGCCGCCGGAGCACGTGAAGTTCATCTTCGCGACGACCGAGCCCGAAAAGGTGCTCGGCACGATCCGCTCGCGGACGCACCATTACCCGTTCCGGCTGGTCCCGCCCGCTGCGATGCTCGAATACGTCGAGAAGCTGTGCACCGAAGAGGGTGTGATCGTCGAGAAGGGCGTGCTGCCGCTCGTGGTCCGCGCCGGAGGCGGGTCTCCTCGCGACACGCTGTCGCTGCTCGACCAGCTCATCGCCGGCTCCGACTCCCCGGCAGGATCCGAGACCGTGACCGTCGCGTACGAGCGCGCCGTCGCGCTCCTCGGGTACACCCACGCGGCGCTGCTCGACGAGATCGTCGACGCCCTGGCATCCGCAGACGCGGCGGCGGCTTTCCCCGCGATCGATCGTGTCGTGCAGACGGGCCAGGATCCGCGGCGCTTCGTCGACGACCTGCTCGAGCGGCTGCGGGACCTCATCGTGATCGCCGCCGTCGGAGCCGGAGCATCGTCGGTCCTGCGCGGTATCGCCGAAGACGAGCTGGCCCGCATGCGGACGCAGGCGGATGCCTTCGGCGCGGCGCGCCTGTCGCGTACCGCCGACGTCGTCAGCGCCGCCCTCGACGACATGTCCGGTGCGACCTCGCCGCGACTGCACCTCGAGCTCATGGTGGCACGCGTGCTCGCCGCGGCGAACGACGTTCTGGCCGCGGGAACGCCGGCGGGTGCGGCTGCTCCCGTTCGGGCGAGTGCTCCGGCATCCGCTCCGGCTGCTGCTCCTACCCCCGCTGCTGCTCCTGCTGCCGCTGCTCCTGCGGCTGCTGCTGCTCCGGCTGCTGCTTCTGCTGCCGCTGCTCCTACTCCTGCTTCGTCCGCGGCGACCTCGGCGCACGATGCCGCAGCGACCACGTCCGCAGAATCGACGTCGTCGGAGTCCGCCGCGGCTCCGGCCGCAGCCGTGCCGACCGTCGAGCCTCAGGCCGCAGAGCCGGTCGCCGCACCTGTGGGACCTGTGACGCTCGAGCACGTCACTGCGGCGTGGCCCGCGGTCCTCAAGCGCCTCGAGAGCATCAGCCGCACGTCCTGGCTCCTGGCGACTGCCGTGCAGCCGCTCGCGTATGTCACGGACACCGAGGTGCTCACCCTCGGGTTCGCGAGCCAGCACGACGTGGCGAAGTTCAAGGGCACCACACCGGGATCCGGCCCGTCCGACCATCTGCGCACCGCCATCGAGCAGGAGGTGGGCGTGCGGGTGAAGTATCTCCCGGCCCCCATGCCCGCGGGCGGCGCGCCTCGTCAGCCCGCGACGTCGTCGTCGGGTGGCCCCGCCGACGAGGCGCCTGCATCGGAGCCTGCGTCAGCGGGTTCCTCCCGTTCACAGAGCCGAGGTGCGTCCGCAGCATCGGTGACCGAGTGGGCGGTCGCCCCGATCCCGGCATCGGCTGAGACCGTGGCTGCTCCCGCGGCGGTGTCGGCACCGGCATCCGCGCCTGCGGCCATGGCCGCGCCCGACGCGGCCGTGTCGGCAGGGGATGCACCCGCAATCCCGACGCCCGCGCCGCGCGACCGTGACGAGGCGCCGCCTCCCGTCGACGAGGAGCCCCCGTACTACGACGACGAGCCTCCGTACGATCCGGCCTACGAGCCCGCCCCGCAGGCGACCGCTCCTTCCGGCCGTCCGGCGGGCGGGGGATCCGCTTCCGCCCGGTCGGCTCCCGCCCAGTCGGCCTCCGTGCGGCCTTCGCCGATGCAACCCACCCCTGTGTCCGCCGCTCCCGCGCGGGCATCATCGGCGGCCGCACCGGTCATCACCGAGCGCACCCCCGCCGGGGGAGTCCAGCGCTACGGAGAGGCCGTGATCCGCCAGGTGCTCGGCGCGACGTTCGTGCGCGAAGAGCCCTACGAGCCCCCGACGAGGTTCTCCTGATGTATGACGGCATCGTTCAAGAGCTGATCGACGAGTTCGGTCGCCTTCCCGGTATCGGGCCCAAGTCCGCACAGCGCATCGCGTTCCACATCCTGCAGACGCCGACGTTCGACGTCGCGCGCCTGTCCGAGCTGCTCGTCGAGATCCGGGTACGCGTGCGCTTCTGCGAGATCTGCGGCAACGTCGCAGAGCAGGAGCGCTGTGCGATCTGCCGCGACCCCCGACGCAACGCGGCGCTGATCTGCGTGGTCGAAGATGCGAAGGACGTCGCGGCCATCGAGCGCACCCGCGAGTTCCGCGGCCTGTACCACGTGCTCGGCGGGGCGATCAGCCCGATCGCCGGCATCGGCCCCGACGACCTGCGCATCGCCCAGCTCATGACGCGACTCGCCGACGGGACGGTGCAGGAGGTCATCCTCGCGACCAACCCGAACCTCGAGGGCGAGGCCACGGCGAGCTACCTCAGTCGACTGCTCACGACGATGCAGATCACGGTGTCGCGTCTCGCCTCGGGTCTCCCCGTCGGAGGCGACCTCGAATACGCGGACGAGGTCACCCTCGGTCGCGCCTTCGAGGGCCGGCGCGTGCTGTGAACGCGCAGGGCGGCTTCTCGCGACGCGGCTGGCTGCTCTTCGGTGCGATGGCCCTGCTGTGGGGCGTGCCCTACCTGTTCATCAGAATCGCGGTCGAGTCGATCTCGCCGCCCGCGATCGTCGCAGGACGCACGCTCATCGCTGCCCTTCTGCTCCTGCCGTTCGCGATCCGCGGAGGTGCGCTGCGCGCCGCCCTTCGACACTGGCCGTGGGTGCTCGCCTTCGGGATCATCGAGATGGCGGGCCCCTTCGTGCTGCTCGGTCACGCCGAGATGACGCTTCCCTCGGGCATGACGGGCCTGCTCGTCGCCACGGTGCCGCTGTTCGCCGCGCTCATCGCTCTCGGGGGAGGCGATCGGGCGGTGCTGCGTCCGTCCCGCTCGATCGGCCTGCTCGTCGGATTCCTCGGAGTGGCGATCGTCGTCGCCGGTCCCGGACTCTTCGGAGGGCAGGTGAGTCTGCTCGCGGCGGGCGAGGTGCTGCTGGTCGCGATCCTGTACGCGATCGCTCCGTTCATCGTCGCGCGCAAGCTCAACGACGTCCCCTCGTTGGGAACGATCGTGCTGTCGCTGCTGATGATCGGAGTGATCTACCTGCCGATCGGCATCCTCACTCAGCACGAAGTCCCCACGCTGCCCTCGCTCGGCGCACTTCTCGCGCTCGCCGTCATCTGCACGGCCGTCGCGTTCCTCGCCTTCTTCGCGCTGATCCGCGAAGTCGGCCCCGTGCGCGCACCGCTGTTCACGTACGTGAATCCGGTCGTCGCGATCATCCTGGGTGCGCTCGTGCTCGCCGAGCCGCTGACTCCTGGGCTGCTGATCGGCTTCCCGCTGATCATCGTCGGATGCTGGTTCGCCGCCACCGGCGGTCGCTTCCGCCCTCCGGCATCCTCTGCACCCGAGCTCGTCCCCGCTCCGCTGCCTCCCGCGCCCTGACACACCCCTCCGTCCCCGTCTGTTTCTCGTCGTCCACCCTCCTCCGTTCCAGGCCCCCGTTCTGCGGGCACAACTTCGGATGCCGAGGCCGGCGCGCCGCCGCATCCTGCAGTCGACCGGCGTGTCCGTCGCCGTCTCCGAAGCTGTGCCCGGCGCGGACGCCGGCAGGATGCCCCACGGCCCACGGCCCACGGCCCACGGCCCACTGCCCACTGCCCACGGGCCGCTCCTTTGCCCCCGTTCTGCGGGCACAACTTCGGATGCCGAGGGCGGCGCGCCGCCCCATCCTGCAGTCGACCGGCGTGTCCGTCGCCGTCTCCGAAGCTGTGCCCAGGGGCGGACGTCGGCAGGATGCCCCACGGCCCGCGGCCCACTGCCCACGGGCCGCTCCTTTGCCCCCGTTCTGCGGGCACAACTTCGGATGCCGAGGTCGGCGCGCCGCCGCATCCTGCAGCCCTCCGGCGTGTCCGTCGGCGATCTCCGAAGCTGTGCCCAGGACGGACGCCGCCGCGCACGCCATCACCAGGACGCCGGCCGCCGCCGACAGGGAGGGGGCGTCACATGCGACGCAGGGCATATGCGCCGATCGTAGAATGAGCGTGGGCGGATCCGCCCGACATCCCAGGGAGTGATCGTGGCCCTCATCGTGCAGAAGTACGGCGGCTCCTCCGTCGCCGACGCAGAGAGCATCAAGCGCGTCGCCAAGCGCATCGTCGACACGCGTCGTGCAGGCCACGACGTCGTCGTCGCCGTGAGCGCGATGGGCGACACCACCGACGAGCTGCTCGACCTCGCGAACGAGGTCGCGCCGATTCCCGCTCCGCGTGAGCTCGACATGCTGCTCTCGAGCGGTGAGCGCATCTCGATGGCGCTCCTGGCCATGGCCATCCACTCCATGGGCTTCGAGGCGCGCTCGTTCACCGGCAGCCAGGCCGGCATGATCACCGACTCGCAGCATGGCGCCGCCCGCATCGTGGATGTCACCCCGATCCGTCTGCGCGAAGCGCTCGACGAGGGGGCCATCGTCATCGTCGCCGGCTTCCAGGGCTTCAACCGCGACACCCGCGACATCACCACGCTCGGACGCGGCGGCTCGGACACGACGGCCGTCGCTCTCGCCGCGGCCCTCGACGCCGATGTCTGCGAGATCTACAGCGACGTCGACGGGATCTTCACCGCGGACCCGCGCGTCATCCCCAAGGCGCAGAAGCTCGACCACATCGGCAGCGAGGAGATGCTCGAGCTCGCCGCCAACGGAGCCAAGGTGCTCTACATCCGTGCCGTCGAATACGCACGCCGGCACGGCGTCCTGATCCACGCCCGGTCGACCTTCTCGTCGTCCGAGGGCACTTACGTTCTGGGCGAGGGCATGAAGAACCCTCGCGAAGCCGAGGGAGCAGCAGCCATGGAAGAACCCATCGTCGCCGGTGTCGCCACCGATTTCGGCCAGGCCAAGATCACGGTCGCGGGCGTCCCTGACGTCCCCGGCAAGGCGGCCGAGATCTTCAAGATCGTCGCCAAGTCCGGCGCGAACGTCGACATGATCGTCCAGAACGTGTCGGCGACGGGACGCACCGACATTTCGTTCACGGTTCCCAAGGCGGATTCGGCTGCAGCGCTCAAGGCGCTCGCCGGTGAGCAGACCGAGGTCGGCTTCCAGAATCTCGTGCACGACGACCAGATCGGCAAGCTCTCGGTCGTCGGTGCCGGAATGCGCACGCACTCGGGTGTCTCGGCGGTGCTGTTCGAGGCGCTGTCCGCCGGCGGCATCAACATCGAGATGATCTCGACGTCCGAGATCCGCATCTCGGTCGTGCTGCGCGACACCGACCTGGCCGAGGCCGCCCGCACCGTGCACACCGCCTACGGCCTCGACGGTGACGCCGAGGCGACGGTCCACGCCGGCACCGGTCGCTGACCCACCCTCGCGGTCACGGTCTGCGGACGACGGGTCGATCTGCGGAGGCATCCAGCGGTTCCGGCCGCGAATCGTGACCCCGTCCGCGAATCGCCACCCCGCACCGCGAGTCTCGACCGTCGCACGGCACGGTAGACTCACCGAAACCCTGACATCGGCGCCAGGCGCGGCATCCGCATCCCGACGTCGCGCCTGAAGCCTCGACTGCTGCACTGCACGACGCCAAGGAACATCATGACCCGCATCTCCGACTCAGGACTCTCCGTCGCCATCGTGGGCGCCACCGGCCAGGTGGGCACCGTGATGCGCGAGATTCTCGCCGAGCGGTCCTTCCCGATCCGGGACCTGCGCCTGTTCTCGTCGGCGCGCTCCGCGGGGACTGCGATCGAGTTCGGTGGCGCGACCGTCATCGTCGAGGACGTGGAGACGGCGGATGCGTCGGGGATCGACATCGCTCTCTTCTCCGCCGGCGCGACCGCGAGCCGTGCGTACGCGCCGCGCTTCGCCGAGGCGGGAGCCGTCGTCGTCGACAACTCCAGCGCCTGGCGCAACGACCCCGAGGTTCCGCTGGTCGTCAGCGAGGTCAACCCGCACGCGATCGACGACCGCCCGCGGGGGATCATCGCCAACCCGAACTGCACGACGATGGCCGCGATGCCGGTGCTGAAGGCTTTGGATGCCGAGGCAGGCCTCGAGCGTCTGATCGTCTCGACCTACCAGGCGGTCTCAGGCTCCGGCCTCGCCGGCGCCCAGGAGCTCCTCGGCCAGGTCGAGGGCGTGCTGGCTCAGGGCGACACCCTGCGCCTCGTGCATGACGGATCCTCGATCGACTTCCCCGAGCCCGAGAAGTACGTCGCCCCGATCGCCTTCGACGTGATCCCGTTCGCCGGGAACCTCGTCGACGACGGACAGAACGAGACCGACGAGGAGAAGAAGCTCCGCAACGAGAGCCGCAAGATCCTCGAGCTCCCCGATCTGCGCGTCGCGGGCACCTGCGTGCGCGTGCCGGTGTTCACGGGCCACTCGCTCTCGATCAACGTCGAGTTCGCGAACGACATCACCCCTCAGCGTGCGGCCGAGGTGCTCGCCGCCGCACCGGGCGTCGTCCTCGACGAGGTGCCGACCCCGCTCCAGGCAGCCGGCAAGGACCCGAGCTTCGTCGGCCGCATCCGCGCCGACCAGTCCGCTCCTGAGAACAAGGGCCTCGTGCTGTTCATCAGCAACGACAATCTCCGCAAGGGCGCAGCGCTCAACGCCGTGCAGATCGCGGAGATCCTCGCCAAGCGCCTGGCCGTCATAGCCTGAGAGCATCTCCGCGATACCGAACCGGTCTGGCCGAGGGGGCCCGTCTGGTCAGTGGTGCCGCGACCTCGAACTAGACTGTCCTGGTGACCGAAACCGTCGATGTCGTCTTGATCGGTGGTGGCATCATGAGCGCCACCCTGGGTACCCTGCTGCACGAATTGCAGCCGGATTGGAAGATCGTCGCGTTCGAGCGACTCTCCGATGTGGCGCAGGAGTCTTCCAACCCCTGGAACAACGCGGGCACCGGTCACGCGGCACTCTGCGAGCTGAACTACATGCCGCAGCAGAAGGGCGCTCCGCTCGACCCCGCCAAGGCCGTCTCGATCAACGAGCAGTTCCAGCAGAGCCGGCAGTTCTGGTCGTCGCTGGTCGATCGCGGTGTGCTCGATGAGCCGTCGACATTCATCAACGCGACGCCGCACATGACGTTCGTCCGCGGTGAGAAGGATGTCGCGTACCTCAAGGACCGCTACGAGGTGCTCAAGAAGCAGCCGCTGTTCGCAGGGATCGAGTACAGCGAGGACTCTCGCGTCATCAACAAGTGGGCGCCGCTCCTCATGCAGCAGCGCCGCAAGGGCGAACCGTTCGCCGCGACCCGTGTGCCCGCGGGCACCGACGTCGACTTCGGTGCGCTCACGCATCAGCTCTTCGGCCACCTCACCTCCAGCGGGGTCGCGCTGCGCACGAACCACGAGGTGAAGAGCCTGAAGAAGCAGAAGGACGGCACCTGGCTCATCAACTACCGCACGACCATCGGACGCACGCCGAACCGGATCAAGGCACGGTTCGTGTTCGTCGGTGCCGGCGGATGGGCGCTCAAGCTGCTGCAGCGCTCCGGCATCCCGGAGATCAAGGGCTACGGCGTGTTCCCGATCGGCGGTCAGTTCCTCAAGACCACGAACCCGAAGGTCGTCGCGCAGCACAAGGCGAAGGTCTACTCGCAGGCGTCCGTCGGCGCTCCTCCCATGTCGGTGCCGCACCTCGACACGCGCGTGGTCGACGGCGAGGCCTCGCTGATGTTCGGCCCCTTCGCGACCTTCAGCCCGAAGTTCCTCAAGAACGGGTCGATGCTCGACATCGTGTCGCAGGTGCGCACGCACAATCTGTGGCCGATGCTGCGCGTGGCGTTCGCGAACCCCGACCTCATCACCTACCTCGTGGGTGAGCTGCTGAAGAACCACAAGAAGAAGGTCGACAGCCTGCGGACGTTCATGCCGACCGCGAAGGACGAGGACTGGACTCTGATCGACGCGGGCCAGCGCGCCCAGGTCATGAAGAAGGACCCCAAGAAGGGCGGCATCCTGCAGTTCGGCACCGAGGTCGTCTCGGCGGCCGACGGCTCGATCGCCGGACTCCTCGGCGCCTCGCCCGGTGCCTCCACCGCGGTGCCGATCATGCTCGATCTGCTGAAGAAGTGCTTCCCCGACGAGTACCCCGGCTGGGAGTCCGAGCTGCGGGATCTCATCCCGACCTTCGGTGAGCAGCTCAACAAGAACCCCGAGCTGGCGGCGACGTCGACGGCGGCCACCGCAGCCACCCTCGGCATCAACGAGTAGCGGCCGGTGGCCAAGCTCTACTTCCGCTACGGGGCGATGAACTCCGGCAAGTCGACCTCGCTGCTCCAGGCCGCCTACAACTACGAGGAGCGCGGGCAGCACGTCCTGCTCGCGAAGCCGGCGATCGACACCAAGGGTGCGTCGGAGATCGCGAGTCGGCTGGGCGTGACCCGTGAGGTCGACTTCCTGATCGCTCCGGATGCGGACGCGCGAGCGCTGTTCGCCGAGCACCGCGAACGCGTTCGGCGTGCCGCCGAGGACGAGCTGATCCCCAGCGGGCCGGTCGACGTGGCCTGCCTCCTGATCGACGAGGCCCAGTTCCTCACGGCGGCGCAGGTCGACGATCTGTTCCGGATCGCGATCGAGGACGGCATCCCGGTGATGGCCTACGGCATCCGCAACGACTTCCTCACGCATGCCTTCCCCGGCTCGGCGCGCCTGCTCGCGATCGCGCATTCGCTCGAGGAGCTCAAGACGATCTGCCGCTGCGGGCGGAAGGCCGTCTTCAACGGTCGGGTGATCGGCGGGCGCTTCGTCTTCGACGGCGACCAGGTCGCGATCGACGAGGGGGCAGACGGGTCCGCCGCGCCGGAGCTCACCACCTACGAATCGCTGTGCGGTGCCTGCTACCTCGAGGAGTCCGGCGGACGCCTGGGCTGAGCCCGCCCCGCCCACGTCCCGGAGTCGCGGGGACGGCTCCCTGTGCACAACTCAGCATGGATCGGCCGGAGGTGGCGATTCTGCTTCGTCCGCGGCGTCGTGTGGTCGGACTGTGCTGAGAAGTGAACGGCGCCGCCGGTCTTCGACTTTCCGATTGCGTGGTCTGACCACACGCGCTACTGTGGTCAGACCACACACCGCGTCGTTCGCAGGCGCCGCCCGCCGACGACGAGGAGACCGGATGCCGGAGCAGCCCGCCCGCGCCTGGCGCCTCGTGCTCGAGCACATCGAGCGCGATCTGCTCGACGGCCGCATCGGTCCCGGCGATCGACTCGCGTCCGAGCGCGACCTCGCCGCCGACCTCGGCGTCGGTCGGTCCAGCGTCCGCGAGGCGTTCCGTGTGCTCGAGGTACTCGGACTGATCCGCACGTCGACCGGCTCCGGACCGCAGTCGGGGGCCATCGTGATCGCGACCCCGACCGGCGGCATGTCGACGCTTCTGCGCCTCCAGGTCGCCGCGCAGGGCTTCCCGCTCGCCGACGTGGTGCAGACCCGTCTGCTGCTCGAGGATGCCGTCGTGGCCGCTCTCGCGGGTCAGCGGACTCCGGATCTCACCGCCGCGCACAGCGTGCTCGATGCGATGGACGTCAACGCCCTGACGCCTGACGAATTCCTCGCCCTCGACGCGCAGCTGCACCTGGCTCTCGCGGAATCCAGCGGCAACACCGTGGTCGCGGCGATCATGGCGGGCCTGCGCACCTCGATCGAGTCCTACGTGCAGGAGGGGGCGGCGGCGATCGGCGACTGGGATGCGATGGCCGACGTCCTGCGTGCCGAGCACCGCGCCATCATCGACGCCATCACTGCGGGCGAGGAGGCGGCCGCGCGGTCGCTCGTGCGCGCGCACATCACCGGCTACTACACCGCGGCGGGGCTGACCCGCAGCACCCGACCGATCGACTGAGAGGACACGACATGGTCCAGCGCCAGGTTCCCAACCCCAAAGAGCTGCTCGAGCTGATGAAGTTCAAGAAGCCCGAGCTCGACGGCAGGAAGCGCCGCCTCGACGGCGCCCTGACGATCGACGATCTGCGCACCATCGCGAAGCGCCGCACGCCCAAGGCGGCGTTCGACTACACCGACGGTGCGGCCGAGGGCGAGCTGTCGCTGACCCGCGCACGCCAGGCGTTCCAGGACGTGGAGTTCCATCCCGGCATCCTGCGTCCCGCGCCGACCGTCGACACCTCCGTCGAGATCCTCGGCGGCCCGTCGGCGCTCCCGTTCGGCATCGCGCCCACCGGTTTCACCCGTCTCATGCAGACCGAGGGCGAGGTCGCGGGGGCCGGGGCGGCAGCCGCAGCGGGCATCCCGTTCACCCTGTCGACCCTGGGAACCACCTCGATCGAGGGAGTGAAGGCCGCGAACCCGCACGGGCGCAACTGGTTCCAGCTCTACGTCATGCGGGACCGTGAGATCTCGTACGAGCTCACCCGTCGTGCCGCCGCCGCAGGCTTCGACACCCTGCAGTTCACGGTGGACACCCCGGTCGCCGGCGCCCGGCTGCGCGACAAGCGCAACGGCTTCAGCATCCCGCCGCAGCTGACCCTGGGCACGATCATCAACGCGATCCCGCGCCCGTGGTGGTGGTACGACTTCCTGACGACGCCGAAGCTGGAGTTCGCGTCGCTGAGCACTACGGGCGGCACCGTCGGGGAGCTGCTCGACGCGGCCATGGACCCGACGATCAGCTACGACGACCTCGCGGTCATCCGTGACATCTGGCCGGGCAAGATCGTGATCAAGGGTGTGCAGAACGTCGAGGACTCGGTGCGCCTCCGCGACGCCGGCGTCGACGGGATCGTGCTGTCGAACCACGGCGGGCGCCAGCTCGATCGCGCGCCGATCCCGTTCCACCTGCTGCCGGAGGTCCGCGCGGCGGTGGGGGAGGACTTCACGGTCATGATCGACACCGGCATCATGAACGGCGCCGACATCGTGGCGGCGGTCGCCCTCGGCGCAGACTTCACCCTGATCGGCCGTGCCTACCTGTACGGGCTGATGGCGGGCGGGCGCGAGGGCGTCGACCGGACGATCCAGATCCTGCGCACCGAGATCGAGCGCACGATGCGCCTGCTGGGGGTGGCGTCGCTCGCCGAGCTCGAGCCGGCGCACGTGACGCAGCTCACACGGCTCGTGCCGGTGACGCGGGCGGCTTCCGACGCGGTCGTGCGCTGAGCTCGGCCGCCCCGAGGCGGCGGCGGCCGCGGTCGCCTTCGAGCGGCCGCCTCACGGCCACGGCCGCTCGAAGGCGGCGGACCGTCAGAGCGTCTTGAGCAGCTCGTCGAGCTTGGCGGCGGTGTCCTCCCAGCCCTCCACGGCGACGGAGGGCACGCCGATCGCCAGCACGGGGTAGTCGTTGCCGCCCTCGTCGAGACGGTCCCCGTAGAAGAGCATCGAGGACAGGGGGATGCGGGTGTGCTCGGCGAGCTTGCGCATGCCGTAGGCCTTGTCGATGCCGGCGAGGGTGATGTCGATCGAGGTCGAACCGCCGGAGCGCACCTCGAGGTCGGGAAGGCGCTCTGCGACCGCATCCCGCAGCGCCTCGCGCTTCGACCCGCTCGGGTCCCAGTCGTGCTTCGCGTCGCGCGGCGCCTTCTGGCCGAGGGCGGAGAAGGTGATCTGCGAGCCCCGATCCTCGAGGATGTCGCCCCAGGGCTCCGTCTCCCACAGTCCCAGTCGCTCGGCCTCCTCGCGGAGGGCCGTCAGGGCGTCATCCTTCTGCTGGGCCGAGAGATCGTGCGCGTAGAGGGCGGCGAAGTCGGTCCCGTCGTGGCGCAGGTAGCGGGTGCCGCAGGTCGGGAGCAGGTGCAGCCGCGCGGCGATCGCGTCATCCATCTCGCCGAGCCGTGCGATGACCTGGGCGCGGAACTGGGTCTCGTTGCCGCCGGAGATGATGGCGACGTCGACTTTCGCCAGCAGTGCGTGCAGCTGCGCGGCGATGCGCGCATCGATGGGGCCCTTCGACGGGGCGAGCGTGTCGTCGAGGTCGAAGGCGACGAGTGCAGGCGAGGTCATGATGCTTCCAGGGTACGGGGCGGATGCGGAGGGGTATGCGGGGCGAACAGCAGAGTGCCCACCATGGCCATGAAGACTCCGATCAGCGCCCCGCCCGAGTTGGCGATGACATCGGTGACCGTGGCGGCGCGATGCGGCAGTGCGACGCGCTGAGCGACCTCGATCGAGAGCGACAGGACAGGACCGAGCGCGACGGCCAGCGGCCAGAGGCGCCGGGGCACCAGGAGGAAGGCCAGGATGCCGGCGGGCACGAACACCAGGACGTTGGCGATGATCTCGAGGCGCGTGAAGTCGAGCGATTCCCAGCCGAGCCGGTGCGCCCAGGACAGCACGAGGTCGAGAAGGTTCGGCATCGACTGCTCGACCCGTGCAGGTGTGAGAGTCAGCAGGGCGAGGGCGATGAGGAACGGGATGCCGAGAACCAGGGCGATGCCGCGGGTGACGCGCCCAGGGGGAGGGAACCAGCCGCTCACGCTGTGCCTTTCGCCTCGGTCGTGTACAGAGAAGGCCGCCCGTGAGGGCGGCCTTCCGGTGTTACTGGTCGGGGTGACAGGATTTGAACCTGCGACCTCTTCGTCCCGAACGAAGCGCGCTACCAAGCTGCGCCACACCCCGTTTTGCAACCCTCCGAGTCTACAGCGAAATGCCCGCAGCGCCGAATCGAGGGCTCAGCCGCGCGCCGTGAGCGTCAGCAGCGTCGCCTCGGGGCGGCACGCGAAGCGCACGGGGGCGTAGATGGAGTGCCCGCAGCCGGCGCTGACGTTGAGCGGCACCGTCCGCTCGCCCTGCGTCCAGGTGCTCAGACCCTTGGCCTGCTTCAGGGGGATGTCGCAGTTGGCGACGAGCGCGCCGAACCCGGGCAGGCAGACCTGGCCGCCGTGAGTGTGCCCGCCGAAGATGGCATCGGCGCCGAGCTCGACGAAGCGGTTCATCACGCGCTGGTACGGCGCATGGGTGACGCCGAGCACCGACGTTCCGGGAGTCTGCGGGCCGAGCGCATGGATGGCGCCGGGGAGATCCTCGAGTCGATCCCACTCACGATGAGCGTCGCTGACTCCGAAGAGGTCGATCGGGTTCCCGCCGACGCTCAGCCGAGCGGCCCGGTTGTTCAGGTCGGTCCACCCGAGCTCGTCGGTGAAGAACGCATCCATCGCGTCGGTGTCGAGGAAGGTCGGCTCGTGATGCCGCTGCGAGGGCCCGGCGAAGTAGCGGATCGGGTTGCGCGGGGAAGGTCCGTTCACATCGTTCGACCCGTGCACGAAGACCCCGGGGATGCCGGCGAACGGCTCGAACGCACGACGGATGCCGTCGAGACCGTCCCGGTGGCCGAGGTTGTCGCCGGTGTTGATGACGAGGTCGGGCTTCAGTTGCGCGAGCGAGGCGAGCCAGTCCTGCTTGCGATGCTGCCACGGTGCCATGTGCGCGTCGGAGACGTGCAGCACGCGAAGGGGAGCGGAGCCGGGGGCAAGAGCGGATGCCGTCGCCTCGCGCACCGTGAACAGGTAGCGCTCGATGCCGATGCCCCAGATGGCGGCCGCAGCACCAGCGGCCCCCACCGCGCCGAGCGCGATGAGGGCCGGGTGTGCCGTCGGGCGTGAGGTCACTTGCAGGCGACCTTGATGGTCGTGCTCTTGTTCGCGGCGCTGTTGGCGGCCGGAGTGGTCGAGGCGACCTTCGCTCCGTTGCCGTTGCAGGACCCGTCGAAGTCGATCGAGGTGAACCCTGCGCCGAACAGGGAGTTCTGCGCCTCAGCCTGGGACTGACCCGTGATGTCCGGGACCGTCGCCCCCTGGCCGTTGCTGGGCGACAGGGTGATCGTCGCGCCGCTCGGGGCCTGGCCTGCCGGGTCCTGCTTCACGACGATGTTGGCTGCCTTGTCGCTGTCGACCGGAGCGCCGACGGTGACCTGGAACCCGGCACCCTTCAGCGTCGCCGTCGCCTGATCGACGGTCTGGCCGACCACGTCCGGGACGTCGGTCAGCACCTGACGGATCAGCTTGTTGTCGGGCTCAGGGAAGCGATCGCCGCCGTAGATCGCGTTGGCGGCCTGCTGTGCTGCGCGCGCGACCGGGTAACGGAGGTCGCTGAGCTTCCAGCCGTTGTGGTAGCTCCGGTTGATCGGGACCTCGCCGAGCGTGCGGCCGACCCAGACGGCCGTCGTGACCTTGGTGCTGGACTCGATCATCATCGTGCCCCAGCCGTTGTGGGTACCGGTCTTGCCGATCAGCGGCGTGCCGTCGTCGGTGTTGGCGCGCGCGCCGGTGCCGCCGTTCATGACGCCCTGGAGTGCGTAGGCGGCGGTCGCCGCGACCTCAGGGGAGATCACCTGGGAGCACGTCGACTTCGGCACCGGAAGCTCGTTGCCGTCTCCGTCGACCACTCGCTCGATCGCGACGGGCGTGCAGTGGACGCCCTTGTTCGCGACCGCGGCGTAGGCACCGGCCATCGAGAGGGGCGAGATGTACTTGGAGCCCAGGACGTCGAACGGGCGGTTCTCATCCGTGGTCTTGCCGCCCTTGGCAGGGGTGACGCCCATCCGGTCGGCCACCTTGTTGATGTCGCAGAGATCGAGCTTCTCCGCCATCGCGAAGAACCCTGTGTTGAGCGAGTTGCGCGTGAACGTCATCACACTCCCGGTGTAGCCGGGGTCGCGGTTGAAGTTACCCACCTCCTTGCTGTCGAAGGTGAAGGGTCCGCCCTCGCACTCGGCGGGAATCGTCATCCTGCGGGTAGTGCCATTCAGGGTCTCTCGGACCGAGTGCCCCTTCTCCAGCCAATCGATCAGGGTGAAGAGCTTGTAGGTCGATCCCACGGAGAACCCACCGGAACCACCGTGCGCCTGGTCGGATGCCCACACGAGCGCGGAGTACGCCTGGTCGTTCTGCACCGTCTCGCTGAAGGTCGTGTTCTGCGTGATCGCGAGAACCTTGCCCGTGCCGGTCTCGATCGACACCCCGGCGGCACCGAAGTACTGGTTGTCGGGGTTCGCAGGCACGAACTCGGCCATCGCGTTGGCGGATGCGGTCTGGATGTCGATGTTCATCGTCGTGTAGATCTTCAGGCCGCCCTGGCGCAGCAGATCCTTGCGTGCCGTCTCATCCGCGCCGAAGGCGGGATCGGTCAGCACGACCGACTTCACGTATTCGCAGAAGTAGGCGCTGCGCGCCACCTTGCCGGCCGAGACGCACCCCTGGGTGGGCTGCGTGATGGCGGGGGTGATCGGCGAGGCATCCGCTTCGTCGTACTGTGCCTGGGTGATCTTGCCCAGCGTGAGCATGCGCTGCAGCACGTAGTGACGACGCTCCAGCGTCATCGCATAGCCGTCTTCGGCGGTGTTGTGGGCGACGCCGTCCTTGTCGGTCCACGTGCCGGCGGGCCGGTCGATGCGATACAGGTTCGGGTTCTGCACCATGCCGGCGATCGTGGCGGCCTGAGCGGCCGTCAGCTTCGCTGCGCTGGTGGAGAAGTAGTAGTTCGCGGCCGACTCGATGCCGTAGACGGTGCCGCCGAAGTTGGCGATGTTGAGGTACCCGAGGAGGATGTCGTTCTTCGAGTACTCCTTCTCGATCTGCAGCGCGTAGCGCATCTCCTGCAGCTTGCGCTCGATGCCCTCGGCGCCCTTCGCGTTGGTGGCGGCCTCCCAGCACGCCTGCAGGTCGTCCGCGTAGGTGCCGGATGCGGGATCGGCCTCCTGCTCGCACTCCTGGATCAGCACGTTCTTGACGTACTGTTGCGTGATCGTCGATGCCCCTCGGTCGTCGGTGCCGCGCAGGTTGTCGACCAGCGCCTTCGCCGTCGCACCGACGTTGATGCCGCCGTGGCTGAAGTAGTCCTTGTCCTCACTCGACAGGATCGCGTCGTAGACGACCGGGTTGATCTGGTCGTAGGTGACAGGGATGCGATTCTGCTCGTAGAAGGAGGCCAGCTCGACCGGCTTCTTGTCGGCGTTCATCGCATAGATCGTCGACTGCTCCATCGGCCGGTTCACCTGGAGGTTGGCGGGGAGCTTGTCGAAGATCGTGAGAGCTTGCGACCCGGCGATGCCGGTCATGGCGAGGACCGGGGTGACGCTGGCCGCGACGAGGAGGCCGGCGACGGCGCTCAGCCCGACGAGTCCGAGGACTCCGCCGAGCGCACCTTTCACCGTGCGATTCTTTTGAGGCATACGCTTGATCGTAGGGGAGTTCCCTGAATACCGCCTTTGACGCATCCGCACGCGCTGATGCGGCCAGACAGGAGTGCCATGACCACGTGGGAGTACCTGACCACGCCTCTGCTGATCCACAACACCGCCGCGATCCTCAACAACTGGGGCAAGCAGGGCTGGGAGCTCGTGCAGGTCGTCCAGGGGCCGGAAGGCGGGCTCGTCGCCTACTTCAAGCGCCCGGTGACCGCGGATGCCACGGGCAACGCCGCAGGGCTCGCGGCCGCCGCCGAGGCATCGCGCCAGTTCGAGGGAGGCGCGGCATGAGCGTCTCCGCACGCCTGACCGAGCTCGGCATCGAGCTGCCGACCGTCGCCGCCCCGGTGGCGGCGTACGTTCCCGCCGTCGTCCACGACGGTCTCGTCTACACGTCGGGTCAGCTGCCCTTCACGGACGGCGCCCTGCCTGCGACGGGGAAGGTCGGCGCCGAGGTCTCGGCCGATGACGCCAACGCCTATGCCCGCACCTGTGCGCTGAACGCGCTCGCCGCGGCGGCCGATGCGGCGGGCGGTGTGGACCGGATCGCGGGAGTCCTGCGGGTCGGCGGATTCGTGGCATCCACCCCGGAGTTCACGGGCCAGCCGGGCGTCATCAACGGCGCGAGCCTGGTGCTGGGCGAGATCTTCGGCGACGCAGGACGCCACGTCCGCGCGGCCGTCGGCGTGCCGGTGCTTCCTCTCGACAGCCCGGTCGAGGTCGAGGTCTCCTTCATCCTCGCCTGACGCATCCATGCAGAACGCCCCCTCCCGGATCGGGAGGGGGCGTTCTGCATCCGGTCCTGTTCGACCTGGGCCTTACTTGACCTGCGCCGAGATGATGCTCATCACTGCGGTGTCGGCGAGCGTCGTGGTGTCGCCGACCTCGCGGCCCTCCGCCACGTCTCGCAGCAGTCGCCGCATGATCTTGCCCGAGCGGGTCTTCGGCAGCTCGCCGACGATGTAGACGTCGCGGGGGCGGGCGATCGCGCCGATCTGCTCGCCGACCCAGAGGCGCAGCTGCTGCGCGAGACCGGCCGGATCATGCGCCGAGAGGTAGCTCTCCTTGATGATGACGAAGGCGACGACCGCCTGACCCGTGGTCTCGTCGGCGGCGCCGACGACTGCGGCCTCGGCCGTCGCCTCATGTGCGACGAGCGACGACTCGATCTCGGCGGTCGAGAGGCGATGGCCCGACACGTTCATGACGTCGTCGACGCGTCCCAGCAGCCACAGGTCGCCGTCGTCGTCGAGGCGCGCACCGTCGCCGGCGAAGTAGTACCCCTGCTTCTCGAACTTCTCCCAGTAGGTCTCCTTGTAGCGCTCGGGGTCGCCCCAGATGCCACGGAGCATGCTCGGCCAGGGCTCGGTGATCACGAGCAGGCCGCCGTTGCCGTTGCCGACCTCTTCGCCGGATTCGTCGACCACGTCGATCGATATCCCGGGCAGCGGGACCTGCGCCGAGCCGGGCTTGGTCGCCGTCACGCCGGGCAGTGCCGAGACCATGATCGCGCCGGTCTCCGTCTGCCACCAGGTGTCCACGATCGGCGTCGTGCCGGCACCGATCACGTCGCGGTACCAGATCCAGGCCTCGGGGTTGATCGGCTCGCCGACCGAGCCGAGCAGACGCAGCGACGACAGATCGAACTTCGCGGGAACGCTGCGGCCGATCTTCATGAAGGAGCGGATCGCGGTCGGCGCGGTGTAGAAGATCGAGACCTTGTACTTCTCGATGATCTCCCACCAGCGACCGGGGTGCGGGGAATCGGGGGTGCCCTCGTAGATCACCTGGGTCGCGCCGTTCGCCAGCGGGCCGTAGGTCACGTAGCTGTGCCCGGTGATCCAGCCGATGTCGGCCGTGCACCAGTAGACGTCGGTCTCGGGGTGCAGGTCGAACACGTACTTGTGCGAGTAGGCCGCCTGGGTGAGGTACCCGCCGGAGGTGTGCAGGATGCCCTTCGGCTTCCCCGTCGTGCCCGAGGTGTAGAGGATGAAGAGCGGGTTCTCGGCCGGGAACGCCTCGGCGGTGTGCTCGGCGGATGCCGCGGGCACCACGTCGTGCCACCACAGGTCACGGCCTTTCTGCCACTCGACCTCGTTCTCGCCGCGCTTGACGACGAGGACGTGCTCGACCGTCTGCTGCTCGCCCTCGCCGCGGTCGGCGAGAGCCTGGTCGACGGCAGGCTTCAGCGCGGAGACCCGGCCCTTGCGGTAGCCGCCGTCGGCGGTGATGACGAGCTTGGCGCCCGCGTCGTCGATGCGAGAGCGCAGGCTGTCGGCGCTGAACCCGCCGAACACGACGGAGTGGATCGCGCCGACCCTGGCGACCGCCAGCATCGCGGCGACGGCCTCGGGGATCATCGGCAGGTAGATGGCGACGCGGTCGCCGTGGCCGACGCCGAGTCCCTCGAGCACGTTGGCGACGCGCTTGACCTCCTCGGTCAGCTCGGCGTACGTGAGGGTGCGCGAGTCTCCGGGCTCGCCCTCCCAGTGCAGCGCGACGCGGTCGCCGTTGCCGGCCTCGACATGGCGGTCGAGGCAGTTGTAGGCGACGTTCAGCTCCCCGTCGTCGAACCACTTCGCGAACGGCGGTGTCGACCAGTCGAGCACCTGCGTGAACGGCTTGTGCCATTCGAGGAGCTCGCGGGACTGCTCGGCCCAGAACGCCTCACGGTCGGCAGCGGCGCTCTCATACAGGGCGGGTGACGAGACCGATTGCGCGACGAATGCCTCGGAGGGCGGGAACTGGCGGGTCTCATCGAGAAGATGGTCGATCTGGCTGCTCATCGGCAGGCGCTCCTTTGCGGCATGGCAGGTCGTGCGGGCATGGTCGCGCGGGGGCGCGATCAGGTCAGGGCGAATCTAGTCTCGGCCACCGACAGCGCATACTGCCGAAAGTCGGTAGTGCGACGGGTTTTGTCAGGACGGTCGCCTTGCGTACACTCGACGACAGCCGAATTCTCATTCTGGCCTTGGCGCGCCCGATGCCCCCATCGTGCGTCGCGCCGTGGGCGGCATCTCATTCCCCCCGTGAGATGCCGCCCATCTCTTTGGGAGCGCTCTCGGCTCTCCCTCGACGCAGAGCGGGTCGACGCGTTCCCCCTCTGCACTGATGCCGCGTCTTCGGGGTTGCTCACAACCGCTGAAGGGCCGAGGTTTCTCGTCCTCGCAGCGCCGGCTCGCGCGCCTAGCTTCAGGGGATGCCCGATCCCTTCGTCATCCGACCTCGCGGCGAGTCGCCGTGGGATGCCGGTGTCGTGCGTGAGGGCCAGCAGCCTCTCGACCTCGACCCGGTGTTCGGTCCGCTCATCGAGCACTGCGCCGATGAATCGGTGACGGACGTCTTCGTCAACGGCGCGGCAGGACTCTTCGTCGACAGGGGGCACGGCACGGTGCGGGTGCCGTCGTGGAGCGCGTCCGAACGCGAGGTCCGAGATCTCGCAGTCGCCCTCGTCGGTCTCGGCGGTCGACACCTCGACGACCAGGCTCCCTGCGTCGATGTCAGGCTGGACTCCGGCATCCGGGTGCACGCCGTGCTCGCGCCCGTCGCGACGTCCGGCACGGCTCTGTCGATCCGGATTCCCCGTGTGCGCGCGGCCGATCTCGCCGCACTCGCCGCGCTCGGTGCCCTCGATCCGGGGCAGCACGAGTGGCTGCTGGAGCTGGTGGCTGCGCGAGCGAACATCCTCATCACGGGTGGCACGGGCACAGGCAAGACGACGCTGCTGTCCGCGCTGCTGACCGAGGTGCCGGCGGACGAGCGCATCATCACGATCGAGGACGTCGCCGAGCTGCGCCCACGACATCCGCACCACGTCGCCCTCGAAGCCCGACAGCCCAACCTCGAGGGAGCAGGCGGCATCACGCTGTCCCGCCTGGTGCGCGAATCGCTGCGGATGCGTCCGGACCGTCTCGTGGTGGGGGAGTGCCGAGGCGAAGAGGTCAGAGAGCTGCTGACCGCGCTGAACACCGGCCACGACGGAGGTGCCGGCACCCTGCATGCCAGCGGGCTGAGCGATGTACCGGCGCGGCTCGAAGCGCTGGGCGCGCTGGCCGGGATGGATGCCACCGCCCTCGCTCGCCAGGTCGTGAGCGCTATCAGCGTCGTCCTGCATCTGGAGCGCGGCGCCGGTGGACGGCGGCGGGTCGCGAGGGCGGGAACATTCGCGCTCGCAGGGGAACGTCTCGCGATAGAAGAGGTGCATCCGTGGTGAGGTGGCGGCGGCGCGCGCACCGAGCAGCGGATGCGGATCCCGCGGCCTCCGTGCAGACGCTCGCCGTGCTGCTCCAGGCAGGTGCTGCACCGCACGCCGCCTGGCGACATCTCGCCTCGATCAGCGACCCGAGCGCCGAGAGCATCGTGCGGCGGCTCGATGAGGGAGCACCCCTGGTTCCGGCCATCGAGGCGGAAGGTGGGCATTGGCGGGACCTCGCCGCGGCGTGGGAGGTCGCGACCATCGTCGGCGCACCACTCGTCGACGTGCTGCGCGCGATCGCGGAAACCCTGCGCGACGCCTCGTCCGCCGCCGACGACGTGCGCATCGCGCTCGCCGAACCGGCCGGGACGGCCAGGCTGCTGCTGTGGATGCCGTTCGCCGGTCTGCTGCTCGGCTTCGCGCTCGGGTTCGACACCCTCGCCGTGATCGGCACTCCCCTCGGAGCAGCCTGTGTCGGAGGAGGACTGCTGCTCGTCTTCGCGGCGCGGGTGTGGACGCGCCGCCTGCTGAGTCGGGCGCAGCCCAGCCTCGGCACACCGGGAATGCAGGAGGAGCTCCTCGCGGTGGCGTTGTCGGGCGGGGCGTCGATCGAACGGGCTCTGAGCCTCGTCGGCGTCAGCGCGGTGCCCCGCGACGGCGCTGACGGGGGTACGGGCGACGACTCGCGCATCCGGTCGGTCCTGGAGCTCTCTCAGACGGCCGGCGTCCCCGCCGGCGAGCTGCTGCGTGCCGCTGCGGGACAGGCACGCCACTCGGCGCGGATCGAAGGCCGGCTGCGGGCAGCGAAGCTGTCCACCGCGCTGCTGATACCCCTGGGCGTCTGCACGCTCCCGGCGTTCCTGCTCCTCGGCGTCGCGCCCCTGCTGTTGAGCGTTCTCGCATCGACCCCGCTGCCGTGATGCACAGTCATTCGTCGACCCTGACCACACCCCAGGACGCGCCGCGTCCGCCAGAGAAAGAAGGACACATGAACACCCTCCCTCCGCTTACACATCGCCGCTCGGCCGCCCTGTTCGGCGACGACGGCGGCGCCGCCACGGCGGAGTACGCCATCACCACCATGGCCGCCGTCGCGTTCGCCGGCATGCTCGTCGTGATCATGAGGTCGGACGAGGTGCGGGGCATCCTCACCGATCTCGTGCGCCGCGCTCTCACGGTGTCGTGAGATACGCACGGCAGAGCGACGACCGAGGCTCCGCAGCGGCCGAACTCGCGTTGGCGCTCCCTGCGGTGGTGCTCGCACTGCTGCTCGGAGCGGGAGCCCTCGGAGCGGCGTCGCGCCAGGTCGCCCTGCAGGACGCGGCGGCCGATGCTGCGCGCCTGCTGGGGCGAGGAGAGGGTGCGGGGGCTGCGATCCGCGTGGTCTCCGCCGCCGTGCCGGGAGCCGGCATGTCGAGCCGCACCTCGGACGACCTCGTCTGCGTGAGCGCGCGCTCCGTCGTGGCGATCGGCGGGCTCATCCGCATCCCGCTCGAAGCGTCGAGCTGCGCGCTCGCCGGGGGACTCTGATGCGGACCGCCGAGAGGGGGTCGTGATGGCGGGTTCCGCACTCGCCGCAGGAATCCTGTCGGTCGCCGCAGCGTTGTCCCTCGGCCTCGCCGCCGTCGGAGGTGCCGCCGTCACGGCGCAGCGAGCAGCGGGTGCGGCCGACGCCGCGGCTCTCGCAGCGGCCGACGCGGCCAGCGGGGCGGTCGCCACCGCGGAGGCCCCGTGCACGCTCGCCGCCCGCGTCGCCGCCGCCTCGGCGGCGACGCTCACGGAGTGCTCGCTCGACGGCTTCGTGGCGACCGTGCAGGTGAAGGCGGCGTACGCTGGACTCGCTGCCGTCTCCCGAGCCCGTGCTGGGCCACCCGAGGGGACATGACGGCGGCGCGAAGCACTTTCCCGCGAAAATGCAGGCGATCTCCGTGGACCAACCCATCACGGCGGTGTGTATGGTGTGCTTCGAAGAAAGGATGCTCCCTTGGCTGAAGGCAAGAAGCTCGTCATCGTCGAGTCTCCGACGAAGATGCGGTCGATTCAGGGGTACCTCGGCGACGGCTACGAGGTGCTCAGCTCCGTCGGCCACATCCGCGACCTCGCAGACAAGAAGGACATCCCCGCCGCCGACAAGCAGGCGTACGGGAAGTACTCCATCGACGTCGACAACGACTTCGACCCTTACTACGTCGTCTCCGATCGCAAGACCAAGACGGTCGCCGAACTCAAGCGCGCGCTCAAGACGGCGGACGAGCTCCTGCTCGCCACTGATGAGGACCGCGAGGGCGAGGCAATCGCGTGGCACCTGCTGGAGACGCTGAAGCCCAAGGTGCCCGTCAAGCGCATGGTCTTCCACGAGATCACCAAGGACGCGATCCAGGCGGCCATCGGCAACACCCGTGAACTCGACACCGACCTCGTCGATGCGCAGGAGACCCGCCGCATCCTCGACCGGCTGTACGGCTGGGACGTCTCCCCGGTGCTCTGGTACAAGGTCAAGACCGGCCTCTCCGCCGGACGCGTCCAGTCCGCGGCCACCCGCATGATCGTCGAGCGGGAGCGCGAGCGCATGGCGTTCGTCTCGGCCGAGTACTGGGATGTCGAGGCGCTCGCCTCGTCGACGTCCGGGTTCACGGTGCGGTTGGTCAGGGTCGACGGCGGGCAGCTCGCCCGAGGCACCGACTTCGACGACGACGGAAAGCTCAAGAAGGCCGTCGTCATCCTCGACGAGCAGAAGGCCGCCCAGCTCGCGCTCGCCGTCGACGCGGCCGGCACCGGTGCGGTCACCAAGGTCGAGGCGAAGCCCGGAACCCGCAGCCCCTACGCCCCTTTCACCACCTCCACCATGCAGCAGGAGGCGGGCCGCAAGCTCTCGATGAGCGCCAAGCAGGCGATGAGCGTCGCTCAGCGACTGTACGAAAAGGGTTACATCACCTATATGCGAACCGACTCGGTCGCGCTGAGCACCCAGGCGGTGCAGGCTGCTCGCAGCCAGGCCGTCGCGCTCTACGGTGACAGCGCCGTGCCGCTCAAGCCGCGCGTCTACAAGTCCAAGAGCAAGAACGCGCAGGAGGCGCACGAGGCGATCCGTCCCTCGGGAGAGACCTTCCGCACGCCCAAGTCCGTCGCCTCGGAGCTCGACCGCGAAGAGCACCGCCTCTACGACCTGATCTGGAAGCGCACCGTCGCCAGCCAGATGGCCGACGCGAAGTACGAGACGACGACCGTCACCATCGCGGTCGACGCCGCGGGGCAGAACGCCGAGTTCACCGCATCCGGAACCGTGTACACGTTCAAGGGCTTCCTCGAGGCGTACGAGGAAGGGCGCGACGAGAAGCGCAACGACAAGGACGCCGAGGCGAACCAGTCTCTGCCCGCCGTCGCCGTCGGCGACCGGCTGCGCATGTCGGACTCGGAGGCGAAGGGTCACCGCACCACCCCGAAGCCGCGCTACACCGAGGCCTCGCTCGTCAAAGCCCTCGAGGAGCACGGCATCGGCCGCCCGTCGACCTTCGCGAGCATCATCGGCACCGTGATCGACCGCGGCTACGCGACCAAGCGCGGCCAGGCGCTCGTGCCCACCTGGCTCGCGTTCAGTGTCGTCAGACTGCTCGAGGAGCACTTCGCCGACCTCATCGACTACGACTTCACCGCCGCACTCGAAGACGACCTGGATGCGATCGCCCGGGGCGAGCAGAAGCGCGTCGAGTGGCTGCGTTCCTTCTATTACGGCTCCGACTCGCACGTCGGCCTCCGTCAGGTCGTCGACAACCTGGGTGAGATCGACGCCCGTGCGCTGAACTCGACGCCGATCACAGAGAACGCGACGCTGCGCTTCGGCAAGTACGGTCCCTACCTCGAGGTCGCGAACCCCGAGGCGCCGGACGAGAAGCCGCGCATCGTGAACGTGCCGGAGGACCTCGCGCCCGACGAGCTTACGGCGGCCAAGGCGCAGGAGCTCATCGACGCCCCCGTCGCGGGAGACCGTGTGCTCGGCACGAACCCCGACAACGGCAAGATCGTCGTCGTGAAGGACGGCCGGTTCGGCCCCTACGTGCAGGAGAACGACCCGGTGTCCGAGGACGCCGCCGTCGACGAGGCGACCGGAGAGGTCGTGGAGGCGCCCAAGCCGAAGCGCGGAGGGAAGAAGGATGCCGCGCCGAAGCCGCGCACGGCGTCGCTGTTCCGCTCGATGTCGGTCGACACCATCGACCTCGACACGGCGCTGCAGCTGCTGAGCCTTCCGCGCGTCGTGGGCGCCGACCCGGAGACGGGCGACGAGATCACCGCGCAGAACGGTCGATTCGGGCCGTACCTGAAGAAGGGCACCGACTCCCGGTCGCTCGAGAGCGAGTCGGAGATCTTCGACGTGACGCTCGAGAAGGCACTCGAGATCTACGCCCAGCCCAAGTACGGGGCAGGATCGCGCCGCGCGTCGAGCGCTCTCGCCGAGTTCGAGGCCGACCCGGTCAGCGGCAAGCCGATCCGCATCCGCGACGGCCGCTTCGGCGCCTACGTCACCGACGGCGAGACGAACGTGACCATCCCGCGCGGTCAGAAGGTCGAGGACATCACCTTCGAGACCGCCGTGCAGATGCTCGCCGACAAGCGCGCGAAGGGGCCGGCGCCCAAGCGCGGTGCCGCGAAGAAGGCACCGGCCAAGAAGCCGGCCGCGAAGAAGCCGGCGGCGAAGAAGCCCGCCGCGAAGAAGCCGGCCGCCAAGAAGGCTCCCGCCACGAAGACAGCCGCGAGCGATGCCGAGAAGGCTGCGGCTCGGTCGGCTGCCGCCAAGAAGGCAGCGGCGACGCGTGCGGCGAACGCGGCGAAGAAGGCCGGTTCGTGACATCGGACCCCGGTCTCTGGATCACGCTCGAGGGCGGCGACGGCTCGGGCAAGACCACGCAGTCGAACCTCCTCGCGGACTGGCTCGTGGAGACCGGCCGCACCGTGCTTCGGACGCGTGAGCCCGGAGGTTCGGACGTCGGTCAGCTGATCCGCGAGATCGTGCTGCACCACCGAGGCGACATCGCTCCCCGCGCCGAGGCGCTGCTGTACGCGGCGGATCGTGCGCACCACGTGGCCACGGTCGTGCGTCCGGCGCTGGCGCGGGGCGAGGTCGTGCTGCAGGACCGCTACCTCGATTCATCCGTCGCCTACCAGGGCGCCGGCCGCGTGCTGGACGGTGCGGAGATCCGCGACCTGTCGCTCTGGGCCGCCGAAGGGGCGCTGCCCGACCTCACCGTGCTGCTCGATCTCGACCCGGAGGCGGCGCGCGTGCGCCTCGACTCGGCCGACAAGCCGTTCGATCGCCTCGAGGCGGAGAAGACCGAGTTCCACGCTCGGGTGCGTGATGCCTACCTCGACCTCGCAGCCGCGGAACCCGATCGCTTCCTCGTACTCGACGCGGCCGGAACCGCTGAGTCGATCGCCGATCGGATCCGCGAGCGCGTGTCCGCTCTGCTCGACTGAGCGCCGGGGTCGCCCGGCTGAGCGCCGGCATCGCCACGGCTGAGCGACGGCGTCGCCACGGCTGAGCGCCGGCATCGCCACGGCCGCCGACCTTGCCCGCATGCCGTGCACGTCGGTGCTCCCGATTAGGCTGAGGGAATGCCCCAGACTGTCGCCGCTCCGTTCCCGTGGGCTGACGTGTGGGGGCAGGATGCCGCCGTCGAGACGCTGCGGAGCGCGGCATCCGATCCGTCCGCGCTCTCGCACGCGTGGCTCATCACCGGGCCGCCCGGTTCCGGGCGCTCCACGCTGGCGTACGCCTTCGCGGCAGCGCTGATCGCCGACCACCCCGATGACGAGGCGGCGATGCGCCAGGTCCTCGCCGGCACGCACCCCGATGTGACGGCGCTGCGCACCGACAAGGTCATCATCACGATCGCCGAGGCCCGCGCTCTGGTCGAGCGCTCCTACTTCGCGCCATCAGCCGGACGCTACCGCGTGATCGTGGTCGAGGATGCCGACCGCATGGTCGAGCGCACCTCGAACGTCCTGCTGAAGGCACTGGAGGAGCCGCCGGAGCAGACGGTCTGGATCCTGTGCGCGCCCAGCGAGGCCGACCTGCTCCCGACCATCCGCTCCCGGGTCCGCTCGCTGCGGCTGCGAGAGCCCGACGTGGCCGACGTCGCCCGCCTGATCACGCTGCGCACCGGGGTCGACGAGGTCGTCGCCGAGCAGGCCGCACGTCACGCCCAGCGGCACATCGGCATGGCCCAGCGCCTCGCCACCGACGATGCTGCGCGCCGGCGGCGAGACGAGACGCTGCGGTCGGTGCTCGCGGTGCGCGGCGTCAGCGACGCGGTCGAGGTCGCCGGGCGCATCATCCAGGCCGCGACCGACGACGCCAAGGCGCTGACGGCCGAGCGTGACGCCGCCGAGCGTGCCAGCCTGCTGCGCACGGTGGGCATCGCCGAAGGGCAGGCGGTCCCGCCCGCTCTCCGCTCGCAGATCTCTGCCCTCGAAGACGACCAGAAGAAGCGTGCGACCCGCAGCCTGCGCGACGGCATCGACCGTGTGCTCACCGATCTGCAGTCCCTGTTCCGTGACGTCGTCATGCTGCAGTTCGGCCGGGGAGACGCCCTCATCAACCGTGAGCTGCGCGAGGACTTCGAAGCGCTCGCTGCCGCCTGGCCCGAGACCCGTACGCTTGTCGTACTCGACCACCTTGCCGATACGCGCCAGTCGCTGGAGCGAAACGTCGCACCGCTGCTCGCCCTCGAGAGCTTGCTCGTGACTGTCACGAGCGGGAGGACACCGTGAACAATCGACCGACTTCCCGTCTGCGCCGCGCCGTCGCGGTGATCGCAGGGCTGGCCGCCGCGTCCGTCGCACTCTCCGGGTGCCTCTACGCGATGATCCCCGAGCAGGCCGATCCCCAGCCCTCGGTCACGAACGCCCCCGACACCGACGGCGTCGCGGAAGACCTGATGCCCTTCTACGGGCAGACCCTGACCTGGACGGAGTGCGGTACCGGCTTCGACTGCACGGATGTGACCGCGCCGCTCGACTGGGAGAATCCCGGCGAGGGAGACATCACCCTCTCGGTCGTGCGCCATCAGGCGACCGGCACCGCGCAGGGCTCGTTGCTCACCAACCCCGGAGGGCCGGGCGCCAGCGGTGTCGAGCTGATCCGCGACAGCCTCGACTTCGCGGTGGGTGCCGATCTGATCGAGAACTACGACGTCATCGGGTTCGACCCGCGCGGCGTCGGGGAGTCGACCGCGGTGACCTGCTTCGACGCGGCCGACATGGACGACTACCTCTACACGATCCCGGAGGCGAAGCGAGGCAGCGCCGAGTGGGAGGCCGAGCTCCTCGAGGCTCACCAGGAGTTCGCCGACGCGTGCGAGGCCAACAGCGACGGCATCCTGCCGTACATCACGACGATCAACGCGGCACGCGACATGGATCTGATCCGCGCGGTCCTCGGCGACACGGAGCTGAACTACCTCGGCTACTCGTACGGCACGTTCCTCGGTGCCACCTACGCGAGCCTGTATCCGGAGAAGGCCGGACGCCTGGTGCTGGACGGCGCGATCGATCCCGCGGTCTCCGGCCTCGAGGTCGGCGCGACGCAGGCGCTCGGCTTCGAGTCGGCGTTGCGCGCGTACATGCAGGACTGCCTCGACTCGGGGGAGTGCCCGTTCAACGGCTCGGTGGATGAGGCGATGACCGATCTCGGCGCGCTTCTCGCGAGCGTCGACGCGTCGCCTCTGCAGAACGGCGACGGACGGATGCTCGGGGCCGATGCGCTCATGACCGGCATCATCGCCGCACTGTATTCGGCGGACAGCTGGTCGTACCTCACGCAGGCGTTCGACGAGGCGCTGCAGGGCGACCCGACGACCGCGTTCGTCCTCGCCGACTTCTATAACGGCCGCGAGAACGGCTCTTACCTCGACAACTCGAGCGAGGCCTTCCGCGCCTACAACTGCATGGACTACCCCGTGGAAGACGACCCGGCGGCGGAGGCGGCGACCGAGGCGGAGATCACCGAGGGCGCCCCCACGATCGCGCCGTACTGGAACGGTCCGGACTCCTGCTCGGTGTGGCCGTACCCGCCCACCGGAACGCGTGGCGAGATCACCGCAGAGGGCGCAGGCCCGATCCTCGTCGTGGGCACCACGAACGATCCCGCGACGCCGTACCAGTGGTCCGAATCGCTCGCGAAGCAGCTCGAGGAGGGCGTCCTCATCACGCGCGTGGGCGAAGGCCACACCGGATACAACAAGGGCAACGTGTGCGTCGACGACGCCGTCGAGGCCTTCCTGCTCGACGATGTCGTGCCCGAGACCGACGTCCGCTGCGAGTGAGACGGGCTCGATTCGCGGTGCGGCTCCGGAACGGGTAATATCGTTCATCGCGCCGCTTTAGCTCAGTCGGCAGAGCATTTCACTCGTAATGAAAAGGTCGTCAGTTCGATTCTGACAAGCGGCTCCAGCAGGCCCCGTGATGCGAAAGCATCCCGGGGCCTTTTGGTTTCCATCTTGGGGAGCTCGCGTACTGCGGCGTACGCTCGGTGCATGGGCAGAGCGCTTCTCATCGTCGACGTGCAGAACGACTTCACCGAGGGCGGTGCGCTGGCCGTCGCCGGCGGGGATGCCGTGGCATCCGCCATCTCCGCCTTCCTCTCGGCGCACGCGGGCGACTACCGCGTGATCGTCGCCTCCCGCGACTGGCATGACGCGGAGGGCGACAACGGCGGTCACTTCGCCGAGGATCCGGACTACGTTGACACCTGGCCGGTGCACTGCGTCGCCGGCACGCCAGGAGCGGACTACGACCCGCTGCTCGTGACGGACGCCGTCACGCACCACGTCCACAAGGGGCAGGGGCGGCCCGCGTACTCGATGTTCGAGGGAGCGACGGATGCCGGTGAGACGGTCGGCTCGATCCTGACCGCTGCCGGTGTCCTGCAGGCTGATGTGGTCGGCATCGCCACCGACCACTGCGTTCGCGCATCGGCCCTCGATGCGATCGCGCACGGTGTGCAGGTGCGTGTCCTCACCGACCTGATCGCGGGGGTGGCGTCGGAGCCGAGCGCGGCGGCACTCGCCGAACTCGCCCACGCCGGTGCCGAGCTCGCCCAGGCGAACCCCGAGTCGGCGGAGAGCGGGACTGCGTGACGCGCAGCGTCCTGCTCCTGCGGGCCGTCAACGTCTCCGGCCGCAATCGCGTGCCCATGGCGGAGTTGCGGGCGTTGCTCGCCCCTGACCTGGGCGAGGTGTCGACCTACATCGCGAGCGGCAACATCGTCTGCGACCATCCGTCCGATCCAGCGGCGGCCTGCGCGCGTGTGCGTGCCCTGATCGCTGCGGAGTTCGACGTGGGCACCCCGGTGGTCCTCCGCACGCACGATGCGCTCGTCGCGTCGGTGCAGCGGCAGCCCTTCACGGACGCCTCAGAGAAGATGCTGCACGCCATGTTCCTTGAAAGCCCCGCGTCGTCCGGCGCGGTCGAGGCTCTGCAGGAGCGTCTCGTGCCGGGGGAGCGGATCGCGCTCGTCGGCGATGACCTGTGGATCGACTACGGGGAGGGCGGGGTGCACAGCACGAAGCTCACCAAGGCCGTGCTCGATCGGGTGCTGGGTGTCGCCGGCACGGCCCGTAACCTCCGCACGGTGCGCCGGCTCATCGAGCTCACGGCCTGAACGCGTCGGGATCCCCGGTCGTCTCGCGGCTGAGCGCCGTGGGCGGCGTCTGCGAGTGCGTCTGCAGGTCGACACGGTGCGCCGAGCATCCGGTGCAGCTGACGTACACGACGACGCCCTCGCTGGTCGGATGCCGCGAGTCGACGACCCACGCGTGCTCGTGCGGCCGAGCGGTCTGGCGGGGGATGGGGAGGGTGTGCAATGAGGTCATGCATCCAGCGTGATGTAATGGCCTTATGCATCTCAACCCTTACGGCGAGTACGCCGTGCTGCTGGCCGCATCACTCGCGGACGAGTTCCCCGCCGACCGGGCCGGCATCGAGGAGCGCACCCTGCGGATGGGGATGACGATGACCTTCCCGCCCGCGCCCGACGACCACGAGCGTGTGCGGGAGGTCGTCGACGACTGGCTGCGGATCGTCGACGCGGAGGATCCTGCTGCGCGTGCGGAGATCCTCAACGCGCAGATGGTGCAGGCCGCGGCGTATCCCCGTCTGACGAACCACGACGGAGAGGGCTGGCACCTGCACTATCGCGACGATGTGCAGTCGCTGCCGTACGTGCTGCGCGCGATCTTCGCCGTCGGCACGTCACTGCACCTGGTGACGCGGGGGATGGATCGGCTGAGCCGCTGCGAGGCGTTGCCGTGCACGAACGTGGTCGTCGATGTGACCCGTAACGGCCGTCAGCGCTTCTGCTCGGTGCGCTGTGCGAACAGAGCGGCGGTCCGGCGTCACAGGGCGCGCGCAGGCGCCTGACACCGGACCGCCGGAGGCTCGGATCACGCGGTCTGTTCGGCGTGCTTCCCCTCGGCGACCTCTTCGATCAGCTTCGCGTTGAAGGCAGGGAGGTCATCGGGGGTGCGGCTCGACACGAGTCCGGCGTCGACCACCACCTCTTCGTCGACCCAGGTGGCTCCTGCGTTGCGGAGGTCGGTCGCGAGGCTCGGGTAGCTCGTCAGCGTGCGTCCGTCGACCACACCGGCCTCGATCAGGATCCAGGCTCCGTGGCAGATGACGGCGACGGGCTTGTGCTGCTCGAAGAACGAGCGGGCGAGGTCGATCGACGGCTTGTCGAGCCGGAGGTGATCGGCGTTCACGACGCCGCCCGGCAGCACGAGCGCGTCGAACTCGTCGGCCGTCGCCTTCTCCGAGGTGAGGTCGACGTGCTGCACGTGACCGTTCTTGCCGGTGATCTGCTGTCCGTCCGGCGCGATGAGCGTCGCGCTCGCGCCTTCGCCCTGCACCGCCTCCCACGGACTGGTCAGCTCGCTGTCCTCGAATCCGTCTGTCGCGAGGAATGCCACTCGGCTGTCGGTGAGAGTCGCCATGATGCGTCCTTTCGTGGGGATGGATGTCCCGGATGGGGACGCCACGACTCTCTCGCACCGGACGGATGCCGTTAAGGGGCTGGCCGGATCCGGTCGGCGGTGATAACGGTGGGCCTGCGGTCAGCGCGGGGCGAGACGGCCGGCCATCGCACGGGTACGCCAGTCGCCGTCCATGCGCTCGTAGGTGACGATCGCGTGACAGTTGCGGCAGCGCACGTCGCACTGGCGGATCTCCTCCGCGATCGTGCGAATGCTGAATCCGTTCCGCACCAGCTGCATCACCGCGTCGCGTTTGGGTGCACCGGGCCGGTGGTCGAAGTCGAGGACACGGAGATCTCCGACGCCACAGTCCGCGCAGGGGTGGGCGAGCAGGTACTGGGCGATGAAGGACAGGCTCCTCGCGCGCTGCGCATCTGTCCTGGCGCGGATCACTGCGATGTGGTGCTCGCGCCTGTGGGCGTCGTACCGGCGGGAGGACTCACGATTGCAGTCGCGGCACACCTCTTGCAGGCCGTCCGCTCGCGAGGACTTGCGGTTGAAATCCGTACCCGGCTTCGACGTACCGCACGTCCCGCAGCGCTTGAGCGACGCAGGTGATACGCCGACCGATGCCTCATCGCTCATCTCGCCTCCCGGAATGGAGCGAGGGTACCGCGAGGTACCGACACCGACATCGGTCTGCGACGCGCGGTGAGTGGTCTCACATGGTGGGCCCTGTGGGGATCGAACCCACAACCCGCGGATTAACCTGCCACTTCGACTTTCGCCGCCATCCTCACGGATGTTCGTGGTCTGGACTGTCCCTTCACCATGGCTCTCGCCGTAGGTGCCACCCGTCCAGTCTCTACACCTTCCGGACTTGCGTCCGGCTTGGCTCGGGATCGCCATCTGTCTCCAGGAAGGGTTCCCCGACTTTGAGTGGTGTCATCCCCGGAGTTTCCCCCGGGGCGCTCCTATTTCGTTGAAGTCCGCTGCTCTGCCAATTGAGCTAAAGGCCCGTACGTCGGCCCGAAGGTCGACCGTTTCATCCTAGCTTGCGCAAAGAAGGAGCCGCTGACGACGTATCGTCAGCGGCTCCTTCTCCATCTCGCCGACCTCCCCCGATCGGCCAGATGGCTTACCGAGTGTCCGTCTCGGCGTTCCCGTGCCTTACTCGGCCGGGGGCATCAGCACCGAGTCGATGAGGTACACGGTGGCGTTCGCGGTCTGGACTCCACCGCAGATGATGTTGGCGTCGTTGACCATCAGCTCGTCGCCGCTGCCGGTGACCTCGAGGTCAGCACCCTGGACGGTGGCGTGGGTTCCCACGATGTCCTCGGGCATGACCTGGCCGGGAACCACGTGGTACGTCAGGATCGAGCTCAGCGTGGCGCTGTCGGTCTTGAGTGCCTCGATGGTGGCGGGGTCGATCTTCGCGAAGGCGTCGTCGACCGGTGCGAAGACCGTGAACTCGTCGCCGTTGAGCGTGTCGACGAGGTCGACATCCGGGTTCAGCTGACCGCTGACTGCCGCGGTCAGGGTCTTGAGCAGGGGGTTGTTGGATGCGGCGGTGGCGACCGGGTCAAGAGCCATGCCCTCGACGGATCCTGCGCCGTCCGGCACAGCCTCGGCGTATGCCGCGCAGCCGGGGCCGACGAGGTTGGCTGCCGGGTCCATCGTCTCGGGGGCCGTCGTCTCGGACGACTCGGGGGCCGTCGACTCTGCCGGCTCGTCGGTGGTTCCACCCATGGAACATGCGGAGAGCAGGAATGCGCTCGCCAGCCCGAGGGTGATCGCTGCGGTGACCTTCTTCTTGGTGCTGAACATCTCAAGCTCCTTCAGAACTCAGCCACGGCCTCTCCGTGGCGTTGACAGTCGTTCGGAGCCCCCCGGAGATCGGATGGGAAGAATCGAGAACTTTTTTCGCGGACGCGGATTCCAATCCGTCTCGGGGGGTCACAGCGAACAGCTTTCGACGACGAGCACTTAAGAGGACTCGTTTCCGTCTCTTTCGGGCGTCGGATGCAGGGGAAAGCGTGGTGGATGCGGCATGCTGGTAGAGATGGTCATCGATGGGATGGACGTACCGGAAGACGGTACGGCACGGGATGCTGTCGCTGACCTGCTCGTTCGCATCGGCGACGGTGACCAGCGCGCATTCGCGGAGCTGTACGACTCGCTCTCCTCCCGCGTCTTCGGCCTCATCCTCCGGGTCCTCGTGAACCGCTCGCAGAGCGAGGAGGTGCTCCAGGAGGTCTTCCTGGAGATCTGGCAATCCGCTTCGCGGTTCGCTCCGAACAAGGGGCAGGGAAGAACCTGGGTGATGACGATCGCGCACCGTCGTGCGGTCGACCGGGTACGGGCATCCCAGTCCAGCGCGGACCGGGATGTGCGGGCCGGGTTCAGGGATATCGGGGTCGCGCATGACAGTGTCGCGGAGACGGTGGAACTGGGCATCGAGGGCGAGAAGGTCGTTCACGCACTCTCAGGCCTTCCTGAGGCACAGCGCGAAGCTCTCGTCCTGGCCTACTACGGCGGTTACAGTCAGAACGAAGTCGCGGCGCTCGTCGGAGCACCGCTGGGGACCATCAAGACACGGATGCGAGACGGACTCTCGCGCCTCAGGACCGCTATGGGGGTGACGGCATGAACGAGCAGGAATTCGCAGAACTGGCAGCAGGCGCGGCACTCGATGCGCTGTCGCCCGACGACCAGCAGCGGTACCACGCTGCGCTCGCGGCGCATCCTGAATGGCAGCGCATCGCAGACGAGGATGCCGACAGCGTCGCGTTCCTCGCCGAGGGCACGCCGCCCGCCGCTCCTTCGCCCGACATCCGCGCCGCGCTGCTCGCTCGCATCGCCGTGACGCCGCAGGGTGGCGACGTGATCGTCCCCGACACGGTGCCGGATGTCGTTCCCGAGACCTCTTCCGCCTCCGCAGCGGATGCCGGTGGCACGGCTGACACGCCGCCGAGCGCCGACGGGGCCGCAGCCCCGAAGGCTCCGGCCCATCGACTGCGCATCCTGTTCGCGCTCGCCGCATGCCTCGCGCTGCTCGTCGGCGTGGGTGCCGGCGCCGTCGCGATCAACTCGTACGTGAACCGGCCCGCCAGCGTCGTGGCGCTGGAGGACATCCAGGCGGCCGGAGACGCGCAGCAGGCCAGCGTCCCGATCGAGGGCGGCGGAACGGCGACGGCGCACTGGTCGGCGTCGCTCGGCAAGTCGGTGCTGGTCACCGACGGCATCCCCGCGCTCTCCGAGGGCGAGACCTATGAGCTCTGGTACGTCCGAGGCGAGACTCCGGTCTCCGCGGGTGTCTTCGCGGCGGATGACGGGGAGGCGACAGCCGTCCTCGCGGGCGACATGCAGGCCGGTGACGTCATCGCGGTGACGATCGAGCAGGACGGCGGATCTCCCTCCGGACTCCCCACCACTGATCCGGTCCTCGCGATCCCGACGGCCTGACGCCTCGGATGGCGCGTACCCTGGACTGATGCCTGAGCAGTTCTCCCGTCCCGTGCGGCGTCCTACGAGCGCCTTCGACAACATCGTCGGCAGTCATGACCCGGCGGAGGAGTCACGGATCGCGCATGCGACCGCATCCGCTCTGCTGACCCGGGTGCGCGCGGACGAGAGCGGCGTGAGCGCCGATCGTCTCGTCGCGTTCACGGATGAGCACGGCATCGACGAGATCGCGGAGCTGTGGTCGAAGTCGCCGTCGCGTACCCTTCCGGGGGCGCTGTGGCGGTTGTATCTGCTGCAGCTCGCGATCCACGGCGACCCGCAGACGGCTGCCCTGCTCTACGAGCGGGGGAGAGTGGAGCTGCCCTCGGTCGATGCCGCGATCGCCGGTGCGCCGGTACCCGCGAACCCTGACGAGCTCGTGGCACTCATCGATGCGATCCTGCGCGGAGCGTTCCGGGGCGATTTCGCCGTGGCCCTCGATCGAGCTGCGGCGTTCTGCAGGGTGCAGGCCTCCGGAGCCACTCACACGGCGGACGACTACGAGCCGACCGAGCCCGCGCGTGCCACGGAGCTCACGACCCGGGCGCTTCGGTTGAGCAGCTACGCCCAGGACCTGTCGGCCTCGGCCGTGCTCTGGCGCATGGATGCGCTGTCCTGACGGGTCCGGCCGACCGGTGCAGGCGGCGATGCGCCCCGGACATGAGAAGACCGGGCCGCAAGAACGCCTCTCGGCGGAAGGCCGCTCGCAGCGGCAATATTTGGAGCCCGGGGTTATGCGGCCCGGCCATTCCAGTGTAACAAGATCACCGCGTACCTATTCCCGGCCCCCTAGGCTCGGAGCATGACCCGGCGCTTCGCACTGATGATCGATCCCGCGGCTGCGGACGACAGCCGCTCCGACTTCGCCGACACCTTCACTCTGGTGGATGCGGCGGCCCCGGCGCTGAGCGTGGGGGAGCTGAGCACGCAGCGCGGAGACGGAGTCTTCGAGTCGATCGGGGTGGTGGACGGCCACGCACAGGAGGTCGTGCCTCACCTCGAGCGGCTCGCGCACTCGGCGCAGCTGTGCGACCTGCCGATCCCGCATCAGGCCCAGTGGCGGCAGGCCGTCGAGCGTGCGGCGGCACACTGCGAGGAGGGCGAGTATGTCATCAAGCTCATCCTCAGCCGCGGGGTCGAGCACGGACCGACGCCGACCGCCTGGGTGACGGCGGCTCCGGCATCCGACTTCTCCGTCGTCCGTGACCGGGGGATCCGCGTGGTGACTCTCGACCGCGGCTACGACCTCGACATCGCCGAGCGTGCGCCATGGCTGCTGCTGGGCGCCAAGACGCTGTCATACGCGGTGAACATGGCCGCCCTGCGCGAGGCGCACCGGCGCGGGGCCGACGACGCGATCTTCCTCTCGCGCGACGGCTTCGTGCTGGAGGCGCCGACCGCCTCCCTGATCCTGCGTGTCGGCGACCGATTCGTCACGCCGGAGCCCAATGGCGGCATCCTGCACGGGACGACGCAGCTCAGCGTCTACGAACACCTCGCCGGGCGGGGCTTCGCGGTGGAGTACGGGCGGATCCCGGCATCCGATCTGCCCCGAGCGGATGCCGCGTGGCTGGTCTCGAGCGTGCGCCTCGCCGCCGCGATCACCGCCGTCGACGGTGTGGACCTGCCGGTCGATCGCGCCCTCACCGCCGAGCTGAACGAGTACCTCCTCTCGCCGCGCGACTGAGCGCGTCGGGCGTTGCCCGGACAACCCGATGCCCGTGCCCCTGCACCGGCGTGCCGCATCTCCGTGCGAGCACAGCTTCGGAGATGGCCCGCGACACGCGGTGTTGCAGAGCCTTGGGCCGGCGCGTCTCGGTGTCGCATCCGAAGTTGTGCCCGCACGAAGGCGGGGCTGATCTCGCCGTCGGCTGGCGTGACGCCAGGAACGGTCAGGGCGTCCGCCGGAGTGCCATGGTCGCGACGATCGCGCTCTCGACGAGCTCCCAGTCGTGGACGACCATCGCGTAGTCGAAACGCAGCGTCGGATGCCCCCATCCGGCCGACGACGCGTCGCGGGTCAGATCCCGATGTCGGTGCGACTCGGAATCATGGTTGCCTTTGCCGTCGGTCTCGATGATCAGCCACTCCTCGATCATCAGGTCGACGATGCCGGTGCCGATGACCCGTACTTGCGCGCGCACCGTCCAGCCGAATCGCCGCAGCCGGAGGCGGACCAGCGACTCCAGACCGCTGTCGGCGTCCGCACGGGAGAACGTGACGAGGTCTCGCACTGCGGCATTTCCGTGGCTCTTCAGCCAGGAGAGGTCGCGCTCCGTGACAAGACCGAGACGACGGGCGGACTCCAGTACGACGAAGAACGCTTCATCCCCGACGCACCCGTGGATCTGAAGGAGAACTCGAGTGATCGGAGGGAGGGCGAAGTTCTCCGGGGAGGGTCCTGCATCCCAATGGCGGACGCAGTCGCACTCCCCGCTGGCACCTGTGTGGTGATGCCGATCGGAGCGGAGCCAGACATGCATCCGGGGCCTGCTCAGCACCCAGAGGCCGAGGTGTCGCGCCGCAGACTCGCATCCGAGCGATCCGCCGTGCTCTGCAGCCTCGACGGCGGCGATGCAGGCGGTCGACGATGCGTAGATCCCGCGGCGCACGCGTCGAAGCTCACCCCGTCGCACGGCCCCTTCCAGATCGCGCCGTGACCGGCGCGCCCGCAGCTCTCTCCAGGTCCAGATCTCCACAGATGACGAGGCGCACATCGCGACATCATCGCTCCGTGCGGCACCCATCAGCTGCCGCGCGAACGGCCTCTGTGTAGACAACCTCCGCCTTCCTAGGTGTGCAGAAGGAGTGCCGTCGTGCGCTCTCCGAGCACGGCTTCGGAGGAGAGACAGGAAACGCCGTGCATCCAGACGGATGCACGGCGTTTCTGTAGCCGGGTCCGAAGTTGTGCCCGGGAAAAGAGAAAGGGAGGAGAGGGAAAGGGAGGAGAGGGAAAGGGAGGAGAGGGAAAGGGAGGAGGGGGGAAAGGGAGGAGGGGGAGGAGGGGGAGAAGGGAAGAGGGGATGCTCAGCCGAAGCGGCCGGAGACGTAGTCCTCGGTCGCCTGCACCGACGGCGTGGTGAACATCGTGCGGGTGTCGTCGTACTCGATGAGCTTGCCCGGCTTGCCGGTGCCCGCGATGTTGAAGAAGGCGGTCTTGTCGGAGACGCGGCTCGCCTGCTGCATGTTGTGGGTGACGATGACGACCGTGTACTGGGTCTTGATCTCGGCGATGAGCTCCTCGATCGCGAAGGTCGAGATCGGGTCGAGCGCGGAGCACGGCTCGTCCATCAGGATCACGTCGGGGGAGACGGCGATCGCCCTGGCGATGCACAGACGCTGCTGCTGGCCGCCGGAGAGGCCGGAGCCCGGACGGTCGAGGCGGTCCTTGACCTCGTTCCACAGGTTCGCGCCGCGCAGCGACTTCTCGACCAGCGCGTCCTGATCGCTCTTGGACATGCGCGTGTTGTTCAGCTTCACGCCGGCGAGCACGTTCTCCTTGATCGACATCGTGGGGAACGGGTTGGGGCGCTGGAAGACCATGCCGACCTGACGACGCACGAGCACCGGGTCGACGCCGGCCCCGTAGAGGTTCTTGCCGTCGATCAGCACCTCGCCCTCGACGCGAGCCCCGGGGATGACCTCGTGCATGCGGTTGAGGGTGCGCAGGAAGGTGGACTTGCCGCATCCGGACGGGCCGATGAAGGCCGTGACGGTGTTGGGCTTGATGTCGATGCTGACGCCTTCGACGGCGAGGAAGTCGCTGTAGTAGACGTTGAGGTCGTTGACTTCGATGCTCTTGGACACGAGAGGGATCCTTTGTTTCAGTCGGGGAGACGGCTCAGCGGCCGTTGATCTTGGGAGCGAACACCTTGGCGATGATCCTGGCCAGCAGGTTCAGCGCCATAACGATGACGATCAGGGTGAGGGCTGCGGCCCAGGCCCGCTCGAGGTAGGCATCGACGGGGATGCCGGGGTACTTGGCCTGCATGTACGAGAACACCGGCAATGTCGCCATCTGTCCGCTGAACATGTTCAGGTTCATCCCCTGCACGATGCCGACGGTCAGCAGCAGCGGCGCGGTCTCTCCGATCACTCGGGAGATCGCCAGCATGATGCTGGTCAGGATGCCGGCGATGGCCGTCGGCAGCACGACCTTGATGATCGTCAGCCACTTCGGCACACCGAGCGCGTAGGCGGCCTCGCGGAGCTCGTTCGGCACGATGCGCAGAAGCTCCTCCGACCCGCGCACGACGACCGGGATCATCAGCACCGAGAGCGCCAGCGAGCCCATGATGCCCATTCGAGTACCCGGCCCGACGATGATCGAGAAGACCGAGTAGATGAACAGACCGGCGACGATCGACGGGATTCCCGTCATGACGTCGACGAGGAAGGTGATGCCGCGGGCGAGCCTGCGACCTTCGCCGTACTCGACGAGGTAGATCGAGGTCATCAGACCGATCGGCACCGAGATGATGGTCGCGCCGAGCGTGATCAGGAGCGTTCCGTAGATGGCATGGATCGCGCCGCCGCCCTCGCCCACGATGTTGCGCATCGAGAAGCTGAAGAACTCCCCGTCGAAGCGCATGAGGCCGTTGATGACCACGGTGTACAGGAGCGAGATGAGCGGCAGGAGGGCGACGACGAAGGCCCCGGAGACGAGCGCCGTCATGAGCCGGTCGATCGCGTGACGGCGGCTTTCGACCACCGACGAGATGACGAAGATCAGCACCATGTAGAACACGAGCCCGACGACGAGCGTGAGAGCGATGTTGAAGTCGGCGGGGTCGTTGCCCGCGTTGACGAACGCGAAGACCGTTGCCGACACCGCGAACGCGCCCAGCAGGAGCGCCCACGGGGCCCACTTGGGCAGGTGGCCGGCCGACGTGATGTGCGTCGGCGTCGCGACAGGGGTGGGAGTGAGTGTGGCGGTCATGTCAGTTGGCTCCCGAGAACTCGGCACGGCGCGAGACGATCCAGCGGGCCACGAAGTTGACCGCGAAGGTGACGATGAACAGGATCAGACCGGCGGCGATGAGCGTGTTGACGCCCTCGTCGTGAGCCTCGGGGAACCGCAGGGCGATGATCGCGGGGATCGTCGTGGGGTTCTCGGGGTTGATGAGGTTGAACGTGACGATGCCGAGCGGCGAGAGGACGAGCGTCACGGCCATCGTCTCACCGAGGGCGCGTCCGAGGCCGAGCATCGCGCCGGAGACCATGCCGCTGCGGGCGAAGGGGAGCACGGCCATCCGCACCATCTCCCAGCGCGTCGCGCCGAGGGCGAGCGCCGCCTCCTCGTGCAGCTTCGGGGTCTGCAGGAAGACCTCGCGGCAGATGGCGGTCATGATCGGCAGGATCATCACGGCCAGGACGAGGGATGCCGTGAGGATCGTCTTTCCCGTCCCGGACGGGGTGCCGCTGAAGAGCGGGATGAATCCCAGGTTCTCGTTGAGCCACTTGTAGAAGGGCACGAGCATCGGGGCGAAGGTGAGAGCACCCCACAGACCGAAGACGACCGAGGGGACGGCGGCCAGCAGGTCGATGATGTAGCCGAGGAAACCGGCGAGCCGGCGCGGGGCGTAGTGCGAGATGAAGAGCGCGATGCCGATGGCGATCGGGGCGGCGATGACCAGCGCGATGAAGCTCGACCACAGCGTGCCGAAGACGAAGGGCCAGACCCACGACAGGAACGACTGTCCTTCGAGGATGTGGTTGCCGCTCGTGTCGGCGGAGAGCGCCGGGATGGCCTGGACGATGAGGAAGACGGCGACGGCGGCGAGGGTGACGAGGATGATGATGCCCGCTGCCAGCGCCGTGCCGGAGAAGACGAGGTCGCCCCGACGGCGCGGGGTGCGAGACCCGGTGGAACGGGTGGTATCGGGACCCGTTGTGGTTGTGGTCATCGGAGCGACTCCAGGCTCTGAGGGACTTTCGGGGTTTTCATGCGGGTGCCCCCGCGGTGTCGGTCGAGTCCTACGACCGACACCACGGGGGCGTCGGGACCGGAGCTCAGCTGGTTGCTGAGCCCGCGGTCACTCCGTGACGATCGCGTCGATCGCCGTGTTGATCTGGTCGCGCAGGCTGTCCGAGATCGGGGCGCTGCCCGCGGCCTCTGCGGCGGCATCCTGGCCCTCTTCCGAGGCGACGTACTCGAAGTACGCCTTCACGAGGCCGGCGGTCTCGGCGTCGTCGTACTCGACGCAGCCGATGAGGTACGAGACGAGTGCGATCGGGTACGAGCCGGCCGGCGCTGCAGCGGGGTCGACCGCGTACGCGAGGTCGTGGTCGGAGCGACCCTCTTCGAGCGGCGACGCCTCGACGAGGGCAGCGGCTGCCTCGGCGGAGTAGGCGACGTACTCGCCCTCGACCTCGACGGCGACCTGACCGAGCTCGGCGGTGCGCGACGCGTCGGCGAAGCCGATGTATCCCGAGCCGTTCGTGATCGCGTCGACGACGCCGGAGGTGCCGTCGCCGGCCTCACCGGTCTGCAGCGGCCACTCGTCGCTGGCCTCGTGGGTCCACACGTCGGGGGCGACGGCGCTGAGGTACTTGGTGAAGGTCTCCTGCGTGCCGGAGGGGTCCGAGCGGTGCACGGGGACGATCGCCTGATCGGGAAGGTCGACGTCCTCGTTCTGCGACGCGATCGCGTCGTCGTTCCACTTGGTGATGGCGCCCGAGAAGATCTTGGCGATGGTCTCGCCGTCGAGGTTCAGCTTGTCGACACCCTCGAGGTTGAAGGCCACGGCGACCGGGGAGATGTAGACGGGGATCTCGACGATCTCGTCCGAGGCGCAGGAGCCGAAGCCGCCGGCGGTGATCTCGTCGGCGTTGAACGCGCGGTCCGAGCCGATGAAGTTGGAGGATCCCGCGATGAAGTTCTCGCGGCCGGTGCCGGAGCCCGTCGCGGTGTAGTTGACGGTGGTGTCGGGGTTCGCGGTCTGGAAGGCGGCGACCCAGGACTGCTGAGCGGCCTCCTGCGAGGAGGCGCCGGTGGCCTCGATGGTGCCGGAGAGCGTGGACTCGCTCGGCGCGTCGGTGGAGCCGCCGGTGCCGCCTTCGTTCGCGGCACAGCCGGCGAGAGCGAGAGCGGCGACGGCGCCGATGGCGCCGATTCGTGCGATTCGGGAGATCTTCACTGTGGATCCTTCGATCTTTGATGGGTGGGGCCCGGTGCAGGGCACACAGTGACGCTAAGTGCGGCGGTTAACGAGACTCTCCCGCGCAGGTGAACGGAAGGTGAACGGCGGTCGACTCTCTGGGGCGGATGCCAGAGGGCACACGGGTGCGCGGCAGCCGCGAGCGTGCCGTCAGACCTTGGGGATGTGCGTCTCGATCGCGATGATCCCCGACCCTGGGTGCGAGGCAGAGACGTGCACGACCGAGAAGGCGGCCGGTTCGAGGTCGGCCGCGCTGTTCACGTACGACCCCCGGATCGTGCCGGTGGCGAGCGCGATCTCGGTCAGGATGCCGGGGAGCACCGGCCCGTGGCTGCACAGCACTGCGGGCTTGCCGGCACGGACCCGTCGTCCGATCACGGAGCGCAGGTCGTCCTGACCGTCCTCCCAGGCGTCCTGGCTGATCTTCTCGGTCTTGACGGGTTTGCGTTCCAGTGCCTTCGCGAGCGGGGCGACCGTCTGCACACAGCGCACCGCGTCGCTGGTGATGATCTTGCGCACGCCGAAGGCGCGCAGGGGGCCGACGATCGACTTCGCCTGCTCGCGCCCGCGGGAGGTCAGCGGGCGCGCGGCATCCGCACCGTCCCAGTCCGACCGTGCGAGCGCCTTCGCGTGACGCAGCGCGATGATCGGGAACGTGCGCAGCGCGCCGTCCTCGACCAGCTTCTCGAAGAAGTCCAGGATCTCCAGGTCCACCGGGTAGCTGAGTCGCGCGCGGGCCTTCTTCAGGCTGACCCATTCGAGCGCGGCGATCTCGCGATTGGGCACGAAGGTCGAGGCGCGGATGGCGTCGGGGGTCGCCTCGGCGGCCCAGTAGTGCACGACCTTCTGCTTGCTGGAGGGCAGGTGATAGCGGCTCACCCCGACCGGCACGCCGAGGGAGACGCGGATGCCGGTCTCCTCGTGCACCTCGCGCACCGCGGTCTCCGCGAGCATCTCGCCGGGGTCGACCTTGCCCTTGGGCAGCGTGATGTCACGGTACTTCGTGCGATGGATCAGCAGGATCCTCAGCTTGTCGTCGACGATCCGCCAGACGACGGCTCCGGCCGCGTACACGGCCTTGTCCGTCCACTTCGACCGCTCCGTCTCGGCGGTCGACGGCCGGCTCATCGGACCGCCCGTGCGCGACGGCGCCGCTGGATCAACCCCATGGTCTTGTCCTGCAGGTCGATCAGGGGCTTGCCGTCGGCATCCTCGGCGTGCCGCGTCCAGACGCCCTCGGCCCCCAGATGCCAGGACGTGGTGCCGGGGTCCATCGCGAGGTCGAAGAAGTCGAGCAGGTCCTTGAGGTGCACGGGATCGGTGACCCGCACCAGAGCTTCGACGCGGCGGTCGAGGTTGCGGTGCATCATGTCGGCGCTGCCGATGTAGACCTGCGGGTCGCCATCGTTGTGGAAGGCGAAGATGCGCGAGTGCTCCAGGTAGCGGCCGAGGATGCTGCGCACCGTGATGTTGTCGCTGATGCCGTCGAGGTCTGTGCGCAGGCTGCAGATGCCGCGCACCCACACGTCGACCTTCACTCCGGCGGCGCTCGCGCGGTACAGCGCGTCGATGACCTCCTCGTCGACCATCGAGTTCACCTTGATGCGGATGCCGGCGGGCTTGCCCTCCTCCGCGTTGCGGCGCTCGTGGTCGATCTGGCGGATGAGTCCCTTGCGCAGGTGCAGGGGAGCGACGAGGAGTCGCTTGAACTTCTTCTCGATCGCGTAGCCGCTGAGCTCGTTGAACAGTCGCGTGAGGTCCTTGCCGACCTGAGCGTCGGTGGTGAACAGCCCGAAGTCCTCGTAGATGCGGCTGGTCTTCGGGTTGTAGTTGCCGGTGCCGATGTGCGAGTAGTGGCGCAGCACGCCGTCCTCCTCGCGGATCACCAGCGCGAGCTTGCAGTGGGTCTTCAGGCCCACCAGGCCGTAGACCACGTGCACGCCGGCCTTCTCGAGCTTGCGGGCCCAGACGATGTTGTTGGCCTCGTCGAAGCGCGCCTTGACCTCGACCAGTGCGAGGACCTGCTTGCCCGCCTCTGCGGCGTTGATCAGCGCCTCCACGATGGGGCTGTCGCCCGAGGTGCGATAGAGGGTCTGCTTGATGGCGAGCACGTGGGGGTCGCGCGCGGCCTGCTCGAGGAACGAGACGACGCTCGTGGTGAACGACTCGTACGGGTGGTGCACGAGCACGTCCGACTTGCGGATCGCCTTGAAGATGTCGGCCCTGGTGTTGCTGCCGGTGGGCTGGAAGGCGACCGCCGTGGTCGGCAGGTGCGGCGGGTACCGCAGGTCGGGGCGGTCGATCCTAGACAGGTCGAACAGGCCGCGCAGGTCGAGCGGTCCGGGGAGCCGGTAGATCTCCTGGTCGGTGATCTCGAGCTCGCGCACGAGGAGGTCCATCGTGACCTCGTCCATGTCGTCCGTGATCTCGAGGCGGATCGGCGGGCCGAAGCGACGTCGGAGCAGCTCGGCCTCGAGGGCCTGGATGAGGTTCTCGCTCTCGTCCTCCTCGATCTCGACGTCCTCGTTGCGGGTCAGGCGGAAGGCATGGTGGTCGAGCACCTCCATGCCGGGGAAGAGATCGCCGAGGTGGTTCGCGATGAGCTCCTCGAGGGTGAGGAAGCGCTTGATCTCGCCGGACCCGGGAACCTCGACGAAGCGGGGCAGCATCGGCGGCACCTTGAGGCGGGCGAACTCCTGACGCCCGGTGCGGGCGTTGCGGATGCGGATCGCCAGGTTCAGCGAGAGGCCGGAGATGTACGGGAACGGATGCGCGGGGTCGACCGCGAGCGGCATCAGCACGGGGAAGACCTGAGCGCCGAAGTACTCGGACAGCTTCGAGCGCTCGTCGTCGGTGAGCTCGGACCACTCGGTGATCTCGATCCCGGATTCCGCGAGGGCCGGGCGCACGAGCGACTTCCAGGCCTCGGCGTGGCGCAGCTGCAGCGCGTGGGCCTCGCGGGCGATGTCGGCGAGAGCGTCGGCGGGGGAGCGGCCGATGTTGGTCGGGACGGCGAGCCCCGTCACGATACGACGCTTCAACCCGGCGACGCGCACCATGAAGAACTCGTCGAGGTTGCTCGCGAAGATGGCGAGGAAGTTCGCGCGCTCGAGTTCCGGCAGCGACGGATCCTCGGCGAGCTCGAGCACACGCTGGTTGAACGCGAGCCAGCTCAGCTCGCGATCGAGGTAGCGGTGGTCGGGGAGGAGTGCGTCCGGCGACTCGATGGCGTCGAAGTCGTCGTCTTCTGCGTCACCGAGACCTGCGTCGGCGAGTGCGGGATCGATCATGGGGTACATCTAAGCACCGTGAGATGACGCACGCGTGAACGGGCGCCGGATCCGTCACAGTGCGGCGGGCACCGTCTCGTCGTCGTACACGTTGAATCGGTACCCGACGTTGCGCACGGTGCCGATGATCTGCTCCTGGTCGCCGAGCTTCGCGCGCAGGCGTCGCACGTGCACGTCCACCGTCCTGGTGCCGCCGAAGTAGTCGTATCCCCACACCTCGCTGAGCAGCTGCTCGCGGGTGAACACGCGAGACGGATGCGTGGCAAGGAAGTGCAGGAGCTGGAACTCCTTGTAGGTGAGATCGAGCGGACGACCGCGCAGCTTCGCGGAGTAGGACTGCTCGTCGATCGTGACGCCCGAGGCCTGGACCCTGGAGGGCTCCGCGACCTCATCACGGCGGGCGAGGGCCAGGCGGACCCTGGCATCCGTCTCGGCCGGACCGGCGGTGGAGAGCAGCACGTCGTCGATGCCCCATTCGCCGGAGAGGGCGCTCATGCCGCCCTCGGTGACGACGAGCAGCAGCGGGGCATCCTGTCCCGTCGCGCGCAGCAGCCGGCACAGCGACTTGGCCCCGACGAGATCGGTGCGGCCGTCGACGATCACGATGTCGTAGTCGGGGGCGCTCACCAACTGGGCCGGCTCCGCCGGGATCTGGCGCACACGGTGACTGAGCAGTTCGAGAGCGGGCAGCACCTGCGCCGTCAGTGGAGCATGGGTCAACACCAGGACCTGAGCCACACGCACTCCTTCCGCACGGCGGGGGGAACGCCGTGCGGCAATGATACCGGGCGCTGATGGGTCACAATGGAGTCATGTCGCAACCAGCGCTCGCACCGCGTAACGCGTTCGTCGGCGTGCTCGTCGTCTGGGCGGTCGCCTTCCTCGCCGCGATCGCGGTGGGCATCTTCGTCGCCGAGGAGTGGCGTGTGCCGTGGCTCCTCGTGGCGTTCGGCGGCGTCGTGCTGCTGTCCTTCGCGGTGCAGCTGCGCTACGGCCGCACGGAGGGGTTCATCTTCCGGGTCGGGGGCAGCGCTCTCGGCGCTCTCCTGCTGATGGGCGTCATCTCGGTCGGCTTCGGGCTCGCCGCCCTGGTCGCCTGACCCGCAGGCGAGACAGTCCTCCCGCGCGGAGGGTAAAGTGGTGCCCATGGACCTCATGGCGCTCGAACTCTTCTTCATCGGCCTGCTGGGCCTGGCGAGCCTCGCGATCGCGTTCGTCTCGGTCGTCGTGCTGCGCAACCTCTTCCGCGGTCAGCGCTGAGCGCACCGTGCTCGAGCTGCCCACCGATCTTCCCGCCGACCTCGCGCCGCTGGCGTGGCTCGTCGGCGTCTGGGAGGGAACCGGGGTCATCGACTACCCCGTCGGCGACGACCGTCTGCAGGGCGAGTTCACCCACCGGGTGAGCTTCAGCCATGACGGCGGACCCTTCCTGAACTACTCCGCGACGGCGACCTTCACGGGTGAGGACTCCGCGGTGTCCATCCCGCTCGTCGCCGAGACGGGCTTCTGGCGTCTGAGCCGTCCGGCGACCGACGCCGATCCGGGCCCAGGACTGCTGCCCCCGCGCGCCGAGCCGGTGGTGCGCACGGTCGACGACGTCGAGGCGCTGCGGGCCGCATCCGGCGGATTCCCGATCGAGGTGTCGATCGCGCACGCCGACGGGATGCTCGAGCTCTACCTCGGCGAGATCAACGGACCCCGCGTCGACATCGCCTCGGACGCGATCGTCCGTGCCGCGGGCGCGAAGGAGTACGGCGCGGCGACGCGGCTGTACGGCCTCGTCGACAACCACATGCTCTGGGCCTGGGACATCGCGGCTCTCGGCACTCCTATGCGGGCGCACGCGTCCGCGCGATTGGCCAAGGTCTGACATGACCGGTTTCAGCGACATCCCCGGCGCGGTGCGCAGCGACGACGGGATCGCCCACTTCGGCGACGCCTTCCGCGAGCAGCGCCGACTCGCCGCCGGCGCGGCCGTCGTGCCGCTCGACGACCGCACCGTCATCGAGGTCGCCGGCCCCGAACGACTCACCTGGCTCGACTCGATCACCTCGCAGGCGGTGGGTCGCCTCGCACCCGGCGAGAGCACCGAGCTGCTGGTGCTCGACCCCCAGGGGCGGGTGGAGCACGCGGCGGGCGTCGTGGACGACGGCTCGTCGACGTGGCTGATCGCCGACTCCGGCGACGCCGATGCCCTCGCGACCTGGCTGACCCGCATGAAGTTCCGCACGCAGGCCACGGTCGACGTGCGTCTGGACCTCGCGCTCCTCGGCTTCGTCGACGGCGGCACGGCGGCGCAGCGCGCGCTCGCCGCAGCATCCGCTCCGACCGGTGCTGCACTGGTCTGGGCCGACCCGTGGCAGCAGGTCAGCGCGGGCGGGCACCAGTACGCCGAGATCTCCGAGCACCCCGGTGCCGAGCTCGCATGGCGCGTCGCGATCGTCCAGAGGGATGCCGCCGATGCGCTCGCCTCGACCCTCTCGGCCGACGAGGTGGCGGGACTCCTCGCCGCCGAGGCTCTGCGGGTCGCCGCCTGGCGCCCCCGCTGGTCGGCGGAGGTCGACGAGCGCTCACTGCCGCACGAATCCGACTGGATCCGCACCGCCGTGCACCTGAACAAGGGCTGCTACCGCGGTCAGGAGACGGTCGCGAAGGTGCACAACCTCGGACACCCGCCGCGTCGCCTGGCCGCCCTGCACCTCGACGGCAGTGAAGCGGTGCTGCCGGCCGTCGGCGATGCCGTCTTCGCCGGCGACGACGAGGTCGGACACATCACCTCGGTCGCCAGACACCACGAGGACGGCCCGATCGCCCTCGCGATCCTGTCGCGACGGACGCCGGTCGGCGACCTCGTCGTCCGCGCCGAGGGGGCGGACATCGCCGCGACCCAGCAGGTGATCGTCCCGGCCGACGCGGGAGCCATGGCCGAAATCCCGCGCATCACGCGTCTGTCTCGGCGGCCCAGCGCACCGGACCCCCGCCAGGTCGGCTGAGCCGGCCCCACCGGACCCCGGAGTCAGATCAGCGGCGCCACCGCGCTCCACGGGAGCGTGAGCTCTCCGAGCCGCCAGCGGCTCCTGCCTCCGAGGACCGGCCAGCCCTGATCGCGCAGAGCCGAGACGACGGCGAGGAACCGCTGGGTCGCCCCGAATGTCGACAGCGACGCGGCGCGATCCCACTCGCGGTCGAGATCGACGAGCAGGGAGTGCACCCGCTCGCCCGGGATGTTGCGGTGGATCAGCGCCTTCGGCAGCCGTTCGGCGACGATGCTCGGATGCTCGAGCTCGGCCAGCCGCAGTGAGAGGGTGAGACGCAGCGGTGCCCCCGTGGGGTCCACGTCGACCCAGCTCGCGACACGGCCGATCTCGTCGCACGTGCCCTCGACCAGCAGTCCGCCGGTCGAGAGGCGGGACGCCATGGTCCGCCAGGCCGCGGCGACATCCGCCTCGTCGTACTGGCGCAGCACGTTCATGGCGCGGATCACCGCGGGACGCCGTCCTGAGGGGACCGGCACCTCGAAGCCGCCGCGCGCGAACGAGACCCGCAGGTCCCGTGCGAAGGGCGTGTGCCCCGCCCGCACCTCGGCGAGCTGCCCGTCGGCGGTGGCCACCCTCTCCTTGTCGAGCTCGAGGCCCCGCACCTCGGCGTCAGGCCGCACGCGTTGCAGGCGGGTCGCGAGCTCGAACGCGGTCACACCGCTCGCTCCGTAGCCCAGATCGATGACGAGCGGGTCGTCGGCGCGACGGAAGGCCGGGCTCGCCGCGATCCAGCGGTCGTTGCGGCGCAGGCGGTTCGTCCCGGTGGTGCCGCGGGTCGGCCGACCGAGAGGAGATGACGCCATGCGTCAATCCTCGCAGGGCCGCGGCATGGACGCGTCGACCTCCGCCGATAAACTGGGCCCATGACTGCGAAGCGCACCCTGATCCTGCTCCGTCACGGCCGGAGCGAGTGGAACGAACTGAACCTCTTCACCGGCTGGGTGGATGTCCGCCTGAACGAGCAGGGCAGGAACGAGGCCCGTCGCGGTGGCGAACTGCTGGCCGAGGCCGGCATCCTGCCCGACGTGCTGCACACGTCGCTGCTCAGCCGCGCCATCCAGACGGCGAACATCGCCCTCGACGCGGCCGACCGTCTGTGGATCCCCGTCACGCGCTCGTGGCGCCTGAACGAGCGTCACTACGGCGCTCTGCAGGGCAAGGACAAGGCGCAGACGCTCGAGGAGTTCGGCCCCGAGCAGTTCCAGCTGTGGCGTCGTTCGTTCGACGTGCCGCCGCCCCTGCTCGACGACGACAGCGAGTTCAGCCAGGTGAACGACGTGCGCTACGCCGGGATCGACGGCGAGGTGCCCCGCACCGAGTCGCTGAAGCTCGTCATCGATCGCCTGCTGCCGTACTGGGACAGCGCGATCGTCCCCGACCTCGAGGCAGGCAAGACGGTGCTCGTCACCGCGCACGGCAACTCGCTGCGCGGCCTCGTGAAGCACCTCGAGGGCATCAGCGACGAGGACATCGCCGAGCTGAACATCCCCACCGGCATTCCGCTCGTCTACGAGCTGGACGAGAACAACGTGCCCACGGGCCCCGGTCGCTACCTCGACCCCGAGGCCGCCGCGGCCGGAGCGGCAGCAGTCGCCGCGCAGGGCAAGAAGTAGCACGGTACGACGAAGGGGGCGGATGCTGACAGCATCCGCCCCCTTCTCGCGTCCGTCGAGGACTCAGGCGTGACCGAACTCCTGCTGCTGCTCGATCGCCAGAGGGATGTCCTCCTCCTCGATGCGCCAGTCGCCCGTGGCCAGGTAGATGACCTTCTTGGCGACGGCGACCGCGTGGTCGGCGAAGCGCTCGTGGTAGCGGCTGGCGAGCGTGGCATCGACCGTCGCGGTGGCCTCGCCCTTCCAGTTGTCGCTGAGCACCTTCTCGAAGACGCTGGCGTGCAGCTCGTCGATGTCGTCGTCGGTGTTGCGGATCGTGTCGGCGAGCTTCAGGTCCTGGGTGCGCAGGAGCTCCGAGAGCGTGCGGGAGATCTCGACGTCCAGCTCGCCCATCTTCGTGAAGGTGCCCTTGAGGCCCTTCGGGATGGCGCGCTCGGGGAAGCGCAGGCGCGCGAGCTGGGCGATGTGCTCGGACATGTCGCCCATGCGCTCGAGCGAGGCGCTGACGCGGAGCGCGGTGACGACGACGCGCAGGTCGCGTGCGACCGGCTGCTGCCTCGCCAGGATCTCGATGGCCTGCTCGTCGAGGGCGACGGCCAGAGCGTCGATCTTCGCGTCGTCCGCGATGACCTCCTCTGCCAGCTCCACGTCGCTCGTCGCGAACGAGCGGGTGGCCTTGTCGATCGAGACCGTGACGAGGTCGGCGATCTCCACGAGCTGGGACTGCAGGTCCTCGAGGGACTGATGGAAGACTTCGCGCATGTCGGCGCAACCTTTCGTTCGGGTCTCGACTGTGATGCCAGCGCGAGACGGCTGGTGCGTTCGCGCGGGAGGAGAGCTCAGCGCTCCCGCACAGGCCCGAGAGCGATTGTCTGCTCCGAAGGTTAACGAACGGTGCCCAGCACGTGAATAGTACTTCTCGCGTCGGCGTGAGGGCCGGTGAACCCGCCGAATCGCAGGTGAACGCACTCTACGCTGGGGATATGACCCTGCCGCAGATCGCGCTGCTCGCGTTGGCCGCGGGACTCGTGATCGGCGTCGGCCTCTCGCTCCTGGTGGCCTGGGCGTACCGCGCGAGAGCCCGCGTCGCCGACGAGACCTCTCTCGTGGTCCCGGAGGGCGTGACGGCGGTGCTCGGCAGCATGGACGACGCCGCCTGCGTGGTGGATTCCTCCGGACTCGTCCTCGCCGTGTCGAAGGCGGCGACCCGCTTCGGCATCGAGGTGGGTTCTCCGCTGGAGAACCCCGAGCTGCGTCAGCTCGTGCGGGGCGGGCGCGCAGAGGGCGGCTCGGCCACCGAGTCGCTGCGGCTCACCCGAGGCGGACTCAGTCTCGACCCGCGCCTGGTGTCGGCACGCGCGAGTGTGATCAGCCCGCGCATGATCCTGCTGATCATCAGGGACGTCACCGAGCAGGAGCGTCTCGACCAGATGCGCCGCGACTTCGTCGCCAACACCAGCCACGAGCTCAAGACCCCGGTGGGTGCCGTCACCCTGCTGGCCGAGGCGATCGAGTCGGCGGCCGACGACCCCGCGCAGGTCCGCCACTTCGCGACGCGCATCTCCGCCGAGGCCTCGCGTCTGGGGCAGCTGACCGGCCGCATCATGAGCCTGTCCCGCCTGCAGGCCGAGGATGCTCTCTCCGACGTGCGTCCCGTCGCGATCGACGAGGTACTCGCGACGGCTCTCGAAGCCCACGTCGTGCAGGCCGATTCCGCCGGCGTCGAGATCGCCCGCGGCGGAGATCGCGGCGTGTGGGTCCGAGGCGACTCGCAGATCCTCATCGAGGCCTTCGGCAACCTCATCGCCAACGCCATCGCGTACTCGCCACGAGGATCCCGCGTCGGCATCGGCGTGAAGGCCGAGGAGGGCGTCGTCGAGATCGCCGTCTCCGATCAGGGAATCGGGATCGCCGAGGGCGACCGGGAGCGCATCTTCGAGCGCTTCTACCGAGCGGACGAGGCCCGCTCCCGCCGCACCGGCGGCACCGGCCGCGGGCTCTCGATCGTCAAGCACGCCACCCAGCGACACGGCGGCGAGGTGCGGCTGTGGTCACGCCCCGGCCGCGGATCGACCTTCACCATCCGACTTCCGAGGATCGACGCTCCACCGAGCATCGACAAGGACAAGAAGAGCAAGAAGAAGCGCGAGCGCAAAGAGGCGAAGGCCTCCGCTCGCGTCCGAAACGGAGAGAACGCATGACCCGCATCCTTCTGGTCGAGGACGAGCCCGACCTGGCCGAGCCGCTCGCCTACCTCCTGCGCCGTGAGGGGTACGAGGTCGAGATCGCAGAGGACGGCCCCGGCGCCCTCACGGCGTTCCGCGAGCGCGGGGCCGACGTCGTGCTGCTCGACCTGATGCTCCCCGGCATGCCGGGCACCGAGGTGTGCCGGCAGATCCGCTCGACCTCCGCCGTGCCGATCATCATGGTCACCGCGAAGGACTCCGAGGTCGACATCGTGGTGGGCCTCGAGCTCGGCGCCGACGACTACGTCACCAAGCCCTACTCGTCGCGAGAGCTGCTCGCCAGGATGCGGGCCGTGCTGCGCCGCGTGGTCCAGGCCGACAGCGAGCTCGACGAGCGGGTCCTCGACGGGGGACGCGTCTCGCTCGACATCGACCGCCACACGGTCTCGGTCGCCGGTCAGCAGATCAACATGCCGTTGAAGGAGTTCGAGCTGCTCGAGGTGCTGATGCGCAATTCCGGTCGCGTCCTGACCCGGGGTCAGCTGATCGACCGGGTGTGGGGGAGCGACTACTTCGGCGACACGAAGACGCTCGACGTGCACATCAAGCGCATCCGCTCGCGCATTGAGGAGAACCCGGGTGAGCCGGTGATGCTCGTCACCGTGCGCGGCCTGGGATATCGCTTCGAGGGCTGAGTAGGGCTGAGCGTCGCTGCGCTCTCCCTGACGACCGAAGAGGCCGACACCCCGCGGGGTGTCGGCCTCTTCGGTCAGCGTGCGCTGTGGATCAGTTCTCGGGAGCCGGTGCTGCCGTGTCGGTCGGCATCGGCGTGGGCTCCGGCGTGCTCTCGGTCATGTCGGGCACGAGGTCGGCGTAGTACGGCAGCGAGCCGTCGAGCACAGGGACCTGCGTCTTGGTTCCGGCGCCGTCGCCGGACTGGAAGTGGATCTCGACGGTCGCGCCCGGCTTCGTGTCGAGTCCGACGATACGCAGCGGCTCGTCGTCGCCACCGAGGCTGATGGTCTTGCCGGCCGGCACCTGGACGGTGAGCGGGTCGTCTTCGACGCCCGAGACCGTGATCGTCAGTGTCGCCTTGTCGGAGGTCGGGTTGACGATCGCGCCGACGAAGTTGCCGACGGAGCCGTCTTCGGTCGCGACGACGAAGGCATTGCGCACGTCGATGGGGCCGTCCTTGTCTGAGACGTTGACGCCGTCGGAGGCGGAGTATTCGATCGTCGTCGCCTGCGGCGAGATGAACGTGCAGCCCGTCGCGCCGAGAAGAACGAGGGCGCTGATGGCGGCAGACGCAACAAGGCGCGATTTCACGGGTCCTCCTGAGGTCCGACGGGATATCCGCATCCCATTCTATGCGTATGCGAGGTGCGGCCAGAGGACGCGGCGGCGCGAACCTTAGCGCATGTCCCCTGTGGTATCCTTGAGGTTGCCGAAAGGACACGTTTTTATGCTTTTTGAGGTTGGCGAAACTGTCGTCTATCCGCATCACGGTGCTGCGACCATCATCGAGGTCAAGGAACGCATCATCAAGGGTGAGGCGAAGAAGTATCTGAAGCTCAACGTCACCCAGGGGGACCTCATCATCGAGGTGCCCGCTGAGAACGTCGATCTTGTGGGAGTCCGCGATGTGATCGGCCGGGAGGGCCTCGATCATGTGTTCGAGGTGCTTCGTGCTCCGTTCACGGAAGAGCCCACGAACTGGTCGCGTCGTTACAAGGCGAACCTCGAGAAGCTCGCCTCCGGCGACGTGATCAAGGTGAGCGAGGTCGTGCGCGACCTGTGGCGTCGGGATCAGGACCGCGGTCTGTCGGCGGGTGAGAAGCGGATGCTGGCCAAGGCGCGTCAGATCCTCATCTCCGAGCTGGCTCTCGCAGAGAAGACCGACGAGGACAAGGCGAGCGCACTGCTCGACGAGGTTCTCGCGTCCTGAGTGGATCGAGACGAGGCGGATGCTCCGGCATCCGCCTTTTTTCGTGCGCGCCGGTAACGTGAACAGGGTGAGCATGCTTCCCGTCCCCGACACCGCGATCATCGTCGTCGCCGCCGGCTCCGGCACGAGGCTGGATGCCGGAGCGCCCAAGGCGTTCGTCGGCATCGACGGCCACTCGATCCTCCGCCACGCGCTGGAAGGGGTCTTCGCTGCAGCGCCCGCCCAGGTGATCGTCGTGGCCCCGGCCGGATTCGAGGGCGATGCCGAGACCGAGCTGCGGGCGACGGCGGGCGAGCGCCGAGAGCTGGGCCGAGTGGTGACCGGGGGCGACACCCGCCAGCGGTCGGTGGCCGCGGGCCTCGCCGCGCTGTGGGGCGACGTGACCACGGTGCTGGTGCATGACGCCGCGCGGGCGTTGACTCCGCCCGCCGTCATCGACCGCGTGGCGGATGCCGTCGACGGTGTCGTCGGGGTCATCCCGACCCTTCCGGTGGTCGACACGCTCAAGCGCGTCGACGGCGCGGCGATCGTCGGTCCCGTCGATCGCGACGAGCTGGCGGCGGCCCAGACCCCGCAGGGATTCCCGCGCGCACTGCTCGAGTCCGCGTATGCGGCGGCGCTCGCGTCCGGCATCGAGTACACCGACGACGCGGCGCTGTATGCCGCAGCCGGCCACCGGGTCGGTCGTATCCCCGGTGACGACCGGGGATTCAAGATCACGACGCCGGCCGATCTCGAGCGCGCGAGGCAGCTGCTGGCTGCCGCCGGGACCGCGGCTGGAGCCGCCGCGGGATCCGCCGTCGCGGCAGCCGATCCGCCGCCGCGGGGGAGTCATCCCCGCATCGGCCTGGGGACGGACGTGCACGCGTTCGGCGGTGACGGCGATCTCTGGCTCGCCGGGCTCGCCTGGCCGGGGGAGCCCGCCCTCTCCGGGCATTCGGACGGCGATGCCGTGGCGCACGCGATCGTCGACGCCCTGCTGGGCGCCGCCGGCCTCGGCGACATCGGCGAGCACTTCGGAACAGCGCATCCGGAGTATGCGGGCGCGCACGCCGAGGTGTTCCTGGCTCGCACCCGGGAGCTGCTGTCGGAGGCGGGGTTCGCGATCGGCAACGTCTCGGCCCAGCTCCAGGGCAATCGTCCCCGCTTCAGTGGGCGCCGGGCGGAGGCCGAGCGGGTGCTGTCCACCGCACTCGGGGGAGCGCCGGTCTCGGTCACCGCGACCACCACCGACGGGCTGGGCTTCACGGGCCGGGGCGAGGGGATCGCGGTCACCGCCGTCGCGATGATCCATCCGCTGTGACGGAGGGGTCCGCGCGGCGGGGAATGCCCCGGCATCCGCACTCGTTGTCGCAGGAGGTCGTGCGGTCGTCGCACACGGAGAGGGAGGCATCATGAGGATTCTCGTCATCGGAGCCGGAGGGCAGGTCGGGCGTACCGCGGTCGAGGCCCTGGACGGCCACGAGGTCGTGGCGGCCTCTCGGAGCAGCGAGCCGTCGGTCGACATCACCGATCCGACCTCGATCGAGCGTCTCTTCGCCTCCACCGGACAGGTGGATGCCGTGATCGTCGCCGTCGGCGAGGTCCCGTTCCGTCCGCTCGCCGATCTCTCCCATGCCGACTACGAGTCGGCGTTCCGCGGCAAGGTGCTGTCGCAGCTCGATGTCGTCCGCATCGGCACCCCGTATGTGCGCGACGGCGGGTCGATCACCCTCACCTCCGGCATCCTGTCGCGCGAGCCGATCGCCACCGGCGCCGCCGCCTCGCTCGCGAACGGCGCCGTCGAGTCGTACGTCCGCGCCGCGGCGACCGAGCTCCCGCGCGGCATCCGCATCAACGCGGTCAGCCCCTCGGTGCTCGAGGACGCCCCGGGGTACCACTCGTCGTTCCCCGGCTTCGTGCCGGTGTCGTCGCACCGCGTGGGGCAGGCGTTCGTGAAGAGCGTGCTCGGCGTGCAGACCGGGCAGGTGTTCCCGGTCGACTGAGCCGGATGCGTCCCGATCTGCGGCCGGGGTCACACCCAGTCAACGCGACCGGCCGCCCGGTAGGCTTGTGCGGTGACTCTCCGCCTCTATGACACCCGCGCGCAGCAGCTGCGGGACTTCGTGCCTCTCGATCCCGAGAACATCACGATGTACGTCTGTGGCGCCACCGTGCAGTCGGGTCCCCACATCGGGCACGTCCGGGCTGCTCTGAGCTTCGATCTGCTCCGCCGCTGGCTGACGCACCGGTACGGTCGGGTCACGTTCGTGCGCAACGTCACGGACATCGACGACAAGGTGCTCGCGAACGCGACCGACGCCGAGCCGTGGTGGGCGCTGGCCTATCGGATGGAGCGGGAGTTCACCGCCGCATATGCCGGGATCGGCATCCTCGCGCCGACGTACGAGCCGCGGGCGACAGCGTCGATCCCGCAGATGCAGGAGATCATCGCGACCTTGATCGAGGGCGGTCACGCGTACCCTGCCCCGGACGGTTCCGGAGACGTCTACTTCGACGTGCGGTCCTGGTCGGACTACGGATCGCTGACGAACCAGTCCGTCGACGCGATGGAGGCGGCGGAGGACGCCGACCCCCGAGGCAAGCGCGCTCCGCAGGACTTCGCCCTCTGGAAGGGCGCGAAGGCCGGAGAGCAGGCGGATGCCACGTGGCAGTCGCCCTGGGGAGCAGGTCGCCCCGGATGGCACATCGAATGCTCCGCCATGGCGAAGCGGTACCTCGGCGCGGAGTTCGACATCCACGGCGGCGGACTCGACCTGCGCTTCCCGCACCACGAGAACGAGCTCGCGCAGTCGACCGCGGCCGGAGACGGCTTCGCCCGCTACTGGGTGCACAACGGCCTCGTGACGGTCGGCGGCCAGAAGATGTCGAAGTCTCTCGGCAACTTCACCCTCGCCGCCGACGTGCTCGCCGAACGCGATCCGCAGGTGGTCCGCTACGCGCTGGCGGCCGCGCACTACCGCTCGAGCCTCGACCTCTCCGAGTCGTCCTGGACCGAGGCGGAGGCGGCACTCGGTCGCATCCGCACGTTCGTCGAGCGCGCCGAGCGCATGCTTCCGCACACGGTCGACGGGGCGGGGCGGACACCGGTGCCCGAGGCCTTCGCCGCCGCGATGGACGACGACCTCGGCATCCCGCAGGCTCTCGGAGTCGTGCACGACACCGTGCGCGCCGGCAATGCGGCACTCGATGCCGCTGACCTCGACGGTGCGGCGACGGCGAGGCACCAGGTGCTCGCGATGCTCGACGTGCTCGGATTCGACCGCGTCGGTGCGGCATCGGCAGACGGTGCACAGGCATCCGCTCTCGATGTGCTCGTGCGCACGATGATCACCCAGCGCGCCCAGGCGCGCGCTGACAAGGACTGGGCGGCGGCCGATCGCATCCGAGATGCGATCGCCGCCGCAGGAATCACGCTGGAGGATTCTCCGGCCGGAACTCATTGGAGTATCGATGGCTAAGCCACAGCGCCCCGGCGCAAGCAACGGCAAGAAGAAGGGCCCCACCAAGGGCACCGGCGGACTCGGACGCAAGTCCCTCGAGGGTCGCGGACCGACGCCCAAGGCGGAGGACCGCGCCTGGCACCCCGCGGGCAAGCGCAAGGCCGCCGCCGAGCGCTACGCCGCCTCGGGCGGCAAGGGCAAGCCCGGGCAGCAGCGTCAGACGGGCGGGAGCCCGAACCGCTCCGCCCGTGCGAAGGACAACACCACGGATGTCGAGGTCGTCACCGGCCGCAACTCGGTGCTCGAGGCGCTGCGGGCGAAGATCCCCGCGTCCGCGTTCTACATCGCGCAGCGCGTCGAGATGGACGACCGGGTCAAGGAGATGCTGTCTATCGCGACGAACCGCGGCATCCCGGTGCTCGAGGTGACACGTCAGGAGCTCGACCGCATGGCCGGCTTCGACGGTGTGCACCAGGGCGTCGCCGTCAAGGTTCCTCCGTACGAGTACGCGCACCCGCAGGATCTGCTCGAGGCCGTCATCGACAAGGGCGAGGTCCCGCTGTTCGTCGCCCTCGACGGCATCACCGATCCGCGCAACCTCGGAGCGATCATCCGCTCGACGGGCGCCTTCGGCGGCCACGGCATCATCCTGCCGCAGCGTCGCTCGGCGGGAGTGAACTCCGCGGCCTGGAAGACCAGCGCCGGAGCGGCCGCTCGCGTGCCCGTCGCGCTGGCGACCAACCTCACCACGCAGCTCAAGGAGTTCAAGAAGCAGGGCGTCTTCGTGCTCGGCCTCGACGGCGACGGCGACGTGATGCTCCCCGAGCTGCAGCTGGCCGACCGTCCTGTCGTGATCGTCACGGGGTCGGAGGGCAAGGGCCTCTCCCGACTGGTGGCCGAGACGTGCGACCAGATCGTGTCGATCCCGATCTCGGCCGTGACCGAGTCGCTGAACGCGGGTATCGCGACGTCCGTCGCGCTGTACCAGGTGTCGACCATCCGCAACGCCAAGAAGTAGGGGAGAAGCGCATCATGGCTCGAATCGTCGTGCTCGGAGGAACCGGCTACGCCGGCCGTCACATCGTGTCCGAGGCGGTGAGCCGCGGTCATGACGTGATCGCGATCTCGCGCAGCACCCCGACGGACGGGGTCGAAGGCGCCTCGTACGTCCAGGGCTCCGCGCTCGACACCTCCTCGCTCGCCAACGCGTTCGACGGAGCGGATGCCGTGGTCTCGGCCCTCTCGCCGCGAGGCGACATGACCGACCAGGTGCTCGAGGCGCTCACCAACGTCATCGCCGAGCTCGCGGACACGAGCACCCGCCTCGGAGTCGTCGGCGGTGCCGGCGGAAGCCTGGTGGCGCCTGAGGGCCCGCGCCTGTTCGATCTCGACTTCCCCGAAGAGTACAAGCACGAGGCGCAGGTCGGCATCGACTCGCTCGCGCTGCTCGAGTCGACAGACGCGTCGCTGGACTGGTTCTTCATCCACCCGGCCGAGGTTTTCGGACCGTGGGCCGAGGGCGAGCGCACCGGTCACTACCGTGACGGCGGCGACGTGCTGGTGCGGGATGCCGAGGGCAAGTCGTTCATCTCCGGTGCCGATTTCGCGGTCGCCGTCGTCGACGAGATCGAGCGTCCGGCCCACCGCCGCGGTCGCTTCACCGTCGGCTACTGAACGGGTCAGACGAGGTCGCGCCAGTCGACCTCGTCGTCCTCGTCGTCTGACACCGGGTTCGCACCGGTGATGACGGGCAGGCTCATCGTCTCGGTGGGCGGCCCCATGATCGTGGCCTCGTCGCGCCGGTGCCGCAGCACCTCCTTGACGTAGCTGGTCAGCACCTCGGCGAGCGGCACGGAGCGCCCCTGCGCCTGAGACAGGTACCAGCGGTGCTCCAGCACCTGGTGGAACACCTCGGCGGGCTCGAGCTTCGCCCGCAGCTCGTAGGGGATCGCGCGCACGACGGGCTCGAACACGCGGGTGAGCCACTCGTGCGCGTACATCTCCTCGTCGGCCCATTGCTTCGTCGACCGGGCGCGGAACTCGTCGAGGTCGTTGAGCAGGCGGCGCGCCTGGTTCTCCTCGACGTCCAGGCCGGTGAGGCGGATCAGACGGCGCTGGTGATGGCCCGCGTCGACGACCTTCGGCTGGATCTCGACGACCGTCCCGTCGGAGGTGGTCGACATCGACATCTCGTCGATGTCGAACCCGAGCGCGTTGAGGCGTTCGACCCGCTCCGTGATCCGCCAGGTCTCCGCGGCGGAGAAGGACTCCTGGGCGGTCAGCTCCGCCCACAGCGACCGGTACGACGACACGATGCCGTCGGCGATCGCGATCGCGTCGACGCCGTGTTCGAGACGTCCGCCGGCGGCGAGGTCCATGACCTCCCCGGCTATGTTCGTGCGGGCGAGGTCGAGGTCGTAGGCGCGCTGGCCGTCGGTGAGGCCCTCCTCGTGCAGCTCACCCGTCTCGGCATCGACCAGGTACGCGGCGAACGCACCGGCGTCACGGCGGAACAGCGTGTTCGACAGCGACACGTCGCCCCAGTAGAACCCGACGTTGTGCAGCCGCACCAGGAGGACGGCGAGAGCGTCGACGAGCCGGTTGGCCGTGTCCGGGCGCAGCACCCGGGTGAAGAGCGCGCGGTAGGGCATCGAGAACCGCAGGTGCGAGGTGACGAGGGCGGCAGGCAGCGGCTCGCCGTCTGCATCCGTCCGTCCGGCGATCACGGCGACGCGGTCGACGCACGGGACGTCCAGGCGAGCGAGGTTGCCCAGCATCTCGTACTCGCGCCTGGCCATCTCGTCGGTCGTCTCCTTGACGGCGACGACCCGACCGGACAGGTCGGCGAACCGCACCAGGTGCCGGGAGAGGCCCTTCGGGAGCGACACGATCTTCTCGGACGGCCACTTCGCGAGCGGCGTCGACCAGGGCAGGGCCAGCAGGCCGGGGTCGATCGAGCTCGCGGTGATCCGCAGCGCATCCTGCATGACTCTCCAGGGGGTGGGGGTGAAACCAGAAGCGGCGCGGGCGACCGAAGTCTGCCCGCGCCGCGTCAGTGGATCCGATCAGGCGGAGACGATCGGCTTGTCGTTCAGACGGACACCCGACTCGATGTCGAAGGCGTGCACGTGGCCCGCGTTCGCGGCGAGGGTGACGGTCTCACCCGCGTTGGGGTGGCTGCGGCCGTCGACGCGGGCGACGAGGTCGGCGCGCTTTCCGTTGATCTCGGTGTGGCCGTAGAGGTAGCCGTCTGCGCCGAGCTCCTCGACGAGGTCGACGACGACCGAGAGGCCCTTGCCGTCGGCGGGGCCGACGGTGATGTCCTCGGGGCGCACACCGACGGTGACCTGCGAGCCGTTCGCACGACCCACGGTGTCGCGGTCGAGCGGGACGACCTCGGTGCCGAAGCGCACGCCGCCGTCGGCGAGGTCCGCGCTGAACAGGTTCATCGCGGGGGAGCCGATGAAGCCGGCGACGAACACGTTCTCGGGCTTCTCGTACAGGTCGCGCGGCGTGCCGACCTGCTGCAGCAGACCGTCCTTGAGCACGGCGATGCGGTCACCCATGGTGAGAGCCTCGGTCTGGTCGTGCGTGACGTAGACCGTAGTGACGCCGAGACGACGCTGCAGCGACGCGATCTGCGTACGGGTCTGCACACGCAGCTTGGCGTCGAGGTTCGACAGCGGCTCGTCCATGAGGAAGACCTGCGGCTGACGCACGATGGCGCGGCCCATGGCGACGCGCTGACGCTGACCACCGGAGAGCGCCTTCGGCTTGCGGGTCAGGTACTCCTCGAGGTCGAGCAGCTTGGCGGCCTCGAGCACGCGGGTGGCGCGCTCTTCCTTGCCGACGCCGGCGATCTTGAGCGCGAAGCCCATGTTCTCGGCGACCGTCATGTGCGGGTACAGCGCGTAGTTCTGGAAGACCATCGCGATGTCGCGGTCCTTCGGGGGCACGTCGGTGACGTCGCGGTCACCGATGAGGATGCGTCCCGCGTTGACCTCTTCGAGGCCGGCGAGCATACGCAGCGAGGTGGACTTACCGCAGCCCGAGGGGCCGACGAGAACGAGGAATTCGCCATCGGCGACCTCGAGGTTCAGCTTGTCGACAGCCGGGCGGGTTCCGCCGGGGTAGAGGCGGGTGGCCTCGTCGAAAGTCACAGATGCCATTGTGTTTCTCCTTCACCGGCAGGTACGTGCCGGACGATCCGTAGTGATAGAGCGG
>NZ_JBEPZB010000014.1:0-94843 GCF_041641055.1 Microbacterium sp.
GACGCGGCTCGCCGAGTCCTCGGGTAGACCGCTAGAGTGCCACGGCAACGTGTCGCCGAGAGAGATGGCCGTCGAAGGGGCGAAGAACCCCGGAACAGAACCCGGCGTACAGGTCGGCCCATTCGCCTCGACGTGCAGAAGGCCCCGCTGATCCAGCGGGGCCTTCTCGTGTCCGGAGGAGTGGAGGTCAGTCGCCGGCGAGCGACGCGGCGCCGATGATGCCCGAGTTGTTGCGGTGGATCGCCGGGACGATCGGCGTCTTGAGATCGAGCAGGGGGAGGAAGTCCCCGGCGTTCTTCGACACGCCGCCGCCGACCACGAACAGGTCGGGGCTGAACAGGAACTCGATGTGCGAGTAGAACTTCTGCAGACGCTCCGCCCACTCGGACCAGCTGAGCCCCTCGCGTTCGCGTGCCGAGGTCGCAGCGAACGTCTCGACCGACTCGTACTCGCCGAAGTTCAGGTGACCGAGTTCGGTGTTCGGCAGCAGCACGCCGTCGTACAGGAACGCCGAGCCGATGCCCGTGCCGAGCGTGGTGAGCAGCGTGAAGCCGCGCACGTCCCGCGCTGCACCGTGGCGGGCCTCGGCGACGCCGGCGGCATCCGCATCGTTCACGAAGACGATGTTGCGGCCGAGCCCGTCGCGGAAGAACCGCTCGGCGTCGAAGTCGAGCCATTCCTTCGAGACGTTGGCCGCGGAGAGGGTCTTGCCGCGCTTGACGATCGCCGGGAAGGCGACGCCGAGCGGCAGAGTCGAGTCGTGGACGTCGAGGGTCTTGAGGACCGTCTGCACGGCCTGCAGGACATCCTGCGGGGACGCGCCCTCAGGAGTGGGTACGCGCACCCTGTCCGAGGCCATGATGCCGTGCTCGAGGTCGACGATGCCTGCCTTGATTCCCGTGCCGCCGATGTCGACGCCGATCGCTTTTGCCATGGTCGCTAGCTTAGCGACCGCGCCCCACGCCAGTAGGATCGATGACACCACGTGATGAAGGGGATCTGCCATGTCGAACGGCGATGAGAAGTACTGGTACAACCTGGAGACCGGACAGGTGGAGTTCGGCATGCTGTCGCCGTCGGTCGACCGTGTGGGACCCTTCGACACCGAGGCGGAGGCCGCGCACGCGCCGCAGAAGCTGCAGGAGCGCTCGCGCGCCTGGGCCGAAGAGGAAGCGGCCGAGAACGGCTGGGACGCCGGAACACGCAAGGGCGCAGAGTGACGATGGACAAGCAGAGGGATTTCGTCCTCCGGACGATCGAAGAGCGCGGCGTCAAGTTCGTCCGCCTGTGGTTCACCGATGTCATCGGGACTCTCAAGTCCGTCGCGATCGCGCCGGCCGAGGTCGAGGGCGCGTTCGCCGAGGGCATCGGCTTCGACGGCTCCGCCATCGAGGGCCTCACCCGCAGCTACGAGTCCGATCTGCTCGCGCAGCCCGACCCCACCACGTTCCAGACCCTCCCGTGGCGCGGCGAGATCGACCCCACGGCTCGCATGTTCTGCGACATCACGACGCCGGACGGCCGTCCGGCCGTCTCCGACCCGCGTCACGTGCTCAAGCGCACCCTCGCGAAGGCCGCAGACGCCGGATTCACCTTCTACACGCATCCAGAGATCGAGTTCTACCTGCTGAAGTCCTCGTCCTTCGGCCCTGAGGGTCCGGTTCCGGTCGACTCGGCCGGATACTTCGACAACGTCCCCGGCGGCACGGCGCACGACTTCCGTCGTCGTTCGGTGCGGATGCTCGAGGACCTCGGCATCTCGGTCGAGTTCAGCCACCACGAGGGCGGTCCCGGCCAGAACGAGATCGACCTGCGGTACGCGGACGCGCTGACGATGGCGGACAACGTGATGACCTTCCGCACGGTCATCAAGGAGGTCGCGATCGAGCAGGGCGTCTATGCGACGTTCATGCCCAAGCCGCTGAGCGGGCACCCGGGAAGCGGGATGCACACGCACATGTCGCTCTTCGAGGGCGAGCGCAACGCGTTCTACGAGGAGGGCGCGAAGTACCAGCTCTCCAAGACCGGGCGCCACTTCATCGCCGGTCTGCTCAAGCACGCGAACGAGATGGCGGCGGTCACGAACCAGTTCGTCAACTCGTACAAGCGTCTCTGGGGCGGCGACGAGGCGCCCAGCTTCGTGACCTGGGGCCACAACAACCGCTCGGCGCTCGTGCGTGTTCCGATGTACAAGCCCAACAAGGGCGGTTCGTCGCGCGTGGAGTACCGCGCGCTCGACTCCGCGGCCAACCCGTACCTCGCGTACGCGCTCATGCTGGCCGCCGGCCTCAAGGGCATCGAGGAGGAGTACGAGCTGCCGCCCGAGGCCGAGGACAACGTGTGGTCGCTCAGTGACGCGGAGCGACGTGCACTCGGCTATTCGGCGCTGCCCGCGAGCCTCGACCATGCGCTCGAGTACATGGAGAGCTCCGAGCTCGTGGCGGAGACGCTGGGCGAGTCGGTCTTCAACTACGTGCTGCTGAACAAGCGCAAGGAGTGGGAGGCCTACCGTGGCCAGGTCACGCCGCTGGAGCTGAAGAACAACCTCGAGCTTCTCTGAGCGTCGCGCATGGCCCGTTCGGACGATTCCGTCTCACTCTCCGCGCTGGCCAGGCTGGGCTTCGCAGAGCTCAGTGAGGCGGCGGAGAACCTCACCGAGCTCGCGACCCTGATCGGCGTCGAGCGCTCGTTGCTGCTGAGTGAGGCGGACGCCGCCGATCCGGATGCGGCCGTCGAGGGGATGCTGCGCGTGGCGCGGCGAGACCCGGCGCCGCTCGCGGCGGTGTTCGCCGATGCACGGGCACGCAGACGGGTCTGGCGGGTGTTCGGGGCGTCCCACGGCTTGGCGGACTTCTTCCTGCGGCATCCGGATCAGATCTCCGTGCTCGGCGACGTGTCGACGGACCTCCCGTCCGCCGACGTGCTGCGTCGTCGCATGCTCGACGCGGTGGGAGCCGTCGACGGTTTCGCCGAGTCGAGTGATGATGCCGCGGTGGTTACCCTGCGCGTGGCGTATCGCCGCAACCTCGCCGAGATCGCGGCGATCGACCTGACCGCCCACAATCCGGTCCGCATCGTCGGCGACGTCGCCGCAGCCCTGGCCGACATCGCCGGCGCCGCGCTCGAGGCGGCGCTCGCGATCGCCCGCCGCCGGCTCACTGACACGATGAGCCGCGACCAGGTCGCCGCCACCCAGCTCGCCGTGATCGGCATGGGCAAGGCCGGTGCCCGGGAGCTGAACTACGTCAGCGACGTCGACGTCATCTTCGTCGGCGGCACGATGGACGAAGAAGTCGTCTCGGAGGCGCGGGCGATCGACATCGCCACACGTCTCGCCAGGGAGACGATGCGCGCACTGAGCGGGATCGAGGTCGAGCCGCCGCTGTGGGAGGTCGATGCGGCACTGCGACCGGAGGGCAAGCAGGGAGCGCTGGTGCGCTCCCTCGGCTCCCACCTCGCGTATTACGACCGCTGGGCGAAGAGCTGGGAGTTCCAGGCCCTGCTCAAGGCGCGTCCGCTCGCCGGCGATCCGGAGCTCGGGGCGGCCTACATCACGGCGCTGCAGCCGAAGGTCTTCTCGAGTGCGGCCAGAGAGAACTTCGTCGACAGCGTGCAGCGGATGCGCGAACGGGTCATGGAGCACATCGACCCCGAGGATGCGCCGTATCAGATCAAGCTCGGCTCGGGCGGGCTGCGGGACATCGAGTTCACCGTGCAGCTCCTGCAGCTCGTACACGGGCTGACCGACCCGCGGCTGCGCACGCGCGGCACCCTGGAGAGTCTGGACGCGCTCGTCGAAGGCGGCTACATCGGGCGGGCCGAGGCCGCGTCCTTCGCCGACGACTACTGCGTCCTGCGGCTGATGGAGCACCGCCTGCAGCTCACAGATCTCAGCCGCACCCATCTCATGCCGCGCACACCCGCAGGGCTCCGTGTACTCGCCCGCAGCACGGGGCTCGGTGACTCGGGGGAGGCGATCTGGTCTCGCTGGGAGAGCGTGCGCCGCGAGGTCCGCGACATCCACACGCGGCTGTTCTACCGCCCGCTGCTGAGCGCGGTCGCCTCTCTTCCCGAGGAGGAGCGGACGCTGTCGACCGAGCAGGCGCACGACCGGCTGATGGCGATCGGTTTCCGCGATCCGGCCGGCGCGCTCCGTCACATCGGAGCGCTCACGACGGGACTCAGCCGCAAGGCGACCATCCAGCGGCACCTCATGCCCGTGATGGTGCGCTGGTTCGCCGACGGCAGCGACCCCGATTATGCGCTGATCGCCTTCCGACGCATCAGTGAGAGGCTCGGCGACACGCCCTGGTTCCTGCGGATGCTGCGTGACTCCTCGGGCGCGGCCGAGAGCCTGACCCGCCTGCTGTCGTCATCGCGGTACGTGGGGGAGCTGATGGAGTGGATTCCCGAGTCCGTCGCCTGGCTCGACAGCAGCGATCTGCTGCGCCCGCGCAGCGGTGCGGCGCTCGACGAGGAGGCGCGGGCGATCCAGACGCGCCATCGCAACGTGGGCGACGCGCTGCAGGCCGTCCGTGCGCTGCGGCGTCGGGAGCTCCTGCGGACCGCGATGGGCGGGGTGCTGGACGTGCTCTCGATCGAGCAGATCGCCACGTCCCTCACCGAGATCACGGATGCGACGATCCAGTCGGCTCTGCGTGCGGTGCGGCGCGAGATCGTCCCCGCCGAGGACGACGCCCTCGACTTCGCAGTGATCGGCATGGGACGCTTCGGCGGTGCGGAGCTCGGCTTCGGATCCGATGCCGACATCCTCTATGTCTACGACGCCAACGGCGTCGACCCGCAGCGCGCCCAGGCCCTCGCGACCAAGATCGTCGCCGGGCTCCGGGAGCACCTCACCGATCACCGGGTACCGCTCGACCTCGATGCCGACCTGCGCCCGGAGGGTCGCAACGGACCCGTGGTGCGCTCGATCGACGCCTACGCCGAGTACTACCGCCGCTGGTCCCTCTCCTGGGAGGCGCAGGCGCTGCTGCGGGCGCGGGGAGTGGCGGGCAGCACGACCCTCATCGAGAAGTTCACCCGGCTGGCCGACAGCATCCGCTACCCGGCCGAGATCGATCTCCAGGGCACGCGCGAGATCAAGCGGATCAAGGCGAGGGTCGAGGGCGAACGCCTTCCGCAGGGTGTCGATCCGAGGCGGCATCTGAAGCTCGGGCCGGGGACACTGAGCGACGTCGAGTGGCTGGTGCAGCTGCTGCAGCTGCAGCATGCCCACGAGGTGCCGGAGCTGCGGACGACGTCGACGCTCACGGCGCTCGACGCCGCGGTCACGGCGGGCTTCGTGCCGTCGGAGTCGGCCGACCTGCTGCGCGAGGCCTGGCTGCTGTCGAGCCGACTGCGATCCGCGATCACCCTGTTCACCGGCAAGACCAGCGACGTTCTGCCGACCGACCCCCGCGACCTGGATGCGATCGGGCGACTGCTCGGCTATCCGGACCGCTCGGCGAGCGTCCTCGACGACGACTATCTCGGGGTGACCAGGCGGGCACGCCGAGCGTTCGAACAGCTCTTCTACGGCTAGGCCCCCGGGCGCTGGCGCGCCGTTTTGCGTTTTCTGCGCCCGTCACCCAGGCTGAGCGCATGGCGATCTCGAAGCTCGGTGTGATCTGGAACCCCTCCAAACTCGATGGGGCGGCGCTGCGCGATGCCGTGGCCGAGGTCTTCCCTGCGACGGAGTCCGAGTGGTGGGAGACCAGCATCGAGGACCCGGGGCGTGGAATGGCCGCCGAGGCCGTGACGGCAGGATGCGATGTGGTGATCGCCGTCGGCGGCGACGGCACCGTCCGGGCGATCGCTGAATCGTTGGCGGGCACGGACTCCGCGCTGGGCATCGTGCCGCAGGGCACGGGCAACCTGCTCGCGCGGAACCTCGAGATCCCCCTGAACGACATTCCCGCCGCGCTGGTTCGGGTGCGCGACGGCAAGCCGCAGCGGATCGACATGGGCTGGGTCGACCACGACGGCACCGAGCATGCGTTCGTGGTGATGGTCGGCTTCGGCATCGACGCGCAGATGCTGGTGGAGACCGACGAAGACCTGAAGAACCGGGCGGGATGGATCGCATACGTCGAGGCGATGGGACGTGCTCTCGCCGGCACCGAGATGACCGACATCACCCTCACGCTCGACGACCAGGAGCCGCAGGGTCTTCGCGGTCACACCATGCTGATCGGCAACTGCGGCATGCTCCAGGGCGGCATCCGTCTCCTGCCGGATGCGGTGCTCGACGACGGACTGCTCGACATGCTGCTCGTGAGTGCGGAGGGCCCCCTCCAGTGGCTCGACACCGTCCGTGCCTTCGTCTGGGAGAACGGCATCCGCCGCATGATGGGCAATGTCGACACCGCCGTGAGCACCGAATCGACGACGCACGTCTCCGCTGAACGTGTGCGCGTCGAGCTGGCGTCGCCGCAGATGTTCGAGATCGACGGTGAAGAGGTCGGACACGTCTCCGACTTCACCGTGCGGGTCCAGCCCGGGGCGCTCACCGTTCGCTGAGGGTTCCCGGCGGCACGACCTTGCTGTCCTGAGTGGGGAAGACGACCTTCTGCACGATGATGATGACGCTGGCGGCGACCGGGATCGCGACCAGCGCGCCGAGGATGCCGCCCAGTGCACCGCCGGCCACCGCGGCGATGACCACGAGAGCGCCGGGAACGGCCACGGCCTTGTTCATGATGCGCGGAGACAGGACGTATGCCTCGATCTGCATGTAGACGAGGTAGTAGCCGAACGTGATCAGGGCGGTCACCGGGCTCACGATGAGGCAGATGACCGAGTTGATGATGGAGGCGCTCAGCGTGCCGACCAGCGGGATCATCGACCCGATGAAGGCGATCAGCGCCAGCAGAGCGGGCACCGGTGCGCCGATGATGCTCAGCACGATCAGACTCAGGATCCCGTTGACGAGCGCGAGGCTGGCCTGCCCCATGACGTAGCGGCCGACGGCTCCCGAGACGTCTTCGAGCAGACCGCTGAACGTGTCCCGCTGGTAGTAGGGGACGAACCGGGTGGCGACGCGCTTCATGCTGCGCAGCGAGGCCATGAAGTAGAGGGTCAGGATGAGCACGATCGTGACGCCGGTGAATCCGCCCGCGATGCCGGCGCCCACGGCCAGGAAGCCGCCGCTGATGTTGAGGATGTTCCCCGGGTCCTGGACGAAGCTCAGCACGCCCTGCGCCGCGTCATCGAAGGTGTCGCCGAACTGCGCGCTCACGTCCTTGAACCAGGCGCTGGCCATGAAGTCCTTGACCATCTGCGGGCCGTCCTCGATCAGATTCCCGATCTGCTCGACGAGGAGCGGGACGATCGCCAGGATGATCCCGGCGAATGCGAGGACCACGACCAGGACGACGATGGCGACCGCCGCAGGGCGGGGGAGCCGCCGCTCGATGAACGCGACGATCGGGTCGAGGCCGAGGGCCAGGAAGAGCGCGACCCCGATGTACACCAGGACCGTCGCCAGCTGATTGACGATGCCGCCCAGCAGCAGGGCGACGAGCACGCCGAGCGCTCCGAGCAGACCGAAGGTGAAGGGGTTGATGCGGGCGATGGCCGCGGCCGCCGTCTTCGGCTGTGCCGGAGGCGTCTCCGAGGTGTGCACCCTCTTCGACTGCGGCTTCTCGAGTTTGCGGCGCATTGCGGACTCCCACGGGATCAGGTCGGACCCCTCAGTTGACCAGTCGTGCAGGGTGAAAGCAAGCGCGACACGGTGGGCGTGCGCGCTGATCTGCGTGGGCGATGTCGGTGACCGGTGAGATCCTTCGTCGATGGAGACCCTCACCCTTCGTCGTTGGGCACGCGACGACCTCGATCTGCTTCGCGCGGCGAACACCCCCGAGATGACGGCGCACCTGAACGGGGTGGAGGACGAGCAGCAGATCGACGAACGCAACGCCCGGTACCTGCGGCTCTGGGAGGCGGGGGAGGCTCGGATGTTCGTGATCGAAGACGGGGGACGGCGGCTGGGCTCGATCGGTTTCTGGCACACCGAGTGGCGCTCGGAGCCTGCTCTCGAAGCCGGGTGGTTCGTCCTGCCCGACGCACAGGGTCGCGGAGTGGCCTCTCGAGCCCTCGGGCTGCTCGTCGACGATGCGCGAGCGCACCGCGACGGACGCCGGTTCCTGACCGCATTCCCTTCGGTCACGAACCCGGGCTCCAACGGAGTCTGTCGTCGTCGCGGCTTCGAGCTGGTCGGTACCGTCACCGCGCAGTTCCGTGGCGCTGACCTGACGATGAACGAGTGGATGCTCGATCTCGAAGTCGGTCGCGCATCGTCCGGTGTGTGAGGGCGCTCCGATCCGTCATCCGTAGCGCTGTCGGTACCGACGCTCCGCGGCAGGATGCAGGGGGAGTGTCGCCGTGTCGATGAGGTTCGAGAGCGTCAGGTACTGCACGCCGACGGAGTCCGGCGGCACGAGTCGGCGCGCGTCGTCGATCAGGGCGTCGACGATCGTCTCGGCGAGGTGGTCGGGGAGATCCGCTCGCGCGAGCAGCAGGTTCGAGATCCCCACGGTGGGAGACCGGTCCGGCGCGCCGTAGACCCCCGCGGGCACGGAGGTCGACACGTAGAGGTTCGGGAAGTCGGCATCGAGGGAGGGCAGGACGGGCGTGGGGTCGAGCAGCCTCACCGCGGTCGTGGCGCTCACCTGCTCGATCTGGGGGGTGGGGATGCCGCCCGACCAGAAGAAGGCGTCGACCTCACGGTTCTCGAGCGCGGCCACGGCCTCACTCAGAGTGAGCTCGACGATCTCGGCGGGCTCGGTGTCGGCGAGCGCGCGGACCGCGGCGAGCACGCGTCGCGCCGTGACGGCGGTGCCCGATCGCGGCGCGCCGATGGATACCTTCCGGCCCGAGAGGTCGGCGAGCGTGCGCACGTCCCCATCCCTGCGGACGACGCACTGCAGATAGTTCTGGTAGACGCGCCCCAGGGCGACGAGCCCGGCGGGAGCCTCCGCTGCGGAGTCGGCGAGCACGATCGCGACGTCGGCCGTGCGGTCGGCGAGGCGGTCGAGGTTCTCGACGCTGCCCTCCGTGACCAGGGGCTGCAGGTCGATGTCGTGACGACGGAGAGACCTCTGCAGGAGCCTGCCGAATTGCAGGTAGCTCCCGCCGCTCTCCCCGCAGCCCATCCTGAGAGACGGGAGGGCGGGAGGCGTGCAGCCTGCGAGAGCGAGGAGGGCTGTCGAGGCCAAGCCGAGGAGGAGTCGGCGCCGTGTGATGGTGGTCATGGTCGCGCCCATGCCAATCGCACCCGCAGCCCGCCCTGCGGTGCACGGTCGAGCTCGGGACGGGCGTCATTGGCGTGCGCGAGTTGCAGGACGATCGCCACGCCCAGACCTGTACCCGGGGAGGATCCGTGCGAGACCGAGCGCCAGAAGCGGGTGCCGATGCTCGCCAGGTCCGAGTCGTCGAGGCCGCTTCCGGAATCGGCGACCTCGAGGACCACCTGCTCGGCGGACTCGCTCAGTGACAGCCAGACCTCGGAACCGGATCCGGCGTACTTCGCCGCGTTGTCGAGCAGTATCTCGACGATCTCCTCGAGGTCTGCCTGACTGCAGGGGACCCGGACAGGGGTCTCGTCGGCGGTGACGACGATCCCGGCGGATCGCAGCGCGTCCCGATGCGGCTCGACGAGGATGTCGGCGGAGATGAGGCAGTCGCGGAGGATCGGGTCGGCAGATGCCGCCTCGCGACCCTGCGCCCGTGCGGTGGCGCGATGCTCGGCGTGGGCGAGCGCGAGCATCCGGTCGACGATGTTCTCGAGACGGTCCAGATCGCGCTCGACCGCCGCGAGCTCGGTGCCGTCACCGCCGTCGACCGGAAGCGAGTCGATGCGCAGCCGGATCGCTGCAAGCGGGTTCCGAAGCTGGTGAGAGGCGTCGGCGACGAAACCTCGCTGCTGTTCGAGCGCGCTCTCCACCCCATCGGCCATCGCCTGGAACGCGAGGTTCAGCCGGCGCAGCTCGGGAGGACCGGTCGGTCTGACGGGTTCATGCTCGCGGTGTGCGGCGAGCGCCCTGACCGCCGTGTCGAGTGCGCGCACCGGCGTGAGGACCCAGTGCGTCCAGTAGAGCGACGCGGTCATCAACGCAGCGAGGATGAGTGCGCCCAGGATCGCGACGGTCGTCCATCCTCGCGTGACGTCCCCCTTCGCGTCGGCGAGATCGATCGCGAGGACCACTGCACCGGCCGTCGTGTCGCTGGTGGCGGTGAAGGACTCGGCGACGAGCGAGGTGTCTGGGCTCCAGGGCTGGACCGTCGCGACCGACCACTGGGGGACCGTGCGCGCGGCGGCGAGCACCAGAGCTGCGATCTCGTCGTCCATGTCGAGATCGCCGGCACCGGCGATCACCTGTCCGACGTCGTCGACGACGAGCACCGATTCGCCGTAGGTGCGGTGGAAGCGGTCGAGGTACTCGTCGAGCGCGTCGTCGGTGCCCTGGGCGAGGGCGGTCTGCACGCGCTGGACGATCTGATCCATCGAGTCGGCGCGTTGCAGCGCGAGCTGCTGGGTACGCGACTCCGCGATCCCGATCGCGACGGGGAGGAGGACGGCCAGCACCGCGATCAGCCCGAACAGCAGCAGGGGCAGCAGGACGCGCGCCCTCATGTCGAGCTCTCGAGCCGATAGCCGAATCCTCGGATCGTCGTGATCCTGAGCGCCGGCAGCTTCTGGCGGAGCTGCGCCATATGCACGTCGAAAGACCGCGATTTCGCCGCGTAGGCATCCCCCCACACCTCGTCGAGGATCTGCTGACGCCCCACAGCGCGCCCGACGCGACGCGCGAGCGACACGAGGAGATCGAACTCGGTCGGGGTGAGCGAGATCTCGACGTCGGAATCGAGCACACGGTGCGCCGGGACGTCGATGCGGATGCGGCCGACGTCGATGTCGTCGATCTCCGAGGGAGCGCCATATCGACGCGTGACCGCTCCGAGCCGAGCGAGCAGCTCGTGGAGCCGGACGGGCTTGACCAGATAGTCGTCGGCGCCGAGGGTCAGGCCGCGCACGGTGGAGCGCTCGTCGCTGCGCGCCGTGATGATCATCACCGGGACGCCGCTCACCTTGCGCAGCTGCCGGAGCACGTCCAATCCGTCCGCATCGTCCAGGCCGAGATCGAGAAGCACCACGTCGGCCTCTTTGTGCAGGAGGAGCACATCGCTGCCGCGAGCGACGCTCGTGCACACATGACCGGCCCGGGTGAGAACCGACACGAGAGCGGCCGCCACCGAGCGATCGTCTTCGGCGACGAGCACACGCATGCCCTCATCGTGACACAGGTTCGCGCGACCTCGACGGACGAGCGTCGCCTCCCGCGCGATGACGCGAGATGAATGTAAGCGGAGTGTAAGGATCCTCCCGGCGACGGCGGTCGGGCGGTCAGAATGTCGTCGCGCACACAGACAGTGCGAGCACGACGAGAGTCGTGCAGCTTCCCCACCGATCGGATACCCATGTCAACGACGACAACCATCCCGACCAGCCTGCGAAGGTCTGTCTCCAACACCTTGAAGGGCTCCGCGGGCAACCTCGTGGAGTGGTACGACGTCTATGTCTACTCCGTGTTCGCGACCTACTTCGAATCGCAGTTCTTCGCCCCGGACGACAAGAACTCGACGATCTACATCTGGGGCATCTTCGCCGTCACGTTCCTGATGCGTCCGCTCGGGTCGTGGTTCTTCGGCCGGTTCGCCGACCGGCACGGTCGCCGGAGGGCACTGACGGTCTCCGTCTCCCTCATGGCGCTCTGCTCGTTGATCGTGGCCTGCGCGCCGACCGCCGGCTCCATCGGCGCCGGCGCCGTCGTGCTGCTGGTGTTCGCGCGCCTGCTGCAGGGCTTCGCGACAGGTGGCGAGTACGGAACCAGCGCGACGTACATGTCCGAAGCGGCGATGCCCGGTCGCCGCGGGTTCCTGTCGTCCTTCCACTACGTGACTCTGGTCGGCGGGCACGTCCTCGCCCAGCTGACGCTGCTGATCATGGTGCTCACCCTCTCCGACGAGGCGATCTCCGCCTGGGGGTGGCGCGTGGCGTTCGCCATCGGCGGCGTCGCGGCCGTGTCGGTGTTCTGGTTGCGACGCACCATGGACGAGTCCCTCCGGCCGGAGGCGATCGACGAGGCGAAGACCGGCCGCCGACGCACCAGCGGCTCGATGCGCGAACTCCTGACCCGTCAGTGGCGTCCGCTTCTGCTGTGCTTCGCGGTCACCATGGGAGGCACCGTCGCGTTCTACACCTATTCCGTCACGGGCCCGAACATCATCAAAGAGGCCTTCGCGGGTGGCGATGTGCTCGCCGGCACGATCATCAACCTGATCGCCCTCACCACGCTGATGCTGTTGCAGCCGCTCGGAGGATGGCTGTCCGACATCGTCGGGCGCAAGACCCTGCTGGTGTTCTTCGGCGTCGGGGGAGTCCTGTACACCTGGTTCCTGCTCACCGCTCTTCCCAGCCAGGACAACCCGATCGCCGCGTATGCGATCCTGGTCGGCGGCTTCGTGATCCTCACCGGGTACACCTCGATCAACGCCGTCGTCAAAGCGCAGCTCTTCCCGACGCACATCCGCGCGCTCGGACTCGGCTTCGGATATGCCCTGGCCAACTCGGTCTTCGGGGGTACGGCACCGCTGCTGTACGCCGGCGCGGTGGGCGCGGATCAGGTGCCGCTGTTCATCACCTACGTCACCGTGATCATCGCCGTCTCGCTCATCGTGTACATCGTGTTCCTGCGCAACTGGGCACCGAACTGGCTCGATGACGAGGCGGTCATGCGGGAGAGGTCGACGGTGGCGGCAGGCGGTGCCGCGGTGCGGGCATGATCCGCATGGCGGATAGAACAGATGTTCGATTCTTGCTACCCTGGACGGAGGCCGGGGAAAGGGTGCCGGATGGGGTCGAGCAAGCGGTTGGCTCCGTACTACGACAGGCAGGCGCAGGACAGCGCCGTGCTCGCCGCGGCGAGATCCGGGCCGTTGCAGTCGCTGACCCATCGCGAGCTGGCGTTGCGCGAGACCCCGGTGACCGTCTATCCGCACGCGGCTCAGCGACGGGTGCGCGCCTGGGTGCGATTCGGCCCGGAAGCGCTCCGCGTCGACGCGAAGGTGGTGCGGTCGACACCGCTCGCCGCCGGCATCGAGTTCCGGGCGGGGGAGAAGACGTTCCGGTGTTGGGTCTGGGGGAACGCCGTCTCGGCTGAGGACTAGCCGGCGGCATCCGGAACGACCGAGAGCCCGTCACGGCTGACCGTGACGGGCTCTCGTGTCGATCTGCAGGCGTCAGACGCCGAAGTACAGCTCGTACTATTCGCGCGTGATTGGTCAGCACTGACGGACGCCGAGATCCGCGTGATTCCGGGCATCTGGGTGATGGGGAGCGATGGTCGTGAACGGTGCGAATCGAGTGTTTTGCGGACTTTCTGCGGACTGGGGGGGGGCCGTGGCTGAGTCGGAGCAGTGGCTCACGTACGCCGAGGCTGGGAAGCGGATCGGTCGCAACGATCGCACGGTGCGGAGATGGGCCCGCGAGGGAATGCCGATGCGCTGGGCGAAGCGTGACGGTCAACGCGTCCGAGTCGTCGAGCTCGCCGTGCTGCAGAAGTGGTTCCGCGACACTCTGCAGGCCTCGCCCGTGCACTTCTACCGGCTGCGGAAGCGCATGGCCGAGGAGGGCGAGGACCTCGCAGTCCCCGAACGGTTTCGGTACACGAAAGAGCGCCTGGCTACCCGACACCAGGAGGACCCGGAACGTGCGTCAGACGGGCGCACAGAACCGGAGAGCGACACTCCTGAGCGGAAGGTCGACCCGCTCGCGGACATGAAGCCCCTCAAGGGCGGTGCGGAGTACTACGAACTCACGGAGCGACTGCGCGTCATGACCCCGAGTTGCGCCGGCATGCCGGAGTTCACCGCCGACCGGGTGAGCCCCGAGGACGCCGAGAGGCTGGCGGGCATCTGCAGCGGATGCCCGCTCCTTGAGCAGTGCTGTGCCTTCGCGTTGACATCGAAGCCGGCCGCTGGGTTCTGGGCCGGCGCCGCTCGTCGCTGACCCGGTAGAGGACTCACGTGCCTCCTCACCCGAGGAGAGCGCACATCGTGCATCCTCCTCAGAGCAGACCGCGCCCGTCGAGTTCAGCGATCACCGCGTCCGCCAGCTCACGGGTCTGATCGACCGTCACCCCGATCAAGCCCGTTCCGTATCTGACCTCGACGCTCTTTGCGTGCAGGAGCTCGTACTGCGTCCAGATCTTCGGGTAGAGATACCGCACCACGTCGTTGACTCCGGGCCCCCGGTTCGGGTGACCGTTGTGAAAATTGACATGCCGCGACCCTGCACTCAAGTTCGAGTCAACGGCCCGGGCCGCGGCATCCGAGTCGAGTCGTGGATCGCGATTGAACGCGCACCGAACAGCGCGGTACGCCGAGTAGAAGAAGCACACCGTCGCCCACTCGTTCCCGCCGCGTGCAAGCAGGACACCAGTGGTGTAGGCCTTGGCTTGCTCCGCCTTGTGGCCCGCGGCGACGGTCTCGCTCACGAGGACTACCGGGTAAGCTGCATCGCCTTGGCGGTCGCACGGTCCGACGCGGGCTCGTCCGGCTCGCCGAAGCGAAGCTCGACTTCAAGCTCGTCCGAGTAGCACTCGCGGACGTCCACGAACGCAGCGACAGCGTTCAGCTGTGCGTCAAGTGATGTATCCCGAAGACCCGCCCAGACAACCGCTCGCTGCTCGGCCGGGTACACAACCACGTTGAGCGAGTGAAGCGTGTCTGCGCCTCCGAGGTAGCCTGCGGAGGTAACTCCAACGGCTTCGGCCATCACGGAACCATCAATGATTTCGGCCATGAAACCAACATAGGGCCTGAACTTGTGAATATCCTAACCGCCGTGACTTTTTCGTGACTCCATACAGCGCCGTTCGTATCTGCCCGATCGGGCAGATACGAACCTCATCCCCGTCCCGCCCCCGTCTCGAGCAAGGTTCGAGACGCCCTTCGATCCCCGAGAACCGCATAATCACGGGTTCAGGGAGCGCCCTCGCGCGCGACCCCCCCCTGGAATTTCGCGGAATCGGCGCGGGGGGGAGAGGAACACCCCCCCAGTGGTGGTCCCCCTCAGCGCCGCTGACGCTGGATTTTCGGTCGGGGTGGGTCAGTCGTCGACTCGACTGGACAATGCCGCGTGAAGTAGCCGGCGGGCTGAAGGCGGGAGGCGGAGCGTGAGTGACTCTGTCTCGTCCAGGGACGTTCCGTACTCGAGGGTGACGGTGAACTCGGGCTCGCCGTCATTGTGGATCGTGAGCCCGTGGACGGTTGGGGGCATGTCATCGTCCATGAGAATCGTGTGACCGTCGAAGGCCCATGCCTGGCCGGCACCCAGCCACAGCGAGTGCTCCCCACAAACGAGCCACTCACGAATGTGGCCTGCCTCCCCGTGCTGGAAGCTGGCGACGGATTCGTTCGTGCAGCGCAGCACCGCGCATTCCGGCAATGTGGCCATGACCCACACCATAGAGCGTGTCCGTTCGGCGTACAGGCGATGCCCCCGCATCCGGAGGAATCCGGACACGAGGGCATTGATGCGCCTAGGGTTTTCTTGTCCGCGTCGGATGGGCGCCGGTCCTCATGCGCCGCTAGCCGCGAGGCGGAAACGGATCCGCCTTGCCGATCGTGTTCTTGTCGCGAATCTGACCGTTGTCTTTCCTGTGAATCGACACTTCACCGCCGCCGGCGTTGCTGGCCAGCTGATTCGCGCGAGCGATCGCGTCGGCCTGGGTATCGAAGTTGCCGGAGGAGCGTTGCGCTCCCGCACGCTGCGCCTTCCATTGCTCGCTGTCGCCGTCGTAAACGACGTGGTAGTCCGCATCTGACATGTCCTGCCTCCATCCTCGCGGGGCTTTCCCGTGCGTCTCACGATAATCAGGACTCGAGACACTTGCGCCCCGTTCTGTGGACAGCCTCGTGGACAAATCGCGTGGCGACTCGACCGCATCGGCGGTCCGCCAGGGCACCGTCGCTAGTCTCTCCCGTATGACCAGTCCCGACCCGCTTGCGCTACCCGCTTTCGTGATCTCGATCATCGGCCTCTGCGTCGCATCGCTCGCCGCGATCGTAAGCACCGTCTCTCTCATCTGGCAGATAGTCGTGCGCACTCGCGGCGCCCATCGAGTGATCGCCGAGGCTACCTCAGGGATGATGCTCATCGACCACACCGGCAAGACCGGGCCATACCTGCAGATCACCGCTCGTAACCGCGGCGCGGCCGCCGTGACGGTCACACAGTGGGCCATTGAGAAAAACGACGGGAGCGGGAACGCGCTCACCATCGCGGTCCCCGCGCTCTTCCCGCCCCAGCCCTCTCTCCCGCACGTCCTCGACGCGGGAAGCAGCGTGTCCTTCCTCGTGCTCGCGAGCCAGGTCGCAGCCGAGTTTCGCGGTAGCGACCCGGCCGCAGCCCAACCAGTCATCTACCTCGCGACGGGTCAGGTCGCGAAGGGAAAGCGTGGGCAGATCACGTTCGACTAACCGACGCACGAGCCGGCGGCGCGTGCTGAAACACGTCGAAGCCGCGGCCAGCCAACCCGAGATCTACGCCGCTCGAAATGACGTGGCCGCCTGCGCCTCCGCTCACCCGTATAGCGCGAATCCGGTCGGTAGTGTGATCGCATGATCTTGGACGTGATGCAGGCGGCTGAACCCGTCCCGTGGTGGATGACTGCGGAATCGCCTTGGTGGGCGGCCCCCGTTGCTACGCTCGCTGGTGCTCTGCTCGCTTGGGCTCTCGCCAGAGCTACGGCTGGCAGGGCTGAAAAGCTCGCCGAGAGGAAGGCGTCCCGGGATCTCCGCCGACAGATCTACGTCGACTTCTGGGGTGCAGTGGTCGAACACCATCGCGCTGAGGCTACCGATGACGGGAAGGCTGTGGCCGTCTCCATCGCACGCGTGGTGCACGCGATGCTCCCACTGGAGCTCGCTGCGCCAGACCCTGTTCAGGCCGCTGCGAAGGCTCTGCTCGAGACGCTGAAGCACGACTTATCGTCGGAGGAGAAGGGGCATGCATCGCGCGCGTTCCGCCAGACGGTAGCCGACGACCTGCGATCTGCTTGATCTCAAGGCGGCCCGCTGAGGACCCGGGCCGCTTCTGTTTCATCGCTCGAGGATCGCCTTCGATGCTGGAACATCCACCGCAATGTCGACGCAAGCGCGCGCCGGGACATCAACTATCCACTCCACTGCACGGGCCCGCCCATCACGTCTGGTGCGTTGCACCACAGCCAGCACCCAGTCCGGTTCCACGAGGCACGCGTAAAGTTGGTGAGGTCCGGCTTCGGGTCTGCGGGCGAGGTACCGCTCGGCATACTCCCTCGAGTCACTCCATGACAGCCCGCGCTTGAACTCCGTTGTAGCGGCACGGTAGAGCCGAACGGTACCTTGCGGTCCGCCAACAACGTCCGGTCGGTTCGTGATGAACCCGAACTGAGAGAACAGCTTCACCCAACGTTCCCGGTCGAGCGAGCGCATCGGTGTGCTCGCCCAGCCGTACCCAACGCAGAGCGCATACGCGCGGGTGACGGCCGGGAACGAGTCGTCTTCGACGAAGCGCACCAACTCGGTCAGCGACGACATGGCTCGGTGCGCCGCTAACGCGAACGGTGGGTGGGCTGTGATCAGCACGGGAGATCCCGATCCACCTGCGAGCGACGCTCGGACTGAGGTGCGACGCGGTGCGACTCGCCCGAAACTCGATCCGCATCGTTCCGCGGCAGAAATGGGCGATATGCATCGTCAGGGGTGGTAGAAAAAGCGCGAGAATCGCTAGGGGAGAGAGCGACACTCCCCCGGGCTGTGTCGGGTCCCCTGCCCGATCTCTGGATTTTGGTGGGGGCGGGGTGATCGTTGATGGTCATCTGTTCACCACCAGTCCGGGACGGGCTCGCCGAGGCCCCTGCTGGGGGCGCGTGTGCCTCGTGACTTGTTGCAGGATGCGTGGGAGTGTCGCCAGCCGTCGCGGTCGTTCTGCAGGTGTGGGTGGGTTGCGACGGGGTGGTAGTGGTCGAGGTTGTGAGAGTCGTGGGTGCTGCTCGGCTTGACGGTGTAATCGATGGGTCCGTCGCAGAGCCAGCACGGTGCGTTCTCTCGCTTCCCTTCCTCGAAGAACTGGGTGCGCTGTCGCTGGGCGACGCTGCCGCGTGTGCGGGTCATGGTGTGTCCTTGGGTCGTGGTTATGGGTGAGGGGCCTCAGCGTGGCTGGGGCCCCTCGGGGTTGCGGGGAGTCTGCTGTGCAGTGTCCGGTCCTCCCCGCGTCCGGTGCCGGCTTCGAACCCATCGATCGCCGGCACGGACATCTCAGAGCGCCCAGTCCGCGGGGTAGGCGGTGCCTGCATGCTTCCCCGGGCGGGGTGCAGGGTCGGCTGCCTTGGCCCCGGGTGCCGGTGCTGGGGTGCTGTCGCCGATGGGGGATGTGTCCCAGTGGGCGGGGTACGCGTCTTCGGTGCCCGCGCGATGCGGGGCCGCGAAGCTCGCGGTGCTCGTCTCCTGCGGCTTGGTGTGTTTCCACGAGGACGGGTAGGCGTCTTCGGGTGCGGGGCGAGGCGCGCGGGCCGCAGGTGCGGTGGGCACGGCCGCGCGTACGTCGCCGGGGGTGATGCGTCCAGCGGTGCCGGTGCCCTTCACTTTGGCGAGGTCGACACCGAGCTTGCGAGCAAGGCCCCGCACCACCGGTGTCGCATACGTCGTGCGCTCAGGTGGTGCGGCGGCCGTGGCGCGAGCCGCTCGAGCGGACTTGAACGCGGTCAGCGCGGCGGTGCCCTTCGTGATGACGAGGTCGGCGGGATCCACGTGGGGCGCACCGAACGGCAGGCTCATGCCCATCATCGGCTCCCTTCGGCGGATGCTGCAGCGCGAACGTCTGCGATGGTGACCTGTCCGGCGGCGCCGGTTCCCTTCACGCGGGCGACGTCGATGCGGAGCCTGCGGGCGATGAAGCGCACTGCCGGAGTCACGGGAGCAACCGGCCGGCCCGACGCAGCAGCGACGAACTCTGACAGCGCTTCCGCGGACGGCGCGGCAGAAAGGAACGTCGGCTGTCCGACGGTGGAGAGCGGGAACGGGTTGTGCATCAGCTGTCCCCGTTCGCTCGCTGCTGCCGGAGGCTGCTCAGGACGTTGCGCGCGTGATCCTTCGCTGCGGAATCGACTGCTTCGGAGAACGCATCACCGAAGTCGAGGGCGTGATCCTGGACCGCGAACACCTGGTCGATTCCAGCCATTTGCGGGTCGCGTAGTCCGAGGTTCTCGATCCAGGGTGTGCTGAGATCCGTGGCGTCACGGGTCAGTGGACGTGGCGCGGCCTGTGACTCTTCCACGATCCGGGCGTTGACCTTCGCGAGGCCGTCGGGATCGTCGTCCTCGCCGGGGAGGACCCCGCCTTTTCGCCACGACGTGACCGATCTGATGAGTTCGTTCCATCCGGCGACGCGGCGCACCCAGAGCTCGTAGTCTTCTCGGCTCGCCTGCGAATCGTGAAGAAGGATCTGCTGACGCATCCGGGCCGCAGTCTCTCGATATCGACCCCACCATGTGAACGCCTCGAGCACGCGCTGCATGTCGATTGGGTCTTCCGCGCACGCCTCGCGGAACAGTCGACGGTGGCGGTCGGCGTCGTCTTCCGTCTGCGGCAGAACGCGACGCATCTCGTTGACATGGGCCTCCTCCTCGAGCGCTCGACGCTTCTGCTCCTCGGACAGCGCATATTCGCGCTGTCGTTCTGCGGCGTCGAAGTGATCTGCAGCGGCCGCCAGCGCTGCAGCCGCCTCGGCGTGGGCTTGCTTCGCGGCGTCAAGCTGGGCCTGCACTTCGGCGGGCTTGAGCTCCTGCGCGGGCAGGGGGAGGGCTGTGGGGATGAGCGCCGGCTTCGGCGGGGCGGGAGGGTTGTTGATAGTCATCGGGGGTCTCCGTGATCTGTACGATCCGTGCCCGCCGACCCCTGGTCCGACGCGGGATGCCCCCTGGGCTCCTGTGGAGCGCTATCACGCTGGTGATGCTCCGACGGAAGCCAAGGTAGCGCACTCGGCTCGGGATCGGCGTCACAGAGTCGGCGCGGCGTGGCGAGGTGCGGGCGTTCCGCGGTGAGCGCGTCGACGAGCAAGAACACCCGCGGCCACACCAGCCGTCCGCCGGCGTCGGTGACGGAGTCAATGCCGACGTACACGTCGAAGTCTCGCGGATCGGCGAGACGCTCGTGCAGCGCGGCACGAAGCAGAAGACGATTCGCGTCGCGCAGAGCCGTTCGCGTGGCCGCGTGCCGCGCCTGCTCCTCGCGCAGGGTCTTCCGCCAACGCGCCGCCTCGTCCTGCAGTCGCTGCTCAGGAGTGCGGGCGTCTACCGAGTCGCTCACGCGTCACCTTCGAGGACGGCACTGATGGTTTCACGGACCACGCGCATAGGCGAGTCATGGCTATCAACCGAAACCCTTGGTCCACTGAAACCCTGCGGCGTATCACGACCATGACCGCCCGCTACCCCCGCATCATCGAATGGCTCGCCAGCACCGACCCGCAGACCCTCGCCGAGCTCTGCTGCGCACCCGAGGACCCCGGCCAGTGGATTGCGTGGGCAGCCTGGCTGGCAATCAGCATCGTGCGGCGGTGACGCTTCCCCCGACACCGTGTCGGCGAATCGACCAACCGGCAACGGATGCCGGTTGGTGCATTCAGCAGTCCGTGTCATGGGATTCGATCGCGCCGCGTGCGAAGCATGCGGCTTGTCCCTCTCACTGGTACTTCTGACTGGTCTCTCACTGGTAGTGCGCAACCATTGCGGGTTGTTCTCGCGAGGGTTGCGTATGGCGAGCGCGACAGTTGCGGTTGGCGACCCGCAACGGTTGCGTGTGGTGACCGGACATCCTGTCCGCTGAGAATCCCGCAACGATTGCGGGAACTTCGACACGGTCAGCCCTGCTTCGACATCCATTCCGGATCCGAATCCCGGTACTTCTGCGGCACGTTCAGGAAGTAGACGTTCCGATCCCACCTGCCTCGATTCGATCGATGCCGTCGTTTCTCGATAGCCCCGAGCATCGTGAGCGTTCCGACATGCGTCAGAACCGTCCTCTCGCTGAGCCCCGTTCGCTCCGCAATGTACTTCTGCGACGGCCACGCGCACCCCTCGTCGGAGTTCTCGAGCTCGGCGATGCAGAGCAGCACCAGCTTCTCGGCCGGGAGCACCGAACGCTTCTCGCCGTCGATCGTGACGACGTTGACCGCCCACGCCCAGTTCCGTGCGGACAGCGTCATCAGACATCTCGCTCCCTCAACGCCTCATCGACGGCGGAGGAGCGGCGAAGCTCGCGGGATGCAGCGAGACGTGCAGCACCCGCAGCCTTGGCTTCGTCAGAGAGGGTGCGCTTTCCGCGAATCGCCGAGAACAGGTGAAAGAACGGAGCGTCGATGACGAACTCGGCACCGTCCCCCACCTCACGCACCAAACGCACGAAATCACGAGTGCTCGCGAGGTTCTTGAGCTTCCGGAGATGCACGCTGTTCGACGTGTACACCGACACGGTCGTGTCATCCCGCATCGCAGTGACCGTCGTCTCCTGCTCATCGCGCGCGGTCATGCTGTCGCCGCCTCGACCGTGGGGATCGCGGCCATAAGCGCCGACGCGAGTTCGCGCATCTCGTCGACACCCGGCACGACCTCGCTGGTCGTCCCGACATGAACCATGACGTCGACGCCGGCCCGGAAGCTGACGACCCCGTCGACGACATCTGCGGACCACGACAGCGACACAGGCCCGAACTCGCGCACGTACAGGATCCCCTGACCGTTGCTCCTCGGGTTGAAATCCCAGACGTCCACCGACGTCGCCTCCGCGGGCCTCGCCGCTTCGATCGCTTCGGCGTGCTCCGCGATCCACGCATCCTTCTGCGCATCTGACCGGCGCCTGATCTCGTCGAGCGTGATGAGCTCGGCGACCTCGACGCCGTCGACCAGCAGAGTCCGCTCGAACTGGTACTCGCCGAGCGACACCGCCACGACATCGCCCAGGCGAAGGGCGGCGTTCGGTGTAATGCGCCACGACCGCCAGGTGTCGAAGTCGACATCAGCGAGCGCCGCTTTCCACCATTCGTCGCCAGGCTCGTCGAGCTTCCGGCCGTCAGCGTCGAAGATCGGCGCGAGGTGCACGAACTCGCCGACCTCGAGGCCGTCAAGTTCGGCTGCCCGCTTGACCCGAACCGGCTGGGGGTCCTGGAAGAAGGGATCCTCCAGCGTCAGAATCACGAAGTGACCCTCGGGGCACTCCGCGATCTCGGCGAACAGGCGCTTCACGGCCTCGCAGTTGTCGGTGGTCTCTGTCATGCTGGTGTCGTTCATTTCCTTCTCCTGGTCAGGGGTGGGTGTGTTCTCGAAGCCCTCGGCCTGCATGCCGGGGGCTTCCTTCTTGGTCATGCCGGTACCTCAGCGTCCTCGAACGCCTTTGCGATGAACCACTCGACGTCCGACTCGCGGAAACACACTCGGCCCGCGATCTTCGCGTGCTTCGGTGCAGTTCCCTGCGCGATCATCCAGCGCAGTTGCGCCTCACTTCGGCCGAGGCGTGCAGCCGTGTCGCGGACGAAAAGAATCTTGTCTTCCATGTCGATCTCCTGTCTACACAGAATCAGTGTTTCTGTGTTGCGATGGACGATAACACAGAATCGGGCCTACTGTGTAGTACATGCATGAACCGCACACCACGACACTGGGTCGACAGGTCGCGCGCTACCGTCGAGATGCGAAGATGAGCGCCGAGCAGTTGGCGGAGCGCGCCGGTCTGGGGCTGACGCGTTCGATCATCGCCAACCTCGAGAACGGTCGTAAGCAGGACGTCACTGTTCGCCAGCTGATGGCCCTTGCGCTCGCCCTCGGCGTCAGCCCGGCTGATCTGCAGTTCGACATTCGCCGTCGGCCGTACGAGCTAGTGGAGATTGGTGAGCGGCCCGGGCCTTCCGTGTCCGCCGGGGCGCGTGGAATCAGCGCACCGCAGTACCTGGCTCGCGCATGGTTCGGGGGTGGGCGCATGGTGGAGGAGCTCGCAGGTGCTTCGCCCGAACTGAGGGATCCGGACGCTATTCAATCTCTCCCGTTCGTATCGTCATCGCCCGACGCCTACCCGTTGACGGAGATCCAAAAGCTACTGGATGAGCGATCCTCGACGGCTTACGCCCTGATGGCTCACGAGAGCCACCAGATCCGGGTGGAATCTGGTGCGTCGAAGGGTGAGGTACTCACCAGCGGCCACCTTCCGAATGACCAGGACCTTCTGCGTGCGCGGATCAGAGACTTCCGCGCTGATCTCTACGACATCGAGCGCAGGCTGCGTGCCTACGGCGTCGACCTCGAAGATCCCATCCTTTTCCCCGGCCCGCCGTTCTGATGGCGAGCGTCAAACAGAGGCCTGACGGGGTCTGGCGGGCTCGCTACCGCGATGAGAGCGGTCGGGAGTATTCCGCCCACCGGAAGACGAAGCGCGAGGCTCAGGCATGGCTCGACGAACGCACGGCCGAGCTCGTGGGCGGGACGCATCTCGAACCGGCGAAGGCGCGCGTCACCCTGGGGGAGTGGGCCGAGACCTGGCTGCGTGGATACGAGCGGCACCGGGCGTCGACAGTGCGCCAGGCGCGAGTGCACATCCGCGTCATCACCGAGGATCTGGGACATCGCCCGTTGAAGTCTGTGCGCCCCTCCGAGGTGCAGCAGTGGGTCGTGCAGCTGTCCGGCCGCGGCTACTCGCCGAGCTACGTATACGCGCTCCACCGACGCCTGTCCCAACTGTTCTCTGACGCGCAGCATGACGGCCTGGTGGCGAAGAACCCGTGCTCGAGGCGTACGTCTCCCGCGGCGCCGAAGCAGCGGCCGTACGTCGCGACCACCGAGCAGGTGTGGGCCCTGCATGACGCCCTGCCTGAGAACTTCCGGCCGGTCGTGCTGCTCGGGGCCTTTGCTGGCCTCCGAGTCGCGGAGATCGCCGCTCTGCGCGTTGAGGACGTCGACTTTATGCGCGGGATCATCACGCCAGCGATCCAGTATCCCGGCGACGACCTCAAGACCGAGATGTCAAAGACCGCGATCCCGATCCCGCAGGATCTCGCCGTCATGCTCAACGCGAACCCTGCAACGTGGGGGAGTAGCACCATCGTGGTCGGCGCCTTCGGACGTCCCGTAGCGCCCTACACGATCGAGACAGCGTTCAAGGCCGCGAGAGACAGCGTGGAGGGCCTGCCAGAGGGCTTCCGCATCCACGATCTGCGTCACTACTTCGCGAGTCTGCTCATCGCCGCGGGCCTCGACATCAAGACGGTGCAGGCACGACTCCGTCACGCGTCCGCGAAGACGACGCTCGACACGTACGGGCACATGTGGCCCGATCGCGACGAGTCATCACGCGCCGCCGTCACAGCGGCGCTCAACGAAAGGACCTCCGATGGAAGGGAAGCCGCTGCACGTTGACGATATGGTCGCGACGCCGGTGTCAGACGGATCTTGGATCATCTCGCTTGGTGAGTCGATCGATACGACGCTCGGTCGGGTCTTCCAGATCCACGTGAACTGGTGGGCGGGCTTCCGCTACCACCCGATCATCGACGAGCAGAACCGATACCACGGAGATGCGGCCCCGCCCGAACTGGTCATCCTCGCCGACACTCTCGAAGGCGCAGTCCGCGGCTTCGGCGCCGACGCGTAGAAGAGCCCGCCCCAGCGATGCTGAGACGGGCTCTCTGAGAGATTCTGCGGACTCGCTGCGGACTAACCCCCGGAATTCCGCGTCATCTAGCTACACTCCGAAGTACAGCTCGTACTCGAACGGGTGCGGGCGCTGTGCCATCGGCAGGATCTCGTTCTCGTACTTGTACGAGATCCAGGTCTCGATGAGCTCCTCGGTGAACACGCCGCCCTCGAGGAGGAACTGGTGGTCGGCCTTCAGGGCCTCGAGCGAGTCCAGCAGGGAGTTCGGCACCTGCGGGATGTTCTTGGCCTCCTCGGGAGGAAGCTCGTAGAGGTCCTTGTCGACGGGCTCGTGCGGCTCGATGCGGTTCTTGATGCCGTCGAGGCCGGCCATGAGCTGCGCGGCGAACGCCAGGTACGGGTTGCCCGAGGCATCCGGCGCGCGGAACTCGATGCGCTTGGCCTTCGGGTTCGAGCCGGTGATCGGGATGCGGATGGCAGCCGAGCGGTTTCCGGCGGAGTAGACCAGGTTGACCGGCGCCTCGAAGCCCTTGACCAGACGGTGGTAGCTGTTCAGGGTCGGGTTCGTGAAGGCGAGGACCGCGGGGGCGTGCGCGAGCAGACCGCCGATGTACCAGCGGGCGATGTCGCTGAGCTGACCGTAGCCGGCCTCGTCATAGAACAGCGGCTTGCCGTCGTTCCACAGCGACTGGTGCGTGTGCATGCCCGAGCCGTTGTCGCCGTAGAGCGGCTTCGGCATGAAGGTGGCGACCTTGCCCCACTCTTCGGCGGTGTTCTTGACGATGTACTTGAACTTCAGGATGTCGTCCGCCGAGTGCACCATGGTGTCGAAGCGGTAGTTGATCTCCTGCTGACCGGCCGTGCCGACCTCGTGGTGCGAGCGCTCGAGGATGAACCCGGCGTCGATCAGCTTCAGGGTGATGTCGTCGCGCAGGTCAGCGGTCTTGTCGACCGGGCTGACGGGGAAGTAGCCGCCCTTGTACGGGGTCTTGTTGGCGAGGTTTCCGCCCTCTTCCTCGCGACCGGTGTTCCACGCGGCCTCTTCGGAGTCGACCTTGTAGAAGCTCTCACCGGAGGTGACCGAGTAGCGGACGTCGTCGAAGATGTAGAACTCGGCCTCGGGGGCGAAGACGGCGGTGTCGGCGATGCCGGTCGACGCGAGGTACTTCTCGGCCTTCTTGGCGACCTGACGCGGGTCCTTCGAGTAGATCTCTCCGGTGCGCGGGTTGTAGATGTCGAACACCATGACGAGGGTGCTCGCCTCGCGGAAGGGGTCGACGTATGCCGTGGTCACGTCCGGGATGAGCTGCATGTCGGATTCGTGGATGCTCGCGAAGCCGCGGATCGAGGAGCCGTCGAACAGCTGGCCGTTGACGAAGAAGTCCTCGTCGACCGTGGAGGCGGGGATGTTGAAGTGCTGCTGGACACCAGGGAGATCAGTGAATCGGATGTCAAGGAACTTGACGTCGTTCTCCTTGATGTAGCTCAGCACCTCGGACGAATCTTTGAACATGTACGACTCCTGGATTGCGGATCGATGGCTTCACGGCCATTGTGCACAGTACGTGCGGGGCGTTACCCCACGGTATCCGCTTTGTTTCGGGCATGTTACGCGCCGGTAGGCTGGACGGGTGACGGATGCTGTGAACACGTACCCCGGAGAGCGCCTCGGAATGCCGGAGGCGGGACCGGGCAGCATCGCCCGTCCCGGCCGACGGATCGGCGCCCTGCTCATCGACTACGTCGCCGCGACCATCATCGCCACGGGGTTCCTCGGGTACGACCAGTTCGCGCTGCCGACGGAGGCAGGACTGACGATGTTCGCGCCGATGGCGGTGTTCGCGGTGCTGCAGATCCTCTTCATCCCGACCGCGGGCGGCAGCCCCGGACACCGGGTCCTCGGGATGCGGGTGGTCCGCCTCGACGGCGGATGGGTGGGGCTGTGGCGACCGATCGTGCGCACGCTGCTCATCATCGTGGTCATCCCCGCCGTGATCTGGGATGCCGACCAGCGCGGCCTCCACGACAAGGCCGTCGGCCTCGTGCTGATCCGCGCCTGAGCGACTCAGTCCTTGCCGCGATTGCGGCGTCTGGCCTCGCGGGGAGCGCGGCCGCCGACGAACGATCGCGCCGGATCGATGACGTATCCCTGACGCAGCGCCTCGCGGCCGATCAGCATCCGGAATCCCATCTCGTCGCGGTTGCTCAGCGTCACCTCGGCGAGGACCTCGCGGTCGTGGAGGCGGATGAGCATCTCGACCACGAGACGCTCCTCGGCGTGGCCGGACGAGCTGCGCACCGCGCGGCGATCGTGGACGGGGGATTCGACGATCACGGTGTCGGACTGGCTGTCCTGCCAGGGCTTCACCCGGAACCGGACCCACGACACGCCGTCGCGCTCGAACTCGTGGATCTCGAAGGCATGCAGTGAGGACGTGCGCGCGCCGGTGTCGATCTTGGCTTTGATCCAGTCGACGCCGAGATCGGGCAGGCTCACCCATTCTCGCCACCCGATAAGAGTGTTTGAATGGGTTGACTTACTCACCCGACCATCCTGGCAGGAAATCCCCCGTGAAGATCGCAGTGCTCTCCCGTGCGCCGCAGGCGTACTCCACCCAACGACTGCGTGCGGCCGCGCTCCAGCGTGGTCACACCGTCAAGGTGCTGAACACCCTGCGCTTCGCGATCGACCTCACCGCGGAGGAGCCCGATCTGCACTACCGCGGACGGCAGCTCAGCGACTATGACGCGATCCTGCCTCGCATCGGCAACTCGATCACGTACTTCGGCACGGCAGTGGTCCGGCAGTTCGAGCAGATGGACGTGTACACGCCCAACACGGCGAACGGGATCTCGAGCGCTCGGGACAAGCTGCGTGCGAACCAGATCCTCTCGCGGCACAACATCGCGATGCCGCCGACCGCATTCGTCCGCAACCGCGCCGACGTGCGGCCCGCGATCGAGCGTGTGGGCGGTGCGCCGGTCGTCATCAAGCTCCTCGAGGGCACCCAGGGCATCGGCGTGATCCTCGCGCCGCAGGTGAAGGTCGCCGAGGCCATCATCGAGACCCTGCACTCGACGAAGCAGAACGTCCTGATCCAGAAGTTCATCTCCGAGAGCAGGGGACGCGACATCCGTGCCCTGGTCGTGGGTGACCGCGTGGTCGCCGCGATGCGGCGCTCTGCGGCCGGTGACGAGTTCCGCTCCAACGTGCACCGCGGCGGCTCGGTCGAGGCTGTCGAGCTCGACCCGGTCTACGAGCGTGCTGCGGTCCGTTCCGCGCAGATCATGGGCCTCCGCGTCGCGGGTGTCGACATGCTCGAAGGAGACGAGGGCCCGCTGGTCATGGAGGTGAACTCCTCGCCAGGGCTGCAGGGCATCGAGATGGCGACCAAGCTCGACGTGGCCGGCGCCATCATCGACTACATCGCCGGCCAGGTCGCCTTCCCCGAGATCGACGTGCGCCAGCGATTGACGGTCTCGACCGGATACGGCGTCGCCGAGCTGATGGTGCACGGCGCCGTCGACCTCGTCGGCAAGACGCTCGGCGAGGCCGGACTGTGGGAGCGCGACATCACCGTGCTGACGCTGCATCGCGGAGTCTCCGTGATCCCGAACCCGCGCAAGCACGTCGTCCTCGAAGCCGACGACCGACTGTTCTGCTTCGGCAAGCTCGACGAGATGCGCTCGATGGTGCCGGAGCGCCGTCGCCGACGGGCGAAGGTCCGCCGTCTCCCTCGTCAGCCGCTGTCCGAGTGAACGACGAAGCGCGGCCGCCCTCCGACGAGGTGCGGCCGCGCTTCTGCGTCTGCAGACGTCAGATCAACGGGGGCGCTGCGCCCTGACCTTCGTCGGGTCGATCCCCTTCGGGATCGGCAGCGAGGAGATGGACTGCGACACCGACTCGATGCGACGGATGACGGCACCCATGGTGGCCTTGTCGATCACCTTCGGAAGCTTCTTGATCGTCTTCGCGAGGTCGGCGATGGCCACGTCGTCATCGCCGTGTCCGACGTAGAGCACCGTGACCGGTACGCCATGGGCGACCCTGGCCGCCTTGCTGCGCTCGTCGTTCACGAGACGGGTCAGACGACCGCGCGAGCCCTCGCCGACGACGACGACGCCACCGCGTCCGACGGTGCGGTACACGGCGTCCTGCGTCTTGGGGTTGATCCCCACGGGGGTCTCGGAACCCTGCCAGTTGCGTCCGAGGCTCGTGGAGAGGACATGGCCGGTGGCGCCCGGCATCCCGTCGATCTTCTGGTACATCGCCGAGGTCGACAGTCGCGTCATCAGGAACATCGCGCCGAGCACGCCGAGCATCAGTCCCGAGATGCCCCAGAGGATGAGCGTCCAGACCTGGAACGGCGGGATGAGGTAGCCGACGATGAGTCCGACGAGCACGCCGACCACGAGAAGTGCGATCTGAGCCCACGGAAGCCACGGGTAGATCTCCCTCGTGAAGGTGAAGAGGGACTTGATCTGGGAGAAGAATCCCGGACGCTTCTCGGGCGCGGACGAACGGTTTGCCATGTGCACAAGAATACCGACTCGCGACGCCCGCCATGTCGTCGTTCGCGCCAGGCGGATTCGGGCGGCGACGCAGTGCTCCTGCACGATGCGCCGCCACGTGTCGATCCGTCCACATCGGCCTGATCCGCCACCGTCACCGGGGCCGGTGCGGTGTCATGGGCGGATGGGGACGACCGATTCACGCGCAGGCGGTGCAGCGCCGGTGCTCGGCGCACACCGGGTCATCAGACGGCTCGAACCGGACGAGGGGCCGTACGCCGGGGCGCTCGTGACCGACGGGCGATCGGTGGTGGTCCTGGTGTCGGCGGAGACGATCAGTGGCTGGTCCGGATGGGAGCACGCGGGAGACGATCATGTCGCGGCTCCGCTCGACGTCGTCCGCCGCGTCGACGGACACGACGTCCTCCTCCCGTGGTGCACGGAGCAGATCCCGGTGTTCCTCGGTCGACGGGCGGCCGCCGGCGCTGCGCTGGGCGCCGGCGAGGTCACGACGCTGGTCGCGAGTGTTCTTCGCGGGCTCGCGGAGCTCAACCGCATCGAGCGTCGGGAGATCGGCGAGTGGTGGCTGACCGACGACGGCCGACCGATGTTCGTGATCGGGGCCGGAGCGGAGGCGGCGGGGGCAGCGGCGTCGATCCTCGACCTGATCGGAGAGGACTCGCAGGACCGTGCGTTGAGCCGTGTGCTCACGCCGATCGCCGAGGGCCTGCGACGCAGTTCGGAGCGGCCGGTGATCCCCGTACGCCAGCTGCAGCGGTGGGAGGGGACACTGCTCGAGTTCGCGGCGCCGCGTCCGCTGCAGCGAGGGACGCAGACGCCCGAAGGCCACCGGGGTGCCGACGTGGCACGGAGGGCGGTCGATGAGACGGTCGACCGTGTCTCCGGCGCACGCCGTGAGCCGACGCGCCGTGAGCCGACGCGCCGTGAGCCGACTCGGCGTGCGCGGTCCCGGGGTGCGCGGTCCCGCGGGTCGGTCTCGCTGGCGGGCGTGATCGGCGCGACTCTCGGGGTCGTCAGTGAACGGGGGCGGTCGCTGCGCGAGAGGTGGCGGCGTTCCGCACAGGGGCGGTCGCGCCAGGAGCGTGTGCCGGTCGGCGTGCATCCCCACGGGAGGGCCGGCGGCGATCGAGGTCGGCGTACGGTGCAGAGCGAGGCGCCTCGCCGACGGCGTTACCTCATCGCCGCGGCGGCAGCGGTGACCGTGCTCGGCGCGGGGATGCTCTGGCCCGGAGGCGGCACAGACGATTCAGCGGGGGCGAAGGAGGCGCGGACACCCGTCACGGAAGCGCGCGATGCTTCAGGCGATCAGGTCGGCGACACGGCGACTCCGCAAACGACGCCCTCGGCGACGACGGTCGAGGACGCCGCCGATCCGATCGGCGCCGCTCGCGCCTTGCTGCGAGAGATCGATGACTGCGCGGACGCGGAGGATCTCGTCTGCGCGGATGCCGTGGCCGGGACGACGATGGGGATCGTGGAGCTCCTGGCGGCACGGAACGCCGGGGAAGCGCGAACGCTCACTCCCGTCGACGAATACGGCGACGTGGCGGTCATCCGTCTCTCGACGTCCGCGGCGCCGACGGACGAGGCACCGGCCGAACGCCATCAGATGGTCGTGCTCGTGCGGATGGCAGAGAAATGGCTGATCCGCGACGCCTACGACGTCGCGGATCAGCCAGAGTGATGCGGTTGTCAGGCTCCGAGCTGGGCGGCGAACTGCGCCGACTCGAGTCGCGCCTTGACGGCGCCCAGGAAACGGGCGGCGTCTGCACCGTCGATGATGCGGTGATCGTACGACAGTGCCAGGTAGACGTACGAGCGGACCGCGATCGCATCCGCGCCGCCGACCTTGACCAGTCCGGGACGCTTGACGACGGTACCGGTGCCGAGGATCGCCGACTGCGGCAGGAACACGACGGGCGTGTCGAACAGCGCGCCGCGCGATCCCGTGTTGGTCAGCGTGAACGTGCCGCCGGCCAGCTCGTCGGGCTTCAGCTTGTTGTCACGGGTGCGGGCGGCGAGATCGGCGATCTCGTGCGCGATCTCCGCGATGTTCTTCGACGCCGCGTCACGCAGCACCGGCGTGAGCAGGCCACGCTCGGTGTCGACCGCGATGGAGACGTTCTCGGAAGCCGGGTAGACGATCTGCTCGCCGTCGACCGTGGCGTTCACGATCGGGAAGGCGCGCAGTGCCTCGGCGGCAGCCAGGGCGAAGAACGGCAGGAAGGAGAGCTTGTCGCCGGTCTTCTCGAGGAACGACGCCTTCACGCTGTCGCGGTACTCCGCCAGAGCGGTGACATCGACCTCGACCACGGTGGTGAGCTGTGCGGTCTGCTGCATGGACTCGACCGCGCGCTTGGCGAGGACCTTGCGCAGTCGAGACATGGGCTGGGTCGTGCCGCGCAGCGGCGAGACCTCGAGCGGCGCAGGAGCGGGTGCAGCGGCGGCAGCGGCGGGTGCCGAGGCCGCGGACTCGGCCGCCTTGAGGACGTCCTCCTTGCGGATGCGCCCTCCGACGCCGGTGCCCTTGACGCTGGCAAGGTCGACGCCCTGCTGCGAGGCCAGGCGGCGCACGAGCGGGGTGACGTAGAGGTTGTCGCTCTCGGTCGGCAGGTTGAGCTTCGCGGCCGGGGCGGAGGCCTCGGATGCCGGAGCGGAGGCCGCGGCGGGAGCCGGCTCCGACGGTGCAGCCGCCGGAGCGGGTGCGACCGGGGCGGCGGCGTCCTGGGCGGCGGGAGCCTGAGCGACGGGAGCCTCGGCCGCGGGCGCTGCGGGCGCCTCAGCAGGAGAGGCCGGGGTCTCGGTGGGAGCAGCCTCCGCAGCCGGAGCCTGCGCAGCAGGGGCTGCGGAAGGCGCAGCACCCGAGCCGACACGGGCGAGGACGGCGCCGACGGCCACCGTCTCGTCTTCGCCGGCGACGATCTCCTGCAGCACGCCGGCCACAGGCGACGGGATCTCGGTGTCGACCTTGTCGGTCGAGATCTCCAGCAGCGCCTCGTCGACCTCGACGGTGTCGCCGACCTGCTTCAGCCACCGGGTGACGGTGCCCTCGGTCACGCTCTCGCCGAGTTCGGGGAGGACGATGTCGGTCGCGTCGCCGGAGGCGGCGGGCGCGGGCTCCGCAGCGGCCTCGGCGGGCGCTTCGGCCGGTGCCGCGGGTGCTTCGGCCGGTGCCGCGGGAGCCTCGGCCTGGGCGGCGGGCTCAGGTGCCTGCTCCTCGGCGGGTGCGGCAGCAGGGGCATCCTGTGCCGGAGCGGCAGAGCTGCCGTCGCCGATACGCGCCAGCAGCGCGCCGACCTCGACGGTCTCATCCTCGGCGACGAGGATCTCCTCGATCACGCCGGTGACGGGGGAGGGGATCTCGGTGTCGACCTTGTCGGTCGAGATCTCGAGCAGGCCCTCATCCGCCTGCACGGTGTCTCCCACCTGCTTGAGCCAGCGGGTGACCGTACCCTCTGTGACGCTCTCGCCGAGAGCGGGGAGGACGACGGATGTGCTCATGACTGAGTCTCCTTCAGGAAGTTGTTTGACGCTTGTCTAGCTTAGTGACCTGTGCACCGGTTGGTGCTCACAGGGCGTGGAGTGGCTTTCCCGCGAGAGCGAGGAACGCTTCGCCCAACGCCTCGCTCTGGGTCGGGTGCGCGTGGATCAGCGGCGCGATGTCCTCGGGGTGGGCCTCCCACGCGACGGCCAGCTGGCCCTCGGTGATCAGCTCGCCCACGCGGTCACCCAGCAGATGGACGCCCACGACAGGACCGTCCTTGAGGCGCACGACCTTGACGAGACCGGCGGTGCCGATGATCTCGCTCTTGCCGTTGCCCGCCAGGTTGTACTCGTACGACACCACACCGTCGGCGCCGTGCTCGGCGACGGCGGCCTCTTCGGTGACTCCGACCGACGCGACCTCGGGGCTGGAGTAGGTGACCTTCGGGATCTGCACGTCGGGGATGTTCGCGGGGGAGAGCCCTGCGATCCGCTCGGCGACGGCGATGCCCTGCTGGAACCCGCGGTGTGCGAGCTGGAGGCCGGGCGTGATGTCGCCGACCGCCCACACGCCGGGGACGCCGGTGCGCAGGTCCTGGTCGACCGTGACGAATCCGCGGTCCAGGGTCACGCCGGCATCCTCGAAGCCGAGGTCGGCGGTGACGGGGCCGCGGCCCACGGCGACCAGCAGGTAGTCGGCGGTGAACTCCTTGCCGTCCTCGAGCGTGACGGTGACGGAGGCCTCATCCTGGGTCGCCGTCTGGAAGCGCACGCCGAGGGAGTACTGGATGCCGCGGCGGCGGAAGGCGCGCTCGAGGCCCTTGCTCATCGCGATGTCCTCGTTGGGCACGAGGTGAGGCAGCGCCTCGATGATGGTGACCTCGGTGCCGAAGGAGCGCCACACGCTGGCGAACTCGACACCGATGACGCCGCCGCCGAGGATTAGCACGCGCTCGGGGATCACGTCGAGCTCCAGCGCCTGCTCGCTCGTGAGGATGCGGCCGCCGATCTCGAGGCCGGGGAGCGTGCGGCTGTACGAGCCGGTGGCGAGGACGACGTCCGCGCCGACGTATACGTCATCGCCCACGCTGACCGAACGGTCGGCGTTGAGTCGGCCGGTGCCGGCGACGGTCGTGATGCCGCGCGCCTTCACGAGTCCTTCGAGTCCCTTGTACTTCTTGGCGACGATGCCCTCGCGGTAGGCCCGGACTCCGGCGGGGTCGATGCCGTCGAGCGTGGCGGAGATGCCGACGTGCGCGGCATCTCGGACGTGCTCGGCCACCTCGGCAGCATGCAGCAGGGCCTTGGTGGGGATGCAGCCGCGGTGCAGGCAGGTGCCGCCGACCTTGTCCTTCTCGATCAGGGCGACGGACTTGCCGAGCTCGCTGGCACGCAGCGCGGCGGCATACCCGCCGCTGCCTCCGCCCAGGACGACGATGTCGAAGGTGTGAGTGGTCATGGTCATGCCTCCTTGTGGGATGCTTCGGCGAACGCGATGATCGATCGGACCATCGCCCCGGTGGGGCCCTTGTCGGTGAAGCCGTACGGCGCACCGTTGTGCTCGGCGGAACCCGCGATGTCGAGGTGGACCCACGGGATCCGCGGTGCGTCCTTCTCGTCGGAGACCCGGCCGATGAAGCGTCGCAGGAACAGTCCCGCGTACGACGCTCCGCCCATGCGGTCGCCCATGTTGGCGTTCTGCATGTCGGCGATGGGGGAGTCGAGCGATTCCTCCATGTAGTCGGGAAGGGGCATGTGCCACGCCAGCTCGTCGGCGGCGTTCGCGGCCGCCAGGAACTCGCCGACCGTGTCGTCGGCACCGAAGACGCCGGTGTGCCGGTGGCCGAGCGCCATGACGATCGCGCCTGTCAGCGTCGCGACGTCGAGGATGACGTCCGGGTGCTCGCGGCTGGCGGCGACCAGACCGTCGGCGAGGACGAGGCGGCCCTCGGCATCCGTGTTCGGGACCTCGACGGTCGTGCCGTCCAGGAGTCGCAGGACGTCGCCGGGTCGCAGGGCGCGACCGGAGGGCATGTTGTCCGTGATGCACAGCCATGCCGTGACCCGCACGGGGAGGCGCAGGGCGGCGATCGCCCGCAGCGCCGCGACGCTCGTCGCCGCGCCCGCCATGTCGAACTTCATGCCGACCATGGAGGCCGCGGGCTTGAGCGAGAGGCCGCCCGTGTCGAAGGTGATCCCCTTGCCGACGATCGCGATGTGGCGTGCCGCGTCAGCCGGAGCGTAGTCGAGGCGCACGAGGCGGGGAGGGCGGTCGGAACCCTGGGCGACGCCGAGGATGCCCCCGAAGCCCTGTTCGGCGAGAGCCTTCTCGTCGAGGATCTCGACGGTGACGTCGTCCAATCCTGCGACGCTGTCGGCCGCGCTCTGCGCCAGCTGCGTCGGGCTCTGCCATTCGGCCGGGACGAACACGAGATCCTTGATCAGCGCGACGGCTTCGCCCACGGCGATCGCCTTCGACACGGCGGCGTCGTCGAGGGCGGCGTGCAGCACGACGGACGAGGCCCGTGTCTTGCCCGCCTCGCGGCGGTAGGAGGCGAAGCGGTAGCCGCCGAGGACGGCACCCTCGGCTGCTGCGGAGGCGAACTGCTCGAGCCCGGGGGCCAGCGCCACCGACACGGTCTCGAAGCCGGTGAGCGAGCGCAGCGCGGCGCCGACGGCGTGGCGCACGGCCGCGGCGTCGGGGGAGGAGCCGGCGCCGACGACAGCGAACGGCAGATCGGTCACGTCGGGGGCGTACACGCGGCTGAACGCGGAGGCCTTGCCCGAGAAGCCGATCGCGGCGAGGGAGGCCGCGAGTCCCGGGTAGTCGGAGAGCGACTCGGAGGAGTCGCCGATCTCGGGGATGACGAGCACTGCGGCGTCTGCAGCGCTTCCGGGGAACTGATCTGAGGTGCGCGAGAGCGCGGGAAGCGTCATGCCTCCATCCTAGGGATGCTCGTGCGCGCCGACGCGGTCACGGGTGTTCGCTCTCAGCATGACGGTCGCCGCCCGTCCGTCGGAACGTGCTCGTAGCATGGAGTCATGCCCTTCTCCGGAGAGATCCATGAACGTGTGGCGAACGCGCCGGTGGTGCCGCGCGGGCTGCCCCTTGTCCTCCTCCTCACTGGATTCACCGACGCGGGCAGCGCCGTGTCCGGCCTGATCGAGCACCTGCGCGAGACGACCTCTCCGCAGCCGATCGCCGTCTTCGACAACGACGTGCTGCTGGACTATCGCGCACGGCGTCCGGTCATCTCGTTCGACCAGGACCACCTGACCGAGTTCCGCCCCGCCCGCCTCGAGCTGTCCCTCGCCACCGACGCTCTCGGTCAGAAGTTCCTCCTCCTGGCCGGGTACGAGCCGGACTTCGCGTGGAACGAATTCGCACGCACGGTGCTCGAGCTGGCCGACGAGTTCGAGGTGTCCGGGCTGAACTGGGTCCACTCGATCGCGATGCCCGTGCCGCACACCCGGCCCATCGGCACCACGGTCAGCGGAAATCGCCGTGAGCTCACCGTCGCGCACTCCGTCTGGCGTCCGCGCACGCAGGTGCCGGCGACGGCGGGCCACCTGCTCGAGTTCCGGTTCGCGGAGCATGGCGACCGGGTGGTCGGATTCGTGCTGCTCGTGCCGCACTACCTCGCCGAGACCGAGAACCCGGATGCCGTGATCGCCGCCGCGGAGCGACTGATGGCGGCCACCGGCCTCGTGCTCATCCTCGACGAGGTGCAGGAGCGGCGCGAGGACTACCTCGCCAGGGTCGACGAGCAGGTGCTCGGCAACGACGAGCTGCAGCAGATGGTCCAGGGACTCGAGCGTCGCTACGACGCGTACATGGCGGGGCGCGACCCCGAGGACGGGTCCTACGACGAGGGCGGATTCAACGAGCGCGACCTCCCCAGCGCCGACGAGCTGGCCGCCGAACTCGAGCGCTATCTCGCGTCGCGACCCAGTGGCGACGAGGACAAGCCCGGTCGCGTGTGAGATCGGTGCCACGAACTTCGTCGCAATGCACCTGCATGCCCACACGTGTGCGATACTAGGACTCTGACCCGTTGTCAATCGATCTTTTCGGAGATCTGACTTGACAAGGGTCTTACTAGTGTCCGAAATGCTCCGGGGCCTGCGAGCGGCCCCGTGAAAGGCGAAACGTGACTCCTGCCACGACGAAGAAGACCCGGACGAAGAAGACCGCCGACGCTCCCGAGGTCGACGCTCCGGTCGAGGAGGCCGCTGAGAAGCCGGTCCCCAAGACCGCTGCGCAGCGGGCCGCTGCCAAGCGCGCTCCCGCGAAGAAGAAGAAGGCAGACGACATCGTCGAAGACGACGAGACGCCGCCCCCCGCCGAGCCCGATGAGGACGACGAGGACTCCAAGCCGAAGTTCACCGAGCCCCTTCCCACGGGTGCCATCGTCATCTCGTCGAACGACGACGAGGACGTCCCGGTCTACTCGACGCAGATCACCGGTGCGACCGCCGACCCTGTGAAGGACTACCTGAAGCAGATCGGAAAGGTCGCTCTGCTGAACGCGGCCGAAGAGGTCGAGCTCGCGATGCGCATCGAGGCCGGCCTGTTCGCCGAGGAGAAGCTCTCCACGATGACGGCCGCCGAGAAGGCGGGCCAGCTCGGACTCGACCTGCAGTGGGTGGCCCGCGACGGCCAGCGTGCCAAGAGCCACCTGCTGGGTGCCAACCTTCGACTGGTCGTCTCGCTCGCGAAGCGCTACACCGGCCGCGGCATGCAGTTCCTGGACCTGATCCAGGAGGGCAACCTCGGTCTGATCCGCGCCGTCGAGAAGTTCGACTACACCAAGGGCTTCAAGTTCTCGACCTACGCGACGTGGTGGATCCGCCAGGCGATCACCCGCGCGATGGCCGACCAGGCCCGCACGATCCGCATCCCGGTGCACATGGTCGAGGTCATCAACAAGCTGGCCCGAGTGCAGCGTCAGATGCTGCAGGATCTGGGACGCGAGCCCACTCCGGAAGAGCTCAGCCGTGAGCTGGACATGACACCCGAGAAGGTCGTCGAGGTCCAGAAGTACGGTCGCGAGCCGATCTCCCTGCACACGCCGCTGGGTGAAGACGGAGACAGCGAATTCGGTGACCTCATCGAGGACACCGAGGCCGTCGTCCCTGCCGACGCCGTCGGCTTCACGATGCTGCAGCGTCAGCTCGAGCAGCTGCTCGACTCGCTGTCCGAGCGCGAGGCGGGTGTCATCCGCATGCGCTTCGGCCTCGGTGACGGTCAGCCGAAGACGCTCGACCAGATCGGCGACACGTTCGGGGTGACACGTGAGCGCATCCGTCAGATCGAGTCGAAGACGATGGCGAAGCTGCGCCACCCGAGCCGCTCGCAGTCGCTGCGGGACTACCTCGAGTGATGCAGGCGAACGAAGGCAAGGCGCTCGAGGCGAGCGTCGACGGCAAGAGCTATGCGCGCATCCCGTTGCGCACCCGCGTCGTGATGCCGAACGACGACCTCGACTCCGTCGTCGTCGAGTACGCGAAGGATGCGGTGCAGCCGGGCGACCTGCTGTTCGTGACCGAGAAGATCGTCGCGATCACGCAGGGGCGCTCCTACCGTCTCGATGAGATCACCCCGCGTCCGCTCGCGCGTTTCCTTTCGCGCTACGTGGTCCGCACGTCCTACGGCATCGGCCTCGGCATGCCCGAGACGATGGAGATGGCACTGCGAGAGTGCGGCACGCTGCGGATCCTGTTCGCAGCAGGGGTCTCGGTCATCACCAAGGCCTTCGGACGCCGCGGTGACTTCTATCGCATCGCCGGCGACAAGGCGCGGGCGATCGACGGGCCCACCAAGAACACGATCCCGCCGTACAACCAGGCGGTCGTGCTCGGTCCGAAGAACCCGCGCGAGGTCGCGCTGCGTCTGCAGAAGCTGCTCGGGGGAGACCTTGACGTGGCCGTGGTCGACATCAACGACATCGGCGGCAACATCCTGGGCTCGACCCTCGACAAGGCCGGCGAGCGTCGACTCGTGCAGATCCTCGGCGACAACCCCCTCGGTCAGGCGACGCAGTCGACGCCGATGGGCATCGTCCGCGAGGTCTGACCCGCACACCGCACGACAGAGAAGGCCCGGATGCTCAGCATCCGGGCCTTCCTCGTTCGCGGGGTCCTCTCGGTCAGAAGCCGATCGCCGCCTGGTAGCGCGGCTTGTGACCGGTGCGGATGCCGGTGACGCTCGGCTTGTTCTCGTAGACGCCGGCTCCCCAGTTGCCCTCGACCAGCACGGGGCCGTCCGGGGTGACCACGACGTCCCAGCCGACGTACTGCACCTGCGGCACGACGCGGGCGACCTGGTCGACGAACTCGCGGACCTCGTCCATCATCGGCAGCTGGAAGTCGGCGATCGGGAAGCCGGAGTCGGGGTGGGTGACGTGGACGTGTCCGTGCGAGTCGTAGCCGGAGCCGACGGAGTGGCCGTTCTCGTCGAGCATCGTGTAGAAGCCGCCGAAGCTCATCTGGTCGCTCACCGCACCGCGGCCGAACTTCTGCGCCATCGCGAGGATGTGCGTCTTCTCTCCGTCGAAGAACGCGGTGATGCGGGTCGTGTTGACCGTGCCGGGGCACACGGCCGCGAGGTCGGCGTGCTGCCGGATGACCTCTTCGACGAGCACCTGCTTCTTGGACAGCAGCTCGCCGTGGAAGGCATCCCAGTCGGTGACGTCGGCCGCGTGGTAGCGGTGCACGCCGGTGCCGGCCTGACCGTGGGTCTCCTTCACCACGATCGTGCCCTGCCGCTGGGTGAAATCACGAAGCTGATCGGCGTTGCCCTCGACGATCAGCATCCACTCGCGCTTCAGGAACGCGTCGAAGACGGCGTTGAACTCCGCCTTGTCGTGGAAGAGGTGCCGGTAGTCGGGGTGGTCGTACTTCTGCGAGATCTCGTTCGACACCGGGTGGGTCATGAACGTGTCGCGTTCCGCCTTGGTGAGGATGGCGAAGTCGTAGTCGATGTAGTCCTGGAAGCCGACGTTGTGGCGTCCGGCCGACCAGAGCATGTCGACCACGACGAGCGGCACGGCCTTGCCATGCTGCGTCGATGCCTCCTTCGCCCTCTCGATCACCGAGGCGACGTCGATACGACGGGCGCGCGCCAGCAGATAGCGAAGACGGGGAACGGGGGAAAAGCGGGACATGGATCTCCAAGGTCGGGGTCCTCTCCAGTCTACGGGGGGCGCACACGGCATCCTGAGAAGCCGGAGCTAGGGTGGAAGGGTGTGTGAGACGACATCCAGCTCCCGTCCTCGGGCGATGATCTCGCGGTCGGCTCTGGCTGCCGCGGCAGCCGCCGCCGTCGGCTCCGGCGGACGGATCGCAGACCTGCGCAGGGATGCCTGGGGGCACGGCGTGCTGCCCGTCGCCCACGCCGTCATCGCGGCCGGCGGCGCCGCAGTCCGCGTCGACCGCACGGACGAAGTCGAGGCCCTGCGGCTCGAGGGGATCCAGGCCGTCGTCGACGAGGAACCGGACATCGACCCTGTGCTGCTCTACGGGCTCCCCGATGCGGAGGGCCTGCTGAGGACCACCCCGGTGATGCGACTCTCGGGGCGGGTGCTGTCGACGAAGCCGCTGAAGTCCGGCGACGCCGTGTCCTACGGCTACACCTACCGGGCGACGCGCGACACGACCGCCGCGCTCGTCACGGGCGGGTATGCCCAGGGCATCGTGCGCGCGCTCGGCAATGCGGCGGACGTCGAGATCGACGGGATGCTGCATCCGATCGTGGGGCGCGTCGCGATGGACGTGTGCGTGATCGACCTGCAGGGTGCGTCGGCGGTCGCGCCCGGCACCGAAGCCACCTACTTCGGCGGCGGCGGTGTCGCCGGTCCGGGGCTCGCCCGGTGGAGTGCCGTGACGGGACTGACCGTCGCCGAGCTCCTGACCGTCGCCGCAGCCCACGCCAACCGGGGGTGGGAGGCATGACGCGTCCTGAACTGCGCATCCGCACCGATCGCTTCGTGTCGAACATCCGCGCTGTCCGCGATCGCATCGCGCCGTCGGCCCTCATGGTCGTCCTGAAGGACGACGCTTACGGGCACGGTCTCGACTGGGCCGTCGAGGCGGCTCGGGATGCCGGGGTGCAGTGGTACGGCACCTATGACGTCGCCGGCGGTGTCGAGGCGCGTCGCGTGCTGGGCGACGACGGGCGCATCTTCGCCTGGGTCACCTCCACGGACGCCGAGATCGACGAGGCGCTCGCTCGCGGGATCGACCTGGGCGTGGGTTCACGGGAGTACCTGGCGCGCATCGTCGCCCGAGCTCGGGAGGGCGGCGCGACCGCCCGCATCCATCTCAAGATCGATACCGGACTGCACCGCAACGGACTGCTGCCGGAGGAGTGGCCGCAGGCGATCGAGGAGGTCCGCCGTGCCGAGGCCGACGGGCACGTGCTGCTCGTCGGCATCTGGAGTCACCTCGCCGAGGCCAGCGACGCCGAGGACGACGAGGCGCAGACCGCGTTCCTCGAGGCGGTCCGGATCGTCGAGGCATCGGGCCCGACGCCGGAGGCACTCCACCTGACCGCCTCCGCCGCGTCGTGGTGGCGTCCCGAGCTGCGCGGCACGGTGTCGCGCATCGGGGCGTTCTGCTACGGCATCCGCTCGGCCGACGGCCCGGACATCCCCGGGGCCGTGCCGGTCGCCGAGCTCGTCGCGACCGTGGTGGGCATCGAGGACGATGCCGCGGTGATCTCGATCGGGTCCTTCGACGGCATCCCCTCGACGCTCGCCGGTGCAGAGATCGGAACAGACGCCGGCACGCGTGCTCTGCAGAGCATCCGGGCCACGACCTCCCTGGTGGCCGGATGGCCGGGGATGCGGGTCGGAGACCCCGTGTGGCTGTTCGGTGCGGGAGAGCACGGCGAGAGCAGCGCGACGAGCCTCGCGGAGCGGATCGACACTGTCGGCGAGGAGATCCTCACCCGCCTCACCCCACGGGTCCGTCGAGTGATCGTCGGCTGACCGGCCCTCAACGAAAGCGGAGCCCGTCGACAGGACGGGCTCCGAGGCGGATCAGACCGAGTGGCTCAGTCGATCAGACGAGAGGTCTCGTCGTGCCAGCTCGTTGCGATGCTGCGAAGCTTCTCTTCGTACTTGCGGCCGTGGTGAGCGCAGAAGAGGAGCTCGGAGCCGTTGACCTCGGCCGCGATGTAGGCCTGAGCACCACAGGAATCACAGCGATCCATGGCGGTCAGGCGGAACTCGACGGCGGAGGTCTCACGTTCGGTCGTTGCGTTCATCTCGGTGCCTCCTTGAGTGTCGGGTCCGCTGGTTGGGCGTGTTCAATACAACCACGCTGCAGGCCCACCCATGCCCGGTTTGCGGCGTGTTTCGCTCAGCGCGTACGCCCGCCGTGCCCAGTGGTCGCCCGTGGGGAGTGTCGGCGGCCTCCGGGGCGGTCCCGCGAATAGACTCGGAGATTGTGACCGCCGAGTATTCCGCCCATCATCTCCAGGTGCTCGAAGGGCTCGAGGCCGTCCGCAAGCGCCCAGGCATGTACATCGGGTCGAACGGATCGCCGGGCCTGATGCACTGCCTCTGGGAGATCATCGACAACGCCGTCGACGAGGCCGTCGCGGGCAACGGCTCGAAGATCGACATCATCCTCCACGAGGACGACAGCGTCGAGGTGCACGACCGCGGTCGAGGCATCCCGGTCGACGTCGAGCCTCGGACCGGACTCACCGGTGTCGAGGTCGTCTTCACGAAGCTGCACGCCGGAGGCAAGTTCGGCGGCGGCTCGTACGCGGCATCCGGTGGTCTGCACGGTGTCGGCGCCTCCGTCGTCAACGCCCTCTCCGAACGACTCGACGTCGAGGTCGACCGCGGCGGCAAGACCTACGCGATGTCCTTCCACCGCGGCGAGCCCGGCATCTTCGCCGACGAGGGCGGCGAGAAGCGCCCGGACGCACCTTTCACGCCCTTCCAGAACAAGAGCGAGCTGCGGGTTGTGGGCAAGGCGCCCCGGGGTACCAGCGGCACGCGCATCCGCTATTGGGCCGACCACCAGATCTTCACGAAGGATGCCGCCTTCCAGGTCAACGAGCTCGTCACCCGCGCTCGTCAGACGGCCTTCCTCGTGCCGGGACTCGAACTGGTCATCCGCGACGAGCGGGTCACCGACGGACCCGGTGAGGGACAGCCGAAGGAGACGTCGTACCGATACGACGGCGGCATCTCGGAATTCGTCGAGTACCTCGCCACCGATGCCCCGGTCACCGACACCTGGCGCATCCAGGGCGAGGGGACCTTCAAGGAGACCGTTCCGGTGCTCCAGGCCGACGGGCACATGATCGCCACCGAGGTCGAGCGCGTCTGCGCCGTCGACATCGCGCTGCGCTGGGGCACCGGCTACGACACCGTCACGCGTTCGTTCGTCAACATCATCGCGACCCCCAAGGGCGGCACGCACCAGCAGGGCTTCGAGCAGGAGCTCCTCAAGGTGCTGCGCGCCCAGGTCGATCAGAACGCGCGTCGGCTCAAGGTCGGCGCCAACGACAAGCTCGAGAAGGACGACGTCCTGGCCGGACTCACCGCCGTTCTCACCGTCAACGTCCCCGAGCCGCAGTTCGAGGGTCAGACCAAGGAGATCCTCGGCACGCCTGCCGCGCGTCAGATCGTGGCGCAGGTGCTGCGCAAGGATCTCGCCGCGCGCTTCAGCTCGACCAAGCGCGACGACAAGAGCCAGGTGACCCAGCTGCTCGACAAGGTCGTCGCCGAGATGAAGGCGCGTGTGTCCGCCCGCGCGCACAAGGAGACGCAGCGCCGCAAGAACGCCCTCGAGTCCTCGACGCTGCCGACGAAGCTCGTCGACTGCCGCACCAACGAGGTCGAGCGCAGCGAGCTGTTCATCGTCGAGGGCGACTCGGCGCTGGGTACGGCGAAGAACGCGCGCAACAGCGAGTTCCAGGCGCTCCTGCCCATCCGCGGCAAGATCCTGAACGTGCAGAAGGCCTCGGTCGGCGACATGCTGTCGAACGCCGAGTGCGCCTCGATCATCCAGGTGATCGGCGCCGGGTCCGGACGCAGCTTCGACATCGATGCGGCGCGCTACGGCAAGGTCATCCTGATGAGCGACGCCGACGTCGACGGTGCGCACATCCGCACCCTCCTGCTGACCCTGTTCTACCGCTACATGCGGCCGCTCATCGAGCACGGACGGGTGTTCGCGGCGGTCCCGCCGCTGCATAGGGTGATCGTGATGAACCCCGGGTCCAAGCCCAACGAGACGATCTACACCTACAGCGAGCAGGAGATGCACACGCTCCTCGCCAAGCTCCGCAAAGCCGGCAAGCGCTGGCACGAGCCGATCCAGCGCTACAAGGGTCTCGGCGAGATGGATGCCGAGCAGCTGGCCTCGACGACGATGGACCGCGGCGGTCGCCTGCTGCGGCGCGTGCGGATGGAGGATGCCGAGGCGGCCGGCCGCGTCTTCGAGCTGCTGATGGGGAACGAGGTGGCTCCGCGCCGCGAATTCATCATCGACTCGTCCGACCGGCTCTCCCGGGAGTCGATCGACGCCTGAGCGTCATCGCGTCGGCGACAGCACCGCGCGATAGACGTCCAGGAGCGCATCGCGATGCGTGTCCTGAGCCACGTGCCTGCGGTGCGCGATCGCCGCGGCGCTCATCGTGCGGACCCGCTCCGGATCGTCGCGCAGCTCCTGCAGCGCCGCGGCCAGCCCGCCCGCATCGGGAGTGCGGCTCACGAGCCCTCCGCCGGGAGGCAGCATCTCTGCAAGGTCGGGGTCGGTGACGATCACGGGCAGACCTGTGGCGATGCCCTCGAGGATGACCATCGGCTGGTTGTCGAAGTCGAGTGAGCTCGAGACCAGCACGTGCGCGCGCGACATCGCCTGAAGCACCTGCGACTGCGGCACCGCGCCGTGCACGGTCAGGCGTCCGTCGGGCAGATCCCGGGCCGCCGCGGCGACGCGACGCCTGGCCACGCCGTCGCCGAACATCTCGGCGCGGATCGCCGGAGTGCGCCCGACGGCCTCGACGAACACCTCCGGCCGCTTCTCGGGGGACAGGCGTCCGCACCAGACCACGCGCAGCTCGTCCGCCGCTGCGGGTTCCCGCAGTGCCGGCGCCCCGACGGCCGCGAGGACGGTGTCCTCCAGGCCGTTGGAGAGCACGGTGAGCGGTGTCCGCACACCCTGCGCGGTCAGCTTGTCGGCGAAGTGCGCCGACGGCACGATGACATGGTCGGCGTGATTGGCCTGACTCACCATGAGGCGCCACATCCGACGGGCCATCCGCGTGCTCGCGTAGGGGGCCGACGGGTCGAGGCGTGCTCGGTCATGGCTCATGCGGCGGCGGTGCATCGCGGCGAGTACCGCCGTCGTGACCGACGGCAACGGCAGCACGGAACGCGTGTAGACGTCGATGCGCCCGTGCATGGTCTGCACGATCGGGAGCCCCTCGGCCGTGGCCGCCTCGAACCCGGCGAGGGCGGCGAACATCTCGGTGTGCACGTGCACGACGTCGATGCGGTGTGCGCGCAGCCCCTCCCGCACCGCGGTCGCCGCAGCCGACGACGTCCAGGTGAAGGGGTACCCGTCCGGCGCGAAGCCCCGTGCGGTGGGAAGCCGGATGACGTGCGGATCGTCGCTCGGCGCGGACAGGGGCGTGAACACGAACACCTCGTGTCCTGCGTGCTCCAGAGCCTCGCGGTGGGCCTTGATCACGGTCTGCACACCCCCGAGAGTGGGCAGGTAGTAGTCGGTGACCATGGCGATACGCACCCGACCACAATAGGACGGCTAGGGTGAGGGTCATGTCCGGAGCCCGTGTGCTGGTGACGGGGGCGAGCGGGTTCCTCGGCGGCTATGTCGTGCCCGAGCTGCAGCGTCACGGACATGAGGTCTACGCGGCCGGGCGCGATGCCGACGCGCTGGCCAGGGTCGCGGACCCCGAGCACCGCGTTCGGGGCGACCTCGAGGCGCTCGGCTCGCGGGAACTGCCCGTGGAGGCCGTGATCCACTGCGCGGCACTCTCCACGCCGTGGGGGCCGTGGAATGACTTCCGCGCCGCGAACGTCGACGGCACGGCGCGAGTGGTCGACTTCGCCCGTCGCAATGGGGTCCGCCGAATCGTGCACGTGTCCTCGCCGAGCGTCTACGCCGCGGCGCGCGATCGGATCGGCATCCGCGAATCCGAGGTCGATCCCCGCAATCGCCTGAACGGATACATCCGCTCGAAGATCGCCGCCGAACAGCTGCTGCGTCGTGCCCTCGATGCCGGCGACATCGAAGAGCTCGTGATCGTGCGCCCCAGGGGGCTGATCGGCATCGGTGATCCCAGCCTCGTGCCGCGGCTGCTCGCCGTGCACGAGCGCATCGGCGTTCCTCTCTTCGGCGGCGGAGACAACCTCATCGACGTCACCGCCGTCGAGAACGTCGCATCGGCGCTGCGTCTCGCGCTCACTCACGGCGACCCGGCCGGCGGCGTGTACAACATCTCGAACGGCGAGCCGCGACCCTTCCGCGAGCTGCTCTCGACGCTGCTCGGGCTGCTGGGGGAACAACCCCGGTTCCGCCCTCTGAACCGACGGACCGCCTGGGCGATCGCAGCCGTGCTGGAGGGCGCCTGCAGCGCGCTGCCCGGGAGGCCGGAACCGCCGCTGACCCGCTACACCCTCAGCACGATCGCCTACTCCCAGACGCTCGACATCAGCCGCGCCGTGGCGGAGCTCAGATATCGCCCCGAGGTCTCGCTGGACGACGCCCTCGCCAGGGTCGCCTCGCACCTGAGGGCGAGCGTCTGATGGGTCGCCTGCACCACTATGTCTGCGGGCGGACATCTCACGACCTCGCGGCGGTGTTCCACGGCACAGGGCGCGAGGTGCGGGAGTTCCCCTCCGGCGTGTTCCTGTACGAGGGCGCGGAGGAGCGGCGTGTGCTCTTCGACACCGGGTATGCGACCGGCGAATGGGATACCGGATGGCGGGGCGCGATCTATCGCCGCCTCCTGCCCCCGGAGGTCGCGGAGTCGGACGACGTGGCGGCGCGGTTGCGAGCGGACGGCATCGATCCGGCATCCATCACGCATGTCGTGCTCTCGCACCTGCATCCGGATCACGTCGGGGGAGTGCGGAGGTTCCCGGATGCGACCTTCGTGCTCGGTGCGGGGCAGGAGCGCACCCTCCGCAGTCCGTCCCTGCGGTCGGGGGTGCTGACCGGGCTCTTCCCCGAATGGTTCGGAGACGTCGATCGCGTGCTCCTCGGCGAGGACGCGTTCCGGCCGGTGTCGGTGGGAGATGCTGAGCTGCGGGCTCATGACCTCTTCGGCGACGGCTCCTACCTCGTGCTCGACCTCCCAGGCCACGCCGACGGGCATCTGGGAGCGCTCGTGGAGGATTCCGTGCTGCTGGCGGGTGACGCGGCGTGGGGGCACGACCTGATCGGAGAGTCGGCCCACCTCCGGGCAGTGCCGCGCGCGATCCAGCACGACGCAGAGGCGTACGTCGCGACGGCTCGGGTCCTCGAGCAGGTCGCCGCTGCCGGCATCCGAGTGGTCTGCAGTCACGATGCTGTCGGTGCGACGGAGCTGTTGAACTGATGGGCAGACTTCGGATCCTCCGGGAGTTCGCCGCGGTGCGATGGCTCCGCCCCCTGCGCACGCGGGGCTCAGTCGACCGACGTCAGAGGCGACTGCTCGCCGCCCATCTCCGCTTCCTGCGACGACGTTCGCCGTACTTCCGTGATCAGCTGCGTTCGCGCCCGTTCGCCGAGCTCCCGCTCATGGACAAGAGCGTCATGATGGAGCGGTTCGACGAGATCAGCACGACCGGCATCGCGAAGCGGGACGCCCTCGCCCTCGCCCTCTCCAACGAACGCTCGCGGGAGTTCGACGCCGACCTCGGCTCGCACTCCGTCGGTCTCTCCAGCGGGACCAGCGGACACCGTGGCGTGTTCGTGGTGAGCGCCGCCGAGCGCGACGCCTGGGTCGGGACCGTGCTCGCGCGCACTCTGCCTCGCGGCGGGCTGCTCGGACACCGGATCGCCCTGTTCCTGCGGGCCGACAACACGCTGTACGAATCCGTCGGCTCGAAGGCGGTCTCGTTCCGCTACTTCGACGTGTTCGCCGACATGGCGGACAACCTCGCACGGCTGCGCGACTACCGGCCCACGATCCTCGTCGCGCCGCCGTCGGTGCTCCGCCTGATCGCCCGTGCGGTCGATGCCGGCGAACTCGAGCTCAGGCCCCAGAAGGTGTACTCGGTCGCCGAGGTGCTCGAGCTCGCCGACGAGCAGCACATCGTGCGGTCGCTGAGGCAGGACCGACTGCACCAGCTCTACCAGTGCACCGAGGGCTTCCTCGCGCACACGTGCGAGCAGGGAGTGATCCACCTGAACGAGGACAACATCCTCGTCGAGCGCGAGATGCTGGATGGCGTCCGATTCACGCCCATCGTGACCGATCTCCGTCGCCGCGCGCAGCCGATCGTGCGCTATCGCCTCGGCGATGTGCTGCGGGAGCGCTCCGCCCCCTGCGCGTGCGGCAGCGCGCTCACGGCGATCGAGCGGATCGAGGGACGAGAAGGAGACACTCTGGTCCTCCGCGGACGGGATGGGCGCAGCATCCCGGTCTTCGCCGATGTGATCACCCGCGCCCTGCTCTACGCCGAGGGCTTCGATGAGTACCGGATCCGCCAGATCGGCGACGCCCAGCTCGAGATCGCGCTGGACCGCCTGGATGACGGCTCCGCGGGCAGCGTCCGGAGCGAGGTGCATGCGCTGCTGGACCGGCTCGGCTGCGAGCGGCCGGAGATCTCCTTCGTGGAGTATGTGAACGACGGCTCGGCCAAGTTGCGCCGCGTCGTGCAGGAATGGGGGGAGCGTCGATGGTGAGGAACTGCGAGATCGCGGGGTGGGGGACATCGCTGCCCGCGCAGACCGTCCGGTTCGGCGGCGAGATCAGGTACCGGATCGAAGACGACCGCTCGCACCTCGACATGCTCACCGAGGCATGTGAGCGCGCACTGACCCACGCGGGGATCACGGCCGACGGGGTCGATCTGGTGCTCGGCGCCTCTGCCGCGGGCGTCCAGCCCATCCCGTGCACCGCGGCGCTCGTGCTCGAGCGTCTCACCCTGACGGGTCACGCCGCCGCCTTCGACGTCAACTCGACCTGCACGAGCTTCATCACCGCACTCGATGTCGCGTCGCGGTACCTCGATGCGGGCGATCACGAGACGATCCTCGTCTTCGCCGGCGACGTGGGCACCCGCTTCCTCGACCCCGAGCAGCGCGAGAGCTATGAACTGTTCAGCGACGCCGGAGCGGCCGTCGTGCTGAGGCGCTCGATCGACGCAGACCGTGGCGTGATCGCCAGCGCCCAGCGCACCTGGCCCGCGTACGCGCACGACACCGAGATCAGGGGAGGCCTCTCGCGCTCGCCCGCCCAGGTCTACGCCGAGGCGGATCCGGCGGACTACCTGTTCGACATGGACGGCCGGCGGGCGCTGCTCGGGATGATGCGCGTGCTCCCCGGGTTCTTCGAGACGTTCCACGACTCATCCGGCGTCGCGTACGACGACGTCGCGCTGTGGGTCCCGCACCAGGCCTCCGCAGCCCTCGGACCCATGCTGGACCGTCTGGGCATCCCCGCGGACCGGCGGGTCGACGAGGTGTCCGCCTACGGGAACATGGTCTCCGCCTCGGTGCCCTTCATGCTCGCTCGCGCTCTCGAGAGCGGACGAGTCGGTCGAGGCGACACCGTCATCCTCTGCGGGACGGCAGCCGGCCTCACCGCCAACATCCTGGCGCTGAGGCTCTGAGCCGCCGGCTCACACCAGGGTTCGGCCGATGCTGCCGATCACACCCTCGATCGACTGACCCGAGCCATCGCGACGTCCGACGGCTTCGGGCAGCTTGCGCACGGCGCCGGTGGGATCGACGGCTTGAGCAGGATTCGGGCCCACCCACGCGACCGTGAGGCGGTCTTCGCCCTTGAGGAACGCGTGGGCGCGGACGCCGCCGGTCGCTCGCCCCTTCGAGGGGTACTCCGCGAACGGGGTGACCTTGCCGCGGCCGGGATCCGTGCCGGGCAGGCTGCTCTCCGCACCGGAGACGGTCGCGACCACCGCATCGGCGTCAGGAGAGACCGCGCCGAAGAAGAGGACGGATGCCCCCGCGCCGAGCTTGATGCCCGCCATGCCTCCGGCAGGGGCGCCCTGCGGCCGCACTGCGGACGCGGAGAAGCGCAGCAGCTGCGCGTCGGTGGTCACGAAGACGAGATCCGCGTCGTCCTGAGCGTCGGCGATGCCGACCACGGTGTCGCCGGGCTTCATGCCGATGACCTCGAGGTCGGGACGCACGGGCAGCGTGGAGGGGACGATGCGCTTCACCGTGCCCTGCGCGGTGCCCAGCGCGATCGGGGTGTCGCTGTCGAAGCGCACGAACCCGAGGATCCGCTCGCCTCGGGTGGTGATCCCGAGGTAGTCGCGGAGCGGAGCGCCCGCGGCCAGCTGCACCGACGAGGACGGCACGGACGGGAGATCGACGGGGGAGAAGCGCAGCACGCGGCCCTCGGTCGTCAGCGCCCCGATCTCGGCGCGCACCGTCGTCTGCACGGTCGCCAGGATCGCGTCGTGCTTGCTGCGGCGAGCCGGCGTCGTGAGCTCCTGTCCCTCGCCCAGATCGACGCGCACCGCGCGACCTGTCGTGGACAGCACGAGCACGGTGGGCGCATCCGCGATCTGAAGGTCGACGGCACCCTTCGTGGCACGGGGCTTGGGCGGTGCGGCGTTCATCAGCAGGGTGCGCCGAGGGGTGCCGTAGGCGTCGGCCACGGCATCCAGCTCCCGTGCCACCGCCGCCCGCAGCAGCACGTCGCTGCCGAGCAGCTCCCGCAGCGCGGCGATCTCGGCGAGGAGGGAGTCGCGCTCGGCCTCGAGCTCGATGCGGGAGAACTTCGTGAGCCGACGCAGCCGGAGCTCCAGGATGTACTCGGCCTGCAGCTCGCTCAGGTCGAAGACGGAGCGCAGTCGGGTGCGCGCCTGCTCGGAGTCGTCGGACGAGCGGATGACCTGGATGACCTCGTCGATGTCGAGGATCGCGATGAGCAGTCCCTCGACCAGGTGCAGCCTCTCCTCACGGCGTGCCAGCCGGAAACGGCTGCGACGGGTGATCACCTCGAGACGGTGCGCCACATAGACGCGGAGCATCTCCTTGAGGCCGAGCGTGCGCGGCTGCCCGTCGACCAGAGCGACGTTGTTGATGCTGAAGGAGTCTTCCAGGGGCGTGAGACGGTACAGCTGCTCGAGCACGGCGTTCGGGTCGAAGCCGGTCTTGATGCCGATGGCGACGCGAAGTCCGTGATTGCGGTCGGTGAGGTCGGTGACGTCGCTGATGCCCTGCAGCTTCTTCGACTGCACCGCGTCGCGGATCTTCTCGATCAGCCGCTCCGGGCCGACCATGTACGGCAGCTCGGACACGATTATCCCGGTGCGACGGGGTCCGAGCGGTTCGACCGAGACCTTGCCGCGGACCTTGAGCGCCCCGCGGCCGTTCGCGTACGCGTCCTTGACGCCGTCGAGGCCCATGAGGATGCCGCCGGAGGGGAAGTCGGGACCAGGGACGAATTCCATGAGGTCCTCGGTCGTCGCGTCCGGGTTCTCGAGCAGATGGGTCGCCGCGGCCACGACCTCGATCAGGTTGTGCGGCGCCATGTTCGTGGCCATGCCGACGGCGATGCCGCTGGCGCCGTTGACGAGGAGGTTGGGGAAGGCGGCGGGGAGCACGGAGGGCTGCTGGAACTGCCCGTCGTAGTTCGGGATGAAGTCGACGACGTCCTCGTCGAGATCCTCCGTCAGTGCCATCGCGGGGGAGGCCAGGCGGGCCTCGGTGTAGCGGGCGGCGGCGGGTCCGTCATCCAGCGAGCCGAAGTTGCCGTGGCCGTCGACGAGCGGCACGCGCAGTGCCCACTCCTGGGCGAGGCGCACCAGGGCGTCGTAGATCGCGGAGTCGCCGTGGGGGTGCAGCTTTCCCATGACCTCGCCGACGACACGCGCGCTCTTGACGTGACCGCGGTCGGGCCGCAGCCCCATCTCCGCCATCTGGTAGAGGATGCGCCGCTGCACCGGCTTCAGGCCGTCGCGGGCATCGGGCAGCGCGCGCGAGTAGATGACCGAGTACGCGTACTCGAGGAACGACCCCTGCATCTCGCTTTCGAGGTCGATGTCCTGGATACGCTCCGGGGCGAGCTCGGGAGGCGGGGTCTTGGGCATGGCCATCCTGAATGGTGCGAGGCTGAGGGCGTACGGGAGCCTGTGTCAGACTGGCTCGGATGTCCCTCATGCTACCGCCCGAGTCGTCTGCAGCCCGGAGCGTCGCCGGGGTGGCGGACGACATGTTCGCCGCACTCCGGGGCGAATCCGCCGTTCTGCCGCGCGCGGAGTCGGTGGTGCTGGTCCTCATCGACGGACTCGGTGCGATCAGCCTGCGGGCCCACGCCGGCCATGCACGCGCACTCACGACCGGGATGGCGAAGAAGGACGTCGCGCACTCGGTCTTCCCCTCGACCACCGCGGCGGCGCTCACCAGCCTGCTGACCGGCGTCTGGCCGGGACAGCACGGGCTGGTCGGCTACCGGGTGCTCGACCCGTCGCGCGGCATCCTCGTCAACCAGCTCACGGGGTGGGAGTCGGAGGGGCTGGACCCCGCGACCTGGCAGGCGTCGCCCACGGTGTTCGAGCGCGCTGCCGCCGAAGGGCGCCCGACGTTCGCGGTCGGTGTCGCCGCGTACGCCGGCAGCGGTTTCACGCGAGCGACCCTGCGCGGGGCGGAGTTCGTCGCCGCGCAGACGCCCGCCGAACGGGTGGCGGCCGCGTACGACCTGGCCGAACGGCATCCGGGCTCCCTCGTGTACTGCTACCTCCCCGAAGCAGACAAGGCCGGACACCGGTACGGCGTCGACTCCGGGCACTGGGTCGCCGCGCTCGAGGAGATCGATGCCGCCCTGGCGCACCGGGTTCCCCCCGGCGTCGGCGTCCTCGTGACCTCGGACCACGGGATGGTCGACGTTCCCGCCCACCGGCAGGTCGTCCTGGAGGCCGAGCATCTCGAGGGCGTCGCCCTCGTCGGCGGCGAGCCGCGGATGCTGCATCTCTATCTGGACCCGGACGCGGATGCCGAGGCCGTGTCGTCCCGCCTGACGGCGGACCTGGACGGACTCGCCGACGTGGGCACCCGTGGTGCGGCGATCGATTCGGGTCTGTTCGGTCCCGTGGTCACGCCGGCGGCCGCGTCGCGGATCGGAGACGTGCTCGTCGTGTCTCGGAGCAATCACGCCGTGTACGACGGGACGGCCCATGACCAGCGCAACCGGGGGATGATCGGTCAGCACGGCGGCCTCACGCCCGAAGAGCGTCAGGTTCCGCTGCTGCGGTTCGGGGCCTTCGCCCGCTGAAGCGGTGGCGGCGAGACGGGCCTACTCGTCGGTGCGGGCGCCGAACACGATCTCGTCCCACGAGGGCATCGCGTTGCGGCGCTTGCGCCGACCGCCGGTCGACTCGTTCGACGGCTCCGGGGCGGCATCCGTCGGATCGTCGTCCTCGTCGGAGTCGGCGCTCTCGAACGCATCGAAGAGGGCGATCGGGTTCTGGCCGGAGTCCTCGTCGACGTCGCTCAGGATCGGAGCGGTCTCACGCTGACCACGCCGGCGGCGCAGCGCCTCGAGCAGGTCTGCGGTCTCCGGGCTGGTCGTCGACGAGTCGGGCGCGCGCTTGATCGCGGCGTCCTGCACCGCTGCCGTCGAGCGCTCCGGTGCCGCGGGGTCTTCGACGTCCGCTTCGGGTGCCGGTACGAGCCGCGGACCGAAGGCACCGGAGTCGAAGCGGCTGTCGTCCTTGTAGGGCGACGCCTGGCGCTCAGCCTCGACGGCTCGCAGCCGCGGGATGAGACCTTCCGGGAGCGAACCCTGGCGCGAGAGCTGGGTCGCGTCGGCGTTGAGCGGCGACAGGGCGCTGCGACGCGGGTCGAAGCTCCACCTCGCATCGTGCTCGACCTCGTTGGCGGAGAACTCGAGCTTGATGATCCAGCCGCTCTCGTCCTTCCAGCTGGCCCAGCGCTCGGATGACGCCTCGAGCTCGGCGAGCTTGGCGCGGATGGCGGTGCCGAAGGTCGGCTGCGCGTCGGGCTCGACCTCGCTGCCGATCAGCACGGGTACGGCGAGGGCCTGACCGATGACGTGTTCGCGCTCGGCGAGGACGGGGCCTTCGAAACGCGCGACGTCCTCGACGGAGATCCCGAGCAGTTCTGCCACCTCCGGGGCCGTGAGCCCCGCGCGGATCTGCGCCTGGATGTCGCGGGGACTCGCGGCGAGACGCTGGGCGGTGGGTTCGCTCTGGCGGGTGGCGCGACGGATCTCACGGTGCAGGACGTCGTCGATGGGCAGCGCGAACCGCTCGCCCGACTCGGTCGCGAGTACGAGCACTCCTGCTTCTGTGCCGACGATGGTGACGTTTTCCATGCGAATGCCCCTCTGATGGGTGTGCGTTCATGGTGTCACGCAGGGGTGCCCCGAGCCGGGAATACTCTGGGCGTGCCGTCAGTTTGGTCTGTCGCACCCACGGGCATTTGCTTATTCGTTCGAGGTCGTGCAAACTATGGCCGCCGATTACCCCGACGGCGCACCACCCACTCGCATGAAAGTGGAGATTCACCACATGGCAACCGACTACGACGCTCCCCGCAAGAGTGAAGACGACTCCGAGTCGATCGAAGCCCTCAAGGAGCGTGTGCCGGACAAGCTCTCCGGTTCCACGGGAGACGAGGACGCGGACAATCCGTCCAGCTTCGACCTCCCCGGAGCCGATCTTTCCGACCTCGAGCTCGATGTCGTCGTGCTGCCCGCGCAGCAGGACGAATTCACCTGCATGAACTGCTTCCTCGTGAAGCACCGTTCACAGCTCGATCACGAGGGCTCCTCCGGCCCCATCTGCAAGGAGTGCGCCGCCTGAGCGCACGCGCACGAGATTCCACGCGCCCCCGGCCTCACGGTCAGGGGCGCGTCGTCTTCTCCAAGCGGATGGTCATTCGGCGATGAGGCGTCACTCAGCGCTGCGCCGCGATCCAGCGCTGGGGCGCGATTCCGCGCTGGGCCGCGATTCAGCGCTGAGCCGCGACGATGGCGGCGGCCAGACGATCGGGCGTCCGCGACGAGATCGTCCACGTGTCGACCGGGTCGTCCTGGTCGAGGTTGGGCACGACGACGACGCCGTCGATGCCCCCGCGGATGAGATGCCAGCCGCGTGCCGGCAGCCCAGGACCGCGCGCTTGTCGCGCCTCCTCCGCGTTCAACGCGATGGGCGCTCCGAGGTGGGAGACGTCGATGTGGGCTCGCCCGGCGCGCAGCACCCCGCCGTCGACGCTGACGACCGGGTTGAGCACGATGAACGCCACGACGAGCAGCGCGGAGACGGCTGCTCCGACGATCAGGGCGACGGTCGATCCGACGGGCACGAAGATGAGGGACACCATCGGGCCTGCGAGGGCGACCGTCACCAGCAGCCACAGGCTGGGCGACAGTCTCTCGCGGTAGCTGATCCGCGCGTCGGGGGCGTTGTTCTGCATTAGCCTCGTGGGGTGACTGAATCCGTTGATGTCCCCATTATCGCCTCTACGGTCCCCGGCTACGCCCACCCCGGCGATGCCGGAGCGGATCTGGTGGCTGCCGAGGCCGTGCATCTGGGCCCGGGGGAGCGCGCGCTGGTCGCGACCGGGGTGCGCATCGCGCTGCCGGACGGCTATGCGGCTTTCGTGGTGCCTCGTAGCGGACTCGCGGCGAAGCACGGCATCTCGATTGTCAACTCGCCGGGCACGGTCGATGCCGGTTACCGCGGTGAGATCAAGGTGAGCCTGATCAACACCGACATCCACAGCGCGTACGATGTCGCCGTCGGCGATCGCATCGCCCAGCTGATCGTGATGCCGGTCACCCGTGCCGTGTTCATCCCCGTCGAGGAGCTGCCGGACAGCGTCCGCGGCGAGGGTGGCTTCGGATCGACCGGCTACCAGGCAGGAACCGATTCCCGTTCGGGAGGACACACCAATGACTGACAACAACGCCACGCCCTCGAAGTCAGCACCGCTGGACCGGGCGACCCAGGGGCCGTTCGACGACTCCGAGGCCAACCCGGTCCGTCCCTACATCGACCTCGGCGGCATCAAGATCCTCCCGCGCGAGGGCCTGAATCTGCGCCTCGAGGTCGAGGAGCAGTCCAAGCGCATCGTCGCGGTCGGTCTCGACTACGCGGACTCCTCCCTGCAGGTGCAGCCGTTCGCCGCGCCGCGCTCCGGAGGTCTCTGGGACGAGACCCGTGTGCAGCTGCGCGACCAGGTGCGCACCCAGGGCGGACGTGTCGAGGAGCGCGAGGGGCCGCTCGGCAAGGAGCTGCTCGCCGAGGTGCCTGCCACCGCGAACGAGGGGTCCGAGCTCCGACTCGCCCGTTTCGTCGGCATCGACGGACCTCGCTGGTTCCTGCGCGGTGTGATCGGCGGCGCCGCGGCATCCGATCTCGAGGCCGCGGCCAAGGTCGAAGACCTCTTCCGCTCCATCGTCGTCGTGCGCGGGGGCGCCCCGATGCCGCCGCGCGACCTGATCCCGCTGAAGATGCCGGCGACCCCCGGCTCCGCGTGAGCGCGCAGGCACCGGATCCGGAGCGCGAGCAGAGCGCGTCGGACATCCTCGGCGCGGCGCTCGGCGGGGCCGCCAGACGTGCGGGCCTCGACCCTTCCGAGAGCGCCAGCACCCAGAAGGTCGTCTGGTCGGCGATCGGCGGATGGCGCGGCATCCTCGAGTCGGTTCTGCCGAGCCTGGCCTTCGTCGTGCTGTTCACGATCAGCCCCGAGCCCCTGATCCTCGCCCTCGGCGTGTCGGTCGGCATCGCGGCACTGTTCACCATCGTCCGTCTCGTGCAGAAGTCGCCGCCCTCGGCCGCGATCGGCGGACTCGTCGCCGCGGCCGCGGCCGCGGGGCTCGCGCTGTGGACGGGGCGCGGGCAGGACAACTTCGTGCCCGGCCTCATCACGAATGCCGCGTACGGCACGGCGATCCTCATCTCGGCGCTCATCGGCTGGTCCCTCATCGGACTCGCGGTCGGCTTCCTGATGGGAGAGGGCACGGGCTGGCGCACCGACCGCCGCAAGCGTCGGGCGTTCTTCTGGCTCGGCATCGCGTGGGCTGCGCTCTTCTTCGCCCGGCTCGCGGTGCAGCTCCCGCTCTACCTGACCGAGCAGGTGACCGCGCTCGGCACGCTGAAGCTGATCATGGGGCTGCCGCTGTTCGCGCCTCTCATCGCCGTCACCTGGCTCGTGGTGAGGGCGCTGTATCCCCGCACTCCGGCGGATGACGCACGCTCGACGGCGTGATAGATTTATCTTGACATCAAGATAAATTGAAGGCTTTCGCCCGGAGGCTGAGCGGAGCAGACTGGTTAGGTCTGCCTTGCTAGCCGCAGGGGCTCGCTGACGAGCAAGATGGAGGCGCCTGTCGCTCCCATCCGAATAGAAGGAGACGGATTCGTGTCCACGGTGAACAGCTTCGGTGCCAAGAGCACCCTGACGGTCGGCAGCACCGACTACGAGATCTTCCGCATCGACACGGTGCCCGGTTTCGACAAGCTCCCCTTCAGCCTCAAGGTCCTCCTCGAGAACCTGCTGCGCACCGAAGACGGCGCGAACGTGACGAAGGCCCAGATCGAGGCCCTCGGCTCCTGGGATGCTGCGGCTGAGCCCAGCACCGAGATCCAGTTCACGCCCGCCCGTGTCGTCATGCAGGACTTCACCGGCGTGCCCTGCATCGTCGACCTCGCCACCATGCGCGAGGCGGTCACGGCACTCGGCGGAGACCCGAACAAGATCAACCCGCTCTCGCCCGCCGAGATGGTGATCGACCACTCGGTCATCGCCGACCTCTTCGGTTCCGAGAACGCGCTCGAGCGCAACGTGGAGATCGAGTACGAGCGCAACGGCGAGCGGTACCAGTTCCTGCGCTGGGGCCAGACGGCGTTCAGCGACTTCAAGGTCGTCCCGCCCGGAACCGGCATCGTGCACCAGGTGAACATCGAGCACCTCGCCAAGGTCATCTACGACCGTGACGTGGACGGCGTGCTGCGCGCCTACCCCGACACCTGCGTCGGCACCGACTCGCACACCACCATGGTCAACGGCCTCGGCGTGCTCGGCTGGGGCGTCGGCGGCATCGAGGCGGAGGCGGCCATGCTCGGCCAGCCCGTGTCGATGCTCATCCCGCGCGTGGTCGGCTTCAAGCTCTCCGGTGAGATCCCCGCCGGCGTCACGGCGACCGACGTGGTGCTCACCATCACCGACCTGCTGCGCAAGCACGGCGTCGTCGGCAAGTTCGTCGAGTTCTACGGCGAGGGCGTGGCCTCCGTGCCGCTGGCGAACCGCGCCACGATCGGCAACATGTCGCCGGAGTTCGGCTCCACCGCCGCGATCTTCCCGATCGACGACGTCACCCTCGACTACCTGCGCCTGACCGGTCGCAGCGAAGAGGCCGTCGCGCTCGTCGAGGCGTACGCCAAGGAGCAGAAGCTCTGGCACGACGCCTCGCAGGAGCCCGTCTTCAGCGAGTACCTCGAGCTCGACCTCGGCACCGTCGTGCCCTCCATCGCCGGCCCGAAGCGCCCGCAGGATCGCATCCTCCTCTCCGAGGCGAAGACGCAGTTCGAGCAGGACATCCTCGCCTACGCCGCACCCTCGACCTCGGACGACATGGTCGACCTCGAGTCGAAGCACTCGTTCCCCGCGTCGGACCCCGGCAACGCCCCCGGCGAGGAGGAGCCGCGTACCACCCGGCCCGTGCACATCAACAGCGGCGCACCGGCGAACGCGTCGAAGCCCGTCCCTGTCACCACGCCGAGCGGCGAGCACTACATCCTCGACAACGGTGCGGTCACCCTCGCGGCGATCACTTCGTGCACCAACACGTCGAACCCGTCGGTGATGATCGCGGCCGGTCTCGTCGCCCGCAAGGCGCTCGAGAAGGGCCTCAAGCAGAAGCCGTGGGTCAAGACCACGCTCGGACCGGGATCCAAGGTCGTCACGGACTACTACGAGAAGTCCGGCCTCGACAAGGACCTCGAGGGCCTCGGGTTCTACACCGTCGGCTACGGCTGCACCATCTGCATCGGAAACTCCGGTCCGCTGATCGAAGAGGTCTCCGAGGCGATCAACTCGCACGACCTCGCCGTGACCGCTGTGCTCTCGGGCAACCGCAACTTCGAGGGCCGCATCAGCCCCGACGTGAAGATGAACTACCTCGCCAGCCCGCCGCTCGTGATCGCCTACGCGCTGGCCGGATCGATGCACTTCGACTTCGAGAACGACGCGCTCGGCAAGGGATCCGACGGCAACGACGTGTTCCTCAAGGACATCTGGCCGACGCCGGACGAGGTGCAGGAGATCGTCGACTCGTCGATCTCGCGTGAGCAGTTCATCAAGCAGTACGCGACCGTCTTCGACGGCGACGACCGCTGGCGCAGCCTGCCGACGCCCGACGACGACATCTTCCAGTGGGACGAGAACTCGACGTACGTGCGCAAGGCGCCGTACTTCGACGGCATGACGATGGAGCTCACCCCGGTGCGCGACATCGAGGGCGCCCGCGTGATGGCGACTCTCGGCGACTCGGTCACGACCGACCACATCTCGCCGGCCGGAAACATCAAGCCGGGCACGCCCGCCGCTCAGTACCTCACGGAGCACGGTGTCGACCGCAAGGACTTCAACTCCTTCGGCTCGCGCCGCGGCAACCACGAGGTGATGATCCGCGGCACCTTCGCGAACATCCGTCTGAAGAACCTGATGGTCTCGGCCGTCAACGACGGCCAGGTCGTCGAGGGTGGATACACCCGCGACTTCACGCAGCCCGGCGGCCCGCAGTCGTACATCTACGACGCGAGCATGAACTACCAGGAGCAGGGCACGCCGCTCGTCATCTTCGGTGGCAAGGAGTACGGTTCCGGCTCCTCCCGCGACTGGGCGGCCAAGGGCACGAGCCTGCTGGGTGTCAAGGCGGTCATCACCGAGAGCTTCGAGCGCATCCACCGCTCGAACCTGATCGGCATGGGCGTCGTCCCGCTGCAGTTCCCCGCCGGGCAGAGCTGGGAGTCGCTCGGACTCGACGGCACCGAGATCGTCTCGATCTCCGGGCTGGAGGAGCTCAACAACGGTGTGACCCCGAAGACCGTCCGCGTCACGGCCACCCCGAGCGACGAGTCGCCCGAGGGCAAGCAGGTCGTGGAGTTCGACGCGGTCGTCCGCATCGACACCCCCGGGGAGGCGGACTACTACCGCAACGGCGGCATCCTGCAGTACGTGCTGCGCTCGCTGGTCTGATCACCCGCATACAGAGGGCCCGGTTCTTCGGAACCGGGCCCTCTGCCGTGTGCCGGGACCGGTGTCAAGGGGAGCGGCGTTCTCCGAGCTTTCCCCGGTGCCCGGGGTAGGATCGAGCAGGCGTCCGAACCGGAATCGGATGCCGCCAACGGTGCCTATGAGGAGGTGCAGATGCCCATTCTTCCGAGCATCTCAGGACCCCGTGACCTCGACTCCCTGTCTGAGGATCAGCTCGTCGAACTCGCTGACGAGATCCGCGAGTTCCTCGTCGAGAACGTCTCGCGCACCGGCGGTCACCTCGGCCCGAACCTGGGCATCGTCGAGCTCACGATCGCCCTGCACCGGGTGTTCTCCTCGCCGGACGATCCGTTCATCTTCGACACCGGGCATCAGTCGTACGTGCACAAGCTCCTGACCGGGCGTCAGGACTTCTCGTCCCTGCGGCTCCGCGGCGGCCTGGCCGGCTACCCGCAGCGTTCCGAGAGCGCTCACGATGTGGTGGAGTCCTCGCACGCGTCGAGCTCCCTCAGCTGGGCGGACGGCGTCTCGCGGGCTCTCACCGCGACGGGGCGGGCCGACCGCCACGTGGTCGCCGTCGTCGGAGACGGCGCGCTGACCGGCGGGATGACGTGGGAAGCCCTCAACAACATCTCCGACGACAACGACCGCAACCTCGTGATCGTCGTGAACGACAACGGACGCTCCTACGCGCCCACCATCGGCGGGATGTCCCGTTTCCTGAACCGCGTGCGCACCGCTGCCGCTTACAAGGAGCTCCACCACAAGTCCGACCGGCTCTTCCGGGCCTTCGGTCCGGTCGGCCGGGCGGTCTTCCGCGGTGTCCGCGGCGGCACGCACGGATTCCTCTCGCGCTTCACCAACAACGAGGCGCTGTATTCCAATCTCGACATCAAGTACCTCGGCCCGGTCGACGGGCATGACCTGCCCGCGCTCCTGGAGACCCTGAAGCTGGCGAAGTCGTACGGAGCCCCGGTCATCGTCCACGCGATCACCGAGAAGGGCCGCGGCTATCAGCCCGCCCGCGACGATGTCGCGGACCAGTTCCATGCCGTCGGACGCATCGACCCGACGACGGGTGAGACCCTGTCGTCCGGCGGGACCGGGTGGACGGATGTCTTCTCCGACGCTCTCGTGGCCGTCGGGGAGCGACGTGACGACGTCATCGCGATGACAGCCGCCATGCTGCGTCCCACCGGCCTCGCGCCGTTCGCCGAGAGGTTCCCTGACCGCGTCTACGACGTCGGCATCGCCGAGCAGCACGCTGTCGCCTCGGCGGCGGGGCTCGCCTTCGGCGGGCTCCACCCCGTCGTCGCCGTGTACGCGACCTTCATGGGTCGCGCCTTCGATCAGGTGCTGATGGACGTCGCGCTGCACCGCGCCGGCGTCACCTTCGTGCTGGACCGCGCGGGCGTGACCGGCCCCGACGGCCCGAGTCACCACGGCATGTGGGACCTGGCGATGCTCCAGATCGTCCCGCACATCCGCATCGCGGCACCGCGCGACGGCGTGCGGTTGACCGAAGCGCTCGATGAGGCGGTGCTCGTCGACGACGCGCCCACCGTCATCCGCTTCCCCAAGGGCGATGTGGCTCCGGAGCTTCCCGCCGTCGAGAGGCTGCACGACGGCGTGGACGTGCTCGCCCGGGGCGAGTCCGAAGACGTGCTGCTCGTGGCCATCGGCCCCTTCGCCGCGCTGGCGATGGACGTGGCCGAGCGGCTGCGCGCTCAGGGGATCGGGGCGACCGTCATCGATCCGCGGTGGGCGATCCCGGTGCAGCCGTCGATCGTGAGCATGGCGGCGCGCCACCGGCTCGTGATCACCCTCGAAGACGGCATCCGCGTCGGCGGCATCGGCACGCGCGTGCGTCAGGTGCTGCGCGAGGCAGGCATCGACACGGCCGTCGACGAGCTGGGGCTGCCGGATGAGTTCCTCGACCACGCCTCGCGCGATCAGATCCTCGCGGATGCGGGGCTGACGGCCTCGAAGATCGCGCAGGACGTCGTGGCGCAGGTGCTGGGCACCAGAATCCCCGTCGCTCGTCACGCCGGCGAGACCGGCACCATCGACCTGCCCCTGCACGAGCGACGCTGACGGCGCTGGACGTCCGCGGGATCCTCCCGCGGCGCCGGCTCACCGGATCGGCGAGGCACTGTCGGTGTCGGCGAGCACATCCTCCGTCGCGGCATCATGATCGATGCGCCGCCGCGATCGCGGGAGGAGTCCGGCGTCGCGGCGGAGGGCACGTCGCGCGGTCAGCCACCAGCCGAGCGGGACGGCGAGCGTCACCGCGATCGCGGGTGTGCCGAATGTCACCGCCCCGGCGGGGGAGAGAAACCAGGAGGCGTCCGGCCCGCCGAAGATCGCCAGATACGCATACCCCAGGCCGGCGCCGATCAGCGTGTAGCAGAGCAGGTGGATCGCGATCGGCCGTACGCCGTGCAGCGCGGTCGCCAACGGCCAGACGGCGAGAAGCACGAAGGGCAGCAGCAGCAGCGCGACGACGCCGGCCACGACCACGACGACGAGCACCATCACGGCCAGGAGTCCGACCGCCCCGAGGTCGAAGCCTGAAGAGCCGGGGATCGCAGCGATCGCTGCGAGGAGGAGACCTGCGGGGAGCAGCGCGAGGAACAGCACCCACGTCGTGAGCGCTCCACTGAGCAGCTCGTCGCGCGTGAAGGCCATCGGATGCTCCGGGGTGCGCACGCTCGGCGTCTCGGGTGTCGTCATGCGCGCACCTCCGCGATCAGGGTGAGCAGCTCTCTCGTGGCGTGGTGCAGACCGGGGACCCTGACGAACGGCAGTGCGACGGCGAGCAGACGCATCCCCGCGGCGAGCAGGTCTCTCGTCTTCCGCTGCTCCGCGGAGTCGTCATAGGTCCAGCGGAGGACGAGAGCGAGGTGGATGACGAGCAGCGCCACGGGGAGCAGGGCGACGACATCGGCGGGCAGACGGTGCTGAGCGCCGTCGACCGCATCGCGGAACAGGGAGACCGTCAGGTCGCGCGCGGGCGTCGAATCGGCGGAGAGCGGGTTGATGGGGGAGTCGGGCGCGATCATCGCCGCGAGGAATCCCGGCGCGACGCTGCGATAGGCGGCGAGGGTCTCCAGCCCCGCTTCGAAGACGATCCGCAGTCGGCCGACGAGCGAGCGCTCGGCGTCGAGACGGCTGCGTGCTGTCGCCTCGTGCTCGCGCTGCACCCGCTCGTACAGCGCCTGGACGAGATGATCCTTCGAGGGGAAGTAGTAGTACGCATTGCTGACGGAGACCCCGGCCTCATCCGCGATGCGCCGCATCGTCGTCTCGGCGTATCCCCGGGTCGTGAACGACTCCAGCGCCGCGGCGCTGATGCGCGCGCGGGTCCGCTCGCTCTTGCTCCCCGATGACCCAGTTTCGAACATGTTCAAAACCTAGCACGACAGCTGTGCTCGGGCACGCAGAGCAGCCCTGTCAGTTGAGCGCATGCAGCGCTGCGGCGACCTCCGCGCCGCGATCCGAGTCACGCAGCGCGGCGGAGAGCAGGTAGCCGTCGGTGAGCGCATCGCCGGTGACCATGACCCGCACGAGCTCCACACCGCACGCCCGACGCACCTCGTCGGCGCTGGCGGCGATGACCCGCGTGCTGATCTCGTCGTTGTGCGGCAGCTCGGCGCCGTCGAGTCCGCGGATCACATCTCGCAGTGCCGCGCCGACGATGTTCGAGGCGCGCTCCTTGACGTTCACGACGTCGAGCTCGAACACACGCAAGTCACGGCCCGTGGGTATCGGGCGCCACTCGAACGACGCATGGACGCGATGCTGATGACCTCCCGCGCCCGTCATCTCCCTGGCCGGCAGGTCCGTCGCCCTGCACCGGACGTCGATCAGCTTGTACCAGTAGAACAGCGGGAACGCGCCGTGGGAGCCGGGGTCGAGGACGACCACCTCGCCGACCGCGCCGCCTCGCGAAGTGGGACGACGCTGGGGGCGATTGCGGATGATCGGCTTCCCGTTGCGGGTGCGGATCGCCGCCCACCCCTCATCCACCGTCACGATGAAGATCTTCAGAAGCGCCGGTACCACCAGCAGGATCGTCAGGATCGCGGTGCCGGTCTTGAAGAGACCGGACATCCCCTTGCCGCCGAGCATCGAGAGGAGCATGTCCATGACACCCACTGTGCACGGTGCGGCGGCGCGATCGCGCCGCCGAAGCTCCGTGCGCGACGGTGTTCATGCGCTGTTCCGCGTGCGTTCGCCGTCGTGCCGTGCAGCGGATACGCACGGGAAGCCGGAAGCTCGGCGGCGTCAGTCCAGACTGTCGAGCGCCTCGCGCAACAGGGCGTCGACGCGGGGCGCGGCGGCGTCCCTGTCCGAGCGGACGAGTCCGATCCGGGTGCGCCGATCCAGAACGTCATCGACGGTCATCGCGCCCTCGGCGCGTACCATGAACTCGACCTGAGCGCGCGAGATGGACTCGTCACGCTGGTCGGTCTTCGGGGGTGCGGTGTCGGTCAGTCGCACCGACGACGTCCGACTCGCCGGCGCGCTCAGGCCCCGGACCGTCGAGGCGAGGTCCACAGCATCCTCCGCCATCCGCCGGTAGGTGGTGAGCTTGCCGCCGAGGACGGTCACGAAACCCTCGTCAGCCGCGGCCACGAGGTGTCGTCTCGAGATGTCGGCCGTGGCCTGTGCGCCGGTGTCGACCAGCGGACGCAGTCCCGCGAACGCCCCGCGCACCTGCTCGCGGCGGACCGGTTCGGCGAGCACTCTGCCGAGAGTCGACAGCAGGAATGCGATCTCACTCTCTGTCGGGTCCGCGACGCGCGGCACGGGTCCCGATGCCTCTTCGTCGGTGAGACCGACGATCACCCTCCCGTCCTGCTGCGGCAGAGCGAAGACGTACCGGCTGATCGACCCCTTGTGAGGGATCGTGAGGGCTGCGGTCGGATGCCCCAGTGCCGCCCCGTCCAGCACGATGTGGGTGCCGCGACTCGGACGCACCGTGATCGAGGGGTCGAGACCGCCCGCCCAGACTCCGGTCGCATTGATCACGCTCCGTGCGCGGATCTCGAATCGCTCTCCCGTCAGAGCGTCCTCGGCCGTCGCCCCGTCGGCTCGGAGCGCGAGCGCGCGCACGCGGGTGAGGATCCGCGCGCCGTGGCTCGCCGCGGTGCGCGCTACGGTCACGACCAGCCGGGCGTCGTCCACCAGCTGGCCGTCGTACGAGAGCATCCCGCCGCGCAGGCCTCCGGCCTCGAGCGCCGGTACGAGCCGGCGGGCGGTCCGAGCCGACACCGGATGCGGGGCGGGCAGAATCCTGCGCGGTGTGCGTGCCCGGAGCCGGAGCAGATCGCCCATTGTCATGCCGGCGACGCCGGCGGCTCGCTGTCGGGCCGATACCGACGGGCTGAAGGGCAGGAGCTGCCCCAGCGGTCTGATCAGATGCGGCGCGATGACGGTCATCAGCAGATGACGCTCACGCGCGCTCTCCTCGGCGGTGGCGATGTCGCCCGTCGCGAGGTAGCGGAGCCCGCCGTGCACGAGCTTCGAGCTGAACCTGCTCGTCCCGAAGGCGAGGTCCTCGGCTTCGATCAGCGTGACCCGAAGGCCGCGCGAAGCCGCATCGAGTGCGGTGCCGACCCCGGTGATGCCTCCGCCGACCACGAGGACGTCTGTGGTGTCGGAGCCCGACCTGCTCAGCTCGATCGCCCGACGCGCGACGTTGAGGTCGGGGGAGTCCGTGGTCATGGTCGCAGCAGCCCGTCCAGTGCGGCCCGCAGCTCGCGCTCCCAGGCGGTCTCGGAGAGGAGGTCGGACACGGTTCCGTGCGACAGGACCGCGGACTGGGCGATGAGCAGGAGCATCACCGCGATCTCGTCCGGCTCACCGCGGCGCACCGTGCCACTCTGCTGAGCTGCGGCGATCGCCGTGGCGAGCCACTGCAGGATCAACCGCTGACTCGAGCCGACCCGTTGCAGGGTGTATCGCGTGAAGACCTCGGGCTCATCCTCGAGCAGTCGCCCGAAGACGTCATCGGCGCGGAACAGTGCGGAGAACCGGAGCACTTCGTCGACGAGGGTGTCACGGGTCTCGGGTGGCACGGGGAAGTGCGCGAGCACTGCGGCGACGCGCCGGAGCAGCGCGGCGCGCACCACGTCGTCGGCGTCGCTCCAGCTGCGGTAGATCGTCGGTCTACTGTGGCCCGCCCGTCGGGCGAGTTCGGCGATCGTCACATCGTGCACACCCCTGCGGCCGATGAGATCGTCGGCGGCGTCGAGGATGCGCGACTGCGTGGCATCCCACCGCGGAGCTTCCGGCGTGGGTGGGACCGTGCGTGCTTGACGTTCTTCCATGATCTGTCACACTGTAACGCATGGGCGACGAGAACGGCAGTGCTGCCGGACCGACCGAGATGCGGTGGAACGGGTGGGGCGACCCGGCACGAGAGAAGCCGCTTCCGCGCGCCGTGCGCGCGCTCCTCCCGATGCTGCTCGGTCGCATCCGCCGCCCGGAGGATCCCGTGAAACTGCACGAGGTGCGGATCGAACCCACCGCGCTGGATGCGGGGGACCTGAGCGCGCTGGGTGCCGTCGTCGGCGTCGAGCACGTCGACGTCACTCCAGAGGCCCGGATCCGGCACTCCGGCGGGCGGTCGACCCCTGATCTGCTGCGTGCGCGACTGCGCACGCGGGCCGTAACAGACGCCGTCGTGTCGCCGGGAAGCCATGACCAGGTCGCGGCCGTCCTGCGCCTCGCCGGATCCCGGCAGATCGCCGTGATCCCCTACGGCGGGGGAACGAGCGTCGTCGGAGCACTCACTCCGGAGCGTGGCGAGCATCGGGCCGTCGTCAGTCTCGATCTGCGGCGACTGTCCGGGCTCATCCGTCTCGACGAGGTCAGCGCAGAGGCGGTGCTCGCGGCGGGCACCACGGGTCCGGATGCCGAGGCCCTGCTCGGTGCCCACGGGTACGAGCTCGGACACTATCCGCAGAGCTTCCGCTACGCCACCATCGGCGGGTTCGCGGCCGCGCGGTCGTCAGGACAGAACTCCGCCGGTCACGGCCGCTTCGACGCGATGGTGACCGGCGTCCGCGTCGCGACCCCCACCGGTGATCTCGCGCTCGGCAGGGCGCCCGGCTCCGCCGCAGGTCCCGATCTCGTGCGGGTGTTCCTCGGCTCCGAGGGCATCTTCGGGGTCATCACGGAGGTACGGGTGCGGATCCATCCTGTGCCGCGCGATCGGCTGGTCGAATCGTGGACGTTCCCCGACTTCGCGAGCGGCGTCGACGGACTGCGACGGGTCGCCCAGCACGGCGGCGGCCCGACCGTCGTGCGACTCTCCGACGAGGCCGAGACGGCTGTCAGCCTCGCGCAGGTCGGCAGGATCGGCCAGGCGCTGGCGAAAGGCGCGGCCGTCGTCACGGTGTACGAGGGAGAGGGCATCGCCGAGCGGAGGTCGCGCACCGCAGCGCTGCTGTCCGCTGCCGGAGGAACGCCCTCCGGCGAGAGCGCCGCGGAGGAATGGGTCGCCGGACGCTTCGACGGCCCGTACCTCCGCGACTCGCTGCTGGATGCCGGGGTGTTCTGCGAGACGCTCGAGACCGCCACGACGTGGTCGAATCTGCTGACGCTCCGCACGGCGGTCACGACGGCACTGAACGCCGGATTCGCGGATGCTCGCGCCAGATCGCACGTGCTGTGCCACGTCTCGCATATCTATCCGACGGGCGCGTCGCTGTACTTCACGGTGCTCGCCGGCATCCGCTCCGACCCCCTGACGGTCTGGGATCAGGTCAAGGCGCGAGCCAACGACGCGATCCTCGCGGCGGGCGGCACGATCAGCCACCACCACGGGGTCGGGCGGGATCACGCGCCGTGGCTGGCGCAGGAGATCGGCGAGACCGGCGTGCGGATCCTCGCCGCGATCAAACGGGAGCTCGACCCGACCGGGATACTGAATCCGGGCGCGCTGATCTCTCCGGAACGGCGGTCCTGAGGTGTCTCAGCACATCGCCGTGCTGACGAATCCCTTCGCAGGCAAGGGGCGGGGCGGGCGCGAGGCCGAGGCGGCGATCGCCCATCTCCGTTCCCGCGGTGCCGATCATCGCGTCTACGTGGGGGAGTCCTCCGCCTCGAGTCTGCTGCTCACCGCCGAGGCCCTCGCCGAGGAGCCTCGTGTGCTGGTCGTCGTCGGGGGAGACGGCACGCTGTCCGGCATCCTGGACCTCGTGTGCGCGGCCGCGGTCCCGGTCGTGCTCGTCCCCGCGGGCACGGGCAACGACCTCGCCAGGGCGCTCGGCCTGCCACGTCGTGATCCTGCCGCCGCTGTCGAGCTCGCGCTCACGGGTTCACCGCGGGCGATCGACGTCGGAGAGATCCGCACCTCGGAGCGCACCTCGTCGTTCCTCACCATCGCGGCGCTCGGATTCGACGCGAAGGTGAGCGATCGCACGAACAGACTGCGGTGGCCGCACGGGGTGCTGCGCTACTACCTCGCGCTGCTCATCGAGCTGGCCCGACTGCGCCCCCTGGACTTCGTCGTCTCCGTCGACGGCGGACCTGCGGTGCAGTCGCCTGGCACGCTCGTCGCCGTCGGCAACACCGAGAGCTACGGCGGCGGCATGCCGCTGTGCGTCGGGGCGGCACCGGACGACGGACTGCTCGACCTCGTGCATGTGCGGCCGCTGACGAGGGCACGGCTCCTCGGGCTGTTCCCGCTGCTGCTCCGCGGAACGCACCTGTCGCGTCGGGAGGTCGCCCACCGTCGGGTGACCTCCGTCACGGTCAGCGCGCCGGGACTCGTGGTCTATGCCGATGGCGAGCGCATCGGCGAGGACGAATGCACGATCGGGGTGCGGCCGGCCGCTCTCACCGTGCTCGTGCCTGCGGACCGGGTCGGTCGATGAGCGGGCCGGAGGCCACCGGCCGGCGGGAGGAGTTCGACGAGGACGTCGTGATCGTCGGCTCGGGCTTCGGCGGCTCCGTGGCGGCGCTGCGGCTGGTGGAGAAGGGCTACCGGGTGCGGGTGTATGAGGCGGGGCGGCGTTTCGAGGATGCCGACTTCGCCAGGACGAACTGGAACGTGCGCCGGTATCTCTGGGCGCCTGCCATCGGCTGCTACGGCGTCCAGCGCATCCATCGTCTGCCGCACGTGATGATCCTCGCGGGTGCGGGAGTCGGCGGAGGGTCCCTCAACTACGCGAACACCCTGTACCAGCCCGGTGTGGCGTTCTTCGCGGATCCGCAGTGGCGCGGGCTCGCCGACTGGGAGAGCGAACTCTCCCCGCACTATGCGACGGCGAAGCGGATGCTGGGCGTCGTGGAGGCCTATCCCCACACGGGTCCCGTCGAGCGCATCATGGCGGGCGCCGCCGAGGACCTCGGCGTCGGCGAGACCTTCCGTCGCGCGCCGGTGGGCGTGTGGTTCGGCCGACCGGGAGAACGAGTCGCCGACCCGTTCTTCGGCGGAGAAGGCCCTGAGCGCACCGGCTGCACCCTGTGCGGGAACTGCATGGTCGGATGCCGGGTCGGCGCCAAGAACACCCTCATGAAGAACTACCTGCCGCTCGCCGAGAGACGCGGCGCGGTCATCGAGGCGCTGCGCACCGTCACGGAGGTCCGCGAGCTGCCCGAAGGCGGCTTCGCCGTCACCACGCAGCGCACCGGCGCGTGGATCCGGCACGGGCGGCGAACCGTTCGCGCCCGCCAGGTCGTGCTCGCAGCAGGCACCTGGGGCACCCAGCAGCTGCTGCACCGGATGCGTCGAGACGGCGCGCTGCCTCGGGTATCCCCGGCGATTGGTCGCCTGACGCGGACGAACTCCGAAGCGCTCGACGGTGCGGTCGCGACCAGGGTCCCCGCCTCGCTCAAGCTTGCTCGCGGCGTCGCGATCACGACCTCGTTCCACGTCGATGAGCGCACGCACGTCGAGAACGTGCGCTACGGACCCGGCTCGAACCTGATGGGTGCGCTCGCGTCGATCCTCGTCCGCGGAGACTCGGGAATCGCGGTCCGGCTTCTCAGACTGGTCGCACGAGCGGTGCGGGCGCCGGTGCGACAGCTCCGGCTCGGATCGCTGCGGCGATGGAGCGAGCGCGGGATCATCGCCCTGGTCATGCAGACCGAGGACAACTCCCTCACGCTGTCACTGCGTCGGCGATGGGGGCGGACGGTGATGACGAGCGCGCAGGGCCACGGAGAACCCAATCCGTCGCACCTGCCGCAGGCCCACCGTGCCGCGGAAGCGATCGCAGACCGGATGCAGCAGGAGAGCGGCGTGCCCGCCGAGGCCAGGGGGTCGTGGCCTGAGGTCTTCGGCATCCCGCTGACCGCGCACTTCCTGGGCGGCGCCGTGATCTCCGACTCGCCCGACACGGGAGTCGTCGATCGCTACCACCGGGTCTGGGGACACCCGGGTCTTCACGTGGTCGACGGGGCGGCCGTCCCTGCGAATCCCGGCGTGAACCCGTCGCTGACGATCACGGCGCTCGCGGAGAGGGCCATGTCGTATTGGCCGCGGTCCGGCGAGGTCGATCCGCGCCCCGCGCCCTGAGCACGCAGAAGGGGGCCACGCCGAGCGCGACCCCCCTCGGTGCTGTGGATCAGCGGTTCTCGATGCCGCGGATCTGCGGGGTGTGGAAGTCTCCGCCGAATGCGCGCTGCGAGGCACCTTCGCGATCGAGGTACGGCGAGGCGCCGCCGTCGATGAAGGGCCAGCCGGCGCCGAGGATGAGGCAGAGGTCGATGTCCTCGACCTCTGGCACCACGCCCTCGTCAAGCATCAGCTTGATCTCGCTCGCGAGACCGTCCTGCACGCGCTGCAGGATCGTCGCCGCGGATGCGGGATTCTTGCCGACGGCGGGCTTGAGGAGCTTCTCGGCCTGCTTGGTCCAGCCCGTCACCCGTCCGCCCTTGTCCTTCTCGACGACCGCATCGAGCTCAGCGAGAGCGTGGAAGTTCTCGTTGGCGTAGAACCGGTCGGGGAACGCGGTCGCCATGGTGTCCTGCACGTGGGCGGCGACCTTCCAGCCGACGAGGTCGATGAGCTGGAACGGCCCCATCGGCAACCCGAGGGGAGCGAAGGCCTTCTCGACGTCGGTGACCGGTGTGCCCTCGTAGACCGCACGAGCTGCTTCTCCCATGACCTTGGCGAGGAGGCGGTTGACGACGAACCCCGGGGCGTCAGCGGTCAGGACCGCGTTCTTGCCCAGGTTCTTCGCCACCACGAACGCCGTCGACAGGGCGGCCTCGGAGGTCACGGGCGTCTTGACGATCTCGATCAGAGGCATCACGGCGACCGGGTTGAAGAAGTGGAATCCGACGAGACGCTCGGGGTGAGCGAGCTTCGCGCCGATCTCCTCCACCGACAGCGACGAGGTGTTGGTCGCGAGGATCGCGTCCTCGGCGATGATCTTCTCGATCTCGCCGAACACCTGCTGCTTGACGCCGACCTCCTCGAACACGGCCTCGATGACGAAGTCGCAGTCCGCGTACAGGCTCTTGTCGGTGGTGCCGGTCACGAGCGCCCGCAGCTTGTTGGCGGAGTCCGCGTCGAGGCGGCCCTTCGCCTCGAGCTTGCCGATCTCCTCGTGGATGTAGGCCACGCCCTTGTCGACGCGAGCCTGATCCAGATCCGTGATGAGGACCGGCACCTGGAGCTTGCGCACGAACAGCAGGGCGAACTGGCTGGCCATGAGACCCGCACCGATGATGCCGACCTTCGTGACCTTCTTGGCCAGCTGCTTGTCCGGCGCGCCGACGGGGCGTTTCGCGCGCTTCTGCACCAGGTCGAACGCGTACATCGAGGCGGCGAACTGGTCGCCGGTGACGAGATCCGCAAGGGCTTCGTCCTCGCGGGCGAACCCCTCCGCCTTCGTGCCGCTCTTCGCCTTGTCGAGCAGTTCGAGAGCAGCGTACGGCGACTTCGGAACGGTGCCGATCTTCGACTCGAGCATGCCGCGCGCCATCTTGACGGCGATCGGCCACTTGGTGAGCCGCTCCATCTTGCCTGGCTCGTTGCGGCGCTCGACCTTCTTGCCGCCGAGTACTGCATCGGCCCAGGCGAGCGAGTTCTCGAGGTAGTTCGCGGCCGGGAAGATCGCGTCGACGATCCCGAGATCGAACGCCTGCTGCGGCTTCAGCATCCTGTTCTGCTTGAGCGGATTGGAGATGACGACCTCGAGGGCGTTCTCGATGCCGATGAGGTTCGGCAGCAGGTACGCGCCACCCCATCCGGGGATGATGCCGAGGAAGACCTCGGGCAGCGCGATCGCGGCAGCGGACGAGTCCACCGTGCGGTAGCTGGAGTTCAGGGCGATCTCCAGTCCGCCACCGAGGGCGAGTCCGTTCACGAACGCGAACGAGGGCACGCCTAGCTCGCCGAGCTTGCCGAGCACCTTGTGGCCGAGCTGGGCGATGAGGCGGGCGTTGTCGCGCGAGCCGACCTTGCTGATGTCGGACAGGTCGGCGCCGGCGGCCAGGATGTACTGCTTGCCGGTGATGCCGACCGCCTGGATCTCCCCGGCGGCGGCACGGCGCGCGAGAGCGTCGAGCGTCTCGCCGAGCGCGGTGAGCGTCGCGGGTCCCAGCGTGTTGGGGCGGGTGTGATCGCGTCCGTTGTCGAGCGTGATCAGGGCGAGCACCTTGCCGGAGGCGAGGCGGATGTCACGGACCGGGGAGTGCGTGATCACCTCGCCCTCGGTCAGCGCCTGGATGGGGGAGAAGTCGACGTTCGCGTACTGTTCGGAGACCGAGTGTGCCATCGGGACTACTTCCTCTTCTTGCCGTCGAAGTGCGGGTTCTCCCAGATGACGGAGCCGCCCTGGCCGAGACCGACGCACATGGCCGTCAGGCCGTAGCGCACGTCGGGACGCTCGGCGAACTGGGCCGCGAGCTGGATCATCAGGCGGACTCCGGATGCCGCGAGCGGGTGCCCGAGAGCGATCGCGCCGCCCCACTGGTTGACCCGGGGGTCGTCATCCGCGATGCCGAAGTGATCGAGCAGCGAGATCACCTGGATCGCGAACGCCTCGTTCAGCTCGAACAGGCCGATGTCGTCGATCGTGAGTCCGGCCTTCTTCAGTGCCTTCTCGGTCGAGGGGATCGGGCCGATCCCCATGATCTCCGGCTGCACGCCGGCGAACGCGAACGACACCATGCGCATCTTCGGGGCCAGGCCGAACTCCTTGACGGCCCCGCCGCCGGCGAGCAGCGACATCGTGGCGCCGTCGGTGAGGGGCGACGAGGTGCCGGCGGTCACGCGACCGTGCGGACGGAACGGCGTCTTGAGAGCTGCGAGGTCCTCCATCGTGGTCTGGGGGCGCCGGCCCTCGTCCTCGGTGGCCAGACCCCAGGCCCCGTCAGCGCCCTTGGTCGCGACGGAGACGAGATCCGGCTGGATCTTGCCCGCGTCGTAGGCCGCCTGGACCTTGTGCTGGCTGAGCATGCCGAACCGGTCGGAGCGCTCCTTCGTGAGGTGCGGGAACCGGTCGAAGATGCGCTCGGCCGTGACGCCCATGTTGAGCGCGCCGGGGTCGACCATGCGCTCCGCGACGAACCGGGGGTTCGGGTCGGCGTTGCCGCCGATCGGGTGGTGGCCCATGTGCTCGACGCCGCCCGCGAGGGCGAAATCGTACATGCCGACGCCGATGGAGGCTCCCATCGTCGTCACGCTGGTCATCGCGCCGGCGCACATGCGCTCGACGGCGAGGCCGGGGACGGTCTGGGGGAGTCCGGCGAGGATCGCCACCGAACGACCGAGCGTCAGCCCCTGGTCGCCCGTCTGGCTCGTCGCCGCGATCGCGACGTCGTCGATGCGATCCGCCGGTACGGCGGCGTTCCGCTCCATCAGGCCGATGGTCGCCTTCACGGCGAGGTCATCTGCGCGGGTGTTCCAGTACATGCCCTTTTCGCCGGCGCGCCCGAAGGGGGTGCGCACTCCATCGACGAAGAAGACGTCCGAGATCTCGGCCACTCTGCCTCCAAGTTTGTGCGGTGGCCTCAGTCTATGGAGGCCCCGAAACGGGGAGGAATCGGTTGGATCGAACCTACGAAGCGGGCGCGGGCGCCTCGTCGGGCGTTTGCGCCGCCTCTACAAAGGCCTCCGCGATCTTCTGTGCAGTCTGTGCAATCTGCCAGGGGCGGGCGCCCAGCGTCGCGAGCGCTTCACCGATCGCCTCCGGCGTCGTGCCGGGCACATCCCACGCCACGCGGCGCAGGTGATCGGGGGTCAGAAGGTTCTCGGTCGGCATCCCGAGCTCCTCGGCCGTCGCCTCGACCAGAGGGCGAGCGGCCTTCAGCCGGGCATCCGCCTCCGGGTTGCGATCCGACCAGGCGCGCGGCGGCGGCAGCGCGTCGCTGGGGACCCGCTCGCGCGGCAGCTCCTCGGTCGTCCGTCCGTCGACCATCGCCTGCCACCAGCGGTCGAGCTGGGTGCGGCTCGCGCGGCCCTGGAACTCCTTGATACCCGCCAGCGCCTGCTTGCTCTGCGGGTTCGCCAGCACGGCGGCGATCAGCGAGCGGTCGGGGACGAGCCGGCCGGGGGAGACGTCCTGGTCCTGGGCGTAAGCCTCGCGGGCCTGCCACAGCGACCGTGCGACCGCGAGGTTGCGCGCGCCCCGGACCTGGTGGAGTCCGCTGAGCCGACGCCACGGATCCTCCCGCGGGGGCTTGGGTAACCTGGTCAGGGTCGCTGCGAACTCCTCGGCCGCGAACTCGGTCTTGCCCTGCTCCTCGAGCTCCGCCTCCAGCACCTCGTACACATCGATGAGATGCAGCACATCCAATGCCGCGTACTCGAGCCAGGCCGCGGGCAGCGGACGGGTCGACCAGTCCGCTGCGGAGTGCTCCTTCTTGAGCGTGATGCCGAGGGCGTTCTCGACGACAGCCGCGAGACCGACGCGCTCGTGACCCAGCAGACGCGAGGCGAGCTCGGTGTCGAAGATCGACGGCGGCAGGAGGTCGAGCTCGCGCAGTGACGGGAGGTCCTGGCTCGCGGCATGGAAGATCCACTTCACGTCGCCGATCGCCGCCTGCAGCGGACTGAAGTCGCCCAGCGCGGGAGGATCGAAGAGGAACACGCCGGCATCGCGACGGAAGACCTGAACGAGGTAGGCGCGCTGCGAATAGCGGAAACCGGATGCCCGCTCGACATCGACGGCCACGGGCCCGGTACCTGCGGCCAGTGCGGCGCACGCCGCATGGAACTCCGAGACGTCGGAGATCACGGAGTATTCAGTCACGTGCTGCCTTTCGCGCGCCGATCACGGCGATGCCCTCGGAACCGGGCGGAAGACCCGCCAGCATTCCGACCAGCTCGACCCATGCTTCGACGTGCGGTCGGTACGGGCCCTCCGGAGTCCAGGACGCCCTCAATTCTATCTGCGCTCCGTCACCCTCGTCGGCGAGGCCGCCGAACCCCTTGGACAGGGTCTTGGTGGACGTGCCGGATGCGGAATGGTAGACGGCGTCCCTGGACTCGAGGGCATCGACCAGCCACGACCAGGTGACGTCCGCGAGCAGCGGGTCCGTGCCGATCTCGGTCTCCAGCGGAGCCTGGGCGAAGATCACGATGCGCCAGTCCCCGTCCCAGGCCGCGGGGCTGTCCGGGTCGTGGAGCAGGACGAAGCGGCCGGTGCCGTAGGCGGACTCGCCCTCGTCGTCCGGGCGGACGTCCGCGGCCAGCGCGAGGGCGTGCGGGGCGAGGCCCTGCGGAGTGGGGATCTCGCGGATCGTGATGTCCGAGCGGAACGTGAGATCACGGAGCTCGGCCACTGCGGCGTCGAAGAGGGTCCCGGCATCGGGGTGTGCGGTCACGGCAACAGGCTAGAGTCAGGAAGCGATGAAGAGTCTCAGGCACGCCGTTGCGCTCCTTGTCCCTGCACTGATCGCACTCGGGACTGCGATGGCCCTGCTCGTTTTCAGCGTCGCCCGCCGGGTGGTCATCCCCGCCAGACGCCCCGCCGACACCGAGATCCTCGCCGTCGACACCGGCGCCCAGACGATCGAGCTCACCCGTACCCCCGACACGGAGCTGCCCGGCCGCTACGGGCTGTTCACCTCCGGCACCCACGGCTACGTCAAGCTCGGGGCTGTGCTCGGCGCCGACGCCACCACCGTGCGCCGCAAGCTGCTCACCCAGATCGAGCCCGGCTCACAGGTGGACCGCAGCGCCGCGTTCAGCGGCTGGTACTACTCGACGCCGAGCGAGCTGCATCTGCCGTGGGAGAACGTGCTCATCGGGTCGCCGGCCGGTCCGTGTCCCGCGTGGCTGTTCCCCGCGGAATCGACCACCTGGGTGATCCAGATCCATGGCAGGGGAGTGACGCGGGCCGAGTGCCTGCGTGCGGTGCCCGTGCTGCACGCGGCCGGACTGCCGACCCTCGTGGTCTCGTATCGGAACGACGGCGAGGCCCCTCGCAGCCGCAGCGGTGCCTACGCCCTCGGTGCCCAGGAGTGGCGCGATGTGGATGCGGCGATCTCGTTCGCCCGTCGCCGCGGCGCGGAGCGCGTGATCCTGATGGGGTGGTCGATGGGCGGCGCGGTCGCGCTGCAGACGTCCGTGAACTCCGGCAACCGCGATCGAATCGCGGGTCTGATCCTCGAGTCCCCCGTCGTGGACTGGCGCACCGTGCTGCGCTTCCAGGCGCGGCAGGCGGGGATGCACGCTCCGCTGCCGGACCTGGCGATGAGTGCGCTCTCGCTTCCTCTCACGGCGCGGCTCAGCGGGGCGGACGGGGCGATCCCGTTCGACAGCCTCGACATGGTCGCCCGCGCCGACGAGTTGAGCGTTCCGATCCTGATCCTGCACAGCGACGACGACGGCTTCGTTCCTGCGGACGCCTCGCATGCCCTGCATGCTGCACGCCCCGACCTCGTGACGATGCCGGCGTTCTCGGTCGCACGCCACACCAAGCTCTGGAACTACGACGAGGCGGGCTGGAACTCGGCGATCACCGACTGGCTCACGGAGCAGGGGCTCAGCGCTTCTGCCTGACCTGCTTCTTGGCGCGCATGAGCATGCCGGTCATCCCGCCGATGCGGAGGGGCGACACGGCCTTCGTGAGGCCGATGGACTGCGGGTAGTCGTCGGGAATGGCCAGCACCTCATCGGGAGTGAGCCCCGTGATGCCCTGCACCAGGATGCTCGCGAACCCTCGCGTCGTCGGAGCCTCCGGCGGCGCGGTCGCGTGCATCGTCACAACGCCGTCGTTCACCTCGACGTAGATGTAGACCGGGGACTGGCACTCGGCCACCCGCTCGCACATCTCGGGGTGGCTCGCCACCTCCTCCGACACCTCAGGAAGCTCGTCCGAGAACTCCAGCAGGAGCAGCAGTCGCTCGGCCTCCGGGGTATCCAGGAAGGCGTCGCGGATCTCGGCGAGAGTGTCAGGAACGTCGCTCGTGCTCATCCCCGACATTCTTCCACGATCAGAGCGAACCGGGCTCCGCACCGGTGACGATCGGGACGCGCACGGCGCTGCCCCATTCGGTCCACGATCCGTCGTAGTTGCGCACGTCGTCGAAGCCGAGCAGGTGCTTGAGCACGAACCACGTGTGGCTCGAGCGCTCACCGATCCGGCAGTACGCCACCACCGGGTCGCCGTCCTTCAGGCCGGCACCGTCGCGGTAGATCGCGTCGAGCTCTGCGCGCGAGCGGAAGCCGCCGTCCTCGGCCACGGCCTTCGCCCACGGCACGCTCTGCGCGGTCGGGATGTGGCCGGCGCGCAGGGTGCCCTCCTCCGGGTAGGCCGGCGCCGTGGTGCGCTCACCGCTGTACTCCTCGGGGGAGCGCACATCGATCAGAGGACTGCCGATGTGCGCGAGCACGTCCTCCTTGTAGGCGCGGATCACGGAGTCGTCGCGCTCGACGACCGGGTACTCGGTGGCCGTGACCGTCGGGGCCTCGCGGGTGATCTCTCGGCCCTCGGCGATCCAGCGGTCGCGCCCTCCGTCGAGGAGGCGCACGTCCTCGTGGCCGAACAGCGAGAAGACCCACAGTGCGTAGGCGGCCCACCAGTTGTTCTTGTCGCCGTAGATCACCACGGTGTCATCGCGCGAGATCCCCTTGCCGCTCAACAGCTTCGCGAATCCCTCCCCGTCGACGTAGTCGCGCACGACCGGGTCGTTGAGCTCGGTGTGCCAGTCCACCTTGACCGCGCCGGGGATGTGGCCGGTCTCGTAGAGCAGCACGTCCTCGTCCGACTCGACGACCACCAGACCTGGCGTTCCGAGACGCTCGGCGAGCCACTCGGTGCTCACGAGACGGCCGGGTTCGGCGTACTCGGCGAACTTGGACGAAGTGGTGTCGAACTCGATGGCCACAGGGATCTCCTCAGACGGTGAGCGGCGATTGTGCAGGGAATGACGGCGTAATGTGGAGCCGATACTTCGACGATAGATCCACGCCGTGCGCCCTGCACCCGATTCGTAAGACTTCGACACAGGTGCGCACCCGACACAGGACCGTGATGACCGACACGCCCAGCCGCACGGGCATCGTGCACCTGACCGATCGCCAGCCCACCGTCACCGGCCCCGAGATGCTGGCCAGCCTCACGCCGCCGCCGCAGTTCGACGGGGCGACCTTCGAGAGCTACCGCGCCGACGCCTCGTACCCGTCGCAGGAGGAGGCGAAGGAGACTCTGATGCGGTTCGCCGGTCGCGGCGGCGGTCCGGTCAAGCGCGGCGGGTTCTTCAGCCGCGCGAAGAAGGAGCCGGATCTCAAGCCCGGCGTGTATCTCGACGGCGGATTCGGTGTCGGCAAGACCCACCTGCTCGCGTCGATCTACCATGCGATGCCGGCCCGTCGGAAGTACTTCGGCTCGTTCATCGAGTACACCGCTCTGGTCGGAGCCCTCGGCTACAAGAACACCGTGGACCTGCTCAAGGGGGCGGATCTGCTCTGCATCGACGAGTTCGAGCTCGACGACCCGGGTGACACCATGGTCATGACCCGCCTGATCGGTGAACTCGTGCCGACCGGAACGAGACTCGCCGCGACGTCGAACACCCCGCCGAACGCGCTGGGCGAAGGACGCTTCGCAGCCCAGGACTTCCTCCGCGAGATCCACGCGATGTCCGACAGCTTCCAGACCATCCGGATCGACGGAGTCGACTTCCGTCAGCGCGCACTCGACGGGCACGCCGTCGTCAGCGATGCGGACGAGTACGCCCAGGCCGTGCAGCAGGGCAGCGCGGCGGGGATCGCGTCGGACGATTCGTTCGTCGAGGTGATCAGACACCTCGCCCGCGTGCATCCCTCCCGCTACCTGCGGGTGATCGAAGGACTCGACCTCGTCGGCCTGCGTGACGTCCAGGTGCTGACCGATCAGTCGGAGGCGCTGCGCTTCGTCGCGTTCGTCGACCGTGTCTACGACGCGCAGATCCCGATCGTCGCCACGGGTGTGAGCCTCGACCAGGTGTTCGCGCAGGAGATGCTCGGCGGCGGATACCGCAAGAAGTACCTGCGCGCTGTCTCCAGACTCAATGCACTTACACACGCGGAGCGCAGTGTCGCGTAACGCGATGTTCACATGCGGGGCGCTGCTGTAACGCCACCGCAACAAACTTCACGCATTCCGGAAATCGGGCCTCGTCACACTGAAGCTCTCAGTTTCCCGAATTGTGAGGTTTGACTATGGATGCTCCAGGCAACATCTCCTGGGCGATCACCGCGACCGCCCTCGTACTGCTCATGACGCCCGGCGTCGCCTTCTTCTACGGCGGTCTCGTCAAGGCCAAGAGCGTCGTCAGCATGATGATGATGAGCTTCGGCTCGATCGGTCTCGTCGCCGTTCTGTGGATCCTCTTCGGATTCTCGATGAGCGCAGTGGACAGCCCGACGGCCTTCGCCGGCAACCCGTTCGCCGACTTCGGCCTCTCGAACCTCGCCGCCGGTGAGGACTCGAACGTGGCTCTGCTCGGAGTCGCGTACGGCGCGACCTTCGCGATCATCACCGTCGCGCTCATCTCCGGCGCCATCGCCGACCGCGCGAAGTTCGGCAGCTGGCTGATCTTCGCCGGTGTCTTCGCCACGGTCGGATACTTCCCGGTCGCCGCATGGGTCTGGGGCGGTGGCTGGATCATGAACCTCGGCACCACCCTCTTCGGTGAGGACAGCGGAATCGGCGTCATCGACTACGCCGGTGGCACCGCGGTGCACATCAACGCCGGAGCGGCGGCACTCGCCCTCGCGATCGTCCTCGGCAAGCGCATCGGCTTCCAGAAGGGCATCCTCAAGCCGCACAACGTGCCGCTGACCCTTCTCGGCGCAGCGCTGCTGTGGTTCGGCTGGTTCGGCTTCAATGCCGGAGCCGAGTGGCTCGCGGAAGACATGGGCGGCGTCGGACTCATCGGTCTCAACACGCTCGGCGCCACCGCTGCGGCGATCCTCGGCTGGATCCTCATCGAGCGCATCAAGGACGGCAAGGCCACGTCGGTCGGAGCCGCCTCGGGTGCTGTCGCGGGTCTGGTCGCGATCACCCCGGCCTGCGCCAACCTGACGCCCGGCTGGTCGCTGCTGCTGGGCGCCGTCGCCGGCATCGTCTGCGCACTCGCGGTCGAGATGAAATTCCGTCTCGGCTTCGATGACTCGCTCGACGTCGTCGGCATCCACCTCGTCGGTGGACTCATCGGAACGCTCTACCTCGGCCTCTTCGCGACGGGCACCGGCGTCTTCGTCGGCGGCGACCTGCGCCAGCTCGCCGTGCAGGCGATCGCAGCACTCGGTGTGCTGATCTACTCGTTCGTCATCGCCTTCATCATCGGCTTCGCGATCGAGAAGACCATCGGCTTCCGCGTCACCAGCGAAGACGAGATCGCCGGTGTCGACCAGGTCGTCCACGGCGAGGAGGGCTACGCACTCGCGGATGCGTGACCTGCCGTTAGGGTGACCGTGTGAGCACAAGCAGCGGCATCCTGGCAAGACTCGCGGAGATCCTTCTCACCGCACTGGGATCGGACCGGGCGTCCAGGACGAGCAATCGTCCCGGACGCCCGGTCTCGCGTGTGCGGTCCTCCGCTGACGCGCGTCCCGATGCGGGCGAGCCCGGGCGGATGCAGCGCTCAGGAACGGGCACGGTGCGGGTCGACCCTGACGCCATCGACGACCTGCGCATCGACTACTCACCCGACAGGGACGGCGCTCCGGACGCCGGGGAGATCGTCTGGACCTGGGTGCCGTACGAGGAGAACGACGGCAGGGGCAAAGATCGTCCTGTCCTCGTGATCGGGCGCGAATCGCGAGACCGGGTGTACGCGGTGCGGATGACCAGCAGACCGCACGACGGCGATCGCGACTATCTCACCATCGGAACGGGGCAGTGGGATTCGCAGGGACGCGAGTCCTGGGTCGACATCGAGCAGCTGTACAGCGTGCACGAGAGCGGGCTGCGCCGGGAGGCCGCCGTGCTCGACCGCTCTCGCTACGGGCGCGTCGCGGCCGCGCTCTCCGGTCGCTACGGCTGGACGAGCGCCTGAGTCTGCGGCGCTCGGCGTGAGCGTCGCGTCGGGCGGCGTGGCAGTCGGCTGAGCGCCCAGACCGCCGCTCCTGAGACGAGCAGCGCGACGAGCAGGCCGACGATGTGCGCGATGAGCGAGAGGGCGCCGCGCTCGGGGAGCAGGAAGCCGTACGGCACCCACCCGTCTGCGACGCCGCGTATCAGGACGACGACGAGCCACAGCGCGGGGTAGGGGAGCACCATCCAGAGGTGGCGCCAGGGGAGCCGGGTGCGGTCGGGCGCGAGCGCCCAATCGATCACCAGCAGTGCGGGGAAGAGCGTGTGGAGCGCGAGACTCACCCATGCCGGCGCACTGCCTGTCCCCGGGACCAGGACGTTGTAGACGACGGCGACGATGATCATGCAGGACACCGAGACGGCGCGAACCGTGGTCAGCACCGGCGACACGGCGCGGCCGCGCAGAGCGAGGCCACCGGACGCGATGAGGGTGACGGCGGTGAGCAGACTCGTCAGGTTGGTGAAGTAGCCGAGGTAGTCGAACGGACTCGCGCCGCGGGTGGGGATGCCGATGGCATACGTGTAGGCGAGGACGCCGATCACTCCGGCGCCCACCACGATCCGCGCGGCCGCGATCGATGGCGGTGCAGGTGAGGTGCGCGTCATCCCCTCAGGCTAAGTGGACCCGGCGGGCAATCCGATTCGCGTGGCGCTGCGAACCAACTGTGAGTCGCAGCACGCGGCACCATCAAGGAGGAATCATGCGCTTCATCCCCACCAAGGTCCACGGCATCCTCGATTACGTCGTCGGAGCGGCCCTGATCGTCGCCCCGTGGCTCTTCGGCTTCGTCGGCGTCGGCGGACCTGCCGTCATCATCCCGATCGTCCTGGGTGTGGGCCTCATCGTCTACAGCCTGTTCACCAAGTACGAGTGGGGACCCTTCGGATTCATCCCGATGCCCGTGCACCTCGTGTTCGACATCGTCGCCAGCCTCTTCCTCGCTCTGTCGCCGTGGATCTTCGGCTTCTCGACGGAGGCGCCGAACGTCTGGGTGCCGCACGTGGTCGTCGGCGTGGCCGTGATCGTCGTGGTCCTGTTCTCGCAGCCGCAGCCTGCACAGGTCAAGGCCACCGCCCGCGCCTGAACCAGCCGGACTGCTGACCCTGAAGCCCCGCACGGAACGTCGGCCCGTGCGGGGCTTCAGTGCTGCACGTCGTTCGGTCTCGGTGCTGCTCGGTCTCAGTGCTGCTCGGTCTCGGTGCTGCTCGGTGTCGGTGCTGCTCGGTCTCAGTGCTGCAGCGGTCTCAGCGCTGGAGGGCGGAGCTGATCCACCGGGCGTACAGCTGCCATGGATCGCCGACGGCCCGCAGACCGGCGACGTGCTGCGCGAGCTCCGCGGTGAGGGTGAACCACTCACCGCCCTCGCGAATGGCGGCGAACTCGCGATGCCGGGCCTGCTCGACCTCACGTCCGCCGCGCTCGAAGGCCAGCAGCTCCTCATGCCGGATGCTGGTGAGGCGTTGGCGTGGGCGTCGACTCGTGCCGATCTTGATCCGTCGGTCGTAGCGGATGTAGTACACCACCTCGATCACAGGCCGCGGAAGATCGGGGTCGGGGGAGTCGCCGTAGCGCCACCCGCACCAGCTGCAGACGAGCGCGGCCGCCACCCGCTCACCGCGCAGTCGCCCGCACAGGCTGCACGGGCTGGGAAGCGGGATGCTCATCACCCGGAGCACGCTACCGCGGGCCCCCGACATCGGAACTCGCCGCGTCGACGTGTGAGTCCGCGGGGTACCCAGTTGCACCACGTCCCGTGGTGATCGCCCGGGGCGTGACGCTGCACTCGAGGCGTACCGCTGCACCGCCCGGTCCGATGCGGGGTCAAAAACGCACCGCTAGAGGCTGTTTCCGGTGCGAAAGTGACCCCGCTGGCGGCGAACGGTGCGAAGCCCGCGTGGGGTGGGGATCCGTGCCCCGGTGTCTCGCCCCGGAGACGCAGAAACCCCCGCGGCGGCGGGGGTTGTGTGGTGGGCGATACCGGACTCGAACCGATGACCTCTTCCGTGTGAAGGAAGCGCGCTACCAACTGCGCCAATCGCCCATACCCGTGGGGTACGTCAACCGATACTACCCGACGGTCGGAGGCCGAGATGACCATCCCGGCGGACACGCGCGAGAATCGCTTTCGGTTTGGACAGTCGCCGATCATCGGCTAATGTTTCATAAGTGCCCGGGACAACAGCCGGGGACAACGCGGATGTAGCGCAGTTGGTAGCGCACAACCTTGCCAAGGTTGGGGTCGCGAGTTCGAGTCTCGTCATCCGCTCAAGTGCAGGGGCCTTCTTCGGAGGGCCTTCCGCACGTGGGGTCAATCCACACGGTGGCGTGGCCGAGCGGCTAGGCACCGGCCTGCAAAGCCGTTTACACGGGTTCGAATCCCGTCGCCACCTCTCAGAACTGAATAGCCCACACGGGCGCGATTGGCGCAGCGGTAGCGCGCTTCCCTGACACGGAAGAGGTCACTGGTTCGATCCCAGTATCGCGCACAGAGAAACCCCCGGTCTTCCGGGGGTTTTTTGTTGCCGTCCATGGTCTGCATGGGTCGAGCGTGGCGCTCCGACGCGGTACTCCGGTCCTCGTGGTCGACGCCGGCACGCACCGGTGCGGATCGGTGCTCCTCACTGACCGTGCGGTCCGTACCGCGCATCCGCCGTTTCTCATTCGTCACATCCGCACCATTGTCATCACCTGTGAGTTCACCTAGGGTGATATGACGGCGCACCGGGGAGGGACGCCGGACTCTGAGGGGGGTCTTTTCCGATGGTCGGGGGGAGTGGTCGGCGCGTCTGGCGTCGCTCTGCGGTCGCGATGACGACGGCTGTCGCCGTGATCGTCGCCGGCCTGACCCTCGGCGCTCCGCAGGCCGCAGAGGCCGCCGTCGTCCAGTGGGGCACGAACTCTGGCACGGCACCGAACTACCAGGCCAACGTCAACGGCGATTTCATCATGGCCGGCAACGGCGTGCTCGCGTGCACCGCGACGACGGCGACGACGAACGGCACCTGCGCGGATCTGCACGCGGCCTCCAGCACCAACGCGCAGAACGTCAACGACAACTTCGTGATGACCCAGACCAACGCGGTCAGCGGTTTCACGGGCAACTCGAGCAGCGCCACGATCACGGTCCCCGCCGGGGCGACGGTCGTGAAGGCCTTCTTGACCTGGAGCGCCAACACCGGCGTCTACACCGGCGACACGCGTCGGCTGTGCGCCCAGTACTCCGCTGCCCGCGGCGTCGCGACGATGCCGACGGGAAGCGCGACCGGATACACCTCTCGCGCCATCCAGCTCAAGGTGGCCGGCGCCGCGGTCGTGAACGTCGCGCCGCAGAGCATGCTCGTCGACCCTGCATCTCAGGCCACCGCGCTCTACTACTCCGGCAGCGCCGATGTGACCTCGGCCTTCGCGGGTGTCCCCACCGGGTCGGCGGTCACCGTCTCGGCAGGCAACATCTGGACTCCCACCGGCGCCGGCTGCTACGCGGGCTGGTCGCTGAACGTCGTCTACGACTACGGCACCTTCATCCCCGACAACCCTGCGTCGGTGCCGCACAACATCATCTACTACGAGGGCCACGTCCGTCAGGGGGCGAACGACGCCGACCTCACCGTCGCCTTCAACGGATTCACCGCGGTCGCCGCAGGCACCCGTGCGGGATTCACCCTCTTCGAGGGTGACCGGAACATCACCGGAGACACCGCCGAATACTCCCGGGGCGGGTCGACTCCCTACACCGAGATCGCCAACGCCGCGGGTGCCGCCGACAACGTGGGCATCTCCCGTGCAGTGGGCTCCGTCCGGTACGCCGGGACGGCAGGGACCGCCTTCACGAACCAGAGCGTCGACGTCGCGACGGTCGGGCTCACGAATGTGGTCGCCGGCGACACGACCGTGAACCTCCGGCTGGGTACGTCCGGCGACTCCTTCCTGCTGCGCAATGCGATGCTCTCGGTGCCGACCGCCGGCCTGCAGATCGTGAAGAGCTTCGACGGGACCGCAGACACGCAGTCTCGGACCTCGGGCGAACTCGCGACCTTCACGATCCGCATCACGAATACGGGCGCCGGCACGCTGCGCAACATCGTCATCACCGACGATCAGACGAATTGCGCGCGCAACCTCGGTGCCATCACGCTGGCGCCACTGCAGACGACGACCTTCACGTGTACGGCGACAGCGCCGTCAGCCACCGGCTACGTGTCGACCGCCGAGGCGACGGCCCGCACCGTGGTGGGTGACTTCCTCGCGCAGGACAGCGACAGCACGACGGTGCTGCTCAGCGCGATCAGCCTCAGCAAGACCAGCGCACTGGCACCCGGTGGAACCGGCCGCGCCGGCGACGTCGTCGTCTACACCTTCACCGTGACGAACACGGGGCAGTCGACGCTGACCGACATCGTGCTGACCGATCCGCTCCCCGGGCTCTCGGCCATCACCTTCGGCTCCTGGCCGGGCACCGTCGGAACACTGACCCCGGGTCAGTCGGTCACCGCGACGGCCAATTACACGCTCAAACAGAGCGATGTGGATGCGGGGTCGGTCGCGAACACGGCGTCGGTCAGCGCACGGGATGACGACGGCGGCATCCGCCCATCCGGTTCCGCGAACCGCGTCACCCCGATCGCCTCCGCCGGGACGCTCACGGTCAACAAGACCGGCTCGCTCGCGGGTGGGACGACGGGCCGCGTGGGCGACCGGATCAACTACACCTTCACCGTGCGCAACACCGGCAACGTGACCCTCGAGAACGCGTCGCTCGTCGACCCGCTGCCGGGGCTCTCGCCACCGGTCATCACCTGGCCCACGACAACGGCCGGTGTGATCCCGGTCGGCCAGACCGCCACCGCCACCGCCTTCTACACGATCACCCAGGCGGATGTGGATGCAGGAAGCGTCCGCAACACCGCCACCGCCACCGCTCGAACCCCGAACGGGACCACAGTCTCCGGAACCTCTTCGCAGGTCACCGTCCCCACCATCGCCTCGGCCCCCGCACTCACGACGACGAAGTCGGGAGCATTCACCCAGGGCACGGGCGGCGTGGGCAGCACCATCACCTACAGCTTCACGGTCCGCAACTCCGGCAACACGACTCTCACGAACGTCGCCATCGCGGATCCTCTCGCCGGACTCTCCGCTCTGACGTACTCGTGGCCGGGAACGGCGGGAACCCTCGCTCCGTCGCAGTCCGTGACGGCGACCGCCACATACACGGTGACTCAGGCCGACGTCGACGCCGGGGCCGTACGCAACATCGCCACCGGCACCGCCCGCACCCCGGCCGGTGCGACCCTGACCGTTCCGAGCAGTCAGTCCGTCGTCGCCACCGCGGCCTCGGCGCCGTCGGTGAGCCTGACCAAGTCCGGTGCGCTCGCGCCGGGGAGCACAGGACGTGCCGGCGACGTCGTCACCTACTCGTTCCGCCTCGCCAACACCGGAAACGTCACGCTCACCGACGCCGTGATCGCCGACCCCCTCTCCGGACTCTCGGCGCTGACGTACACCTGGCCGGGGACCGCCGGCACACTCGCGCCCGGGCAGGCGGTCGCCGCCACCGCGACGTACACGCTGAAGCAGTCGGACGTGGATGCCGGAGCCGTGGCGAACACGGCGACCGCATCCGCCCTGCCGCCCAGCGGCGCGCGCGTCACCCAGACGCGCTCGTCCACGCTCCCCGTCGCTCCGACGGGTGCGCTCACGGTGCTCAAGTCCGGATCGATCACGGCAGGCACAGGCGGAGTCGGCAGCACCGTCACGTACACGTTCTCGGCGACGAACAACGGCAACGTGACCCTGACGCAGGTCGGGCTCTCGGATCCGCTGGCCGGACTCTCGGCGATCACCTACACCTGGCCCGGCACCGCCGGGACGCTGGCTCCCGGCCAGACCGTGCAGGGCCGCGCGACCTACACGGTGCGTCAGGCGGACGTCGACGCCGGTGCCGTCACGAACACGGCGACGGCCGCTGCACGCACTCCGGGCGGTGCCTCGGTCACGGGCACTTCGCCGACGACGCGGGTGAACACCACTGCTGCAGCACCCGCCAGCACCACCACCAAGACCGCGGTCGCGTCGGGTACCGCTGCGGTCGGCGACGTCATCACGTACACGGTGCGCACGACCAACACCGGCAACGTCACGCTGACGGACGTCACGATCGCCGACACGCTGCCGGGTCTGTCCGCGTTCACCTACACCTGGCCCGGCACGACCGGACGCCTCGCCCCGGGCCAGTCCGTCACCGCGGTCGCGACGTACACGATCAGGCAGGCCGACGTGAATGCCGGGTCCGTGCGCAACGTCGCCTCGTCCACCGCCGTGTACGGCACGACACCGGTCACGAGCACCTCCGGTGCCGTCACCACCAGCACCGTCGCGGCATCCGCGGCGATCGTCACGACCAAGACGGGTGCGCTGCAGAGCGGATCCTCCGGGCGTGCGGGAGACACGATCGTCTGGTCGCTCACGCTGCGCAACGCCGGGAACGTCACGCTGACAGGCGTCTCAGTGACCGATTCGGTGCCCGGCGTCTCCACACCCGCGTACGGGACGTGGCCGAGCGGCACCGCAGGTGTGCTGCAGCCGGGGCAGACCGTCACCGCGACCGCGACGTCGGTGATCTCGCAGACCGATGTGAACTCCGGCGCAGTCAGCAACACCGCCACCGGCAGCGGCACGCCACCGACAGGTGCCGCGGTCACCAGCACGGCACCCGCCACCGTGTCCCTCGCCTCGGCGCCAGGTCTGACACTCACGAAGACGGGCGCGGTCACCTCCGGCAACGGCTCGGTCGGCAGCACCATCACCTACTCGTTCTCGGCCCGCAACACCGGGAACGTGACCCTCACGGGCGTCGCGATCGCCGATCCGCATGCCGGGCTCTCGGCCCTGGCCTATTCGTGGCCCGGCGCCGCAGGCACGCTGCAGCCGAACCAGACGGTCACCGCCACCGCCACGTACACGGTGCGCCAGTCGGACGTGGACGCCGGATCCGCGAGGAACACGGCGAGCGTCAGCGGCACACCGCCCACGGGGGCGGCGATCACCGCATCCTCCGCCGAGGTGACCGTCGCGACCGTGGCGGCCGCGCCGGCCATCGCGATCACGAAGAGCGCGACGGGTGGCGGCGGAGGAGTCGGCAGCGTCGTCACGTACACCTTCCGCGCGGTCAACACCGGCAACGTCACGCTCACCGGTGTCGGTGTCGCCGACCCGCTCGCGGGGCTCGGGCCGTTGGAATACGAGTGGCCAGGAGCCACCGGCACGCTCGCACCCGGGCAGGCCGTCGTCGCGACCGCCGCCTATACGGTGACGCAGGCCGACGTGAACGCGGGTGTCATCACGAACACCGCCACCGCGAGCGGCGCGGGCGGCGGGGCGACCGTATCCGCATCCTCGGGTGTCGTCTCCACACCGACGGCGGCGATCGCTCCGGCCCTCGCAGTGACGAAGACCGGAACCCTGTCGGGCACCGGCGCCGCCGGCGACACCATCACCTACGACTTCACCGTGCGGAACTCCGGGAACGTCACGCTGACCGGCGTCTCGCTCGTCGACCCGCTCATCGGCACGGCGGCCGTCTCGCTGAGCGGCTGGGCGGGTGCGGCGGGGACCCTCCAGCCGGGGCAGGCCGTCTCGGGAACCGCGACCTACACCGTGAAGCAGTCGGACGTGGATGCCGGAGCCGTCGCGAACACCGCGACGGCGACGGGCACGCCGCCTCGCGGAGCTGCCGTGAGCGCGACCGCACCCTCCACCGTGCGCATCGCGGCCGTGCCGTCGATCTCGATCGTGAAGAGCGGTTCGATCACGAGCGGATCCGGTGAAGTCGGGAGCACCGTGACCTTCGCGTTCACGATCCGCAATTCCGGCAACGTCACGCTCGGCGGGATCGCGCTCACCGACACCCTCGCGGGTCTCAGCAGCCCGGTGATCACGTGGCCGGGGTCGCCGAACAGCCTCGCTCCCGGGCAGACCGCCACGGCGACCGCCACCTACACGGTGCGTCAGGCCGACGTCGACGCCGGATCGGTGCGCAACACCGCCGCGGTCAGCGGCCGCCCGCCGACCGGGGCCGTCGTGAGCGCCACCTCGGTCGAAGCCGTCGTGCCCACCAGCGCGGCGACACCGGGGCTGACCGTGACGAAGACCGCGGACACCGCGGCGGGGACCCGCGCCGGTGACGTCGTCTCGTACACGATCCGCGCGACGAACAGCGGGAACCAGACGCTCACGGGCGTCACCGTGACCGACCCGCTCGCCGGGCTCTCCGCCCTCGCGATCACGTGGCCGGGGACGACCGGGGTGCTGGCTCCCGGCCAGACCGCGATCGCCAGGGGCACGTATGTGATCACCCAGGCGGATGTGAATGCCGGCTCGATCCGCAACACGGCGTCGGCCGGAGCGACAGCGCCCGGAGGGGTGCCCGTCACCGCGTCGTCGGCCGAGCTCGTCACGCCCACCGTCGCCGCCGCGCCCCGGGTGACCCTCGACAAGACGGCCAGCCTCGCTCCGGGGGCCACGGGACGAGCCGGAGATCCGGTCACCTACAGCTTCACGGTGCGCAACGCCGGGAACGTCACACTCACGGGCGTGGGCATCACCGATGCGCTCCCCGGGTTGTCGGCCATCACCTACGCCGGCTGGCCGGGTGCTGCGGGAACCCTGCAGCCGGGCCAGAGCGTCACCGCCAGCGCGACGCGCGCTCTGACGCAGTCGGACGTGGATGCCGGGTCCGTCGCCAACACGGCGCGGGCGACCGCGACCCCGCCCGCCGGCGACCCGGTGAGCGCCGATGCGCCTGCGACCCTGCCACTGGTCGCCGGACCGCTGCTCACCCTCGGGAAGAGCGCTGCGTACACGTCAGGAACAGGCGCGGTCGGCAGCGTCATCACGTACACGTTCACCGCCCGGAACACGGGCAACGTCACTCTCACGGGGGTGACCGTCACCGACCCGCACGCCGGGCTCAGCCCCGTCTCGCTCGCCTGGCCGGGCGCCGCCGGCACTCTCGCGCCGGGCGCGCAGGTCGTGGGCACGGCCACGTACACGGTCACCCAGGCCGATGTGGATGCCGGAATCGTGCGCAACAGCGCCCGGGTGTCGGGTACACCGCCCTCGGGTCCCGCCATCGGCGCGGATTCGCCGACCGTGACACTCACGACCGTCGCCGCCGGCCCCGCGCTCACCACCGCGAAGTCCGCGACAGTGAGTGGGACGGGCGCCGTGGGCGACGTCATCGACTACACGGTCCGGGTGACCAACACCGGAAACGTGACGCTCCGCGACGTGACGGTGCGCGACCCGCTGCCCGGACTCAGCGCGTTCGCCTACACCTGGCCGGGCGACTCGGGGGTGCTGGCACCGGGGGCGCAGGTCATCGCGCGGGCCAGCCACACGATCACCCAGGCCGACGTGGATGCCGGCTCCCTCGTGAACGTCGCCACGGGCAGCGGTCTCGCCCCGAACGGCACGCCGGTCAGTGCGGCATCCGGCACCGTCACCACCTCGACGGTCGCGGGGGATCCGCGTCTTCAGGTGACGAAGGCCGGTGCGCTTCCGGCCGGTGCCACCGGCGTCGCCGGCGAGACCATCACCTGGACCGTCACGATCCGCAACACGGGCAACGTGACCCTCACGGGCGTCGCTGCGACCGATTCCCTGCCCGGCATCACCGACCTGGTCTACGGCACCTGGCCGTCCGGCACCGCCGGCCGCCTCGCGCCCGGCGACGCGGTGACGGCCACCGCGACATCCACCGTGCGACAGAGCGACGTGGATGCCGGAGCGATCTCGAACGCGGCCACCGCGACAGGAACGCCCGCGCGGGGCCAGTCGACGTCGGCCATCGGCTCCGGCACGGTGCCGCTGGCCTCTGCGCCCGCGCTCACCCTTCAGAAATCCGGAGCGTACACGACCGGCTCCGGGGCGGTCGGCGACACCATCACGTACACCTATACGCTGCGCAACGCGGGCAACGTGACGCTGTCCGGCGTCGCCGTCGCCGACCCGCACAGCGGGCTCTCGGCGATCAGCTACGGCACCTGGCCCTCGGGCACGGCGGGGACGCTCGGCCCGAACCAGACCGTGGTCGCGACCGCGACCTATCAGGTGCGCCAGAGCGACGTGAACAGCGGCTCGATCACCGATGTGGCGACGGCATCCGGACGTCCTCCCACGGGTGCTGCGGTCTCGACGACGTCGCAGACGGTCGTGCTCGACACAGCGGCGGCTGCCCCCGGCATCCTCACGACGAAGTCGGCATCCGTCGGCGGGGCAGGTCAGCTCGGTGACCTCATCACCTACACGTTCCGAGCGACGAACACCGGCAACGTCACGCTCACCGGCATCGCGGTCTCCGACCCGGCACCCGGATTGAGCCCGCTCGCCTACGGGCCATGGCCGGGTGCCAGCGGCACACTGCAGCCGGGGGAGTCCGTGACCGCCACGGCGACCCACCGCATCACGCAAGCCGACCTCGACACCGGGTCGGTCACGAACATCGCGACCACGACCGGCACGCCACCGACGGGCCTCGCGGTCAGCGACCCGTCCGACACCGTCGTCACCCCGGCGGCGACGAGGGCCCCCGACATCGAGGTGACCAAGTCCGGCACCCTCCGCGGCGGCGCGACCTCACGTGCCGGTGACACGGTCGCCTACTCCTTCACGTTGCGCAACACCGGCAACGTGACCCTCACAGGGGTCGCGCTGACCGATCTCGAGCCGGCCGTATCGCCGCTCGCGTACTCGTGGCCGGGAGCCGCCGGCACTCTCGCTCCCAACCAGGTCGTGACCGCGACGGCGACGTACACGCTGACCCAGGCCGACATCGATGCCGGCGGCGTCGACAACACGGTGAACGGCTCCGCGACGGCACCGGACGGCACCACGATCAGCGAGTCCGCCGAGGTCTCTGTGCCGATCGACCCTGCCGCGTCCGTGACGGTCTCGAAGACGGGAACCGTGATCGGCGACGGCGTGGACGACGGCGAGGTCGGCGACGACATCCGCTTCGAGTTCGTGATCGCGAACACCGGCAACGTCACACTGACCGATGTCGTGCTCGACGACAGCATCCCCGGCCTCGTCCCGACCATCACCTGGCCCGACCCTGCGGCGCCCGGCGTGCTCGCTCCCGGCGCCACCGCGACGGCCGTCGCGCTGTACGACATCACTCAAGCCGACGTGAACGCCGGAGCCGTGACGAACGCCGTGACCGTGACCGGTGCGCCGCCGTCGGGCGCGGACGTGCAGGCCACCGATGAGGTCGAGGTCGCCACCGGGGCCCAGCGCTCCGAGCTGCGACTCACGAAGTCCGGAGCGACGGTCGCGGGAGAGGCGGGCGTCGGCGACGTCATCACCTACTCGTTCGTGCTCCGCAACACCGGGAACGTGACCGTCGAGGACATCGTCATCGCGGACCCGCTCGCAGGGCTGTCCGCGATCGCCGCCGACTGGCCGGATGCCACCGGCGTGCTCGATCCCGGTGAGAGCGTCACCGCGACCGCGACCCTGCAGATCACCCAGGCGCACGTCGATGCCGGCCGCGTGCTCAACACGGCGACGGCGTCCGGATCGGCGCCCGACGGGGACCTTACGACGTCCTCGCCGCAGAGCATCGTGCCCGTCGAGGCCGCCGCACCGTCGGTCGCCGTGACGAACCGGGGCACCCTTCCTCCGGGGTCTGTCGCGGGTTCGACCGTGACATGGACCTACTCCCTGCAGAACACCGGCAACGTGACTCTCACGGGCGCCGCACTGACGGATGCTCTCCCCGGCACCACCGCGCCGGTCTACCAGTGGAACGGGACAGCGGGAGTGCTGGCGCCCGGTGACACCGTCGCCGCGACCGCGACGACCGTGCTCACCCAGGCCGACGTCGACGCAGGATCGATCGTCAGCGTCGTGACCGGACGCGGCACCGCGCCATCCGCCGCCGTCGTCTCGGCGGCTGCGCCGGCGACCGTTCCGATCGACTCGACCGCGGGTCTCACTCTGGTGAAGAGCGCCTCGCAGGAGGACGACCTCGCCGTCGGAGATGTCGTGACGTTCACCTTCGCCGTCACGAACTCCGGCACGGCCACGATCGACGCGATCGCACTGAGCGACCCGCTGCCGGGGCTCTCGGCGATCTCGTTCGGCGCATGGCCGGGATCGCCGGGCGCGCTGGCACCCGGCGGCACCGTCACCGCGACGGCTTCCTACACGATCACCCAGGCCGACGTCGACCGCGGTGGTGTGAGCAACACGGCGACGGCGACGGGACTCACCCCGGCCGATGCGGCCGTGACCGATTCCGATGCGATCGAGTTGACGACCGAGACGCGCGCACCCGCGCTGGAGCTGGCGAAGGACGACGCCCTGACCGGTGCCGGCTCGCTCGGCGACTCGATCGAGTACACCTTCACGGTGCGCAACACGGGCAACACCACGATCACGGACGTCGCCGTCGCCGACGAGCTGGAGGGCATCTCGGGTCTCGCCTTCGGAGCGTGGCCGCGCGGTCAGACCGGCGTCCTCGCTCCGGGCGACGTCGTCACGGCGACCGCGCGCTACACGGTCGTGCAGCGCGACGTCGACGCCGGCGAGGTCGTCAACACCGCCGTCGCGACGGGCGCAGCTCCGGCTGACGTCGCGGTCTCGTCGGGCGACGCCGAGGTCACGACGGAGCTCGCGCCTGCGAACCCCGACCTCACGGCGACGAAGCGAGGCGCACTGGCGGCCGGTGCGACCGGCCGCGCAGGCGACATCGCCGAGTTCCGCTTCTCGGTCGTCAACACCGGCGACGTGACCGTCAGCGAAGTGACGTTCGACGACGCTCTCGCCGGCCTGAGTCCCCTGACGATCACCTGGCCGGATGCGGCGGCCCCCGGCATTCTCGCCCCCGGGGCCGAAGCGACGGCAACCGCCGGCTACACCCTGACCCAGGCGGACGTCGACGCCGGATCCGTCGCGAACGCCGTGACCGTCACCGGCACGCCGGTCCGCGGCACCCTCGACCCCTCGACCGCGATCTCCACGATCGGCATCACCCCGGGAGCCGCGTTGTCTGCGGTGAAGTCGGGGGTGTTGGCTGCGGGTGGTATCGGTGTGGTGGGTGACACGGTGGAGTATGTGGTGGTGGTGACGAACACGGGGAATGTGACGGTCACGGGTGGGGTGTTGGT
>NZ_JBEPZB010000015.1:0-59579 GCF_041641055.1 Microbacterium sp.
AAGGTGCGCCTGGCCGTCAAGGCCGGCAACGAGGGTCGTCTCTTCGGTTCGGTCAAGACCGATCACATCGCGGATGCTGTCGCAGCCGCGGGTCTCGGCTCGATCGACAAGCGCAAGGTGCACATCACGTCGGCGATCAAGTCGACCGGTGAGCACGAGGCCACGGTTCGTCTGCACGACGACGTGACCGCAGTCATCACGCTGCAGGTCGTCGCCGCCAAGTAAGGCGCGACGCTCTCGAACGCCCCCTGTCCTCCGGGACAGGGGGCGTTCTGCGTATCGGGATGCGCTGAAGGGCACGACGGATGCCCCGCGCTGGGGACACGGGGCATCCGTGAACTGTGCGGCACCGCAGATGACGACGGAGGACTGGGGATTCTCCGACCGTCCGGGATCCGCACACCGACGGTGCCGCATCTCCTCCCCCGAGGATGACGACACCGCCGGGGTATGGCTACGCCGTCAGGTGACGACGACGCAGCATCCCTGCTCCGAGGAGCAGGAGGAGGGCTGCGACCGCGGCGAGTCCGAGCGAGGACGAACCGCCGGTGGCGGCCAATCCCTGCGCGGATCCGGCCGCCATCACGGAGACGCCACCGGTGACGGTCACGGCCGCGCCGCCGTCGGTCCTGGGATCCGTGGCGGGGTCAGTTCCGGGGTCGGTGCCGGGGTCAGTTCCCGGGTCGGTGCCGGGATCAGTTCCCGGGTCCGTACCGGGGTCGGTACCGGGGTCGGTGCCGGGATCCGTCACGGTGCTCTCGCCACCCACGGCGATCGCGTTGCCGTCGATCGTGATCGGGAGCGTGATCGGGGCGGTGACCTGGGTGCCGCCGAGGATGCCGTCGTCTCCGGTGGTGGTGCTGCCGGTGGTGTTGCCGGTGCCGGTTCCGCCGGTGGCGGGGGTGGTGCCGGTTCCGCCGGTGACGGCGCTGTCTCCGAGGACGGAGATGGCGTTGCCGGTGGCGGTCACGGGTGCGGTGACGGGGGCGGTGACCTGGGTGCCGCCGAGGATGCCGTCGTCTCCGGTGGTGGTGTTGCCGGTGCCGGTGCCGGTTCCGCCGGTGGCGGGGGTGGTTTCCGCTGCCGATCCATTCGTCGACGAGCTCTCGCCGAGGAGCGAGATCGCGTTGCCCGAGACGGTCACAGGAGCCGTGACCGGCGCGACGGCCTGGGTGCCGCCGCCGATGCTGTCAGAACCCGACGTCGTCGGGGCCGTCGAACCGGTCGCGGAGCCGCTCGAGGATGCCGGTGCTGCGGCATCCTCTGTCTGGGCGTCGCTCTCACCGAGGACGGCGAGAGAGTTGCCCGACACGGTGATCGGGACGTCGACCTGCAGCAGGGCCTGGGTGCCCGACAGCAGTCCGTCGACGCCGTTCGTCGTGATCGACGGGGCCGCCGGGGCCGTGGCCTGGGGAGCCTCGGCGGGAGCTGCCGGTGCGGTCTCGCCCGACGACTCGCCGAGGACGCTGATCGCGTTGCCGTCCACCGTGACGGGCAGGGTCACATCCACCACGGCCTGGGTGCCGGAGGCGGTACCTGAGTCGCCGCTCGTGCTGGGAGCGGGGGCCGGCGCGGGAGCAGGAGCGGGTGCAGGTGCGGGTGCGGGTGCGGGTGCGGGTGCAGGTGCAGGTGACGGCTGCGCCGTCGACGTTCCGAGCACCGAGATCGCGTTGTCGACGATCGTGACGGGGACCGAGATCGGGGCTATGGCCTGGGTGCCCGAGAGCAGCCCGTCCTCGCCCGATGTGTCGGCCGCGCTGGCGGCGGTTGCGCCGAGCAGGGTGACCCCGCCGGCGAGCAGCGTGCCCCAGAGGGCCCGCTTGATGAAAGTACGCATGATGACCTTCTCCTGACTGGAATTGGGTGTGTCCGGATGGGTGCACGCGAAGAGAATGTGCGCGCGCAGCACGTCATCTGTCGTTCACGGAGAACGACCGGACTACCCGTCAGTCAGGAGAGACGTCGGTGTCGGCGACCAGCGACGTCGGGAGGACGTCGTCGGGTGCGCCAGGAGCGCGTTCCACAGCACGGAACGCAGGAATGCCCACGTCGCTGAGGCGCGCGTGGGAGAGAGCGGATGCCCCGCCGGATGCGGCGGAAGAGGAGGGGACGGCGGGTGCGCCGACCGGAGGAGCAGCGGGCGCACGCTCCTCGTCGGTTGCGGGCGCACTGGTCGCCGGCGCAGCGAGGGGTGCTGCCGCAGCGGAGTCGGATGCCGTGTCAGCGGGGTGGAAGAGCGCCGGTACGGCGGACGCACTCGTGACCGACTCGTTCGCAGCGGACCAGGCGGTCGACGGACGCGCCGAATCGGGCGTCGGCAGCGGAGATGCGCTGCCCGGCACGGAGGGGTCGAGCGCCCCGAGAACCGGCGGCACGGTCTCATCCACGATGCCGCCGACGATGTCGGTGGAGGCGTCGACGACTCCGGTCAGATCATCGAGAAGTGCGGTGACGCCCAGTTCGTCGATCACGTGGCCGACGACGGGCAGTGCGGAGACCGCATCCCGCACCGGCGCCACGACCTGCGACGCCGGAGCATCCTGCAGAAGGTCTGTGACGGGCTCGACGACGGCCTGGGCGGTGTCCGTCACCGCGGTGACGACCGGAGCCGCCACCGGCCCCACGACGGGAGCCTTCGTGACGGTCTCGGAGACGTGCTCGACGACCGGCGGGGCGGCCTGTTGCACGGGAGCGACCACCTGGGTCACGACGGGAGCCACCACCTGGGTGACGACCGGCTTCACGACCTGCGTCACCACCGGCTTGGTCACGGCCGTGACGGTGTCGCCGACGGATGACACGGTCTGGCTGACGACGGAGGTCACACCGCCGAGCAGGGAAGGGTCAGTCTCTTCGTCGGCATGGGCGGAGGAGCCTCCGGTCAGAACGGTGATCGCCGCCCACGCGAGCGCGCCCACGCCACCCCAGAGGGCGACGGCAGGTAGGCCGCGCCGGGTTGCCTGAGCGTTCACGTCGACTTCCCTCCCCCGAGAGACGTTCGTTCGTTCCGACGCACATCGCGTCGATTGGGGGTGACGATACTCCCGGTATATCGCGTTGTCTAGGGGGATCTGCTCGAAAACGATGACATCTCGCGCACTGTTTCCCAGGGTTGCGGACTGCGACGCGCCCGCCGAAATCTCGGCTTGACTTTCCCCAGGTTCTACACATCCCGTACCGGATTCCATGAACCTTCAATGGGGGGTTGAAGCACATTCTCATCCACAGGGTGGGGAAACAGAAAAGGCCAGTTCGCAGGCTAAAAGAAAGTTGCAGCGCGCGGTACTCCACCGGGTTATCCACACCCGTTCTGCACAGACACTCCGGACTTGTTCGCACGCTCTCCACAGTGTTATCCACAGGCTGTGTTGCGACCGAAAACCCGCGCTCGTAGCGTGGGCGAGCGACCCGATGTCGGAAGTGCCTGGTTTGCTGTGCAGACGGTCCTTCTCGAACGGACATCACAGTGCGCGGCCGGCCCCACCGGCTCCGCAGACCGGGAGAACGTCGCAGCGAAGGGAGCAGTGTGTCGATCGCCGACATCTCAGAGGAGCGCCTCGGAGGCAAGCGTCCGCCGGAGCGGACGCCTCCTCACGACACCCTCGCCGAGCAGAGCGCGCTGGGCGGAATGCTGCTCTCCAAGGATGCCGTCGCAGATGTGATCGAGACGCTGAAGGGTGCCGACTTCTACATCCCCAAGCACGAGCTGATCTTCGAGGCGATCCTGTCGCTGTACTCGCACGGTGAGCCGACCGACGTCGTCGCCGTCACTGACGAGCTCATCAAGACCGGCGAGCTGAGCCGCGCCGGCGGTGCGGACTACCTGCACACGCTCACCTCGATCGTGCCGACCGCCGCGAACGCGGGCTACTACGCGGGCATCGTGTCGGAGCGGGCGATCCTCCGTCGTCTCGTCGACGCGGGCACCCGCATCGTGCAGCTCGGCTACGACGGACAGGGCGATGCGACAGACATCGTCAACAACGCGCAGGCGGAGATCTACTCCGTCACCGGCACCGAGACGGCGGAGGACTACGTTCCTCTGACCACTGCCGTCGACGCCGCGATCGAGGAGATCGAGGCGGCGAACGGCCGCGACGGCTCGATGACCGGCATCCCGACCGGCTTCAAGGAGCTCGACGAGCTCACCAACGGCCTCCACGGCGGGCAGATGATCGTCGTCGCCGCGCGACCCGCCATGGGTAAGTCCACGCTCGCGCTCGACTTCGCCCGCGCGGCATCCATCGGCCACGACTTCCCGTCGATCTTCTTCTCGCTCGAGATGGGCAAGAGCGAGATCGCGATGCGTCTGCTCAGCGCCGAGGGAGCGATCCCGCTGCAGAACATGCGCAAGGGAACCCTCGACCCGCGCGACTGGACGACCGTCGCGTCGACCCGAGGGCGCATCAACGACGCGCCGCTCTACATCGACGACAGCCCGAACATGACCCTGGTCGAGATCCGCGCGAAGTGCCGCCGTCTCAAGCAGCGGGCGGGGCTGCGCATGGTCATCATCGACTACCTCCAGCTCATGACCTCGGGCAAGCGCGTCGAGTCGCGTCAGCAGGAGGTCTCGGAGTTCTCGCGAAGCCTCAAGCTGATCGCGAAGGAGCTGCAGGTCCCGGTCATCGCGCTGTCGCAACTGAACCGTGGTCCCGAGCAGCGTCAGGACAAGAAGCCGGCCATCAGCGACCTGCGTGAGTCGGGATCGATCGAGCAGGACGCCGACATGGTGATCCTGCTGCACCGCGACTCGGTCTACGACAAGGACGTCCGCCCCGGCGAGGCCGACCTGATCGTGGCCAAGCACCGTAACGGTCCCACTGCGACGATCACCGTCGCGTTCCAGGGCCACTACTCGCGCTTCAAGGACATGGCGCCGGGCGGCGACTTCAACTGAGTCGGCCGGTCCGCGCCGACGTCGGCGGGAGCGATCGAACTCGCGATGGATCACATGGAATCGGTGGTGCCTAGATACGTCGGCGAACGGACGCCCTCACACGTGCATCACCTCCCGTACGGCGTCTACCCGGTCGAGGTCCTTGGACCCTGCGACGGGGCAGCTTTTCGGCGCCGCAACCCCGACAAGATGCCATTATGCGTGAATGCGCGCGGAATCTTGGCCTCGTTCACGGTAACCTGAGACATCAGGGGGATCTGTGATCAACAACGTGACGATCGAACGTATCGAAGCGCTCTGCGCTCGCTATCGGGATCTGGCGGTGCGGCATCCTGGGGCGCTCGTGCAGATCGCACGGGGTGAGACAGCGGAGTCCGTTCATCAATCGAACGCGATCGAGAACTCCACCCTCACGCTCGAGGACACTGAGAAGATCCTCTCCGGTGGCTTGCCCTCCGCGGCGCACGACCTTCGGGAGGTCTTCGAGGCGAGCAATCTCGCCCGCGTCACAGAGGACCTCCTGAACCCCACTGCCGAGGACGCAGACGGCACGCTGACCGTCGATCGCATCCTCCGCTGGCACGCTTCTCTCCTGAGCGGCATTCGCGATGACGTCGCGGGACGGTTCCGGCAGGGAGACGAATGGGTGCGGGTCGGCAGCCATCTCGGTGCGAATCCCCTGTTCGTGAGAGAGCTCATGGACCGGGCGCTCGATCGGTACGTGACCGGCCCGCCGGTGAATGCCATCGAGAGGATCGCCTGGTTCCACTGCGAGTTCGAGGTGATCCATCCGTTCGTCGACGGCAACGGGCGTATCGGTCGTGTCCTGATGAACCACCAACTACTCGGACAGGGGCTGCCACCCGTCATCGTCCGTGCGCGGAACAGGCGAGCCGAGTACTACCCGGCGCTCGACGCGTACTCTCGGGCGAATCGCCACGACGAGATGACGAGGTTGCTCGCGCTGCTGGTGCTGGAAGCGCTGCACAAGCGGATTTCCCTCCTCACCAGTCCAGAGGTCATCCGGCTCTCGGACTGGGCGCGGAATGTCGGGATGCGCGGCAACGTCGCGGCGAACCGCGCCAAACGACAGACGCTTCCCGCGTTCAGGGTGAGGGACAGCTGGATGATCGCTGCGGACCATCGCGGCTGACATCGACCGAGCCACGGCCGCGAACGCAGATCCTTTCGGCGGTCGCTCGGCCCTGAGGCCAGGGAGGACGGGACGCCCCCACCACGGGGGAGGCGGCAGAAAGGGCGCCCCATCCGATGCCGTCATATGGGCGGCACCCCAGCTGTCGCGTTACAGCGCGACAGAGCTGTGACGCAAGCGTGACATCGGCGGGCGCACCGCGCAAGACCTTTGTTCATCGGTATACCGGATGCGGGGGCCACGCCCGGCTCACTGCAGTGCGATGTCTCCCGTGCTCCGGAGCGCGATCCACTCGGTCGGTCGCGTCGTGCGTCGGGCGAGCACGTCGGCGCCGGCCAGCATCCCGACGTCGACGCCGGTCATCCGAGCGATCTCGGCGATCGGCACCTGGAACGTGCGGAAGGCCCCGAGCGGCGGAGCGGCGAGCATCCCCTCGCTCGTCTCGACCAACTCGGACTGATCCAGCACGAACCCGGCGGCGGCCAGACCCTCCTGGCCCTCCCATGCGGCGATCTTCCAGAAGTGGAGCGGGATGCGGATGCCTCGGTACGGCGGGTCGTCATCGCCGAGCACCGGCGCGGTGAACACCGACACCCGCTGCCCGGTGGCTTCGGCGTACTCCAGCACGTGGTCCTCGAGGCCGAGCCAGAGCTCCTTCGACTGGTTGAAGCCGGCCGCCTGCGGGGCGGCGTTCGGGTAGAAGAACGTCGCCTCCGTCGCGGCCCTCGCCTCCTCGACGTCGCCCCACCCGGGATCCCGACGCCGCACCAGGTGTCCGCGGTCGAGGTCGTTGCGGGTGTAGACCTCGGGACCGGCCTGCTCATCGGCGCCGATCCTCGGATCCAGCTGCCACTCGCCGGTGCGCGGGAGCTCGCGCACGGTCGCACCGTCGATGTTGACGCCGGTCACGGCCGCGAGGGCACGGACCGGATCGAGCAGCACCGAGAAACGCGGGTACGCCAGCTCGCGCACTGCGCGGGGCGGACGGGGGAGCGGCAGTCGCGTCGGCAGGAAGTCCGGATCGTAGCCGCTCGGAGTGAGCTGCTCGTTCTCCCTCGTATCCTCCACGCGACCGCCGCGCCCCTCGGTCCGCCTCGATCGAGGTCGCCAGGCGAAGCTCACGGCGTCGGCATGCCGCCGTTGACGTTGAGGGTCTCCCCGGCGACATAACTGGACTCCGGCGAGGCCAGGAAGACATACGCCGGCGCGAGCTCTGCGGGCTGACCCATGCGGCCGAGAGGGGTGTCCTCGCCGAACTGATCGATCTTCTCCTGCGGCTGGCCGTCGCTCGGCTGCAGCGGCGTCCAGATCGGACCGGGTGCGACGGCGTTCACGCGGATTCCCTTCGGCGCGAGCTGCTGAGCCAGGCCCTTGGTGAACGCGTTGATGGTGGCCTTGGTCGAGGCGTAGTCGACGAGGATGTCCGACGGCGAGTATGCCTGGATCGACGTCGTGTTGATGATCGTGGAGCCGGCGGGCAGGTGCGGCAGCGCGGCCTTGGTGATCCAGAACATCGCATAGACGTTGGTCTTGAACGTGTCGTCGAACTGCTCGTCGGTGATGTCGGTCAGCGACTCCTGGTAGATCTGCTTACCGCCGTTGTTGACGAGGATGTCCAGGCCGCCGAGCGCGCCGACCGCTTCGGAGACGAGCGTGCGGCAGTACTCCGGATCCCGCAGGTCGCCGGGGATCTGCGCGACCTTGGCGCCGGCATCGCGCAAGATGCCGGCGATGCGCGCCGCATCCTCCTCCTCTTCCGGGAGGTACGAGAGGGCGACGTCCGCACCCTCGCGGGCGAAGGCGATCGCGGTGGCCGCGCCGATACCGGAGTCGCCGCCCGTGATCAGGGCCTTGCGACCGGTCAGCCGACCGGTGCCGCGGTAGCTGTCCTCGCCGAGGTCGGCCTTCGGGGCGAGATCGGCGTCGAGTCCCGGCTCCGGCATGTGCTGCTTCTCGGGCTCGATGTCGGCGTAGAGCTCGGCCGGGTTGGTGAACGTGTACTGGTCGCGAGACATGGGGGATGTCCTCTCCTCGAACTCGAATGGGGTGACAGGTCTCATGCTCCGTGCGAACCCCGGAAAGGGACAAACGCCTTGCGCCGTCGGGGATGCGCCGCTATACGCATGGGCATCGGGGGTGCCGACCGGCGGATGCGCGGAGTAGCGTCGCCGCATGGGCCGACTCATCTACAGCATGATCACGTCACTCGACGGATACGTCAGCGGACCGGACGGAGGATTCGACTGGGCGCTCGACGAGGAGCTGCACGACTTCATCAACCGGCAGTTCGCCGACGTCCGCACCTATCTGTACGGCCGTCGCATGTACGAGACGATGGTCTATTGGGAGACGGCTCACCTCGAGCCCGACCAGCCCCAGGTCGGGATCGATTACGCCCGCGTGTGGCAGGCGGCCGACAAGGTGGTCTTCTCACGGACGCTGCCCGAGGTGATGAGCGCCCGCACGCGACTCGAGCGGAGCTTCGACCCGGAGACCGTCCGGAGGTGGAAGGCCGAGTCCGAGGGGGATCTGACCGTCGACGGTCCGACGCTGGCGGCCGAGGCGATCCGCGCGGGCCTCGTGGACGAGTTCGGGCTGTTCATCGGGCCGGGGATCGTCGGGGGCGGAAAGCCGTTCTTCCCCGACGGGGTGCAGGTCGGCCTGGAGCTGGTGGAGGACCGGCGGTTCACCGGTGGCGTCATGTTCCTCCGCTACGCGACCCGGTCGTGACGCGCGGCCTGGTGCTGTCCCGCGCCGTCAGGGACGGACGCGGACGGTCCGGCCTTCGAAGGTGACCAGATCGCCGTCGTGCAGCTGGCGCCCACGACGGCGATCGATCTCGCCGTTGACCTTCACGAACCCGTCGATCACGACCTCCTTGGCGTCGCCGCCCGAGTCGAGCAGTCCCGAGAACTTCAGGAACTGCCCGAGGCGGATCATCTCGCCGCCGATGGAGACATCGTCGATCGGACCGGAATTCGTCATACCTGAATGCTAATCGCAGACGTCTGCGCGTCAGTCGTCGATGTCGGTGCCGACGACGGCGTAGTCGGCGCTGAAGTCGATGTCGATCGAGCGACGGTCGCTCGTCAGCACGGAGGCGTCGTACGGGCTCACCTCGTCGTTGTCGGCGTCGAGGTCGGTGATCATGCCGTCGGCCTCGGCCAGGGCCGCGTCGACGAGTGCGCGGATGGCGGCTTCGTCGAGCGTGTGAGTGGGGGCGGAGTCGTCGTCGTCCTGCTCGGAGGAGATCACCGTGGCGGCGAGATCGTCGTCCACCCGCACCTCGGTCTCGCTGCCGTCGGCCGTGGTCAGCTGGACCTCCCAGGTGCCGTCGCGCTTCGCGTCGATCGAGGTGACGTCGCCCTCGGCGGCGCCGCGTGCGGCATCCGCGATCGCGACGAGCTCGTCGGCCGAGTCCGAGCCGATGCCGGTGACGGGGCCGCCACCCTCGGGCGCGCCCTGCTGGTCGTCGTCGCCGTCCTTGTCGTCGTCACCGGGCTGTCCACCGTTGTCACCGCCACGGGGTCCGTCGGAGACCGAGGGACGATCGTCGTCATCGCCGATGTCGTCGCCGATCGCCGCGCCCAGGGCCACGCCGCCGCCGGCGAGCACCACGGCCGCCGCGATGCCGCCGCCGATGAGGAGGGCGCGCTTGCGTCCACGCTTCGCGGGAGCTTCCGGAGCCGGAGCTGCGGCGGGTGCCTGCTCGGCGGCCGTCGGCTCGACCGGCACGGTGGGTGCGTCGGCGGGAGAACCGGGAGCCGGGGGAGCGGGAGGCGTGGGGAAGTTCTCGGGCGTCTGGTCGGGGGTCTGGTTCTTGTCGTTCATGTCTCGATGCTCTCGCGAGGGTGCTGAAGCCACCCTGAAGCCTCCTGAAGCGTTCTTCAGGAAGTCAGGGCGCGAGAGGCAGAGTCACCACGAACCGGGCGCCGCCCCAGCGGGAGACGTCGACCGACACCGTGCCACCGCTCGCGGCGGCGATGCCCTGCACGATGGCGAGACCGAGGCCGCTGCCCCCGGCATCCCTGCTGCGCGCCTCGTCGAGTCGCACGAAGCGCTCGAAGATCCGGTCCCGCTCGTCGTCTGGCACTCCGGCACCGTCGTCCTCGACGGTGAGGAACACCCACTCGTCGTCGGGGATGACGCTGATCGCCACGCGCCCGGCGGCGTGCCGGACGGCATTGTCGGCGAGGTTGCGCGCCAATTGCCCCAGGAGTCGCGGATCGCCCTCGACCCTGGCGGCGCGGATGCCGGAACCGTCGACCTCGACACCCCGAGCACGCAGTCGGCGTACCTCGCCCAGCGCGAGATCGTCGAGATCGACCGGCTCGTCGTGGGCGCCGCCGCCCTCGTCGAGACGGGCGAGCAGCAGCAGGGATTCGACGATGCCCTGCAGCCGCAGCCCCTCCTCGGACACGACCTCGGCCAGCTCGCCGATGCTCGTCGTCGCCGGATGCGCCTGCGCGAGCTCCGCGTGCTGGCGGATCGTCGCCAGCGGCGATCGCAGCTCGTGCGATGCGTCTGACACGAACCGGCGCTGCGCCGTGGCCGACGAGTCCAATCGATCGAGCATCCGATTCATCGTGCTCGCCAGCGCCGCGATCTCGTCCGCCGAGGCGGGCACCTCCACGCGTCGGTGCAGGCGCTCGGCCGAGATACCGTCGACTTCCTGGCGGATGCGCGTGACCGGTCGCAGCGCGCGGCCGACGACGAGCCAGGTCGTGATGGCGACGAGCAGCAGCAGCAGAGGCACCGCGACGGCGAGGAGCACCGCCACGGTCGACAGCGTCTCGGCATCGTCATCGACCGGAACCGCGAGGACGAGCGTCTCGTCGTTCTCCAGGTCGTCGGAGATGACCAGATGCGCATGGCCGTCGATCGACAGGGTGCGCGGGTGGTCCGCCACGGGCAGCGACGCCGATCCGAGGTCATCGCGGGCATCCTCGCTGGCCGCCCGGACGGTTCCATCTCGACCGATGATCTGCACGATCTCGTCTTCGAGGGAGTCGATGCCGCGCCCGTCGGGCCCGTCGAGACGCCCGGCGAGCTCGTCGAGGCGCTGTTCGGCGGCGCGCTCGGTGCTGTCGTGGATGCTGGAGCTCAGGATGCCGTAGAACGAGAACGCTCCGATGAGCAGCGCGATCGCGACCACGAGGGTCGCGCCGAGCGTGGTCCTCGCACGCACCGACCGCCACGGGCGACTAGCCACCGTCGGCCGCCAATCGGTAGCCGGCGCCGCGGATCGTCTCGATCGCCTCGCGTCCGAACGGCTTGTCGAGCTTGCGCCGCAGGTGCCCCACGTAGACCTCGACGATGTTCGGATCGCCGTCGAAGTCGTCATCCCACACGCCGTCGATCAGAGCGCGCTTGGAGAGCACCTGTCCGCGGTGCCGCATCAGATGCTCGAGCACGGCGAACTCGCGGGCCGTCAGTGTGACCGGCGTCTCACCGCGCCAGACCTTGTGCGATGCGGGGTCCAGCCGCAGGTCACCCGCCTCCAGGATCGAGGGTCGCGCGACAGCGCCCCGCCGCACGAGGGCGCGGATGCGGGCGACGAGGATCGCGAACGAGAACGGCTTCGTCACGTAGTCGTCGGCCCCGGTCTCGAGTGCCTCGACCTGATCCCATTCGCCGTCCTTGGCGGTCAGCATGAGCACCGGCGTCCAGTTCTCCTCGGCGCGCAGCGCCTCGCACACCTTCCATCCGCTCATCCCTGGCATCATCAGGTCGAGGACGATCGCGTCGTACCGCGTCTCTCGCGCGCGCCAGAGCCCGTCGACGCCATTGTGCGCGACGTCGACGGCGAAGCCCTCGGCCTCGAGTCCTCGGCGTACGGCGTCGGCCAGGCGCACCTCGTCGTCAACCACCAGGATCCGCATTCCTCCAGTGTGGCGGGCGCACGCTGAATCCGCGCTGAAGCGGGGTGTCCCTGCCCGCAGTCTGCGAAGGAGATCTCTCGTTACGAAGGAGCGGATGGAGTGAGGAGTCCTTGCGAGCGAGAGATCTCCTTCGCACGACGTGAGTCGCACGACGTGAGCTCCACCGCGACCGTTGGCACGACCCCCTGCCTGTGGTTGCATGGGCACATGACCGGAATCCGGGGGGATGGGTCGAGAGGTGCGCGTCTGCTTCTCGTCCTCGCCATGACCACAGTGCTCGCGGGCTGCAGCCTGGCGAGCCCCGCACCGCTCGGAGCGCCGCCCGCCGCGACCCCGACGCCCACTCCCACTGCGGCGTGTCCCGAGATCGAGGGGGTCGACCTGCCACCGGACTGCGCGCCGTACGATCCCGACAAGGCGATGGCCGAGAACGACCGGTACCGCGATCGGATGGATCTGCCGGACGAGAGCCGGGATGCCGCCGAAGACGCGGCCGTATCGGTGCGAACCGCCCTCGAGACCATGCTCACCGCGGGCGACGTCTCGGTGGAAGCGGTCGAGGATGCGATCGCCGGCACGGGCCTCGCCGGTATCCAGACCCAGGGCGATGCGCGGTCCGTCGCGTTCGGCGTCGCCGCACCGGAGGGCGGATGCGTCTTCGGCGTGGTGTCGGCCGAGCAGCTGACCGTCGAGGTCGGCGGCTACATCATGGACGGCGGATGCCTGCCCGCAGAGGGGCACTGACCCGCGCGACCCGATCAGGCGTCGGTGCGAAACCCCGCGGCCTTGTGGGTCCCGTCGCAGAACGGCTTGATGGTCGAGAGCCCGCACCGGCAGAGCGCCACCGTGCGCCGCTTCACCTCGATCGGCTCACCGTCCGACGATTCGAGCACGGCGGCACCCCGCACCAGCAGCGGCCCGTCGGGGTAGGCGGTGATGGTGACAGGCTCCTCGGCCCCGCTCATCGGTCGTCTCTCGGTCGGAGCGATGATTCGCCGCGCATCCACGAGTCGAGCATGTGGCCCGCCGCCCATCCGTCGACGGTGAGGCACGCCGATGCTCCGAACATGATGTCCGCGAGCAGTTCGGGGTGGTCCTCGGCCAGGCCCCCGGCGAGGTCCCTGGCCGCGATCTGCTCGTGCACGGCATCCGCTTCGACGTGCTCGTCGAAGTAGTCGGTGACGTCCTCCCTGAAGCCGAGTCGTCGCAGGCCGTCGCCGTAGAGCCGGTTGGGGATCGACGAGGTCATCTCGAACGCGGCGAGGTGACCGACGATCGCGCCGACGAGGCGTCGATTGAGACCGAACATCGACATCGTGTTGAGCGAGGCCAACGTGATGGCGGGCACGTCGTCGACGTAGGCACCGTACGTGTCGTCGAGCCCGGCGCCGCGCATCGCCCGAGCGAAGATCGTCGCGTGCACGCGGTCGGGCCGGCCTCCGCCGTACTCGTCGGACTGGATCTCGACGAGCGCCGCCTTCGCCCGCCCATGCAGGCGCGGGATGGCCCAGGAGTGCGGATCCGCTTCACGCAGCGTGTAGATCGAGCGCTGCATGAAGAACTCCTGCATCTGCTCGGCGGTCGCCTTCTTCGCGACGTAGCGCGACAGGCTCGGGCCGGTGTCGGCCTCGGCGAGGGCGAACAGGGCGCGGCCCACCGCGTCGACCGTCGGCTCGGGAAGAGCGGGCTGCGGCACGGTCGCCCGCAGCGCACGCTCGAACGCGTGCTCGAGCAGACCTCGGGTCGTGATGAGGGCCGCATCCCATTCCAGCGCGGGGTCGAGACCGGGAAGCGAGCCGTACGACGAGGCGTAGAGCACGAAGAGCGCGAGCTGGATGTCGTCGTCGCGCACGATGTCGTCGGTCGTCGCGAGCGCGGTCTCGGCCTGAGCGCCGAGGTCGTCGGCGTCGCCGCCGGTCAGTCGCCGCAGGATCGCATCGCTGAGCGGGCCGCGGGCGGTGACGCCGTGGAGGGTGGGCGGTGTGAGCGATGGCGCGGACATGGACGTGCTCCCAAGGGTCGGATGCTGGAAGTCTCGTCGCGGATCCCTCGTCCGAGAAGGGACTTGACGCCGGTGCATCGAGTGCGGAAGGGCGGATGCCGCGGCATCCGCCCTTCCGTTCTGCCACATCCCGGCGTCAGGGGTGCACGGGGTAGTGGCTGCTGATCGCGATGCGGTTCCAGCTGTTGATGACCACCGCGAGCCAAGTGACCGCCGCGATCTGCTTCTCGGTCAGCACGCCGTCGATGTCGACGCCGCGATCCGCGAGGCGACCGTGGTCGCCGATCATCGTCACGCGCTCGGCGATCTGCAGCGCCGCCTGCTCCTCGGGCGAGAAGTACTGCGATTCCCACCAGCCGGCGAGCACGGCCAGCCGGTCGGCCGTCTCTCCGGCCTTGACCGCATCCGCGCTGTGCATCCGCAGGCAGAAGGCGCAGCCGTTGAGCTGAGACGCCCGCACCTTGACCAGCTCGACGAGCAGCGGCGAGAGGCCGGCATCCGTCCCCGCCTCTGCGGCTCGTCCGGCGAACTCCAGCATCGCCTGGTACGGGGCTGCGTAGATCTTGCCGATGTTCACGTGCGACACGTCTTCTCCTTCACTGGTGGGCGCCGGTCGCGCCTCACCAGTACTGACGACGCAGCCCCCGGATCTGTGACGTCGCCGCGCCGCCTAGGCTGGAACCATGAACAAGAACTCGCTCTGGACCATCGTCGGCGTCGTCCTCGCCGTGGTGATCGCCTGGTGGATCGTCAGTGCGCTGTTCTCGATCCTGTGGTTCATCGCGAAGCTCGCGATCGTGCTCGTCGTCGCGGCCGTGGTGTTCCTCGTGCTGCGCGGGATGTTCAGCTCGAAGGCCGACTGACGCTCGCCCCGGTACTCGCTCAGCCGACGGACACCTTCGCCCCGATGCGGTAGCGCGCCGCGCGGTGGGTGTCCTGCACCCGGTCGCCCTTGCCCTGCAGCTTGTGGCGCAGGGTGCCCGGCGTGTACTCCTCGGGGTAGACGCCGCGCTCGCGCAGCACCGGGATCACGTGCTCGATCACGTCCTGCCAGGTGCCGGGCGTGACCGCATAGGCGAGGTTGAAGCCGTCGATGTCGGTCTCCTCCACCCACGACTGCAGCTCGTCGGCGATCTCCACACCCGAGCCGACGACTGTCGGGCCCAGGCCGCCGATCGCGTTGTGACGGCCGAAGTCGCCGACGGTCCACTCGCGTCCGAGGTCCGCCTCCTCCTTCAGGTGCTGGAGCACCGACTGGATGGCGTTCGACTCGACGTTGCCGACCGGCTCCTCCTCGGCGTACTGCGACAGGTCGACGCCCATCCACCCCGACATGAAGGTCAGCGCGCCCTCGGGGCTCGCGTAGGAGAGGTACTCGGCGTGCTTCGCCGCGGCATCCTCGCTCGTGGCCCCCGTGATCACGGTGAGCAGGGTGTAGATCTTGGCGTCGTAGCGGTCGCGGCCGGCATCCTCGAGGGCGTCCCGGATGCGCTTCACGGTGCCGGCGAGCACCTCCTTCGAGGGAGCGGCGACGAAGATCGCCTCGGCGTTCTCCGACGCGAAGCGCACGCCGCGGGGGCTGGCTCCCGCCTGGTAGATGACCGGGGTGCGCTGCGGCGACGGCTCGGAGATGTGGATGCCGGGGACGCTGAAGTGCGTGCCCTCATGGCCGATCGGATGCACCTTCGACGGGTCCGTGAAGATGCCGCGTTCGCGGTCCTCCACCACGGCGTCGTCCTCCCATGACCCCTCCCACAGCTTGTAGAGGACCTCGACGTACTCGTCGGCGTGGTCGTAGCGGTCGTCGTGCGCGAGCTGATCGGTCTGACCCATGTTGCGGGCGGCGCTGGGCAGGTACCCGGTCACGACGTTCCACCCGATGCGGCCCTGGGTCAGGTGGTCGAGGGTGCTCAGGCGTCGCGCGAACGGATACGGATGCTCGAAGGCCGTCCCGGCGGTGATGCCGAAGCCGAGGTGCTCGGTCACGGCGGCCATCGCGCTGACCAGCAGGATCGGATCGTTCACCGGCACCTGCGCGCCGTTGCGGATGGCGGCCTCATTGGTGCCGCCGTAGACGTCGTACGTGCCGAGCACGTCGGCGATGAAGATCCCGTCGAATGTCGCGCTCTCGAGCAGCTTCGCGAGATCGGTCCAGTACGAGATGGTGTTGTACTGGCGTGACCGATCGTCGGGATGCCGCCAGAGCCCGGACGACTGGTGAGCGACGCAGTTCATGTCGAAGGCGTTGAAGCGGATCTGTCGGGTCATGGCGTCTAGCAAACCGCCCGATCGACGGGACGACCACCGTGGCGACACGCGCCGACACATTCCGGGATGCTCGGGCGCCCGGCGCGTCAGTCCCGGTCGTCGACCGTCTTCGTCGTGGAGGTGATCGGCCGGGGGTCCGGCATGATCGTGTCGACCTGCGGTTTGGCGTTCGCCTGCGCGCGGCACCACACGACGAAGCCCACCGCGGTGAAGACGCCGTAGAACACGTACATCAGGCCCGTCGCGTAGAAGCCCGAGCTGAACAGCAGCGGCACGCCGACCACGTCGACGGCGATCCAGATGAGCCAGAACTCCGTCCAGCCCTTGGCCATGCTGTAGGTGGCGAGCAGCGATCCGACGAACGTCCAGGCGTCGGCCCATACGGGCTCCCACGAGCCGAGCGCACGGAACAGCGGAGTCAGCGCGATCGTGCCGATCACCATCACCAGCACGAGGCCGATGCGGGCGCTGTTCGGCGCCCATCGCGGGGTCACACGCCCGCCGTCGGCTGCGGCCTGGCGCCAGCGCACCCACCCGTAGATCGCGACGATGATGAACATCACCTGGCGGCCCGCCTGGCCGAGCAGGTGCGGGAGCTCGTGATCCGGATTGAGGATCGATCCGAGGAACACCGTGAGCAGCAGCAGGTTGCCGACGATGCCGACCGGCCACGCCCAGATCTTCCGCTGCATACCGCCGAGGGCGCTGGCGAGGCCGAACGCATTGCCCACCACCTCGCGGATCAGCAGCACCTGACCGCCGGGGAGCACCCACTGCGAGTTGAAGGCGTCGGCCAGCCAGAGCAGCGGGTTCATCGGATGTCGTCCGGGAACGGGCGCTCGTCGAGCACGAGCTGCAGGAAGGTGAGGTCGAGCCAGCGGTCGAACTTGGCGCCGACCTGCGGCATCCGTCCGACCTGCAGGAAGTCGAGGCGCTTGTGCATGATGATCGAGCCCGTGTTGCTGCTCTCGACCGCGGCGACCATGACGTGCTTGCCGAGGGTGCGCGCGCGGTGGATGAGCTCGATCATGAGTGCCTTGCCGATGCCGCGACCGCGCTCGCCGTCGCGCACGTAGACGGAGTGCTCGACCGTGTGGCGATAGCCGCTGTGCGGGCGCCAGTCGCCGAACGTCGCGTAGCCGAGCACGCCGGATCCATCGACGGCGACGATCACCGGGTACCCCCGGGCGGTGCGGTCGGCGAACCAGGCGGTGCGGTCGGCGAGGTCGACGGCATCCTCGTTCCAGATCGACGTGGTGTGCAGCACGGCGTCGTTGTAGATGGCCGTGATCGCCTCGAGGTCGGCGGTCTCGGCATCCCGGATCTGGGGCTCGCTCATCGGATCTCCTGCGTCTGCGCTCGGGTGCGCACTGGACGACGCTAGCAGGATGCGGCGTCGAGTCCCGCAGTCTTGCGGCGGGCCGCGCCCGACCGGCCAGGGGAGGGGCGAACGGTCAGGAGTGGGGCTGGCCCTCCGTCGTCTGCCACTGCGTGAGTTTGGCGGGATTCAGCACGATCCACACGCGGCTGACGACGCCGGCCTCGACCCGCAGGTTCATCACCGAGACGACGGCGCCGTGCTCGCGGAAGACGAATCCGAGACCGTCCGCGAAACGCTGCTCGTGCATCGTCATCTCGGGTCGTTTGGCCGCGATGCCGAACAGGAACCTCGCGACGTTGTCCTGGCCGCTCACCACGTTCAACGCCGCCCTGACCACTCCGCCGCCGTCGCTGCGCAGCTGGACATCCGGAGCGAGGGAGCGCATCAACGCCGCGATGTCGCCCGTGCGAGCAGCATCCTGGAACGCGCGCACCACGCGGTCGTGCTCGGCGCGGGGCACGGCGGTCGCCCTGTTCTCGCGCACGTGGCGCCGAGCGGATGCCGCCAGCTGCCGCACCGCCGCCGACGAGCGCCCCACGGCCTCAGCGATCTCGTCGAACGGCACGGCGAAGACGTCGTGCAGCACGAAGGCCACGCGCTCGGCGGGCGTCATCGCCTCCAGCACGACCAGGAGCGCGGTCGAGACGTCGTCGTCGAGCGTGACACGGTCGAGCGGGTCGCCGGGGCCGGACGCCGACGACACAGCGAACGCACCCGACGTAGACGACGCAGACGGCACCGCCGATCCGAGCGCACCCGCGAACGTGCCGTCGGGCACCGGCTCCGGCAGCCACTGCCCGACGTACTGCTCGCGGCGACGCCGGGCCGAACCCAGCAGATCGAGGGCGACGCGACCGGCGACCGTGGTGAGCCATCCCGCCGGGTTCACGATCGCCGCGCGCTCCGCATCGTCGAGGCGATACCAGCGCAGGTAGGTCTCCTGCACCACGTCCTCGGCATCGGCCAGCGTGCCCGTCATCCGATATCCGAGGGCCAGCAGCCGTCGTCGCTCTCGGAAGACGTCGTCGAGGTCGTCGTCCATGGGGTCCTCCGATGGTGGGGAGCGGATGCCTTCGCAGGATATGACGAAGCGGGCGTCCCGGATGTGAGGACCTCACATCCGCCACCGCCATCTCGTCATCTCTGAGACGGTGGACGCAGGCAGAGAGGGAGTCGGATGAGGATCGCAGTCGCAGGAGGCACAGGAACGGTCGGCAGGTACGTCGTCGATGCGGCCGAGACGGCCGGCCACGAGGCGCGGGTGCTCTCCCGGGCCCGAGGCGTCGACGTGCTCACCGGCGTGGGTCTCGAGCAGGCGCTCGAGGGAGTGGAGGCCGTGATCGACGTCACGAACACGACGACCCTTTCGGCGGCGAAGGCGACCCGATTCTTCGAGTCGGCCACCGCGATGCTTCTCGCCGCCGAGCGGCGGGCCGGTGTCGGTCATCACGTGACGCTCTCGATCGTCGGCATCGACACGATCCATGCCTCGTACTACGCGGGCAAGCTGGCGCAGGAGCGGGCAGTGGCCGCGGGCACGGTGCCGTTCACGATCGCGCGCGCGGGGCAGTTCCACGAGTTCGCCGGGCAGCTGCTGACCGGCATGGCAGGCCCCGTGGCGCTCGTTCCGAAGATGCTCACCCGGCCCGTCGCCGCGCGGGAGGTCGGTGCGCACCTCGTCCGGGTCGCCGAGCGCGGTGCCGTCGGACGAGCTCGAGACCTCGTGGGTCCCCGTGATGAGGTGCTCGTCGATCTGGCCCGTCGTCAGCTCGCCTTCGAGGGCAGTCGCCGACGCGTACTCGGGCTCAGACTGCCCGGCGCCTATGGGCGCGGGCTCGCCTCGGGATCGCTGCGAGGAGGACCTGATGCCCTGCACGGCGAGGTCGCGTTCGACGAATGGCTGCGCAGCGCCGATCACCGCTGACAGAACCCCGTCGGAGCGCAGCACCCCGGGAAAGCAGAAGATCTTCTTGTATACGCGCAGACCCGGGGTGTACTCTGCCGAAAACGTGATTCCGCCCCGGACCCTGTCGGACACGTCCTCACACGGACGGATGCGACGATGCTCGAAGACGAGCGGCGAGAAACCGCAGCGACGGTCCCGGCGAAGCCGAGGATGACCGGCCGGATCCGTGTGCATTCCGACGAGCGCGGCCGTCCCGGCCCGTCGTCATCGACGTCCCGGTCGCGCATTCCGCTGCGGTCGGACGCTTCCGGTCCCCAGCCCGGAAGTCGCGCCCGCCTTCGGGGGAGGGCGCAGGCCTGCGATGAGTCGACACCGAGCCATCTCCCCAGGATGACGTCGGCCATCGCAGGCCGCGAGCGCAGAGGTCCCGTCGAAGCGCGGACCGGGTAGGCGAACGGGATCAGGAGAGCCGCGCGTCGCCTCCTCGGACGAGGCGACCGCGGAGACGAAGGGGGAGCGTTGTGAACAGGGCAATCAATGGGGATCGCCGGAGCACGAGAAGGTGGAGCGGACGATTCAGGTCGGCCGCTGCGGGACTCGTGGCGGGGATTCTGGTCGCGGGCAGCCTCGTGGCGACGGGACTCGTCCTCCCGTCTTCCGCCCAGGCGGCGCCGGGTGATCCGTTCGCACCGTCGGTGCCGGTCGTGTTCATAGCCCAGGGAGTGCCCTCGCAGCTGCAGCGAGCCGAGACCTCGGGATCGGGCGAGTTCGCCTTCACTCCCGAGGGCGGTCCGGCTCCCGTCAGCTACAACGCGATCGGCTACCGCCCGGCGAACGGATACCTCTACGGCCTGGTGAACTCGAATCCCACCGCCGCACTGCCGGTCGGCTCGCTGGTGCGGATCGGTGAGGGCGGCGTCGTGACCAGGGTCGGGACCCAGATCTACGCCCACCCGGCGACCGGATCGAACCGGCTCTTCGCCGGAGCGTTCAACCCGGCCAACGGTCTGTTCTACGTCTCGGACTCGGCACCGAACACGACGGTCTTCGCCATCAACGCCACGACCGGTGCGATCGCCCAGACGATCAACCTCGGTCAGGCGCCCGGAGTGCAGGACTTCACCTTCGCCGGCGGATTCGCCTGGGGCGCGAACAACCTGGGAGATGTCCGTCGGTTCGACTTCGCGACGGGCACCGTCACCACCTTCCCGGGCGTCGTCCCCCCGGCAGCCGGCGGCTACGGCGGTGCGTGGACCTTCGGCAACGGCAACCTCGGGTTCTCTGACAATGTCAGCGGCGATGTCGTGCAGCTGCGGATCGAGAACGGCGCGACTGCCACCCCGACGTTCTCCGTCGTGTCGGTCGTGCCGGGCCCGCCGTCATCCATCAACGACGGCACGTCGATCCCCGGACTCCCCGCAGACCTGGCCATCGTCAAGACCGGACCGGCGACGTACCAACCGGGCGATCGCATCAGCTACTCGGTGACGGTCACGAACAACGGGGCAGGGACCTCGAGCGGATGGACCGTGAGCGACACCCTGCCGGCGGGACTGAGCAACCCCTCGGTGGCGGGAGACGTCTCCTCGACGGTCGTCGGGAACACGGTGACGGCGAGCGGCGGTCGGCTCGACCCCGGCGAGGCCGTCACCTTCACGATCGAGGCGGACTCGAGCGCGACCCCCGGTGCCTGCATCGCGAACACGGCATCCGTCCTCGGCAACGAGGCCGATCCGGTCGCCGGCAACAACCAGTCCACGACCACCGCCTGCGATCTGCAGCTGAGCGTCACCAAGACCTCGGATGCCACGGCCGACACCCGCGTCGGCGATGTGGTCACCTACACCGTGACGGCCACGAACACGGGAGCGGGCGACTACACCGCCGCCAACCCGGCGGTCGTCTTCGACGACCTCACCGGCGTCCTCGACGACGCGGCGTACAACGACGACGCGGTCGCGAGTGCTGCCGGTGACCTTGCCTACGCGCAGCCACTGCTCTCGTGGTCCGGCGCGTTGGCGTCCGGCGCGGCTGTGACCCTCACCTACTCCGTCACCGTGGGCACTGGCGGCGACGGTGCCGCCCGTAACGTCGCGTGGCAGCCGAACGATCCGGACGACCCGGTCACCCCGGCGTGCGACCCCGCAGCGGGCGGAGTGGATGCCGTGACGGGAGAGCCCTGCGCGGTCGAGCAGTACGTGCTCCCTCGCCTGACGATCGACAAGTCGGCGGACCGCTCGGATCTGCCCGCGATCGGAGAGACCGTCACCTACACCGTGACCATCACGAACCCCGGCCCCGGCGCGTACACCGTGGCCGCGCCGGCCACGGCGACCGACGACCTGTCCGCGGTGCTGGACGACGCGACCTTCGACGATGCATCGCTGTCGGCGTCGACGGGCACGGTGACGCGCACCGGAGACACCGTGTCGTGGTCCGGCGCTCTGGCCTCCGGCGCGTCCGCGACGATCACGTACTCGGTGACCTATACGGGCGACGGCGATCAGGTCCTGCGCAACTCGGCGTGCGTGCCGGTCGAGGACACTCTCTCCGGCTCGCCGAGCTGCGACGTCGTCCGGATCCCGGGCGCCGCGCTCACGCAGTGGAAGACGGCGACGCCGTCATCCGATCCGGTGATCGCAGGGTCGACCATCACCTACACGCTCTTCTTCGACAACGACGGGCAGACGGCGGCGACCATCGATGCCGTGGACGACCTGACGTTCGTCCTCGATGACGCGACGGTCACGACAGAGCCGTCGTCGCCGGACGGACTCACCGCGAGCCGCACCGGAGCCGAGATCAGCATCACGGGTTCGGTGCCGGTGGGGGCGACCTACACCGTCGTGTACACCGTGACCGTGCTGCCGGACGACGAGCGTGCGGACAGCGTCGCGACGAACTTCCTCCTCGCACCCGGTGAGGATCCTCCGGCGGACGGCGAATGCACGCCCGTCGACGCGCAGGAGCCGAACTGCACCTCGACCCCCATCACCGGCGTCAGCTACTCGAAGTCGGTGCAGTCGTCCGACACCCCGGCCCGCACGGGCACCGAGCTGACCTACACGGTGACCGTCACGAACACCGGTGCCACCGCCGTCGACGTGCTGAGGGACGACGATCTGAGCGAGGTCCTCGATGACGCGACCCTCGCGGACGCGCCCGCATCCGACACCCCCTCGGTGACGGTCGCAGGACCGACCGACGACATCCTCAGCCTCCGCGGCACACTCGCTCCCGGCGAGGTCGCGACGATCACCTACTCGGTGACGGTGAACGCGCTGGCCGACCGGGGAGACAATCGAGCCACGAACTTCCTCGTGCCCCCCGGCACGCCTCCTGGCCCGGTGTGCGACCCCGCGACCCAGCAGTGCACCACCACACCGATCCAGGCGTACACGGTCACGAAGAGCGTCGACGTCACCTCGACCACTCCGGGCGGCGTCGTGACCTACACGGTCGTCGTGACCAATGCCGGAGAGGTCGACTACACGGCGGCGGACCCCGCCACTTTCACCGACGACCTCTCGGGGGTGCTGGACGACGCGGCCTACAACGGCGACATCACCGCAGGAGGGGCCGTGGTCGGGAACACGCTCACCTGGTCCGGCCCGCTGGCGGTGGGAGCGACCGCCACCATCACGTACTCCGTCACGGTCGATGACCCGCCGGCCGGCGACTCGGTGCTCGACAACGCCGTGGTCCCCACGGCGCCAGGCGGCGAGTGCGACCCCGACGGCGAGTGCGTCACCGCGACGCCGATCGCCTCGTTCACGCTCTCCAAGGACGTCGATGTCACATCGGCCATGCCCGGCGACACCGTCACCTACACCGTGACCGTCACGAACACCGGGCAGTCGCCGTTCACCACGGCCGCCCCGGCATCCTTCGAGGACGATCTCGCCGGGGTGCTCGATGACGCCACCTACAACGGCGACGTCTCCGCGGGCGGCACCGTGACCGGATCGGTGCTCACCTGGTCGGGTGCGCTCGCCGTGGGGGAGTCCGCGACGGTCACCTACTCGGTGACCGTGAACGATCCGATCACCGGCGACCAGGACCTGGCGAACGTCGTCACCCCGACGGCACCGGGGGGCAACTGCGAGATCGCGGCCGACTGCGTGACGAGCACGCCCGTCGCCTCGTACACGGTCGCGAAGGAGGCGAGCGCGACCTCCGCGCTGCCCGGTGACACCGTGACCTACACGGTCACGGTCACGAACACCGGCGACGTCGACTACACGGGCGCAGACCCGGCCTCCTTCACGGACGACCTCTCGGGCGTGCTCGACGATGCGGTCTACAACGACGACGTGAGCGCCGGCGGCACCGTGACCGGCAGCACGCTCACCTGGTCGGGTCCGCTCGCTGCGGGCGACTCGGTGACGGTGACCTACTCGGTCACCGTCGACGACCCGATCACGGGGGACTTCTCACTGCTGAACGTCGTGACCCCGACGGGGCCCGGCGGAAGCTGCGACGACGTCTGCACCACGACGACCCCGCTCGGCTCGTTCCGCATCGTGAAGGAGACCGAGGCGACCACCGTCGTGCCCGGCGACGTCGTGACATACACGATCACCGTGACCAACGTCGGCGAGGCGGCCTACACGGCGGCCGACCCTGCGTCGTTCACCGACGATCTCTCGGCGGTGCTCGACGACGCGACCTACAACGGCGACGCGACCTCGACGACCGGCACCGGGGTGGCCTACGCCGCTCCCGTGCTGTCGTGGTCGGGCGAGCTCGCCGTCGGCGCGGTGGTGACCGTCACCTACTCCGTGACGGTGAACAGTCCGGCGACCGGCGACGCCGGCCTGTCGAACACGGTGGTGACGCCACCGGGCTCCGGCGGCAACTGCGAGCCAGGATCGACCGACCCTGCCTGCACCGCCGATGTCCCGGCGGCGGCGTTCTCGATCGAGAAGACCGCCGAACCCGCGATGGCGGAGCCCGGTGACGTCGTCACCTACACGGTGACGGTCACGAACACCGGCGGCCTCCCCTACACGGATGCGGAGCCGGCATCCTTCACGGACGACCTCTCCCGGGTGCTCGACGACTCGTCGTACAACGACGACGTGTCGGTCGGTGGCGGTGTCGCCGGTGACACCCTGACCTGGTCGGGTCCACTGGAGATCGGCGAGACGATCCAGGTCACGTACTCGGTGACGGTCGACGACCCGGTCGAAGGCGACTTCCTGCTCCGCAACGTCGTCGCGCCGGCCGCGCCGGGCGGCGAGTGCGTGCCCGACTCCTGCATCACGGAGACGCCTGTCGCGTCGTATCGGGTGCAGAAGCAGGTCGATGTGCCGAACGCGAGTGTCGGCGACGTCGTGACGTACACGGTCACCGTGACCAACACGGGCCTGGTCGCCTACACCGACGCGTCTCCGGCCGTGTTCGACGACGACCTCTCGGGAGTCCTCGATGACGCGACGTACAACGACGATGCCAGCGGCGGCGCCTTCGTCGCGGGCGATCTGATGTCGTGGACGGGAGCGCTGGCCGTCGGGGCGACGGCGACCGTCACGTATTCGGTGACGGTCAACGACCCGGTGACGGGCGACGGGCTGCTGCGCAATGCGGTGACCGCGTCAGGACCGGGCGGGTCGTGCGCGGCAGCGGCGGACTGCATCACCGAGACTCCCATCGCGACCTACCGCGTCGACAAGGACGTCTCGGCCACGAGAGCGTGGGTCGGCGACAGGATCACCTTCACGATCACGGTGACGAACACGGGAGAGGTGCCGTACACCGACACCCGCCCCGCCTCCTTCACAGACGATCTGAGCTCGGCACTCGCTGTCGGACGGTACAACGGCGATGCCAGCAACGGAGCGACCTACAGCGCGCCGACACTCAGCTGGGAGGGCGCGCTCGACGTCGGTCAGGTGGTCCGGGTCACCTACTCCGTCACGGTCACGGAGCCGGGCGACATCGTGAACGTGGTCGTGACGCCGCCGGGGTCCGGAGCGAACTGCTCGAGCGGATCCGGCGATCCCGACTGCCGGACGGTGACGACGATCTCCCCGGCCGGTCTCGCGGTCACCGGAGGCACCGTGTGGACCGCCGCCGGTCTCGGCGGGATCGCGATGCTCGTTCTCGGCCTGCTGCTGGCGCGACGTCGGCGCGGAGCACCGCGCGGCTGAGCTGCCGTGTGAGAAGAGCGGCTGGGTTCTCCTCGGGGAGATGAGGTCGACCCAGCCGCTCACGGGCACCTCCCCAGGTGCCCGGCGGCGCGTGCAGAAGTACGCGCATCTATCAAGACCTCGCGCGGTCGGAATCGTGACGCGTCGCGAGGATCTCCCGACGTCGGCCTGACGACTCTCGGCGTCGCGCGAGGTCTCTCCAAGAAATCTTCGACTGTTCGCGTCACGATCCGGCGATCCCTGTATCGGGTTGGGAGAAGGGGATCACTGTGCATACCGCTGGTGGCCCGAGGACGGCCGGAGGGCCATCAGGGATGGAGAGTTCAGGTGTCTGAACGTAACAACACGCGCCGTGCGTTGTCGCTTCTGGGAGCGACCGCACTCGGCCTGGGGGCGATGCTCAGCGCGGGCGCTGCTGCTCACGCAGCTCCTCAGGACTACGGGAACATCGATCCGGATCGCACCGGGTCGCTGACAGTGCACAAGTATCTGCACCAGGACGGTGCCGTCGAGGGCGACATCAGCCAGGCGCCGGCGCCCGGTGACTTCACCGACCCGGTGGCGGACGTCGTCTTCACGGCGTACCCGCTGCTGCAGAACGGCACGCCGCTCGACCTCAATGTCGCGTCGAGCTGGGACGGCCTGAACGCCATCACGCCGGGCGCCGCCTGTACGGCACCCGCCGGTTACACCCTGGGTGCACCGGTGGCACTGCCTGCGACGGATGCCGAGGGTACGGCCACGGTGTCGCTGCCCATCGGGGCGTACCAGGTGTGCGAGACGTCCGCGCCGGCGCAGATCATCGACCGCGCGCTCCCGTTCATCCTCACCGTGCCGATGCCGTACCAGAGCGGGTGGGTGTACGACGTGCACGCCTACCCGAAGAACGGCGAGGGCGAGATCGAGAAGACGATCGACCCGCAGCAGGACACGGGACTCGGTTCCGTCATCCGCTTCCCGGTGACCGTGCCGGTGCCGACGATGCAGCAGGAGTGGACCGGCTTCGCCATCCGCGACACGCTCGACGATCGTCTCGAGCCGGTGCCCGCGGACGACGTCGTCGTCACCGCTGACGGCGCTGCACTCGACCCGTCGTTCTACACGGTCGAGATCGTCGGACAGCAGATGACGATGAACTTCACCGCGGCCGGCATCGCGTGGCTCAACGAGGGTCCCAACGACCACGTCGGCACCGAGATCCAGGTCGTCTTCGCGGGAACGGTCGTCAGCGTCGGAAACGGCACGATCACCAACGAGGCCGAACTCTGGCCGAACAACCCGGGCTTCGACCCGGCTGTCCAGCCGCCGCTGCCCTCCAACGAGGTCAAGACCTATTGGGGCAGCCTCGAGGTGCAGAAGCGCGTCGCGGGCACGACCGGCACGCAGGGCACTCTGAACGGTGCCGTGTTCGAGGTGTACAACGCTGTCGACCCGTACGCGGCCGACTGCTCTGCGGCTGAGCCGACCGGTGCGCCGGTCGTCGTCAACGGCGAGACCGAGTTCACCTCTGCCGGCTCGGGTCTCATAACCGTTCCCGGCCTGTTCGTGAGCGACAGCGTGAACCCGGTGATCGACGCCCAGCAGCGCTGCTACGTGCTCAAGGAGACGGTCGCACCCGCGGGCTTCGTCCTTCCTGCTGACCCGTTCACCGCGGTCGCCGTGAAGATCGGCACCACGACCCCGGCTGACAACGTCGAGATCGAGAACACGCAGCAGACCGTTCCGGCTCTGCCGATGACGGGTGCCGCAGGGCAGATCGCGCTCATCACCGCAGGAATCGGTGCGCTGAGCCTGGCCGTCGGGCTGCTTCTCGTGAAGCACCGTCGTCGCGCCGAGGCGACGAACTAAGAGCACCACCCTGTACCGGACGGATGCGCAGGCATCCGTCCGGTACAGGCCATCGACCACGCGCAGATCCGGGGAGGAACGACGCGATGCTCATTCTTGAAGACGAAGCGGTCCCGCCGACAGCCGACGGCGACCCTGGTGACGGGGTCGGCTCGACCAGGTCACGGCCTCGATGGAAGCCGGGATGGCTGACCATTGCCATCACCGTCCTCGGACTCGGAGGACTCGGCGCCGGGCTGTACCCGATGACGGCCGCCTGGGTGTCGTCGTACAACCAGTCCCAGGTCATCGAGGACTACGGATCGGACGTGAAGACCGTGCATCCCGGCGCCCGCGAGCAGCTGGACGCGGCGCGGGATTACAACGACGCCCTGACCGCCGGAGCGGTGGTGCTGGGCGAGAACGCGAACATCCCGGTGGGCGAGGGCACGCTCACCGACGACTCGCTCGACTATGACCGGATCCTCAACGCGAACGCCGAGGGTCTCATGGCGCGCGTCAAGATCCCCAGCATCGACGTCGATCTGCCCGTGTTCCATGGGACCAGCGACGCCGTGCTCACCAGAGGCGCCGGCCACCTCGAGGGCTCGCACTTGCCGATCGGCGGAGACGGCACCCGCTCGGTCATCACGGCGCACCGCGGACTCGCGAACGCGACGATGTTCACCGACCTGGACAAGGTCGAGACCGGTGACCTGATCGTCGTCGAGGTCTTCGGCGAGGTCCTCGCGTACCGCGTCCGTGACATCGAGGTCATCGAACCGCAGGCCAACGGCACCATCCGTCCCGAGGAGGGTGCAGATCTGCTCACTCTCATCACCTGCACGCCGCTCGGCATCAACACGCACCGCATCGTGGTCACCGCCGAACGCGTGACGCCGGTGCCGGCGGCCGAGGAGGCCTCGGCGGGCGCACCGCCCACCATCCCGGGATTCCCGTGGTGGGCCGTCCTCGGTGGGGCGGGGCTGCTGCTCATCGCCGGCTATCTGACCACCCAGGGTTTCCGGGATGCTCGCGCACCGCAGAGCTCCGATCCGTCCGAACTCACGGACTCCAGAACTGACGACAGACTTCACGACGAATCCGTGGGGCTAGGGGGAAGCAATGAATAGGGATCATCGAACGACACCGGAGGTGGTCGGACGCAAGGCGCTCCGCCACCAGAAGAGAAGCGCCAGGCTGCGTCAGTGGATGCGCCGGGCGAGCTCCGCCGTTCTCGCCGTGGCCGTGGTCGGGGCGGGAGCACTCGTGCCCACCGCCGCCGCGGACGCGGCGACCGTGTACGAGATCGAGGGGGAATGGCAGGCGCCGGTACCGCCGCAGGTCGCCTCGGGCGACTCGCTGATCTCCGTCTGGCGTTTCAACATCAACGATGACAGTCCGGCCCCGTCCAACGATCCCGTGGACAACGTGACCGTGACGTTCACGGTGCAGAACGCGAAGTTCGTCACCATGCCGGACGTGTGTCTGACGAACGGGGTCACGCCGGCCTCATCCATCTCCGCCGACGGCACGACGCTGGTCTGCAATGTCGGCACCCGCGACCAGGGCACGGCGGAGCTGATGCTGACGGGCCTCGAGGCGAACGGCAGGACCGGCGACACCGTCACCATCACCGGCGCTGTCGGAGGCGTGGAGGCGACGCTCCCCGAGATCCCGATCGTGAACGACTTCGCCATGGACATGAAGTTCGACGGCGGGCGGCCGAAGAGCTCGACCTCGGGCGCTCTGCAGCAGCTGTCATTCCCCTGGTCGCTCCGTCACGCGCCCGGCTCCACCGCGGGTCCGAACACGGTGAGCTACGACCTGACGTTCTCGTCGACGGCGGGCAACGTGGTGACCGCTCAGACGGTGGGATGCACGCCGCAGAGCCTCGTCCAGGCCGGGCATCCGTTCTCCGGCGCGGGCCACACGGCTGCGGACACGGCTCCGTTCCCGCTGACCTGCACGCTGACGCCGACCGGCTCGAACCGGATGCGGCTCACGATCACCGGCATCGACTACTCGAAGACCCTCGACCCCAGCCTCGATTCCGGCGGCAGCGCCCTCGAGGCGGGGTGGGACGTGGTCGCGGCAGGACTGATCAACGTGCAGTTCACCTACACGTCCGGCACTCTCACGAGCATGACGGCGTCGGCACCGACCTACACGTCGCAGCAGGGCGAGACGTCGGCGGATTCCTCCGCCAACAACTCGAACTCGATCCCGTCGACCCGAGGTGAGTGGACGGGTGCGTGGGCGCTGAACACGCTCGACCCGCCGGCGCCCGGCACATTCTGGACCGACACGTACCGAACCATGGCCGGCGCGCCCGTGCGCAGCTCCTCGGCGGTGCGTCCGCCGACCGTCGGAGCCACGCAGAGCACGCAGGTGTGCAACGTCATCGACACGCGCTACGTCGTTCCGACCGCTGCGGTCGTGGGGGTTGCCGAGAACGGTGACATCACCCCGTATGCCGGCATCCAGTACATGTACTACACGGGCACCGGGACGAACAACAACCTCAACCCGGCGCACGCCAACTACAACCCGAACACCTTCGTCTGCGACGGCAACACCGGGTGGACCTCGGTCAAGCCGGCCGACATGAGCACGGTCAGGGCGGTGAAGGCGATCATCCCGCCCGCCGCCGCGCTCACCATCACGGAGCCGCTCGCTCGTCTGTTCGTGGACAGCGTCGTCAAGCCCGACGTGGCCGTCGGCCAGGACATCTGGACGTGGACCTCGTACAGCTTCACCGGCGGGACGACCTGGTTCAACCCGACCAGGACGATGAATGCCGGCGATGTGGCCGCCGGCGGAGTGGTGACCCCGGACTCCCGCTACCCGTACACCGGTGGCGGTCGTGACGTGCTGCGGATCATCGCGGCGACGCCGACCATCGTCAAGGAGGTCGACCAGAAGGAGACGATCCCCGGGGCGACGGTCAACTACACGCTGCGCTACCGCGCCGACGCGCCGATCGACACGACGATCGCCGAGGCGACGCTGCAGGACGTCCTGCCGGCGGGCATGGAGTATGTCGCCGGCAGCGCCTCGGTGGCGCCGACGACGATCTCGGGCCAGACGTTCACCTGGACCCTGTCCGATGTGCCGACCAACACCGACCTCGTGATCACCTTCAGCGCCAGGATTCCACTGGATGCAGAACCCGGTGACGTGTTCACGAACAGCGCCGCGTTCACGATCGACGGGGTCACCGCCGGGGCGAGCGCCGAGACGCGCATCCGCGACGGGGGGAGCACGATGCTCACCAAGACGGCGGCCGCCGCGAAGGTGCCGCACGTCGACGGGACGGCGGAGGACTCCTGGACCGTGCGGATCTCCTCGAAGGACACGAGGACGCAGACCTTCACCGACGTCGTCGACGTCCTTCCGTACAACGGCGACGGTCGAGGCACGAGCTTCTCGGGCAGCTATGCGCTGAGCGGCCCCGTGACGGCTGTCGCCGGAGCGACCGTCTACTACACCACGGCCGATCCGACGACGCTCGTCGACGACCCCGCGGACCCTTCGAACGGAGCGGCCGGCACGGTCAGCGGCAACACCGTCGGCTGGTCGACGACGTATGTCGCGAACGCCACGGGTGTGCGCGTCATCGGGCCCGCTCTGACGCCGTCGAGCGCGCAGGAGTTCGTGATCCCGGTGATCACGGACGGCGCGACGTATGAAGACGTCTACGTCAACCGCGCGGAGGCGCGCTCGGATCGGACCGAGCTCGTCATGCGCACGTCGAGCCGGTTCGAGATCGGCGCGGTGAACTCGGTCGCGCTCAAGAAGTACGTCCAGGATGCCGACGGTGAATGGCACGATGCCAACGACGTCGACGACTACCCGCCGCTCCACGTGGGGGACACCCTCACCTACCGCCTCGTCGTCACCAACACCGGTGATCAGACGCTCTACGACCTCGCGGTCACCGATGACAAGGTCGATCTGGCTTCCCTCGACCCGCTTCCTGCGGGGCTGGAGCCGGGCGCCATCATCGCGGAGCTGAAGCCCGGTGAGGAGAACGCGGTCGTCATCGAGTACCAGGTGCCGCTCACGGCGATGCCTGACGGCGGCCAGCTCGTGAACACCGCCTGCGTCGCCCCGGAGGACACCACGCCGCCGGCGGAGGGGGAACCGGCGCCGGTGGAGGAGTCGTGCGATCCCGCCGGGATCACAGTCCTGCCGTCGAGCCTGACGTGGGAGAAGATCGCCGCCGGCTCCGAGGTCCCGCTCGCCGGGTCCGAGTGGCAGCTCACGCCGGTCGACGCGGATGACGCACCCACCGGGACACCGCTGGACATCGTCGACTGTGTGGCCGCGGATGCGACCGGATGCACGGGCCCCGACGTCGCGCCCGAGGCCGGTGTGCTGAAGGTAGATCCTCTGGCCGAGGGTCGGTACCGCCTGGTGGAGACCAAGGCGCCCGCCGGGTACCAGCTCGATCCGACGCCGCACTACATCGATGTTCGGGGCGAGACGGCGTTCGAGAGCCCGATCGAGAACGTGCAGTCCGAGGTGCCGTCGATCCCGCTCACGGGTGGGATGGGCAGCTACCTGTTCTGGATCACAGCGGGGGCGCTTGCGGCGGCGGCTGTCGGAGGACTGCTGTGGCAGCGCCGCCGACGCACGCCGCGCGGCTAGGGAGAGCCGACCCGGCCCGGCCGCCGCTTTCGCGGCGGCCGGGCACGCGGTGATCCGCGATGGACGAAGACGTTGCGTCGCCGCGATCGCGTGGTGAAGAATCCTGAATGAAGGGGAGACCTTGTCCGATCATCCAGATGGCCCCGGTGCCCGCTCTGATGACGATCTCGTTCAACTCGTGCGCAAGGGAGACACGAAGGCGTACGGCGAACTCTGGAAGCGTCATACGGGCCCCGCGTACTCCGTCGCGCGCACTTTCGTGTCGCTCGACGCCGATGACATCGTGTCCGAGGCGTTCGCGCGCGTGCTGCGCGCCATCCAGGCCGGAGGCGGCCCGACCGCCGGGTTCCGTCCCTACCTGATCATGACCGTGCGCAACGTCGGTCGGCGGTGGTACGTGCAGCACAACACGATCAACGTCGCCGACCTCGAGGCGGAGGTGGATCCGGATGCGCGCCACGGCGAGGACTCCGTGGTCGCCGACCTCGAGAACGAGGCGACGGTCGCGGCGTTCCGGTCGTTGCCGTCGCGGTGGCAGGAAGCCCTCTGGTACAGCGAGGTCGACGGCATGAAGCCGCGCGAGATCAGTGTGCTGCTGGGTCTCGCTCCCAACGCCGTCTCCGCGCTCATCGTGCGCGCGAAACGCGGGCTGCGCGATGCGTGGATCAGCGCGCAGCTGAGTGGTGCCCGCACGGCGGAATGCGAAGCAGCGATCAAGGACATGGGTGCGTACACCCGTGGCGCCCTCTCGACGCGTGCGAACGCGACCCTCGAGCGACACCTCGCGACCTGTCCGAGCTGCCCGAAGTCCCTCGCCGAGGCGAGGAACCTCGCCAACATCGCCGTCGCCATCCTCCCCGTCGTCGCAGGGACCGCCGGTGCCGCCGGCTACCTCAGCACTCTGGATGCTCCGCCGATGTCGGCCGCCATGGCCTCCGGTGACGGCCTCGGGATGTCGGAGACTGCTGCTCCCTCACGGGCGGAGGATCGCAGGCGACGGCGGTGGTGGTTGCTGCTGATCGCGATCCTGGTGCTGGCTGCTGCGCTCGCCGCCACGGTGTGGCTGATCAACCCGCCCCCCTCCGACCCGGGCGGCTCGGAGAGCGGCGCGGACGGTGCGGTCTCCGCGCCCACGGACGGACCGACACCGACCGCTCCGGCCGAGCCGTCGGAGACGCCGACGCCGACACCGGTCGCGACGGCACAGCCCTCCCCGGATGCGGGCACGCCACCCGGCGGCCCGGGGTCACCGCAGCCCAGCGGTCCGCCGGGCGACTCGCAGAACCCGCCGGTGGATGCGCCGGCCGTACCGCCGCCCGCCCCCACCGCCTCCGTCTCGCAGCTGAACGGCAGCATGTACCCCCGGATCGGCGGGGATGACGCGGCGCCCGGTGCGCGAGTCGACGTGCTGGCCGGCGGCTCGGTGCTCGCCTCGACGACGGCGCGCAGCGACGGCTCCTGGTCCGTGCACCTGACCGATGCCGCGCCGGGCAGCCATGTCGTCGCAGCGAGGCAGGTCGTCGGAGGCGTCACCTCGGCATCCGGTTCCGGGCTGTCGTACACAGTCGGCGGCGGGCCCAGCCCGTCCAGCCCCGCCCCGGGGTCCACCGTCACAGCCTCCCGCTTCGCCTTCACGATGACCGCTCCGGCCGGAACCGTGCTCCAGCGCGAGACCGTCGGCGTCACCCCGGTGCAGACCATCCGCATCCCCTCGAGCGGGGCCTGGAAGGAGTACCTGGCCGTGCCGCCGGGCTCGCACACACTGCGACTGCGATACGCCAATCCGTCGACCGGAGACTTCGGTCCGTGGTCGAGCACGAGCTTCACCGCCCAGTAGCGCGCTTCGAGCGGCGCCGTGCCGAGACCGGGGACTTCAGGAGGGGGAGCGAGAGGCGCTCACCCCTCCTGCCCGGACCGGGTGCCGGGTTGTCCACCGACGGGGAGGTCGGTGTCTTCCGAGTGGGGATCGGAGCAAGGGGTTGGGGCCCCTTACACAAGACCAGATCCCCCTGGGTGTGGATCGTGACGTGACTTCGGCATGATTCTTCGGCGAAGGAGCCGGCGTTACGACGCGCGTCGGAGCGCCGCCCGTGCCCGCTCGGCCGCTTCGGATGCCACGCAGTAGATCGCGAGGATCAGAGACGTGATCCGCACCGAGTGGTTCAGCCACCCTCGCGCCGCGAGCGTGTTGGTCACCACTGTCTGCTCGCCCTGCGGGTCGCCGTGTCCACGCAGGCCGTCCGAGAGCCACAGCCGGGCGAGCGTCATGTCCGCCTGAGTGATGGCTCCGCCCGGGGGCACGATCGAGCACCCCTCGGCATCCATCGGGATCGCATCGATGGTGCGCAGCGCGTCGAGGGCACCCGAGAGGGCGCCACCGACGAGGTACTGACTCGTCTCACCGCGCATCAGGGCGGCCCAGGTGTCGAACGTGGCGATGTCCTGCAGGCTGAACGACTTCGCGTCCTCGGCGGTGAGGGCGCGCTGCAGTGCGCGGTAGACGTCACGGTGGTGAGCGGGAGGCGTGATCGTGGTGCTCATGGGGTCCTGACTCTCTCGATGACCTGTCTCATCCGTTACAGACCCGCCAGAGGTCGATCCGTTACGCGGATCTCCGTACTCGGCGTCACATATCCGGCCGTCGAGGGTCTGAGTAAGAGGACGTACGCACGTCACAGAGCGCACAGGAGAAGGACAGCACGGTGATATCGACATTGAGCATCTGGAACGACCTCGCCCCGCTGTTCGGGTTCCTGGGTGCGGCGGGGCTCGTGCTCGCCGTGCTGGCGGCCGTGGCCGCCGGAGTCGCCGCCGCCTTCGACCGGGCGGATGCCGTGGGCGTGAGCACGGGCGTCTGGCTGACGGGCGTGCTGCTGAGCGGTTGCGCGGGGTATGCCGGCGGATGGTGGGTGATCGGGGTCGCGCTCGCCGCGTACCCGGTGGCGCTCCTTCTGGGGGCGGTGGCGCGGATCGTCGTGCTGAACGTGAGACAGCAGCGCGATGAGGCGCTGCTGAGTGCAGGGGGAATCTCGTGACACGTCGATCGATGTGGCGACGTGGTGTCGGTGCGGTACTGGGTGCGGCGGCGGTGTGGGCGATGGTGCTCGCTCCGCAGGCTGCGGTCGCTGCGATGGAACCGGGAGCGCACTCGCCCGCGGCAGAGGTGTCGGTGTCGGTGTCGGTGTCGGTCGACGCCTCGACGATGTCGACAGCGGACACGAAGGACGCTGACGACGACACGATTCCCGATGTCGTCGAACGTGAGGTGTGCGGCATGGCGACGTGCGCGGTGGGCACGGAGGACGAGGATGCCGACGGCATCCCGGACTGGACCGAGGTGCTGTCGTGTGACAGCACGACGTGCGCGTCGGCGACGAAAGATTCCGATAAGGACGGCATCCCTGATTTCGCGGAGCGTCTGGTGTGTGACACGGACACCTGCTCGAACTCGCTCGAGGACGCGGACGGTGACCGGATCGGCGATTGGGTGGAGTTCGTCATCTGCGGCACGCGCACGTGTGCGGACGGGTCTGAGGACTACGACGGCAACGGGGTGTCGGATGCCTCCGAGCTCGCGGCGTGCGTGGTGCGCGTCGACGACCTGGCCATCACGGGTGGCCTGATCGCCTGGGGGCTCATCCTGCTGGCGGTGCTGCTGGTCGGCGGTGGCGGGGCCCTGTGGTGGTGGCGTCGGCGCCGAGCCGGCGCTGCTGACGCAGACGTCGACGCGGAGGATGTGGGCGCGGAGCTGTTCGGGGCTGACGTCTGATGTGGTTCCGGTCGCTCGCCGCCTCGACGGCGGCGGTACTCGTGCTCGGCATCGGCGCTGTCGCGCCGGCTCCGATGACGCCGGGCGAGCTGATGGAGGCCGCCCGCGCTCAGGTGCTCGAGAAGGTCTACGCGGCTGCGGGGCTCAACGCCGACGGCGAACCGGTTGACGACGACTCTGAGACGGAGGCGACGCCGACGTCGGCTCCCGCTCCGGCCGGCTCCGGAGGGGGCGCGGGCCGTGTGGTGAAGGCGGCGGCGGAGGATTCGGCCGAGACCGAACTCGCGCCCGGTGAGGAGGCGGAGGTCTCGTCGACGCAGCTCGGCGTGGCGGCGGTGTTCTCGGGGCATGAGGTCGCGGAGCCGGTCACGCTGACGCTCGCGGAGGCGCCGTCGGAGGCGCAGGCGCGGCGCAGCGCGGTGGTCGACACGTCGGGCATCGTCGTCAGCGACCCGGTGGAGATCGTGGCGCAGGATGTGGCGGGCGAGAAGGTGACCTCGTTCCCGGCCGAGCTCATCGACGTTCCCGATGACGACCCGGAGACGGGTCCGATGGTGAAGGACGTCATTCCCGGTATCACGCTGGAGTTCGACGTCAACCTCGACCGGGTGGAGGAGTCGGGGGTCGAGACTTCGACGCTGCGTATCTACACGCGTTCCACTCCGGAGGACGAGTGGGTCGAGCTGCCGTCGTATTTCGACGCCGAGACCGGCACGGTCAAGGGCGAGTCCGATCACCTGTCGCAGTTCGTCGTGATCGGTACGCCGTTCCCGGTGCCGCCAGGGCCGGTCGTGGTGCTCGACCCCGACAACGACGAGGCGTCGGTGCAGACGCCGTCACCTGCGACGGAGTTCCCGTACAACTGGCAACTCGTGCAGGGCGTGAAGGCGTACCTCGAGCAGCAGTGCCGCGCGCGCGTCGTGGTCACCCGTCCCGCGGGCGTCCCGTACGTCACTCGCGAACTGCGCGCACAAGTGGCTGCGAATGCGAACCCGGTCGCGACCGTCGGGTTCGGGTTCAACGCGTGGAAGGGCCATGGGTGGGGCACGGCGTCTGAGGGCGGCACCATCGGGTTCTCCCGTGGTTCCGGGGCCGACAACGCGCTGCGGGACTCGTTCGTTTCGCAGATGCCGGCGTACACGGGCCGCCCGGCCGAGGCGCAGGCGTCGACGAGCAACTTCCCGTTCGCGGAGTACAGCGGTCTGCCAGGGGCGTACGCGCATATCGAGACGCTGTTCCTCGACCACAACTACGACCGTCCGGTCATCGACAACGGGTTCCGGTCGATCGTCGACGGTGCGTTCCGCAGTCTCGGCGGGTACCTCGAGGGAGCCGGGTTCGACTGCACCGACCCCGTCGTGGGCGGATGGCCGTCACCGCCGTCGAAGGCGGAGCTCGCCCGGTGGCGCCACCTGGGGTATCAGAACTACCAGACGTACGGTGCTGACCCTGTGTCGTTCTCGACGGGCAACCTGGTGGAGTCGTTCCCGCTGTTCGAGCTGACCGGTCGTGGTGAGCAGTCCCTCGCGGCGACGCTCGTCTACAACGCGCAGGACGGGCGGCTCTCGCGGGTCGGTGCGGGCTGGACGTTCGGGCTCGGCGCCCGAGCGCAACGCTTCGACGACGATTCCGTGATGGTCGTGCGGGGCGACGGCGCCTCCTTCGTGTTCACCCCAGATGGAAACGGCGGATACGAGGGCGAGGACGGTCTTGGCCTGACGCTCACAGAAGCAGGCGTTGGGCAATTGCAACTGGACAGCGACACGGGCGAGTCGTGGGTGTTCGATGCGGCTGATGTGTGGGGCATCGGTGAGCTCGTGCGTCACGTGGACAGGCAGGGTAACGCGACGACGCTGACGTATGGGGCTGCGAATCGGGACGTGCATCAGTTCACGCCGCTGACCTCCATCACGGATGCCGCGGGCCAGAAGGTCACGGTGACGACTGACGGCGTCGGGCGTATCACGGCGTTCGCGCTGCCTGATGGGCGTACCTGGAAGCTGGCGTACAACGCCGCGGGCGACCTGGTGAGTCTCACGGGCGCCGATGGTGCGGTGAAGACGTTCACGTACGACGCCGCACACCGGATGCTGACGGCGACCGACGCTGCGGGCGTGACGTATCTCGTGAACGAGTACGACAAGGCGGGACGTGTTGTGCGTCAGATCGATGCGGACGAGAACGTCCGCATGTTCGAGTACGGCGACGGTGAGACGGTCTACACCGACAACGAGGGCACGGAGACGGTCTTCGCGTATGACAAGAAGTCCCGCATCATCGGCATCACCAACGCCGCCGGCGACGACGCCTCGTGGGAGTTCGACGACACCGGCAACGTCACTGAGCACACGGATGAAGCCGGTCGCACCTGGAAGTATGCGTACGACGACGACGGGAATCTCACGAAGGAGACCGACCCGACTGGCGCGGTGACGGAGTACACCTACACCGCGGGCGGGGACGTCGAGACGGTCACGGACCTCGACGGCGACCGCACCGAGACCAGCGTCTACAACGCCCAGGGCCTCATCACTGAGGTGCAGCAGGCCGATGGGACCACGCTCGGGTTCGAGTACAACACTGCGGGGGACCTGACGCGCAGCATCCAGCCTTCGGGCTCAGCGACCACGTATGCGTACGACGGCCGCGGCAATCTGGTGTCCTCGACCGACCCGCTCGGGCGGGTGACGACGTTCGCGTATGACGCGAGCAATCGGCTCGTCTCGGTCACCGATCCGGCCGGTGGCACGACGGCGTTCGGCTGGGATGCCGCAGACCGGCTGGTCACCTCGACGGATGCCGAGGGCGGCGTCACGACCTACGCGTACGACGCGAACGGCCAGCTGACCTCGGCGACAGACCCGGTCGGCGCCGTCACCACGTATGAGTGGGATGCTCTGGCCCGGATGGTGTCGGTGACCGACCCCGAGGGCGGCACGACCTCGTTCGCGTACGACACCGAAGACAACCTGACCGGGAGCGTGGACCCCGAGGGCGGCACGACGACGTTCCTCCTCGACGACACGTACCGCACGGTCGGCATCGTCGACCCCAACGGCGGGGAGTGGGAGCACGCCAACGACCCCACCGGCATCCTCACCGAATCGACCGACCCGCTCGCGGCCGCGACCTCCTTCGACGTCGACGAGCTCGGACGCCCCACGACCACGACGGATGCCACCGGCGTCACCGCGTCGGTGACGTACGACAGCGCCGGGCGAGTGGTGACCGAGAAGGATGCCGCCGGAGGTGTCACGACCTACACGTACGACCTGATGGACCGCGTGACCAAGGTCACCGACCCCGCCGGATTCGAAACCGAGTACCTCTACGACATCGACGGATACCTGGTCGGCATCATCGACCGCAACGGCAACCCGACCCTGTACGAGGTCGATGCGGCAGGACAGGTGCTCACCGAGACCGACGCCACCGGCGCGGTCACGACCTTCGAGTACGACCCGGCCGGACGCATCACGAGCGTCCTCGACGCCGACGGGCGCGTCACCGCGTTCGAGTACGACCGCAACGGGCAGGAGACCGCCGTGGTCGCCCCTGGCGGTGCACGCACCGAGTACGCCTATGACGCCGCGGGCCGCCTCGTGTCGACCACTGATCCGCTCGGCGCCGTCACGACCTACGCGTATGACAAGGCGTCGCGCATCGTCACCGTCACGGATGCACTCGGCGCGGTCAACACCTATGCCTACGACAAGGCCGGCCGGCAGACGTCGACCACCGATCCTCGCGGTGAGGTCACCGCGTTCGCGTACGACCCTGCCGGTCAGCTCGTCGCCGTCACCGAGGGGTTCGCGCCCGACGCATCCGCCTCCGCCGACACGAACGTGGTCACCGAATACGCGTACACCCCCACGGGGTTGCTGGAGAAGATCACGAACCCGCTCGACGCGGTGACGAGCTTCGCCTATGACCCCGCCGGTCGCCCCACCCAGGAGACCGGACCCACCGGTATCACGACGAACACCTCGTACGACGATGCGGGGCGCGTGGCACGGGTGTCGAACCCGATGGGCCTGGTCGCCTCGTACGCGTACGACAAGCGCAGCGACGTCAAGACTCTGACGCGCGCGGACGGCGACGTGTCGTTCGAGTACGACGGCGAGCAGCAGCCGATCGTGATGGACGACCCCACCGGCACGACCGGGTGGATCTACGACGAGGTCGGGCGCCTGTTGGAGCAGGTCGACACGAACGATCAGACGCTCACGACCACCTACACCGCGGCAGGGTTGCGGGAGTCGCTCACCTACCCGGATGGCACGACCACCGCGTACACGTTCGATGCGGCAGGGAACCCGGTCACGCAGACCACGCCCGAGGGTGAGCTGGGGTACTCGTGGGATGCCAGCAACCGGCTCACCGGTATCACGCGTCCGAACCAGGTGACGACGTCGATGACGTATGACGCTGTCGGGCAGGTCACCCAAGTGCTGCACGAGACCCCGCAGCCGGAGGAAGCGCCGGTCGTTGCGCCGGAGCCGGTGGTGCCGTTGCAGATGGATGCCGAGCAGTGCCGCGCGATCGACGGATACCTCGCCGACCGTGACACCCCGACCGCGGGCGGGCAGAAGCCGTGCGTGAAGACGTGGGACTACCTGGAGCGGCGGTCGCTCCCCGACCCGGTGTCGCCGGTGCCCGCGGGTGCGGCGTTGCAGTACGACTACGAATACGACCCGGCCGGGAACGTCACCGACACGGTCCGCACCATCACGGGACCCGCGATCGCGGACCCGGCGCCGACCGACCCCGAGGCGCCTGTCGAGGAGCCGAGCGAGGAGCCGGTGGGTGAGGAGCCGGTCGTTCCGGCGCCGGAAGTCGTGGAACCTGAGGTCCTGTCGCACGCGTTCGCGTATGACCGGATCGGGCGGCTCGCCTCGTCGGAGGATTCCGACGGGGAGGTCAACGAGTACGGGTATGACGCGGCCGGTAACCGCACCGCGTGGGCAGTCACCGGAGCCGAGGCAGGGGACTCTGCCCTGACGGCGACGTTCAACCCGGCAGGTCAGCTCACCGGGACGACGACCACGGGAGCGAACGCGGGATCCGCGTCCTACAGCTTTGATGGTGCGGGGAACAGGTCCTCGCAGACCGTGAACGGGATGACGACATCCTTCGGTCACGACCCCGCCGGCAGGCTGCTGTCGACCCAGGCGGATGGCCGGTCGACGTCGTATGCGTATGACGGGTTGGATCGTCGCACGAGCATGACCGACCAGACCCCGCACGGGACGGACACGACCACCACGGCGTGGGACGGGCTCGAGCCCGCCGCGACCGACAGCGACCTCCACGGGGACACGAGCCTGTTCCGTGACCCGGTCGGCGCCGTCGCATACCAAGACGGCCCTGACGCCAACAGGTGGGTGCTGGGGGATCAGCGCAACGCGACCGCAACCGCGGGCGCGAACGGGCAGATCACCGACCTGGTGAACTATGCGGACTTCGGTGGCGCGGAGTATGAGTCCACGGGGTGGGCATCCCTGGTCGGTAATGACCAGCAGCCCGGTGACCCCACCCTCGGCCTGGACAACTACTACGCCCGTGACTACGACCCCACGACCGGATCTTGGGTGCAGCCCGATGACTGGCGTGGACTGCTCGTGCGCCCGCAGTCGGTGAACCGGTACTCGTACATCGAGAACACCCCGGTGTCCTTCAGCGACGACCTCGGCTACGTCATCAGCTACATGCGCATGCGTGAGAGCGGTGGGGGCAGTTCGACTGTGGCGCGGAACACGGCGAAAGCCTGGGCTGCAGCGAGCGTCAGCATCTTCAACGGGGGCGTCGCCGCAGCTGCGGTGCAGGTGGCGAAGCTGCTGCGCGGTGGTGGAGATCGCGCGTCGGATGACCGCGGTGGGCGTGACACCCGGGTGAAGTCGGTGAAGTCTCCCGAAGATCGTCAGACGCATCTCGCTGACCGGCATAAGAAGCCGCCTCGGTCATCGGATCCGTGGGGTGATTTCTGGGGTGGGGTGTCGAAGGCGGCAGCCGATGTGGGCAAGATCATCACCGACAACCCGATCGCTCAGGCGGCGTTGACCGCGTGCGGGTTCGTGCCTGGTGCGGTGTCTGCTGCGTGTGGGGCGGTCGAGGCCTCCGCGTGCGCGGTGCAGGGCCGCTACGGTGACGCGGCTGTCGCGCTCGGTGCGGGGTTGCTCGGACCCGCGGGCCGACTCGGCAAGCTCGCCGCCCAAGGCGGCAAGGCCGCCGCCGCAGCCCGCGGAGCAAACAACACGGCGAACGCAGCGCCGACAGTGACGTTCAGCCGGAGTCGCGCTCCGGGACTTGCAGGCAACTTCGACACTGCGGTGGCGAACGGCGCGCCGACCAGCTTGACGAGGGTTGGTGACGCCACGCGTAAGGCTAACCGTCGTGATGCGTTGCGTGGCCATGCTCGCGCACCTGTCGGGCAGTCGCTGGACGAGTATCCGTTTGCTTGTTCGGCCCAGGGCGGCTGTGGCTCGTTCATCCGGTCGGTTCCGGTTGGTGAGCAGAACTATCAGGGCGGGGTCCTGAGCCAGTTCTTCCAGAGATCCGGCGTGCAGCCAGGAGACCCCTTCAACGTTATGTTCGGACCATGATGATTGACGATCCTTCTGTGTCGCTGACCACGATTGAATCGGCATTGCGACGGCTTGACCGAGAGGCCCTGTTGGAGTCGCTGCAGGGTGGCCTCGTGGCAGATGCTGTGAAGGCCACGCTCGACTCGATTGGCTTGCGATCCACGCCCGAATTGGAGGCTATGTACGGCTGGCGCAACGGGACCGCAGCCGACAGCCCGGCAAGCCTCGATGACATCCAGCTGTTCCCTGGCTTTCATTTGCTGTCGCTGGAAGACGCCGTCACGAACTATCGGGCTTTCGTCACCGACGAGCGCTGGACGCCGGGTTGGCTGCCGATATTCGCCAACGGTGGGGGCGACTTCTACGTTGTGGACAGCAGCCCGACGGGAGCTGGAGCGGTGCGTCACTTTTGGATCGATGAGGTGCAGCATCCGATCGAATTCTTGTCGTTGAGAGCGATGCTGGCGACTCTGGCGGCGGGCTTCGAACGTGGGATCTTCTACGTCGACCCCAGCGGATACCTGGAGATGGACGACCTCGTCTTCGGCGGGTTGGCGTCCGAGCTGAATCCCGGTGTCGCCTACTGGCGTGCGTTGACGTGACTTGCCAGACGGTGCGGAGAGCATGCACGATGACGGTGATGGTAGGTCCATCCTCATTTCACGGTCACGAGCCTCCAACCAAACCAGGCGCCTCATCCTCGCCTTTTGCGACCTGGCGGGCTGATTGCGATGGGTCCTGAGCGATACGGTGACCGACACGGTCCGCACCATCACCGGACCGCAGATGGCGGACCCGGCGCCGACCGACCCCGAGGCGCCTGTCGAGGAGCCGGGCGAGGAGCCGGTGGGTGAGGAGCCGGTCGTTCCGTCGCCGGAGGTCGTGGAGCCTGAGGTCCTGTCGCACGCGTTCGCGTATGACCGGATCGGTCGGCTCGCGTCGTCAGAGGACTCCGACGGGGAGGCCAACGAGTACGGCTATGACGCGGCCGGTAACCGCACCGCGTGGGCGCTCACCGGGGCCGAGGCAGGCGATTCTGCCCTGACGGCGACGTTCAACCCGGCAGGTCAGCTCACCGGGACAACGACCACGGGTGCGAACGCCGGGTCCGCGTCATACAGCTTCGATGGGGCGGGGAACCGGTCATCACAGACCGTGAACGGGATGACGACGTCCTTCGGTCACGACCCCGCCGGCAGGCTGCTGTCAACGCAGGCGGATGGCCGGTCGACGTCGTATGCGTATGACGGGTTGGATCGTCGCACGAGCATGACCGACCAGACCCCGCACGGGACGGACACGACCACCACGGCGTGGGATGGGTTCGAGCCCGCCGCGACCGACAGCGACCTCCACGGGGACACGAGCCTGTTCCGCGACCCGGTCGGCGCCGTCGCGTACCAGGACGGGGCATCCGGTGGGGAGTGGGTGCTCGGTGACCAGCGCAACGCGACCGCAACAGCGGGCGCGGATGGGCAGATCACTGACCTGGTGAACTATACGGACTTCGGTGGTGCGGAGTATGAGTCCACCGGGTGGGCATCCCTGGTTGGTAACGACCAGCAGCCCGGGGACCCCACCCTCGGGTTGGACAACTACTACGCCCGCGACTACGACCCGTCGACCGGGGCGTGGGTGCAACCCGATGACTGGCGCGGACTGTTGGTGCGCCCGCAGTCGTTGAACCGGTACTCGTATATCGAGAACACCCCTGTCTCGTTCAGTGACGACCTCGGCTACGTCATCAGCTTCATGCGCATGCGTGACGGGGGAGGCGGCCGTTCGAGTGTGGTGAAGCGCGCAGCAGCGAAGGCGGCAGCCGCCGCCGGTGTCGCATCGCGCAACGCCAAAGCCGCGGCCGTGCGTACGCGGACCATGGCCAGCCTGAGCCGCGGGCCTGGCGGAGGAGGCTCGGGTATCCAGCCGATGAGTATCTCGACCGGGCAGCGGATAAACACTCCATCCGCTCGGACAAGCACATTCGTTTCGGCGACGCACGCGGAATGTGTGTACTTCGATCACCCCTGCCGCGCGACTCTCTCTGGGCCCCCTGTCCGGCTCTCTGCGGAACAGTGGGTCGGAATGGGACTCGTGGTCCTCGGTGCAGCTGCCATCGTCGCGGGCATGGTATGCATCGCCGCCAGTGGCGGAACGTGCGCCGCGCCGCTCGTCGTTCTCACGAACACGGCAGTGACGGCAGGCCGAGGGGCAGTAGTTCTCTCAAGCGTCACGATCACCGTGGGGGCCGCGGCGGGGACGGCCGTCGGAATCGGCGGCGTTGCCGGGATCACCAACGGCACCGGCATGCTCTTTAATAAGTCCAATGGCGGGTCCAGCGGGCAGAGCGCTCGGCCGACGTTGAGTCAAGCAGCCAGGCAAGTGGAAAAAGGACAAGCTCCGCGTGGAATCGTCCGGCTCGACAAGGGCGGCGGGACAAAGGGGGAGATACCGCACGTACATTTCAGCAACGGCGCGGCGTTGAATATCAACGGTACGTGGAAACATGGTTTTACGACGTTGACGCGAAAGCAGATCGAATGGCTGCAAAAGATAGGATGGAGGACTCCAGTTGGATAGCGACATCATCAATCACTGGCTCGAGACACAGTTAACTGCCCTTGGCGACGGATCAGTAGGATTTGTCTCCAGCCATCTGTACGAGATTGACTCGCGTCTCGCTCACGACGATGGAGACTTTGCCTTCGGTCGGGAGTTGCTGACGCACACCACTGATCAGGTAGCGCGCAAGGGTTTGGACCTCGTGGTGAGGCTCCGGATCGAACTTTCATTTTCGACGGAGCTGGACACTACGTTGCCAAATCTGGAAACGATACGAGGGCCTCGCGGGTTGAATGAGCCTCAACCCGCCATCTATCTGATCCGTCCCACCCTGCTTGGCGAGCCAGTGAGACGGGAGTCCTACCGATGCACGTATCTCGAAACGCCCTGGGGTGACGGATACGTCGTTGAGTACGAGTGCTTTCGACCGCTCGAAGACTGGTGGCCTGGAGAAGAATTCGGGCGAGACCTTTGGGTGCAGGTTCCTGTCGCCTGATTCGCTAACGCGGAGCATTGCGGCTGGTAGCCGCACCGCGTGGGCGCTCACCGGGGCCGAGGCAGGCGATTCTGCCCTGACGGCGACGTTCAACCCGGCAGGTCAGCTCACCGGGACAACGACCACGGGTGCGAACGCCGGGTCCGCGTCATACAGCTTCGATGGGGCGGGGAACCGGTCATCACAGACCGTGAACGGGATGACGACGTCCTTCGGTCACGACCCCGCCGGCAGGCTGCTGTCAACGCAGGCGGATGGCCGGTCGACGTCGTATGCGTATGACGGGTTGGATCGTCGCACGAGCATGACCGACCAGACCCCGCACGGGACGGACACGACCACCACGGCGTGGGATGGGTTCGAGCCCGCCGCGACCGACAGCGACCTCCACGGGGACACGAGCCTGTTCCGCGACCCGGTCGGCGCCGTCGCGTACCAGGACGGGGCATCCGGTGGGGAGTGGGTGCTCGGTGACCAGCGCAACGCGACCGCAACAGCGGGCGCGGATGGGCAGATCACTGACCTGGTGAACTATACGGACTTCGGTGGTGCGGAGTATGAGTCCACCGGGTGGGCATCCCTGGTTGGTAACGACCAGCAGCCCGGGGACCCCACCCTCGGGTTGGACAACTACTACGCCCGCGACTACGACCCGTCGACCGGGGCGTGGGTGCAACCCGATGACTGGCGCGGACTGTTGGTGCGCCCGCAGTCGTTGAACCGGTACTCGTATATCGAGAACACCCCTGTCTCGTTCAGTGACGACCTCGGCTACGTCATCAGCTTCATGCGCATGCGCGAGAGCGGGGGAGTACGCGCGGGATCCCGGATGGTCCGGAAACCGTTCGTGCGCTCACAGCCCGCTCAGCGCGCCGGCGTGTTGGCTGACCTTAATTCGAGCACTCTCAATGACGTCATCCGCGGCAACAATAGGCCGAGCGCTCGTCAGACTGCTCCAGCTGGCATCCGCAAGCCTCTAGTCCAAACCAACGCGGGAACGCCTTGGCTTCGTTCAGACATATACCTGTCAACAAGGCACCCGAGTGTCACGGGGAGCGGAAATACGCTGGACGCGCCCCCCTGTGCATCCAACTTCTACGTTTCCAACCAATCGTGCAGGTTCCCCAACGGGACCTTGCGCTCCGGTACAGGTGGTCCGTCTGGCAACGGCGCTGGCACGGTCATTTGCGCGGCCGCCGAAGCAGGAGCAGTGATCGCTGGAGCAGGCGCGAGTGTTTGCTCGGTGGTCACCGCGGACTCACGAATCAGCGTCCTTCTCAATGCTGATGTGGGACTAGGCGCGCAACTGAAGATGGGCGGGTCGGGAGCGATATCATTCGGCTACACCAACGCTCGCACACCCGAAGATCTCGATGCTTTGATGTACGCGATCAATGCGAGTTACGCAGCCGGACTAGGCGGCGGTGCATCATATCAGTGGGGGCAGAATGCGAAGGGGGAGACCATCTACATCCTTCTGGGAAGCCTGCGGGCAGGATTCGGCGGAGGCTTCGGGATCGGTGCGAGCGCGGGGCTTTCATGCCGGATCGGAGTTACGTGCTGACATCGGGTCTTGCAAAGCTGCGCGGCATTCACGCGTTCGATGAAGGGGCGAGCTTGCCGGAGTGGTTCCGCAGGCAGTTCCATTCAGCAGAACCCCTTCATCGATACTCGGAAGCTGTGCGAACGGTCGGCGGGATGCTAGGGGTTGCGTTTGGGGTGTTCCTCTTCGTGTTGTTCGCTTGGGTCATCTCGACGGATGGGACCCCCCTCGTATTCGGCGTGCCTGCGGCGGTTATTCCCCTTGCCGTTTTCGGTGTGTGCGCGTGGAGCGCAAGGGCTTTCGCGCAATGGCCGAGCCTGGCGGAGCGCCGGACGGCGCGTGCCCGAAGCGAGCGGGTCTTCGCCGTTGGCATGATTCCGATGACCAGCCGATATATGGTCCTACGTGATGCAGGTGTTCTTTTCGCATTGGGCCAGGATGAAGAACCGGCAGGCATCGCCTGGTCGCGAATCGAAGCAGCTGGAGTGTCATCATCGCAGTTCGGAGTGGGACTGACTCTCTCGATCGACGGTGATTGGTATGACGTTCCCATTGTCCTTGAGGTCGGCGGCAGGGCAGCGAGCGCGTGGTCGTTCGCACCCGTCGGCGCTAAGGCAGCGTTGATGAGTGCAGTAGAGGACGCGCTTCGCGGACGCGTTCCACTGCACGTTTCTTAGTAGTCATTGCGCGAGCCGATATCCCGAACGATGGATGAGGAGTTGGCCAGACCATCGGTATCAATGGCGCTGGGAATGCAACCTCCCGCCTGCCACATGCTGAGAGCAAGGACCGCTTCGGTGCGAAGAACGATGCCGTATCTCATGGAATTCGTGGTCGATCCGCATCTCGGCGACCTCGCGCCGCAGGCGCTCCAGCGTGGTGGGCGCAGCCGGCATCGTGGTGGTTGCTCCAATGAGCGCTGAGAAGTTCTCGACCCACACCGGGTTCACCGCGTTAACGCGAAAGCAGATCGAATGGTTACAGAAGAATGGATGGGTGATCCCGCGTGGATAATCCTCTAGTGTTGGAGTGGTTCGAACGGCAAGCTGAAGCCCTGACTCAGAATTCGTCCGTCCTCTTTACGACCAATCACCTCGACGAAATCGACATCGCGCTGGTCGATGGCGAGCTCGATGTGCGCAATGGTCTGGACGTCCTGATTTTGATTACTCATTTGGCTGACCGAAGACTTCCCGACGTCGCTGTCTCGCTCGCTCTAGACTTGGGTTGGTCAGCGCGCCTCAATGTCGAACCTCCGGACCTTGAAGAACTTTACGCGGCCCCTGATGTCCTCCATGCCCCTCCTTCTTTATATCTGATCACACCGACTGAATACGCGCCTCCGACAAGCCGGGAGTCGTATCGCTGTCCATATGACTCGACCCCGTGGGGGGGCAAATTACGCCGCTGAGTTTGAGTGTGCCCGGTCCCTTCACGAACGGTCGATGGGGTGGGAGTTCGGGCTTACGGTCTGGGTGCATGTGCCCAAGCAGTCGTCCTAGTCTGACCGATAGGGTCTACGTACGGGCACGGGCGATGGCCAGCCTGAGCCCCGGGCCCGGCGGAGGCGTCTCAGGTTTTAGGTCGCAACCGCCGGGGTTCTGCGGTATCCCGCTCGCCGCCCACGGCGGCGGAAGCCTCGCTCTTGCGGGAGAAGGAGCCCTCGCCACCGCCACAGTGGTGACCGTCGACACCGTCACCGGCGGCATCCTGATCGTGGGCGGCGCATGCCGGCATCGATACGCCGGACGGCAGGTCGGCATACATCGATGCGGTTTTTCGTATCGAAGGAGTTGGATCCCTTCCAGAGGGGCAATACCTTCACACAGATGACCGAGCGGACGGCGTGGACCGTGGACGGCTCGGTCGTCACCAGCACCGATCGGCTCTTCGGGCTGAAGTTGGGGCTGTGGCCCGCTCCTGGAGCTCAGCTGACGCTGAGCGCCGCGAGTGCTGTGTTCGTTGCTGGCGACGTGCCGGGACTCGATCGAATCCCCGACTACCTCGATGATGACGAACTCACTATCCGCGCCCCTCTGGCTTCATGGCGGTCGGCGTTCGGGCCGGTCAGCGCTGTCTTCCTGGATCGTCGCTGCCGGCTTGATCCTCAGCCGGCCGTGCAGCAGCCTTTGATCGCCGCCGCATCGTCATGAATCCTCGCTCGCAGAGTCTCTGTTAGGGGAGGAAGCGGCGCCCCAACTGAGGAGGACATCGTGAACCGTTGGATCAGCATCCTCGCTATCGTCGCTGGGGTCGCGCTTCTCGCTCTGGCTGTGCACCTTGACTTCCGTGACGGGTCTCCGACGATGAGAAAAGGGGATCAACCGTTGGAGGTCGTCGTAGTAGGAGCACTCGGTCTCGTATCGCTTGGCCATGGGCTGTACTGGCTTATCCGAAGTTTCAGGCGCAGGAAGTCCGATAGGGGGGATCAGTGACGATCGAGAACTACATTGTGCTGGCCGTCGGTTTCGTCGCGGTCGTGTGCGGGCCTCTGATTGTGCGAAATCGGGTGAAGGTCTTTCAGCTCATTTCGGATACTCAGCGGGCACTCGGCGGGGCGGTCGGACGTGCAGTCGCCGCGGGGTCGAGTCCCTTCTGGATAGGTTTCGCCGGTGTCGGGCTGATGATCATCGGGCTGGTGGCTATCGGCGCAGGCATTTTCGGACGGGACGTGTAAGCGGTGGCCCCACTCATTGCGGCAGCTTTCTCGCTCGCCATATTTGCAGGCATTGGCGGCGCAAGCATTCTCACCTTCCGTACGCGAATTCTGACGTTCGTTCGCGAGCGATTCGCGAAGGTTCACCGCGAAGAGGCCCTCACGGAAGCTGAGAGCGCCCGCCGGAGCCCGAAGCTGTGGATGGTCGTGACCGTCGGGGTCGGCTGGCTCGTTGTCGCGACGATCGCAGTCTGTGCGGGATTGGCGAATGAGGGTCTATTTTCGAGCTGACTTGAACAACGCGCGATGCGACTGCCGACGGCATCCGCATCGGCGAGGCCGTGTGGCAACGCGAAGGGACTCCGCCACTGAGACGCCCGCGACCGCACGCTCCTGCGCTGCCGATGAAGGGCTGGCTCGGCGATGTCGGCGCAGGGGAGGCGGGAGCAGATGCACTTTGAAAGCACGCCATTCGAGGAGCTTCGTCACCTTCCTGTCCGCTTGTTGGCGACGGAGGAGCCCTGGCAGACGCGACTTGCGATGGATGCACCGGGCGCGGGCCGCGTTGACGTGTGCTGGGACTCGGTTGCCGCGTCCGCCAGCGTCGTGTGGATGCAGGACGACGACCCGATGGTGGCTCTGCACCGAGATCTCGTCAATGCGGTCTGGGTGTCCAGCGAAGGCGGTGAAGTCAGGGTCACGATCGAATCGGCAGGGCACGAATGGAAGAGCAGGCTCGGCCTCGTCGTCGGAGCGAGGGTTCGCATCGATGATTCGCTATGGCAGGGGTAGGCGGGATGGATCGCCCCTGTCGATGGAAGAAATAATAGGCACGTGAACCGTGCGCCGGCCGAGGAGGGGCCTGAGATGACCACGACTGACTTAGAGGTTCCAGTGGCGACGCTAAGGCACGCTGCCGAGGTCCTGCTGCAGCATCTGGAGAGTGTTACGGGCTCGACGATACGGCTGGACACCGACTATTTCTGGGCTATCCCGCGAGAGCAACGTAACGATCCGTGCTCGAGGCCCAGTGAACTGACGATCGGGCAGCTCACGGAGTCGCTCGACAACGTGGAGAGAATGGTTCGGACCACGACTCGACACTCTCGTATGGGTTGGTGTGGCTTTCGGACGTCTTGCGTGCAGTGGGTGAAAAGGTGGTGCGCTGAGTGTCCGGCAGACAGAGGCGCAACACCCTGCGCGCACTCGTGGCGTGGAGTGGTGACATGACGCAACTGACCGCGGGCCTGTCGCACGGCGCGACTCTTCGGCGACCCTGCCGACGTCGCCCGATCCCTGCGGCGTCGGCTTGCCGCCGAATAGCATGAGGGCTCCGCAGCAACGAATGAGAAGGGCGATGGGATGAACGTGCTGTTCGTCTGCAGCCGTAACAGGCTCCGCAGCCCGACTGCCGAATCGGTGTTCCGCGACTGGCCCGGCATCACCGTCGCATCCGCAGGACTCAAGCGCGATGCGGAGGAGGTCGTCGGGCCTGAGGACCTCGAGTGGGCCGATCTCGTGCTCGTGATGGAGAAGCGCCACCGCAGCGAACTCACCCGACGGTTCATGCCGAGCCTGCGTGACACCCGCATCGCCGTGCTCGGCATTCCCGACGACTACGACTACATGGACCCTGAGCTCATCGGCATCCTGCAGCGCACGGTCCCTCCGTATCTTCCGGCCCGCTGATCCGATCGACGGAGAATCCGCGCTGTCGCGTAACGGAAGCGCCCGGAGCATTTTCGTGCGTGCTATCGATCCTTCGCGAGCACAGTGGGATCCCGGCGCAAGAAGGGCGTCGCACCTATCGGGTAGACAGCGAGCCATGTGAATGCGGCAACTCCCGCGGCCGCGATCGTACCGACAGGGTGCCCGAATGATCCGTGCCACGCGACTGTGGTCAGCGACGCGGAGCACCAGAGGACGGCAGCGTACAAGGCCTGTTCGAGCGTGCATATCCCCAAGGTGGCGCGAATGGTGGTTCCCGACATCCGGTAGGTGGCGATCTCGCTCCCGCGGGCAAACAGGGTCACAAGACCGAGAAGCGCGCACCCCAGCCCGCCGAGGGCCGGCGCCCACACAGTGATCCTCGTCGAGTATGAAGCGACCGGGTCGACGGCATCGGTAGTTGCGCGAGTAACCAACGGTGGGCCCGTCGACTGCAGCGATGCGAGCAGCAAGGGCAGATAGTCGTGAACGTGCGCAAACGAACGGAGCCGTACGATGCAGGTGGGTGCTGTGGTGTCGGAGCCCAGCAGCGGCGAAAGCGCCAGAGAGTTCACGTCGACTCCGGCGGGCTGCGCAGAAGCCCTCGTGTAGCTGCGCACATACCCCGATCCGGAAGTCAGCGTTCCCGATTCGGCAGTGCCCAAGGCGCTGCCGATGGCGAGATCGGCAACTGCCAACTCTGGGATCAGGGTCGAACTCGCGCGAGCAGTTGCAACGCCGACGCCCAACTGATCGAACGACGAACGACCACCGAGAACGATCACCCCTGCGGCTTCAACGCCTTCGAGAGACGTCAGCGCCTCGCAGCTGGCTACCTCGATCTGAGCTGACATCTGCGGAGAGGCGGAGATAGTCACCACGCTCCGGCCCTGGGCGTCGGCCGATCGCACCTGCTGCGTCAGACTCGACCAGTCGTAGAGTTGGAGTGCCGCGATGAGGACGCCGATCGCAACGCTCAAGGCCGACATGACGATCGCGCGCGTTCCGGTTGCTGTGGCGTTTACCACCGCCTCGCGCACAAGCGCAGAGAAGCGCCACCCTGTTCCCCTAGCCACGCCGGGCAAGCTCTCTCATGTCGATGACGGCGTCTGCGGCCTCCGCCACGAGAGGATCATGCGTGGCGACGACCACGGTCGATGATCCGCTCAGGCGCTTGAGGAGCCTGGTGAGAATCACGGTGTTCGCGGAATCGAGGTTCGCTGTGGGTTCGTCGGCAAGGATGATGGGACGCTCAGCACAGAGCGCCCGTGCGAATGCCAATCTCTGCAACTCGCCACCGGACAGCTGGCGGGCATCGCGGTCGGCCAGATCTTCAAGTCCGACTCGCTCGAGAGCGATCACTCCGGCGGCATACGCCTCATTCCACGTGCATCCGCGCGACAAGGCACCCAAGGCCGCGTTGTCCCGAGTCGAGCGGTGGGGTAGGGCGTTCGATCCTTGGGGCACCCACGCCACGAGTGCTGGAGCGGGGCGTTGGTCGCACCCATCGTGTCTCACTACGACCTCACCGTGGTCAGGCTGTGCCGAGCCGCCGATGATCGACAGGAGGGTGGACTTTCCGACGCCGGACGGGCCCACCAGCGCGGTGATCGAGCCGCCAGTGATATGCGCCGTCATCCGCTCGAGGACCTTCTTCGCACCGAAAGACTTCGAAACGCTCAGAACATCTATTCGCATTCTCGGCGTTCCTCCAGGCTGGGCCGCGTCGACACGGAGAGTCCGACGTATTCGGCGCTGATGAACGCAACGCCCAACTCCGGCGACGGGACGATCGCGACGGGTGTGACGTCGCCCTCCACGAGTACGCACGTGGCTCCCTGCGGCGTAGTGATGATGGCGCCAGACGGCAGGGCTCCGTACTCCTCAGGTTCTGCCAACTGGAGAAACAGCTGAGCATAGACCCGTGTTCCGTCGGCGTCGGAGATCGCGGCTTTCGGGTAGCTCCCGGACGCAGCGGCCTTCTCGACGGTGCCGATGACCTCGAGGAGGGTGGCTGCGTTCAGATTCTGAGAATCGGATATGTCGATCGTCTCGTCGCCTATCTCGACGCGAATCTCACTGTTCGCGGCGAACGCTGGCATCTGCCCGGATTCTGACGCGCGGAACATCCCGACGCTGATCGCTGGGGTGAGTGATGCCAGTGTGTCCCCCGGTTCGACACGCGCTCCGACCTGCGCCGGTGCCGCTGCCACGCGAGCAGCATCAGGGCTCGCATAGACCGTGTACTCGGGGCGGAACACCCCGTCGACGGGAGCATGTATGAGTCTCTGCAGTGCTCGCGTGGCGACGTCGAACTTCGGTCCGAACAGATCATCCGGGTTGCTCAGCAGGCCCAGCTCTGACAGCAGCTGACCGTACGCCAGTACGTCGGGCCCTTTCGCACCGACCGCGAGCTCTCGGTAGAAGGGCACGGAGGATCGATGAACGAGGACATCAATGCCGTCGATGGAGAACGCGACCTCCCCGAGCTTGAGGTCTGTGCCGACACCGAGATTCAGAGTCGTTAGGGTGCCACCGACTCGGGTGCGTAGTTCCTCCGGTGCCTCTACGTCGACGTGGAGTTCAACGGCAACTCGTTCGTCGACTGTTCTCTTCCCCACCTCGATCACGGCGGGCAGTGGCACCGCGATCGACTTCTCCTCGGCCTGGGCCCATACCGCGGACATGACGAAAATGCCTGCGACCGGAATCAGCCACGCGAAAATCATGGCTCCGACCGTGACTGCAGTCTTTCGGCGTTCAGCATTCACCTATGTCGAGTCCTTCGGCCTCGAATTGTTCCAGCAGGCCTTTCATTGTGTCCGCAGGAGTTATCCCCTCAGCGAGGAGGCATGCCCGAAGGAATTCCGCCGAAGAGCCGCTGTCTTCGTGGGCGACCTGGTACGCAGAGTCGACCGGGCCATAGTGAAGGTCGTAGCATTCTTGATCTGCCCCGTTCACCACCGCGTCATTCGAGATGCTGTAGTTGATGACGCCATTGGTGTCAGCTTCGTTCTCGATGACGGAGAATCCGGCGCTCTCCATGCAGCCGACGTAGTTCCGGAATGCGCGCTGATACTCGTCGATCGTCACCGAGCCATCCGACATCGCCTCTCGGACCTCTGGGGAGGAGAGCGCGGCACCATCCCCCGAATCGTCCGGAGTCGCTGCGGCGCAGCCACTCAAGCCGAGCGTGAGAGCGAAGACGGCGAGAAGAACGCGTCGGAGTCTCATGTGGCGAGTCGGTAGGTCGAACCCCAGGTGGCGCTGGTCACCTGGTGTTCCCCACCGACCATGATGTTCCCGGGCTTCTGCTCGGCAAAGTCGGAACCTGTTTTCCAGCTTGTCCAATACACGGGGGACCCCGAATACAGCTTGTATGACGCACGTACTTTGGAGTCGCCGCAGTATCCGGAGCCAGCGGTCCCTGGGGATTCTTGTGTATACGCCCGGGCGGTATTACTGACCGCCGCGAACGTTCGATACGTTCTATTGTCACAGACGGCACTTCTTGTGCCGAGTGCTGTGGCTGGTGCTGCGGCGCTTACTGCGAGCCCGACCCCGATCGTGATAGCGCCTAATACGCTGAGCGTCTTCTTATTCCACATATCATTCACCTTTGAATGTAATTGCCGAAGGGTTCCCCGGGCTGTTGTGAGAGTAGCATTCGCCGTGGGATATACCAATAGATAGGATATGTGGCATTTTATGACTCGTCAAAAGTCCCATTTCATGCGCTTTTATAATGCCAATCGGTCGCGATTCAGGCGCTCTTAGTCGGGGCGCCCCCCGAGCTCATCGGCATCCTGCAGCGCACGGTTCCTCCGTATCTCCCGGCCCGCCGAGCAGATCGTCGGAGAATCCAGCCTGTCGCGTAACGGAATCCCCGATCCAGGGTCTTCTACGTAGGCGGCGATTTCTCACCGCGGAGATGATCGGAGCGCAGATGCGGCATCCCTACGAGGTGACGGCTTTCGTCGAGCGAGGCTGGTGGCTGGTGCACGCCGTGGACGTCGGCGCACAGGTGCGGGTCAGCACGCTCGCGGAAGTCGAATCTGCGGCCCGCGAGCTCTATGCGCGGCGTCTCGGCATGAAGCTGGCCGACGTCGCGGTCACCATCCAGGTGTACCGGTCGACTCCTGCAGCGGTCATCCGCGCCCGCTGGACGGGGCGCGTACGCCGCTGACCGGCGTCACACGTGGACGTCTGCCGGCGACTCCTCGCCTTCGTGGAAGCTGGGCTTCTTGCCGATCAGGCGGCCGATGCCGAGGATGACGCCGACGACGATCAGACCGGCGATGAGGCCGGCGATGGCCGAGAACAGGGTGTCGCCGATCCAGACGATGACGCCACCGGCAGGCTCCAGGAAGTGCTCGATGGCGTGCAGGATGTCGGCGCCGAAGTGCACGCCCACCTCGCCGAGGTTCACCAGCAGCAGGTGGCCGCCGACCCACAGCATCGCCACGGTGCCGAGGATGCTGATAAAGCGGAAGACGGCCGGCATCGACCGGACGATCCTGGTGCCGGTGTGACGAACCCGCTTCGACGCGTTCTTCGCCATCTTCAGGCCGATGTCGTCGATCTTCACCAGCAGCGCGACGGCCCCGTAGACGACGCCGGTCATGAGCAGGGCGATCACCGCGAGGATCGCCAGGGTGGTCCAGATGTCGAGCCCAGCCTCGAGGTTCGCGAGCGAGATCAGCATGATCTCCGTCGAGAGGATCAGGTCGGTGCGCACCGCACCCCACACGAGCTTGTTCTCGTTGCGGTCGCTCTCATCGGCATGACCGTGCTGCACGCCGAACCACTCGAGCACCTTCTCGGCACCCTCGAAGCACAGGTACGCGCCACCGAGGATCAGCAGATACGGCAGCACCCACGGCGCGAAGGCCGTCAGCAGCAGCGCGATGGGGATGATGATGAGGAACTTGTTCGCCAGCGAGCCGACGGCGATCTTCGCGACCACCGGCAGCTCGCGAGCGGGTGTGATGCCCTGCACGTACTGCGGGGTGACGGCGGCATCGTCGATCACGACGCCGGCGGCCTTGGCCGACGCCTTCATCGCCGCGCTGAGGATGTCATCGACGACGGCGAGCAGTCCAACCGACATGTGCGTCTCCCTGGGGTGTGTGTCCGGCTGAGCAACTCTATCGACTGGTTTCGAACTCACAGCGCGCTCACAGTTCCGCGGGACCAAATCGGGCCTCCACCTGGTTCTCCTCTATGACGCTGCAGCCAGCCGCGTCAGACAAAGGAGACAGACCATGTCGAACGAGTACGGCAAGACCCCGCAGGCGGTCAGCGACCTCACGCACCTGCAGTACGAGGTGACGCAGGAGGATGCCACCGAGCCGCCCTTCCGCAACGCCTACTGGAACAACCACGACGACGGCATCTACGTCGACGTCGTCTCGGGCCAGCCGCTGTTCGCGTCGACCGACAAGTTCGACAGCGGCACCGGATGGCCGAGCTTCACCAAGCCGATCGAGCAGGATGCGGTCACCACCCGCACCGATCGCACCCTGTGGATGAAGCGCACCGAGGCCCGCTCCAGCGGTGCCGACAGTCACCTCGGGCACGTCTTCGACGACGGACCGAGGGATGCCGGTGGCCTTCGCTACTGCATGAACTCCGCCGCCCTGCGCTTCATCCCGGCTGACAGCCTGGAAGATGAGGGGTACGGTCGCTACCGTCACCTCTTCGCCGGCTCCGACGCCGACACCACCGCATCCACCTCTGAGGAGCAGTCATGACCGACACCGGAACCATCACCCGCACCCCCGGGACCGAGACCGCCGTGCTCGCCGGCGGTTGTTTCTGGGGCATGGAAGACCTGATCCGCCGCCAGCCCGGCGTGCTCGACACCCGTGTCGGCTACACCGGCGGCAGCAACGACCACGCGACCTACCGCAACCACCCCGGTCATGCCGAGGCCGTGGAGATCGTCTTCGATCCCACGAAGACGACGTACCGCGACATCCTCGCGTTCTTCTTCCAGATCCACGACCCCTCGACCAAGGACCGTCAGGGAAACGACATCGGCTCGAGCTACCGCTCGGCGATCTTCCCGCTCTCCCCCGAGCAGGAGGCCGTCGCCCGTGACACCATCGCGGACGTCGACGCCTCCGGCCTGTGGCCGGGCAAGGCCGTGACCACGATCGAGCCCGCCGGGCCGTTCTGGCAGGCCGAGGAGGAGCACCAGGACTACCTGATCAAGTACCCGAACGGCTACACGTGCCACTTCCCGCGTGCAGGATGGGTGCTGCCCCAGCGCGAGCAGAGCGCCACGGTCTGACCGACGCGCCGAGAGCCCTTCGTCCTGACGGACGGGGGGCTCTTGTCGTGCGAGTGCGTGTTGTGGAGCGCGGCCAGCGAAGGAGATCTCACGTATCGAAGGAGCGGATGCCGAGAAGCATCCTTCGTTACGCGAGATCTCCTTCGTTGGGTGTGTCAGTGCATGTGCGTCGGTGCATGTGTGTCAGTGCAGCGCCGTCAGTGCATGTGCGTCGGTGGCGGGCTGTGGCCGCGGCGCGGGCGAGGGTCAGGCCTCGGAGAGGAAGGCCAACGCCGCTTCCTTGAAGGCGCGCGAACCCGGGGCGTTGAAGTGGTTGCGGTCCGGGATCTCGAAGAACCGTCCCTGAGGGGCGGCGGACGCCAACGCCTTCGAGCCCTCGATGATCGCATCCTTCGACCCGGTGGCGAACAGGATGGGCCCCGCCGGAGCATTCGACGGGTCGGGGTCGATGGTCCGCGACGACCGCATCCCCTCGGCCAGGGCGACGAGCGCCGCGAGGTCGTTGCCCGGCACTCGCTCGGTCAGCGTGATGTAGTTCTGCGTCGTCGCATCGCTCACCGGTGTGCCGTCGCTCAGATAAGCGCGCACCTGGTCGAGATTCAGGCGGGCGAGCGGGATGCCGTCCGGCACGCCGCCGAGCACGGCGCGACCGATCCGGTGCGGCAGGTCGCGGACGACCTCCCATCCGACGCGGGCGCCGAGCGAGTAGCCGGCGTAGAAGGCGTCGTCGACGAGATACGCGTCCATGACCGTCTCGACGTCGGTCGCCAGAGTGCGGATGCCGTATGCATCGGGCTGATGCGGCTTCTGACTGAGGCCGTGGCCGCGCTGGTCGAGGGCCAGCACGCGGTATCCGGCCTTGGTGAGCTCGCGCACCCACCCCGTCAGCACCCAGGTGTCGCGGGCGCTCGAGGCGAAACCGTGCACGATCACCACCACCGGGGCGTCGAGCTCACCCCACGTGTACGTCGCGAGGCGTGTGCCGTCAGCGGCGTACACCTGCTGCGGTTCGGGCATGTTGGTCAGGTCGGAGAGAGGGACAGCCACGGCATCCATCATCCTCCTGCTCCGTGGTCGGTCGCATCGCGCCGCGGGTGCGGGCCGTGAGCCGCCCCCGAAAACAGGAAGAACGCCCGAGGTCAGGAGCATCCGGTGGGATTCGTCCTGATCTCGGGCGTTCGTCCTGCGCTCAGCAGGATGCTGCTCAGCAGCAGGCAGAGCGGATGCGGCTCAGAAGCGCGCGCGCAGAGCCTCGCCGAGCGACGCGTCGACGTTCGTCCAGTACTGGAAGAACCGCTCGCGGATCGCGTCGATCGTGATGCCCTGGCCCTGGCCGGTCAGCGTGTCGAGGAAGCGCGCGCGCTGCTCGTCGTCGAAGACCGTGCGGTACAGCGTGCCCGCCTGACCGAAGTCGTCGTCGTCCAGGTGCAGAGTCGCTGCAGCGCGGATGAGCTCGCCGTCCGACTCCCAGCTCGCCTCGACACCGGCGGCCGGGTCGGCCGTGGGTCCGCCGGCGGGGCCGTAGGAGTTCGGCGTGTACACGCGGTGCTCGGCCGGGTTGAACTTGTACTGCATCTGGCCCTCATGCATGTAGTTGCGCACCTCGGCCGCGTGCGGCTGGTTGACCGGCAGCTGGTTGTAGTTCGCACCGATGCGGTAGCGCTGGGCATCCGAGTAGGCGAACACGCGCGCCATGAGCATCTTGTCGGGGGAGATGCCGGTGCCGGGAACCTGGTTGCCGGGCGAGAAGGCGGCCTGCTCGATCTCGGCGAAGAAGTTCTGCGGGTTGCGGTCGAGCGTGAACGTGCCGACCTTGATGCGCGGGTAGTCCTTCTTCGACCAGGTC
>NZ_JBEPZB010000015.1:59589-92603 GCF_041641055.1 Microbacterium sp.
CATCGCCTCGACGCCCTGCTTCGACAGGAAGTGGTACTGCACCCAGAAGCGCTCGCCGGCGGCGTTGACCCACTGGTAGGTGTGCGATCCGTAGCCGTTCATGTGGCGCCAGCTGCGCGGCAGGCCACGGTCGCCCATGAGGTACGTGACCTGGTGGGCGGACTCGGGGGAGAGGGTCCAGAAGTCCCACTGCATGTCGGCGTCGCGCAGACCCGAGTCGCCGAGGCGCTTCTGCGAGTGGATGAAGTCCGGGAACTTCATCGCGTCGCGCAGGAAGAAGGTCGGGGTGTTGTTGCCGACGATGTCGAGGTTGCCCTCGGACGTGTAGAAGCGCAGCGCGAAGCCGCGGACGTCGCGCCACGTGTCGGGGGAGCCCTGCTCGCCGGCGACCGACGAGAAGCGCAGCAGCGTCTCGCTGGTCGCGCCGGGCTGGAAGACGGCGGCACGGGTGTAGGCCGAGACGTCCTCGGTCACGGTGAACGTACCGAAGGCTCCGCCGCCCTTCGCGTGCGGGTTGCGCTCCGGCACACGCTCGCGGTTGAACGACGCGAGCTTCTCGACGAGGTAGCGGTCGTGCAGAACGGTGGGGCCGTCTGCTCCGACGGTGAGCGAGTGCGCGTCGCTCGCGACGGGGGTGCCCGTCTGGGTGGTGGTCGCCGGGGTCGGCGTGGTCGATGGGTCGGTCATGTTCTTCTCCTTCTGCGCGCAGGCACGACGACGATGCTCCCGGGGTCGGGAGAGGCGGCGGATGCTACTGCGCGGCGTTCTGGCAACTGGGGCACAGGCCCCAGAAGGTCACTTCGGCTGTCTGGACGGTGAATCCCCCCGCCGAAGACGGGGTGAGGCACGGCGCTTCGCCGACGACGCAATCCACATCGCCGACCGCACCGCAGCGGGTGCAGACGACGTGATGGTGGTTGTCGCCGATGCGCCGTTCGTAGAGCGCCGCGGAGCCTGCCGGTTCGATCCGGCGGAGCAACCCCGCCGTCGTCAGGTCCGCGAGGATGTTGTGCACCGACTGGATCGACGTCGTCGGCAGCACCTCGGACACGGCGCGGTAGACCCGCTCCGCATCCGTGTGGGCCATGGACTCCATGACCTCGAGCACCGCGACGCGGCCGGCGGTCGCCCGCAGCCCCGCCTCATGCAGTGCGGAGTCGAAGTCGGTGTCCATGTCTCCACCGTATCCGTTCTTTTGAATTACTCAAAAGAACGGCGTGTCGGGCGCGGCGTGCGGGAGGATCAGGACTCCGACGGTGCGAGCGGCAGCTCGAGGCCGTAGTTCCAGGTCAGGATCGCCGGCTGCTCGCGGTAGAAGCTCAGCACCGACACTGATCCGGCATCCAGCGTGATCTGTGCGCCGAAACGCGGAGCGAGGCGCAGGAAGACCGCGGTGAGGATGCGCAGGAAGTGGCCGTGCGCGACCAGTGCCACATCTCCGTCGACGAGTGCGGGCAGAACGCGGGTGAGCACGCGGGATGCGCGGGCGGCGACCTCTTCCACGGTCTCGCCCGGCGTCGCGCCCCGGATGACCCCGTGGGTGAAGGCGCTCCAGTCGTAGCCGAGCTCCTCGCGGATGTCCTTCGTCGTGCGCCCCTCGTACCCGCCGTAGTCCCACTCGACGAGCAGGGGATCGACCTCGGCGTGCAGACCGGCGAGCTCGGCCGTTCGGCGGGCGCGTTCCAGGGGCGAGCACAGCACGAGCGAGAAGTCGTAGTCGGCGACCAGCTGTCCGGCACCCCGGGCGAGATCCTCGCCTCGCGCCGTGAGCGGGATGTCGGTGAGCCCAGTGTGGAGCCCCGCCTTCGACCATTCGGTCTCGCCGTGGCGCAGGAGCACCAGCTTGCCGGAGGGATTGTCGGGCGCAGGGCGGTCGGGCAGCGGATCGTTCATGGTCACTCCGTCACCGTAGTTCGGATTCCGGCGGGATACCCCTGCGCGACAGGGAACCCGACAGGCGACTCACCGGGTGATCGTGAACCCTCCGCCGCGCACGCGCACCTTCCCACCCTGCACAGCCTGGCCATGCTGCGACCCGTCGGCGTCGTATGCTCGGCCCGATCCCGCAGCGAGGGGCGAGACCCGCTGATCGCGCCGCGTCCCGTTCGCGTACAGCACGGCAGCACCGGATGCCGTGGCATACACCGCGTTCACCACAGCCGGCTGGATGACGAGGGCGTCGAGGCGCACGTCGCCCCGGCTCGTGCAGCGCACGGTGACCGGCTCGGCAGGCAGATCGCCCCCGAGCAACTGCGGAACGAGCATCCCGTCGGCCTCGGTTAGGCCGCGGTCGCCGGTCCCGCCCGCGGGAGTCCGTGTGCTCCACAGGCGTCGGCGCCCGCGGAACACCTCCCATACGGCATCTCCGGCATCCGCCTTCTGCCTCCAGATCAGGCCGTGCAGGATGCCGCCCGCCTCGGTCACGTCGAACTCGACCGACTCGCCGGCGGGCACCCGCACGTAGGCCCCGCCCGAGAGGTTGCCCTCGCCGGTCCATGCACCGCCCTCGGGACGCACCACTTCGCATCCGGCCGAGAGTCGCGCGTTCTCCGCATCGAACACCCGCAGACCCGAGAACGATGAGAGCCCCGTGATCGAGGTCGCGACGCGTGCGATGTCGCGGTTCGCGTCGAGCAGCAGCATCGTCAGCAGCCCGTGGATCGTCGACTCGGCTCCGGAGTTGCGATTCACGCGCCCATCCGTCTCGACGCCGTCGAATGTGACGCCGGTGGACGGGTCGTAGACGGGGATGCCGGCCGTGTTGGCGCCGAAGAACCAGCCGGCGGCGAGCCCGGCGAGCACCCGCAATCCCTCACCGCCGACGGCCGCGGCCTGCACCGCTCCCGCCACGCGACCGTGCGCGCCGTATGCGATCTGGGCCTCGGCGGGCAGTGGCGCCCAGGCGTTGTGCGGTCCGCCCGAGGCGAGCACCTGAGGCGTGAACGTCCCGGCATCCGCCACCGCGGCGGCGGTCCACGCTCGCTGTCGCAGCAGGGCACCGGCCCGAGCCAGAGCCTCCGGAGCGGCGGCGCCCCACGCGTGCCAGAACCCGAGTGAGCCGGTCCAGGGCAGGACGGCCCCGAACGGCCAGCCCTTCGCCGGGTCGGTCGCCATCGCGGCGACACCCTCGCCGTAGGTCTGCAGGGCGTGGCGGCTGCGCGTGTCGCCCGCCTCGGTGGCTGCAGCGAGCCCGAGCATGGCCTCGGCCGTGGCATCCGCTCCGCCGGCGATCAGCCAGGCAGGCAGCCGCCGGCCATCGCTGCGCACCCACTGTCCGGCTCGGGCGAGCGATTCCCGCTCGAGCGCGTCGAGGCACAGGTGCAGCCGCTCGAGCAGGAACGCCGCGAACGCCCGATCCTCGCGACGGAATGCCGCGTATCCCTCGCCGAACGCCCACACCGTGCGCGCCAGCCAGTACGACTCCGCCGAGTCCGACGGGTCGGGCAGCTCGACGGGGATCGCACTGGGGGTGAGCGTGCCGTCCTCCTGCTGCCACAGCACCACCCGCCCGGCGTTCTCGCCGCTCGTCGTCTGCAGGAATGCCAGCGATCTCAGCACCTCACGCGCCTCCTCGTGGGCCTGCGTGTCGCCGGTCGCCTTCCACTCCCGCAGGAACACGACGGCGGCGCGCGCGATGTCATCCGCGTTGTAGGCACCCTGCGACCAGTAGCCGGTCGTCGGATCCTTCGTGCCCCCGCCGACCGGGCGGTATCCGCCGGCGCCATCAGTGTCGGCATACGTCCACGGTGCGCGCACGGTCGGCGAGGCGTCGATGTCGTACGTCGTGTGGGTGGCGGTCGCCGTGACCGGCACCTCTGCGAGCAGGAAGCGCAGGTGAGCGAGGTTCGTCAGCCGCGCGCCCTGACCTGTCCCGGCCGGCAGAGCGCCGAGCGGAACGCGAGAAGCGGATGCCGACGCCTGCGCCCCCGACGAATCGAGGGGCAGCAGCGCCAGCGCCGAGGTGGCGGCAGCCGCACTCAGGAAGGTCCTTCGGGAGATGGCCATGGTCTCATTCCTCGCTCGTGCTCGTGCTCGTGTCGTCGCCGTCGCGGAGGGCACGGCCCCACGGCTGGGCGGGGTCGTGGATGGCGACGGCCAGGGTCGTGTCGGACTGCCCGTAGTACGCGAACCAGCGGCCCTGGAACTTCACGAGTCCCTCGACGAACGTGACGTTCGACACCAGGCCGTTCATGTCCTCGAACGTCTGCGGGCGCAGCCACGGCTCCTGCAGGCGGGCGATCACCTTCGTCGGCTCATCGGGGTCGATCGCGATCTGCCCGCAGCGGTAGTCGACGTCGACCGAGCCGTCGTCGTGCACGGTGCGGGTGGCCCCGTTCGTGAGGAAGACGAGCAGACCGTTGTCGGCGAGCACCGGCGAGGTGCCGATCTCGACGAGCGCCTCGTCCCAGGTGCCGCGGGTCGGCGAGTACATCGGCTCGGTGTCGGCCGTCCCCGGGGTCCAGTGGATGAGGTCGTCGCTGGTCGCCCAGTAGATCGCCCCCTCGCCGAAGTACATCCACCACTTGCCGTGCATCTTCTGCGGCACGATGACTCCGGCCTTCGACCAGTTGAACCCGCGCGGGTCCATCGTCTTGAACGTGTCGAAGTCGTCGAACAGCGGGCCGTGCTTCGTCCAGGTGCGCAGATCGGTCGAGGTGGCGAGGCAGAGCTGCGCGCTGCGCCGATCCCACCCGGTGTAGGTGAGGTAGTAGGTGCCGTCGATCAGCGCGATGCGCGGATCCTCGCATCCGTAGCGCTCGTAGTCCTCCGACGGCGAGAGGATCGGTGCGTCCTCGCGCGTGAAGTTCACACCGTCGCGGGACCGGGCGATGCCGATGTGCGAGACGATGTCCTCGGCGTGCGCGCGGTACAGCAGCACGACCTCGTCGCCGTCGACGAGCGCCGCCGGGTTGTAGAGGTTCGCGGACTCCCAGCTGTCGCCCTTCGGACGCAGGATGGGGTTGCCCTCGTAGGGGGTGAAAGGGCCGAGGGGGAAGGATGCTCCGGTGAACATGGATGCCTTTCTGGCTAGCCTTTGACGGCAGCGCCGAGGTCGGTGGCTCGGAAGAAGCGCTGGAAGACGATGAAGAGGATCACGACGGGGAACGCCAGCGCCGTGGCGCCGGCGAGGATCGCACCGTTGGGGTTGGCCGTCGACTGCGCGACGTTGGAGATGTAGTTCGCGAGCGACACCGCCAGCGGCTGCAGCGACGCATCCTTCGTGATGAGGAAGGGCCAGAGGAACTCGTTCCACGGGCCGATGAACGTGACGAGCACCACCGTGACGAGCACCGGCTTGATCAGCGGGATCGCGACGGACGTCAGGAGCCGGATCTCGCCGGCGCCGTCGATGCGCGCCGCCTCGAAGATCTCCACCGGCAGCGCCTTGAAGAACTGGGTGAAGATGAACACCGCCGTCGTGTTGATGAGGAACGGCAGGATCATGCCCAGGTACGAGTCGCCGAGCCCGTAGCTGCGGGTGATCTGCACGTAGAGCGGGATCATCAGCAGCTGGAACGGCACCATCTGCACGAGCAGCATGAGCACCCAGATCACGCCTCGACCTCGGAAGTCGAGCCGGGCGATCGCGTACCCGGCGAGCAGCCCGAACACGACGGTGCCCAGCAGCACACCCGCGGTGAAGATCAGCGAATTGAGCAGGGAGCCCGCGAGATCGATGCGGGAGTCGATCGCGAGGAAGTTGTCGACCGTCCATCCGCTGGTCGGGAAGAGCTCGCTGGGCGAGTTCGTCGGATTCTCCTGGAAGGCCCCGACCAGCATGAAGTAGAACGGGAAGGCGAAGCCGATGGCCGCGATCGTGAGCAGGACGATGCTCAGGATGCGGGGCAGTGAACGCGTGCGTCTCATGGTCATCGCTCCCTGGTGGCGCGGTTGGCGGCGAGCGACAGCATCCCGACCAGGATGACGAGGATCATGCCGATCGCGGCCGCGGTGTCGGGGTTCTGCTGCTGGATGCCCAGCTGGTAGATGAGCAGCACCGGGGTCGAGGAGGCGCCGTCGGGGCCACCGCCGTTCGTCAGCAGGTACGGCTCGGTGAAGAGGTTCGCTCCCGTGATGATCGACAGGATCAGCACGAGCGTGGTGGCGCTGCGGACGCCGGGAACCGTGACGTTCCAGAAGCGCGAGAATGCGCCGGCGCCGTCGGTCTCCGCCGATTCGTAGAGCTCCTTCGGCACGTTCTGCAGCGCCGCGAGATACAGCAGGATGTAGAAGCCCAGCTGCTTCCACGTGACGTAGAGCGCGATCATCGGCATCGCCAGCCCGCTGTTCACGAGCCATGACGGATCGGGGGCGAGCGGGCCGAGGATCGTGTTGATCAGACCGTTGCCCGAGAAGAGCAGCATCCACACGCCGACGAGCGAGACGCTGGCGGTCAGGTACGGCACGTAGAACGCGACCCGATAGGCGGCGACCCAGCGGATGCCGGTGTTCAGCGCCGCGGCCAGCACGAGGGAGAGCACCGCCGTCAGCGGCACGTTGATGACGAGGAAGATCAGCGTGTTGCGGAACGAGCCGAGCACTCTCGGGTCGGTGAGCACGGTGACGAAGTTGTCGAAGCCGACGAACGGGCGCTCGACCTCGACGTTCGGAGCGGTGAAGAAGTAGTCGTGGAAGGCGATGTAGACCGCGAAGCCCAGGGGATACGCGAAGATCGCGATCACGAAGATGAGATACGGCAGCGCGAAGAGGCCGCCGAGCGGTTGGGCGCCCAGCAGGCGGGTGCGCCATCGCGCCTTCTGCGGCCGGCCCGCGGACGGGGCCGGGGCGGCAGTGCCCCCGGCCACGTCCGCGACGGCGTCGTCTCGGAGCGTCATCGCCGACTCATCACTCGGCGACGAGGTCGTCGATCTTCGTCGAGGCGTTCTTCAGGAAGTCGTCGATCGAGTTCTTCCCGAAGATCACCGCGGCGGAGTACTCGTCGCGGAACGCCTGCCATGCCTCCACCGAGTTCGGGATGCTCGGCACGTCGGCCGTGGCCTCGGCCTGCTCGGCGAACGCCACATAGTTCGGATTCGCGTCGAAGTAGTCGGCATACGTCTCGGTGAGGTCGGTGCGCATCGGCATCTGGCCGGTCGCCTCGAGCAGCTGCCCGTCACTCTCCACGCTCGTCGAGAACTGCAGGAACTCCCACGCGGTGCCCTGGTTCTCGCACGAGGTGAACATCGACACGCTCTTCGAGTCGGCGAAGGTCGTCGGGTTCTCGCGGCCGTCGCTGGTCGGGACGGGCATGAACCCGACGTCGACCGTCTCGGCGTATGACGGGATGGCCCAGGGCCCTGCGAGCTGCATGGCGGTGGTGCCGGCGGACATGGCGTCGTCGGTGGAGGCCTCGTTCGGCGAGAGCTTCTCGTCGTAGAAGGTCTTCCAGAACTCGGCGACCTCACGACCGGCATCCGAGTCGACCGTCGCCTTGCCGTCTTCGACGAGCATCGTGCCGTCGGTCTCGGCGAGGTAGAGCGGGTAGAAGTCGAACCAGGGCTGATAGAACTCGCTCGTCGGCGCCGGCCAGATCGCGCTCTGCACGCCGGAGTCGACGATCGCCCGAGACCCCTCGAGGAACGCGTCGTACGTGTTCATCTGCGGGTCCTCGGGGTCGATGCCCGCGGCCTCGAAGAGCGCCTTGTTGTACATGACCATGACCGGGTTCGACTTCCACGGCAGCTGATAGAAGCTGCCGTCGGTGCCGTACGACTCGACGTCCCCGCCGCGCTCGGTGATGTAGTCGCTGCCGCCCTCCATGGTGCTGAGATCGACGAGGCCGCCCTGCTTGACCCAGCCCGAGACGGCGGCCGGGGCCACGTTGTAGACGAGGCAGGGCGCGGTGCCGGCGGTGATCGCGGCGGTGATCGCCTCCTCTGACGATGAGCCGGCGGGGATCTCCTGTGCGGTGACCTTCTCGTCGGGATGCTCGGCGTTCCAGGCGTCGACGACGGCGGTGCCCCAGGCGACCTCCTGCTCGTTGTTCGAGAGCCAGATGTCGATAGGGCCGGTGGCCCCGGCGGACTCCTCGCCGCCCCCGCCGCCTCCGCCTGCGGAGCATCCGGTGACGATGAGAGCGGTGACTCCCAGGAGCGCGGCTGCGCGGATCTTCTTCTTCATGGTGTCCTCCTTGACGCGATGTTTTCGGGTGATCGTCTAGCGGTTCGTGCTCTCCGTGCTCGTGCTCGTGCTCTCCCGGAAGTGCACGACGTTGCAGTTCACGACCTCGGTGCGCGGTTCGGCGCCGAGGATGTCGGCCTGCAGCAGGCGGGCTGCCGCACGTCCGCGTGCGGCTGGCCCCGACGAGACGCTCGTCAGGGCGGGGGAGAGGTGAGCGGAGAGGTGGTCGTCGTCGAAGCCGGCGATGGCGAGATCGCGCGGGATGCTGAGGCCGTTCGACCGGGCGTAGGACAGCCCGGCGATCGCCATGGTGTCGTTCGAGTAGAGGACGGCCGTCGGGCGGTCGGCGAGCGCGAGGAGCTCTGCCGTGCGGGCACGTCCGCTCGCCGCGGTGAAGTCGCCCTCTCGCAGCAGGGCATCGGTTCCGACGGCGTCGGTGTAGGCATCCGCTCGGACTCGCGAGTGCACGTACTCGAGTGGGCCGGAGACGTGGGCGATGCGCTCGTGACCCTGAGCGCGCAGGTGGGCGATGATCTCGCGCACCGGCTCGGCGTCGTCGGTGCGGACGCAGGAGAACCGGGTGGGCTGTTCGTAGGCTCCGACCAGGACGGCCGGCAGGCCCAGCTCCTCGAGCAGCGGCACGCGCCAGTCGTCGGTGCGCAGGTCGAGCAGCAGGGCACCGTCTGCGCGGCCGTGGCTGAGTGCGCGGTAGGCGCGTTCCTCGGCGGCGCGGTCCGGTACGACCTGCAGGATCAGCGCCGTCTCGGTCTCGGCGAGAACCGATTCGACGCCGGCGATGAAAGCAGGGAAGAACGAGTCGTTGGCGATGACCTCGGGGTCGCGGGCCAGGACGACGGCGATCGCGTTCGCGGTCTGCGTCGCGAGCGAGCGGGCGCTCTGACTGGGCACCCAGTTCAGCCTCTCGGCGGCCGCGAGCACCTTGGCCCTGGTGTCGTCGGAGATGGGCCGCTTGCCGCTCATGGCGTGCGAGACGGTGGCCTTGGTGACGCCGGCCTCGCGGGCGACGTCGGCGATCGTCGTGCGGCTCATGCCACCTCCTCGTGGTGTCGACCCTCGGCATCCGGTCGTGCATCTAACCGGTTTGACGAATGCGGGTGAGGCGAGTGTAAACCGGTTTGACGATCGGGGTCAAGGGGTCCGGTCGGTCCCTGTTCCGTTGTCCCGGTCCCGATCCCGGTCCCGGTCCCGGTTTCCGGTTTCCGGTTTCCGGTTTCCGGTTTCCGGTTTCCGGTCCCAGATCACGGAGGTTGCCCCGATCTGCACACGGAATCACCGAAAGGCTCCGCGAATCGGGACAACTTCCGCAGAACGGGACAGGCCGAACACGGGAACGGCAGCGGAGGGCGAGAAAGCCGGATGCCGGGAGACGGCCGAAGAGATCACAGGCCTGTCCGGGTTCCCGGGTCCCTGTTCCGGGCTCGGTCCCCGGTCCCCGGTCCCGGATTGCGGAGGTTGCCCCGATCTGCACACGAAATCGCCGAAAGGGTGGGCGAATCGGGACAACCTCCGCAGAACGGGACAGATCGAAGACCCGGGACAGATCGAAGACGGGAGGGACGGGGATGCCGGGGGTCAGACGAAGGTGACGGTCTGCTGCAACCGGGTGCGGATGTCGAACAGCTCGTTGCCGCCGATCGCCCTGGCACCGGGGACGCCCTGGCGCAGCACCATCGCGAGTGCGCTGCGTCGCACGACGACGACCGGGACGCCGCGGCTGCTGCCGAGGGGCGTGACAGCCTGGGCCAGGTCGTCGTCGGGAAGGACGACGATCACCCCTCCGAACTTCACACGGGCGGCTTTGGCGACGGAGCGCATGCGCGCGAGTGCCGCGGTGACGGGCGCTCGGGTTCCGAGGCTCGGGCCGGTGATCTCGCCGCGGCGGAACCCGACGACCCCGCCGAAGTCCTCCGACATCACGGCGTAGAGCCCGGACGGGCTGAGCACCACATGGTCGAGCTTGTCGTCGGCATCCCTGCCGGTGGCGACGTCGTGCCAGACCGTGAAGCCCATTCCGAGGGCGCTCACCGTGCGGGCGGTCGCCTCTTCGGCGAGGGCGTCGGCGAGCAGGCGGCGCAGGTCTCGCGGCGCCGATCGCACGAGCGCGGGGTCATAGGGGTCGGGCACGTCGACGCCGCGTCCCGCCCATTCGCGGATGAGGGTCAGGTAGCGCTCGCGCCGCCAGCCGCCGGGGTGTCCGTAGGAGCGCGCCCGCGGACGGGTGTCGGTGCGGGTCGCCGCCTGAGGGCGCCATCCGTTCCACTCGGGTTCGGCCGGGATGCCGGGGTGCGCCCCCGAGCGCCGGTCGTAGGCCGCGCGGTCCTCCGGTGTGCCGATCAGCTCCCAGGCGCGCTGCACCTGGATGAACACGGCCGCATCCCCGCCGGTGTCGGGGTGGGTCTGGCGGAGGCGCAGCCGGTAGGCACGACGCAGCTCGGCGTCGTCGACGGCGGGATCCACTCCGAGGACCTCGTACGCCGACGCGGAGAGCGGGCTGTCGAACATCGCTCTCCTTCCGAGATCGCGGCATCCAGGATATCCGGGCGCTGTTGTGGATCAGCCCGACGATGACGGAGGACCGGCGGGCACGTCGACGATGCGCTCCTCGCCCGTCACCGGCACGACGGAACCAGCGGATGCCGCGGCGAGGCCATCGGCGAGCCGAGTGACCTCGTCGGCCGGAGCCCACACCTCGAACGTCGCCTGTGCGGCGTACCGCGATTCGCCGAGCGTCGCCCCGTGGTGCAGCACCCAGTCGCGCAGGAGGTTGTCGTATCGCCCGGCATCCGCGTGCGAGACGTCGAACGTGACGCGCGTGAGGGACTGCCGGTGCACCGGCGATGCGAGGTCGAGGGCCTCCGACACGGCCGAGGAGTATGCCCGAACCAGTCCTCCGGCACCGAGCTTCACCCCGCCGAAGTATCGCGTCACCACGGCGACGACATCGGTCAGCTCGCGCCGCCTCAGCACCTCGAGCATCGGCACTCCTGCGGTGCCGGACGGCTCGCCGTCGTCCGACGAACGCGCCTGATCGCCGAGGAGCCCGGTCACCATCGCGCTGCAGTTGTGTCGGGCATCCCACCACCGCTTGCGGAGGCGGGCGATCACGGCATCCGCGTCCTCGACCGATCCGACGGGTTCGACGGTCGCGATGAACCGCGACTTCTTGACCACCAGCTCGTGCTCCACCGGCGCGGCGATCGTGGCCGGGTAGCTGCGGGGCGGGGTCATCCGCCTCAGACTACCCAGCGCACGCGCCGGGTCAACGATCCACGAACGACATCTGCTGCGGGTTGTACCGGTCCCCCTGGACCCCGACGCGCTCGGCGAGCTGATCGAGATCGGCAACCTCATCGGCCGACAGCGCGACGCCGGTCGCCCCGGCGTTCTCGGCGATGCGTGAGGTGCGGCGGGTGCCGGGGATCGGCACGATCCACGGTTCGCGGGCGAGCAGCCACGCGAGCGCGATCTGACCGGGGGAGGCGTCCTTCGCCGTCGCGAGGGCGGCGACGTGATCGACGAGGGCCACGTTGGCAGCGCGGTTCTCCTCGCTGAATCGGGGGATCGTGCCGCGGATGTCACCGTCGGCGAAGGAGGTGCTGGTGTCGACCGTGCCGGTGAGGAACCCCTTGCCGAGCGGGCTGAACGGCACGAAGCCGATCCCGAGCTCGCCGAGCACCGGCAGCACCTCGGCCTCAGGATCGCGCGTCCACAGCGAGTACTCGCTCTGCAGTGCCGTGACGGGATGCACCGCGTGAGCGCGCCGGATGGTGGATGCCGACGCCTCGGAGAGCCCGAAGTGACGCACCTTGCCCTCGGCGATCAGCTCGCCGACGGTGCCGGCGACGTCTTCGATGGGCACGTCCGGGTCGACGCGGTGCTGGTAGAAGAGGTCGATCACGTCGGTGCGCAGGCGCCGGAGCGATTCCTCGGCGACGCGGCGGATCTGCTCGGGGCGGCTGTCGAGGCGCACGCTCTTGCCTCCCTCGATGCGCCACCCGAACTTGGTGGCGATCACGACATCGTCCCGGATCGGCTCGAGCGCTTCGCCGACGAGCTCCTCGTTGACGTATGGCCCGTAGACCTCGGCGGTGTCGAAGAACGTGACGCCGAGATCGAGTGCCGAACGCAGCACGCCGATCATCTCGTCGCGGGTGCCGGGGTTGGGGCCGTAGCTCTGCGACATCCCCATGCAGCCGAGACCGACTGCGGAGACCTCGAGGCCCTGTCCGAGTATGCGTGTGTGCATCAGATGTCCTTTCGTCAGGGCCGACGCTACGCGCGTGCGCCGCGATGAGGGAGGGGCTGTCGGAACCCCTCTCACCGCTGCTCGTTCACCATTCAGCACGGCTGAACCCGAACACACGAGAACCGGCCGATTCTTCGGAGAATCGGCCGGTTCCTGCTGAGTTGTGAACGCGAGATGCGCGAGACTACTCGGCCGAGTCGTCTCGCAGGTGCGCGATGTGGGCGGCGTGACGGGTGAGGTGGTTCTGCGACCGCCGCACGAACAGCCAGGCCACGAGCAGCAGCACGAACCAGATCGGCGTGACGAGCAGGGCGGTGAGCGTGTCGGGCTGCGTCGTCAGCGCCCAGAGGATGAAGACGAAGAACGCCAGCACGACGTAGACCATGAAGATCCCGCCCGGCATCCGGAAGCGGGACGCGGCTGCCTTCTCGGGGCGTGTGCGCCGGTAGGCGAGGTAGCTGCACAGGAAGATCGTCCACACGAACATGAAGCACACGGCCGAGACCGTGGTGACCATGTCGAACGCCGTGCCGATGTCATCACCTGCGTAGAGCAGCACGACGCCGGAGAGCAGCAGGATGCACGAGAGGAACAGGGCGTTCTGCGGCACGCGTCGCTTCGAGAGTCGGCCGAACACGCGCGGCGCATCGCCGTCCTGTGCGAGCCCGAACACCATGCGCGAGGTCGAGTAGATGCCGGAGTTCGCGCTCGACATCGCCGAGGTCAGCACGACCAGGTTGACGACGGTCGCCGCGATGCCGAGACCGGCGAGCGCGAACATCGCGATGAACGGGCTCTCGCCGGCGACGTACTCGGTCCACGGCGTGACGGCCATCAGGATCACGAGCGCGCCCACGTAGAAGAGCAGGATGCGGATCGGGATGGCGTTGATGGCCTTCGGCAGATTGCGCTCGGGATCCTTGGTCTCCGCGGCCGCGGTGCCGACGAGCTCGACGCCGACGAAGGCGAACACGGCGATCTGGAAGCCGGCGACGAATCCCATGAAGCCGTGCGGGAACATCCCGCCGTGGTCCCACAGGTTGGCGAAGCTCGCCGTGCCCGCGTCGTGCTGGAAGCCCGTGAAGATCATGACGAGGCCGGTGATGATCAGCGCGACGATCGCGACGATCTTGATCAGCGCGAACCAGAACTCCATCTCGCCGAAGGCGGCGACCGTGGGCAGGTTCAGCGCGAGCAGGATCAGGATGACCAGCAGACCGGGGATCCACAGGGGGATGCCGGGGAACAGCGCGTCCGTGTATCCGGCGATCGCGATGACGTCGGCGACCCCGGTGACCACCCAGCAGAACCAGTAGGTCCATCCGGTGAAGAACCCCGCCCACGGGCCGAGGAGGTCGCTGGCGAAGTCGCTGAACGACTTGTACTTGAGGTTGGACAGCAGCAGCTCGCCCATCGCCCGCATGACGAAGAAGAGCATGAAGCCGATGATCATGTACACGAAGATCACCGACGGGCCGGCGACCGAGATCGTCTTGCCGCTTCCCATGAAGAGGCCGGTGCCGATGGCGCCGCCGATCGCGAGCAGCTGGATGTGGCGGTTGCTGAGCGCTCGCCGCAGATGCTGGTCGTCGTCCGTCGTGGTTCCGTCCCCCTCGACGGATCTTCCGGTCTTCTCTGTCGTCATCGATCGAACCTCCGGTGTTCCTGGCCGCGAGCCGTCGCGGCATCCTTCCGACCGTACTTGCCGATCGGGGATGGTAAAGAACCGAATCGATTCGATATCCTTGTTCCACCCCCGATCATCCCCCAGTACTGCGAGCCGCTTCCCTCATGGCCACCTCCCTCACCACGGGCCGTCCGTGGCGTGTCATCCTGTCGTTCTCCATCCCGCTGCTCCTCGGCAATGTCGTCCAGCAGCTGTACCAGTTCGCCGACGCCGTCGTCGTCGGACGCCACCTCGGCGTCGAGTCGCTCGCCGCGGTCGGCGCCACCGGCAGCCTGCTCTTCCTGCTGATCGGCTTCGCCTGGGGCCTCACCAGTGGTTTCGCCATCCCGATCGCGCAGGCATTCGGCGCCGGCGACGGCGCGGCGGTGCGCCGCTCGGTCGCGACCGGCGTGATCCTGACCGGCATCACCAGCGTGGTGCTCACGGTGGTCGCGCCGCTCATCGCCGCGCCCACGCTCGCGCTCCTGCAGACTCCTCCCGAGCTCATGGCGGAGGCCACGACCTTCACGCAGATCAGCTTCCTCGGCGCGAGCGCGACGATGTTCTTCAACTACCTGTCGGCGATTATCCGCGCGATCGGAGACTCCCGCACGCCCCTGATCTTCCTCACCGTCTCGTGCGCCCTGAACGTCGGTCTCGTGATCCTGATGGTCGGCCCGCTCGAGTGGGGCGTCGGCGGGGCGGCCCTCGCCACGGTCGTCGCGCAGGCGGTGTCCGTGGCGCTGTGTCTGGAGTTCGTCCGTCGCCGCCTGCCGATGCTGCACCTGCGCCGCGTGGACTGGCAGGTCACCGGCGACGACATCCGTGAGCACCTGCGCCTCGGCCTGCCGATGGGATTCCAGGCGTCGATCATCGCGATCGGCACGCTCACCGTGCAGGTCGCGTTGAACACCCTCGGCTCGGAGGCCGTCGCGGCCTACACGACGGCCTCGCGTGTGGATGGGCTGGCGGTGGCGTTCCTGTCGTCGCTGGGTCTGGCGTCGTCGATGTACGCCGCGCAGAACCTCGGCGGTCGTCGCCCCGACCGCATCCGCCGCGGCGTGGTCGAGGGAACCTGGATGGCGATCGCCGCCGGCATCGCCCTCGGCGTGATCATCATCGCGTTCGGCACGCCCATGGTGCGCCTGTTCGTGGGCGAGGGGTCGGACGAGGTCGTCAGGCTCGCCCACCTCATGCTCATCATCAACGGATGCGGCTACTGGGCGCTCGGCGTGCTGTTCGTGCTCCGCGGTGCGCTGCAGGGCCTCGGCCACACCCTCGTCCCGACGGTGACCGGTGTGATCGAGCTGGTGATGCGCGTGGGCGCGGCGGTTCTGCTCGGGGCGTTGATCGGGTTCGAGGGGGTGGCGCTGAGCAATCCGCTGGCCTGGCTCGGAGCGATCGTGCTGCTGGTGCCCGCGTACGTCCGCGCGCATCGTTCCCTCGCCCGCCTGCCCGTCGACCCGGTGGAGAGCACGGAGACGTCCGCGATGGCGATCGTCGGGCCGACCGACGGTTCGATGGTGGTCGACGCCGTGGTCACGCAGCCGCTGCGGGTGGTGCGGGGTTCGCGTTTCGGGTGGTTGAAGCGCCGCTGAACGGCACGACACGATTTCGGAACATCATCCTTGAGATGGATGCTGTGCATGCCGACACTTCGTAGTGTTGGTCATACGGAGGGTCCGTCGACCGGGGGGTCATGATGACGTCATCAAGGGTGGCAAACGAACTGGCATCGATTCTGGTGCCGATCGGAACTGTGGGAGCGGTGCTCGCCGCGCTCTGCGCGATCGTCGCAGGCATCGCGATCATGCGCGGCGCGGCGGGGTTGGTCGGCGGAGCGGTCGGACTCTGGATTCCGAGCGCCATGCTGAGCTCCACCGCCTCATTCGCCAACCAGTGGCTGCCACTGGTGATCGCGGGAGCGTCGCTCGTCGCGATGCTGATCATCGGCGCGATCGGCCGCGGAGTGCTGGGCGCGGGTGCGCCGGCGCGGGAGGCCGCGCGTACCGCACGTGCGCAGGCACTCGCCGACGCGCCGGAGACGGTGACGGCGCCGCGCGGAACCGTGGCGCCGAGCACGGGCAGCCAGCCCGCGCTCGCCGGCTGACGTCGGCTCGACGCCGGGGCCCCGCGTCACCGACCGAGCAGGCCGGCGCCGTCGCGCAGCTCGAACACCAGCTGCGTCTCCGTCCCGCGGACGACGGGGTGGATCGTGATGTGCTCGAGCACGATGTCGCGCAGCGCCGTGGCATCCTGCACAGCCACATGCACGAGGAAGTCATCGACCCCGGCCACGTGGAACACCTGCAGCACGCGCGGGATGCCGACGAGGGCGTCGAAGAGAGCGGTGACCGTCGGCCCGGTGTGATTCGCGAGCCGCACCTTGATCATCGCCTGCAGCGGGTACCCGAGAGTCGTCTCATCGACCCTGATCCTGGTGTCGCGGATGACGCCGCGCTCGCGCAGCGCGCGCACTCGATGCGCGCAGGTCGACTCGGCGAGACCTAGCGAGTGCGCGAGCGCCTTGTTGGTGATCTCGGCGTCGCGGGTGAGGGCGGCCAGGATCTCGAGGTCGACCTCATCGAGTTGTGCTTTCGTCAACGTCCACGCCTCCTTCGGCGAATAATCGACTCAGAATAGCGGGATCGGCGCGAAGAGTGACGGATGCTGTCGAATTCCCGCGCAGAGACCGCGTTTCGGGCAACGTGAGGGGATGACTGCATCGTGGCATCCCGACACCCTCGCTGTGCGCAGCGGCCGCTCCGACCTCGAAGGCCTCGGCGTGCACGCGCTCCCCATCGACCTGTCGACGACCAACCCGCTGCCGGACATCGAACGCGGCGGCGACTCCTACGAGGCGATGGCCATGGGCGGCCGCCCTCCCGCCGACGGCAGCATGGTCTATGCCCGGCTTTGGAACCCGACGGTCGCGCGGTTCGAGGATGCGCTCGCCGAGCTCGAGCACGCCGAGGCCTCGGTCGCCTTCTCGTCGGGGATGGCCGCGATGACCGCCGTCATCCTGGCGCACGGCCCCGCTGCCGGCAAGAGTCACGTGGTCGCGGTGCGGCCGCTGTACGGCGGCACGGACCATCTGCTGGGCTCTGGACTCCTGGGGGCGCAGACGACGTACTGCGACCCGACGGAGGTGGCGTCCGCGATCCGTCCCGACACCGGCCTGGTCGTCGTCGAGACGCCGGCGAATCCCACCCTCGACATCGCCGACATCGCTGCGGTGGTCGCGCAGGCCGGGACCGTGCCGGTGGTCGTCGACAACACCTTCGCCACGCCGGTGCTGCAGAATCCGATCGCGCTCGGGGCGGCGATGTCGCTGCACAGTGCCACGAAGTATCTCGGTGGGCACGGCGATGTCATCGCCGGGGTCGTCGCGTGCAGCGAGGACACGGCCGAGGCGCTGCGCCGAGTGCGCGCGGTGACCGGCGGGCTGCTGCATCCGCTGGGCGCGTACCTCCTGCACCGCGGATTGACGACCCTCCCGGTGCGCATGCGCGCCCAGCAGGAGAGCGCGCGGCGCGTCGTCGAGTGGCTGCTCGATCGCCCCGAGGTCGCCGAGGTGTTCTATCCCGGAGTCGACGGCGATCCGCGGGGCATCCTCGGTCGGCAGATGCGCGGGACGGGCGCGATGATCGCGATGCGGATGCGCGGCGGGTACTCCGCGGCATCCGCCGTCGTGACGTCCACCGCGCTGTTCACGCACGCGGTCTCGCTCGGCGGCGTGGATTCGCTGATCCAGCATCCCGCTGCTCTCACGCATCGGCCCGTGCCTGCGGATGCGCGGCCGGACTCGGACGTGCTGCGTCTGTCGATCGGACTCGAGGACGCCGATGACCTGATCGCGGATCTTGCGGGATCGTTCTCCACTCTCCCGCCCGCGGCGGAGCCGATGAAGGACCGGTTTGTGGATCAGCTACAAGGAACTGAGTCTCAAGCCTGACGGGATCTGGTTCCACGGCGCAAACCTGTGCAGCACCTGAGAGCACGCCCATACACTCGCCGGTGGCAACGACGCCACTGACCCCCGGGAGTTCTCAATGACGAGTGCAAAGCCCCACGCGCACGGAATCGGCATGCGCATCGCCGTGATCATGCTGAGCCTGCTGCTGGCCGCGATGGTGATCCTGTTCTTCCTGACCACGGGCAAGATCGCGGCCGGTGCTGCCGAGCTCGCAGACGGAACGACCACCGCGCGGGACGGATCGGCGGATCTCGCGGTGGGTGCCGGTGATCTCTCGGCCGGCGTGGATGAACTCGCCGCCGGAAGCGAGAAGCTGGCCGCTGGAGCCGACAGCGCGCACACCGGGTCGGAGAAGGTGGCAGCCGGAGCGCAGAGCGCGTCGACGGGTGCCGCGGCTCTCGCCACCGGTGCCGACACACTCGCCGTTGGCGCCTCGAACGCTGCTGACGGAGCTGCTCGCCTGAGCACCGGCACGACGTCGGCGCTCTCGGGCGCGCAGCGGCTCGACTCGGGGGCCGCAGATCTGGATGCCGGAGCGCAGCGCCTCGTCGACGGCGCGACCACACTCTCCGCGGGAGTGAACGGTGCCCACCAGGTCGCGAACAAGCTGCTCGTCGGAGCGAACGACTTCAAGACCAAGGTCGACACCGCTGTTCCCGCCGCCGACATCCCGAAGCTCCAGGCCCTTGCCGATCCCACCGCGGCGGCGGCCATCAAGGGTGCGGCGGGGGGTGCGCCGGTGAACTCGCAGAAGCTCGCCGACGCCCTGAAGCAGCTGGCCGCCAGCGACGGAGCCGAGGGCACTCAGCTCGACCAGCTCGCGATGCTCGCCGCCGGTCTGGATCAGCAGGTCGACGGCATCGCCGGTGCCGCCGCAGCGGCACCCGGGCTCGCCGGGGGGACCCTCGCTACGGTCGACGCCTCGAAGAAGTTGGCCGCGGGTGCGAACGCCCTCGTGAACGGCGATGCCACCCAGGGGTGGCCGGGCACCGTCGCGCTCGTGTCTCCGCGGGGCGCGCCCGCGCTCGTCGCCGGAGCGCAGGAGCTCAAGGCGGGTACCGGCACGCTCGCCGCCGGCACGGGCTCGCTGCTCACGGGGCTGGAGTCGCTGGCATCCGGCGCGACCTCGCTGCATGACGGATCCGTGCGTCTCAGCTCGGGTGCCGCTGACCTCGACGCCGGGGCCACCGCGCTCGCGCAGGGTGCGGAGACGCTGAGGGTCGGCGCCTTCGACCTCAGCGCGGGTGTCGGGGATCTGTCCGACGGTGCGGCGACCGTGGCCGCCGGCTCCGGAGAGCTGGCCGCGGGCGGAGACAGGCTGGAGGTCGGCGCGGCCGACCTCGCCGAGGGCAACGGCCTCATCGCCGATGGCTCCGGCACGCTCGCGACGGCCACAGCCGGTGCGGCGCCGTCGATGCTGCCGTGGATGCTCGTCGTCGCACTGGCGGGACTCATCGCGGTCGGGTTCTGGGTCGGTCATCGCGTCAGCCACCGCCGCGCCGTGGCCTGAGGCGCGGCCCGGCATCCGCTGTCCCGGCATCCGCTCGCTGCGAAGGAGATCTCTCGCTCCGAAGGAGATCTCTCGCTCCGAAGGAGTCGATTCCCACTCGGGTCCTTCGCTGGATGAGTTCTCCTTCGCAAGGGATGCAGGGGATGCAGCGGATGCCAGGGGATGCCAGGGCATGCAGGGGATGCGCGCGAATGCCGACCATCCGCCTTCCGGCCCCACGCTACGGAAGGCGGATGGTCCCCGTGGCCAGCCGCTCGGTCGGCATCCGATCCCGGTTGTAGGTGATCTCGCTGTATCCGTGCGGGGTGGGGGCGCCGTCCTCGTCGAGGCTCACGAAGACGATCTTCTCGATCGTGAGGATGCGCTTGCGGGTGATCATGTTGCGCGCGACGGCGCGCATGGTGAGTGACGTGGTGCCGAAATGGGTCGCCTGCAGGCCGATCTCGATCAGATCGCCCTGCACTGCGGAGGCCTCGAAGTTGATCTCGGAGATGTGCTTGGTGACCGCGCGGTAGTTCCCGAGCTGCACGATCGCGTAGATCGCCGCCTCCTCGTCGATCCACTTCAGGAGGCTGCCGCCGAACAGCGAGCCGTTCGCGTTGAGATCCTCCGGACGCACCCATTTGCGGGTGCGGAAGTTGATGCCGTCCTCGGACCACTGCCACTCGGGTGCCTTCTTCTTCGCCATGCCTCGAGGGTAGGAGCGCCGTGAGTCGCGGGTGTTACGCGGGGGTTCCGAGGGCTGCATCCTCTCCTTCTGCCGTGGGCTGATCCGCCTCGGGCAGAGACCGTCCCGATCGCGCTCAAGGCGGCGGATGCTGGGGGCATGAGCGAAGACACCCCCATCCCGCGGTTCGGACCCGATGCCAGGCGCGCGCTGTTCCACGAGCGCATCCTCGTGCTCGACGGCGCCCTCGACGACGACAACGGCACCCTGCTGATGACGCAGCTGCTGACCCTCTCGGCCGAGGATCCGACCGCTGAGATCGCCCTGTGGGTCCACTCGCCCGGCGGTTCGGTGCCGTCGATGCTGGCGATCCGCGACTTCATGACCCTGGTGCCGAACGACGTGTCGACCCTCGCCCTCGGCCTCGCGTGCAGCGCCGGGCAGTTCCTGCTCTCGGCCGGCACGAAAGGCAAGCGCCGGGCACTGCCGCATGCGCGCATCCTCATGCATCAGGGGTCGGCCGGCATCGGCGGCTCCGCGGTCGAGATCGAGACGCAGGCCGACGACCTGCGCCACATGCGCGACACCGTGCTCGGGCTCATCGCGGACGACACGGGTCAGCCCAGGGAGCGCATCTTCGAGGATTCGCTGCACGACCGCTGGTACACCGCGGAGCAGGCGCGGGCGTACGGGTTCATCGACGAGATCGTCGACTCGGCGGCCCATCTGCTGCCACGACGCCGGGCGAGGGTCGGATTGGGGGCCGGCGCATGAGCGGCTACACGATCCCGAACGTCATCGCGCAGCATCCGCGGGGTGAGCGGGTCATGGACGTGTACTCCCACCTCCTCGCGGAGCGGGTCATCTATCTCGGCACCGGGATCGACGCAGGGGTGGCGAACGCGCTCATCGCGCAGTTGCTGCACCTGGATGCCGACAGTCAGGATTCCGGCATCCAGTTCTACATCAACAGCGAGGGTGGGGATCCGGGAGCCGCACTCGCGATCTACGACACGATGCAGCACATCCGTCCCGCCGTCGCGACGACCTGCGTCGGGCAGGCGATCGGACCCGCGGCTCTGCTGGTCGCGGCGGGCGCAGTGGGTCAGCGGGCGGCGTTGGCGCACGCGCGCATCGTGCTGCATCAGCCGGCCGGGCAGTCGCGCGGGGCGATCCCCGACCTCATCCTGGCGGCCGACGAGGTCGTGCGGGTCCGCGCCGACATGGAGTCGATCCTCGCCAGGCACAGCGGGCGTTCGCTCGCAGAGCTGCGCGCCGACACCGATCGGGACCGCGTCTTCACAGCATCCGCCGCCCTCGACTACGGCCTGATCGACACCGTGCTGGGCGAGCGGGTGGTGTGAGCGGGTGGGCCCGCGGACCCGGACGCCGGATCACGCGCGGCTGCCGGATCGCCGCGCGGACGCCGGACCGCGCGGGTTCAGGACCATGGTGCGGATGCCGGACCACGGCTCCAACACAGGACGACAGCTCGGATGCAGGACGATGCGGCCGGTATAGTCCTGAATCCGCGCTGAAGCCCTGCGGTCGGATGCAGGACCATGGCGCGGAGACCGGACCACCGTGCGGATGCCGGACCACGCGCGGCTGCATGACCATGGCGCGGACGCCGGGCGACAACTCGAACGCAGGACGACAGCTCGAAAGCAGGACGATGCGGCCGATATGGTCCTGAATCCGCGCTGAAGTCCTGCGCTCGGATGCAGGACCATGGCGCGGAGACCGGACCACCGAGCGGATGCCGGACCATGCGCGGCTGCAGGACCATGGCGCGGACGCAAAGCGACAACTCGAACGCAGGACGACAGCTCGGATTCAGGACGATCTGGCCGATTTGGTCCTGAATCCGCGCTGAGGTCCTGCGGTCGGACGGGGGCAGCCGCTGAGCGTCAGGCGGCAAGGGCGAAAGCGCCCCGCACCGACACCGACACCGACACCGACACGGAAGCGGACACCGAAGCGGATGCCGGAGCCATCGCCGCCTGGCGCAACTCATCGGATACGGCACTGGTGAGCTCGATCAGCGACGTGTCGAGGGCTCCGGCGATCGCGGCGATCATCTCACTCGACGGCTCCTTGAGTCCGCGCTCGACCTCCGAGAGGTACTGGGGCGAGACACCGGCCTTCTCGGCGGTCTCGGTGAGCGTCTCGTCGCGGTCGTGTCGTCGGCGCCGCAGCTGATCGCCCAGCAGCTGACGCCACAGGGGTTCGGGATCGCTGCGCCGGTGCCGAGCAGGACGAGGTGTGCGGGGGAACGGGACGAGGTCGGCCATGCCTCACGATAATCCGCACCGTCGGCCCGGTTCGAGGCGTTCTGCTCAGAGCAGAACGAGCGGGCGTGTGGTGGTGCCGGACGGTGTGATCGGGTCAGGCCTCGGTGCGCTCCGCGGCAGCCGCAGGAGCATCGGCAGCCGCAGGAGCATCGGCAGCCGCAGGAGCCTCGGCAGCATTCGTCGCCGCCCAGCTGGCGAGCATCCGCAGCTTCTCCTCCGATGCAGACCGTGGCTCCGCCGTGTACGTCGACAGCTGCAGCCCCTGGTCGGCCGGCAGCTCGAAAGCCTCGTAGGTGAGTTCCATCTCGCCGACGATCGGGTGATTGATCCTCTTGACGCCGCTGCGGTGGAAGCGCACGTTGTGCGCCGCCCACAGCGTGCGGAACCGCTCGCTGCGGGTCGACAGCTCGCCCACGAGACCGGTCAGCTTGCGGTCGAACGGATTGCGCCCGGCTTCGCTGCGCATGGCCGCCACGAGCTCCTGGGTGTTCCGCTCCCATTCGGGGTAGAACTCCTGCGCGGCCGGGTCGAGGAACGCGAATCGCGCGCTGTTCGGCGCCGGGGTCGTGAAGAGCGGCGCATAGAGCGCGCGGCCCAGCGCGTTCGCGGCCAGATAGTCGAAGTAGTTGTTGCGCACGATCGCGGGCGCCTCCGTCATCGCGTCGAGCAGGCGCAGGATGCTGGGGCGCAGCGTGCCCGTCTTCTTGCGCGCAGTGTGCACAACGGGCGAGGCGTTCGCCGTGCGGGCGAGGTCGAACAGGTGCGCCGTCTCGGCCTCGTCGAGCTGCAGGGCGCGGGCGAGAGCGTCGAGCACGCTGTCGGAGACGCCCGACAGATCGCCCCGCTCGAGGCGGGTGTAGTAGTCGACGCTGACGCCGGCGAGCAGCGACACCTCTTCGCGACGCAGGCCGGGCACCCGCCGTTGCGCACCGCCCAACGCGGGAAGGCCGGCCTGGTCGGGAGTGATGCGGTCGCGCCTCGATGTGAGGAATTCGCGCACCTCGCTGCGAGTGTCCATACCTTCGACGGTACGCCCGTCTCCCCGATCGAGGGAGGTACTGATGGACTCTCCCTCGTGCAGGAGCGTCAGCCGCACACTGGAGGCATGGTCATGAACATCACCCTCAACAATGGCATCGAGATGCCGGCTCTCGGCTTCGGCGTCTTCCAGGCCGCGCCGGACGAGACCGTCGATGCCGTCAGCGCCGCACTCGAGACGGGCTACCGTCTGATCGACACCGCCGCCGCGTACGGCAACGAGCGTGAGGTCGGCGAGGCGATCCGCCGCACCGGCATCCCGCGCGACGAGGTCTTCATCGAGACCAAGGTCTGGATCAGCGACTTCGGCTACGACGAGACACTGCACGCATTCGAGAAGTCGACCGGCAAGCTCGGGGTCGACCAGCTCGACCTGCTGATCCTGCACCAGGCGCTGCCGACCCGCTTCGACCTCACGCTCGGCGCCTACCAGGCACTCGAGACCCTGCTCGCCGACGGCCGCGTGCGCGCCATCGGCGTGAGCAACTTCATGGTGGATCACCTCGAGAAGCTGGCGGCCGAGACGAGCATCGTGCCCGCGATCAACCAGATCGAGGTGCATCCCTACTTCCCGCAGCGGCAGGTGCAGCAGGCGGATGCCGCGGCCGGCATCGTCACGCAGGCCTGGTCACCGATCGGCGGCATCACGGCGTACCGCCCCACTGGCGCATCCGTCTTCGATGACGAGACCATCGCCGCCATCGCCGCGGAGCACGGCAGGTCACCGGCCCAGGTGATGCTCCGCTGGCACCTGCAGCAGGGACGCTCCGCGCTGCCGAAGTCAGTGCGTCCCGCCCGGATCGCCGAGAACTTCGACGTCTTCGACTTCGAGCTCACCGCCGATCAGCTCAGCGCGATCGATGCGCTCGACACCGGGGTGCGCCGCGGACCCGAGCCAGAGGACGTGACGCTGGAGACCTTCGGCCGGGAGATCCCGGAGGCCTGAGTCAGAGCGCGGCGGCGACTCCGGGCGTCAACTTCGCGAGGATGGCGCCCAACTGCTCCCGCTCTGCTTCCGTGAGCGGATCGAGGATCAGCTCACGGATCTGCGCCACGTGCACCGGGGCAGCCGTGCGGAGCAGCTCGCGACCCGCCTCGGTGAGCGCAGCGGTCAGGGTGCGCCGGTCGCTGCTGCATGACGTCCGGGTCACCCAGCCTCGTTCCTCCAACGAGTCGATCGCGTGGCTGAGTCGCGACCGGCTGAGGCCAGCGATCTGCGCGAGCTCGGTCATCGGGATCGCCCGATCGCCCTGGCCCGCGAGAGTCACGAGGATCGCGTAGTGCGAGTGCTTGAGACCCGTCTCGGCTTTCAGGGTGCGGTCGAGCACCTGCGGCAGCAGCTGGACGAAGCGGATGGTCGGCAGCCACGTCGCCATCTCGGAGTCATCCAGTCGCCGATCGCTCATGATGTCACTTCCGGTCGCGGCCCTCACGCGGCGGACAGGTCGAGCGTGTGCGAGGTGTGGTCGCGCTTGGCCTCGAGGTAGCGGTGGTTCGCGTCCGACAGGTGCACAGCGGTGCGGACCTGCTCGGTGACGCGGATGCCGAGGGACTCGAGCTGCGCCGCCTTGTCGGGGTTGTTGCTCAGCAGGCGGATGCTGTCGGCGCCCACCGTGCGCAGCATCTGCGCCGCGACCGTGTAGTCGCGCTCGTCCTCGCCACGGCCGAGAGCGACATTCGCCTCGTAGGTGTCGAGCCCTGCGTCCTGCAGCGCATAGGCGTCGAGCTTCGCGTACAGACCGATACCGCGACCCTCCTGGCGCAGGTAGAGAAGGAATCCACCCTCCTCGGCGATGCGCTCGACGGCTTCCCGCAGCTGCGGACCGCAGTCGCAGCGCTCGGATCCGAAGACATCGCCGGTCAGGCATTCGCTGTGCGGGCGCACGAGAGGCGCATCCCCGCCGTCGGCTGCGCGGTCGAGCGCAGCCCTCCAGTCGCCGAGGCCGAGCAGCAGGTGCTCACGGCCGTCGACCAGGCCGTCGAACGTCACGACATCTGCTGCGGTGGAGAACCCGTCGGCGAAGCGCATCGGCACGCGCACCCGCGTCCGCTCGGTCGCGACCGGAACGACGGTTGAAGTTTCAATCATGTCGAGTGAAACGCGACGGACGCTGCGGTATTCCCGAAAGGGGTGCTCTGTCAGTACCTCCCGCTCCCGGCGGATGTGGCGTCTACTGGAGGGACGAGACCGAAGGAGCACCACTCATGCGTGGAGTAGTCATGTACGCACCCGGCGACGTTCGCGTCGAGGACCGCGAGAAGCCGACCATCACCCGGCCGACGGATGCCGTGATCCGCATCGCCGCGACCTGCATCTGCGGATCGGACCTGTGGCCCTACCGCGGCGCGAACGACGTCGACCACGATCCGATGGGTCACGAGTACGTCGGCGTCGTCGAGGAGATCGGCGCCGAGGTGAAGACCGTGAAGGTCGGCGACTTCGTCGTCGGATCGTTCATGGCCTCCGACAACACCTGCGAGATCTGCCAGGCCGGCTACCAGTCCCGCTGCGTGCACGTGGTGCCGATGGGGATGTTCGGAACCCAGGCCGAGTACTCGCTCATCCCGCACGCGGACGGGACGCTCGTCGCGACGCCGGGGCAGCCCGACGCCGATCTGATCCCGTCGCTGCTCGCGGCATCCGATGTGCTGGGCACCGGCTGGTTCGCCGCGGTCGCCGCGGAGGTCGGGCCTGGCAAGACGGTCGCCGTGGTCGGTGACGGAGCGGTGGGGCTGCTCGGCATCCTCGCCGCACGCGAACTCGGCGCCGAGCGCATCATCGCGATGAGTCGCCACGCCGACCGCCAGGCGCTGGCCCGGGAGTTCGGAGCGACGGACATCGTGGAGGAGCGCGGCGACGAGGGCGTGGCACGCATCAAGGAGCTCACGAACGGGCTCGGCGCGCACTCGGTGATCGAGGCCGTCGGCACGCAGGAGTCGATGATGCAGGCCATCCGCGCGACCCGCCCCGGCGGTCACGTCGGGTACGTCGGCGTCTCTCACGACGTGGCGCTGCCCGGTGAGGAGCTCTTCTTCTCCGGCGTGCACCTGCACGGCGGCCCGGCGCCGGTGCGCCGCTTCCTCCCCGACCTGATCCAGCTCATCTGGGACCGCAAGATCGACCCCGGCAAGGTGTTCGACCTCACGCTTCCGCTCGAGGATGCCGCCGAGGGCTATCGCGCCATGGACGAGCGTCGCGCCACCAAAGTGCTGCTCACCGTCTGATCCGGCCAGCGACAGCGCTATCCCGCGACAGGAGAGAAGACATGCACATCGAAGAACGCATCCCGACAGTGAAGAACCCGCCCGAATGGTTCACGGGCGACGTCTGGCTCGACCCGATCATCGCCCCGCACGATGCGGACCAGCGGATGTCGGGAGGGCTCGTCCGGTTCGCGCCCGGCGCCCGCACGGCGTGGCACTCGCACGCGCGCGGGCAGTACCTGCGCGTCACCGAAGGCACCGCACTGTGCGGCACACGTGACGGAACGGTCGTCGAGGCCCGGCCCGGCGAGACGATCTACACACCGCCGGGGGAGGAGCACTGGCACGGCGCCGACGAGGACTGCTTCATGCAGCACCTCGCGCTGCTCGAGGGCGCCGACGACCCGAGGGACACCACGACGTGGCTCGAGCACGTGACCGACGAGGACTACCGCCGCCGCTGAGCCGCTGAGCCGATCCCGGTGCCGGGGTCGGAGCCGGTCCTACTCCGCTGCCGGTGCCCTGTCGCGGCGGCGCACGAGCCGGAGCTCACTGGCCAGGATGCCGAGCACGACGAGTGCGCCGCCGATCAGCGCGGTGACGGGCAGCCGCTCGCCGGCGATGCGGCCGATCGCGGCCGCCCACACCGGCTCGCCTGCGTAGATGATCGTGGCGCGGGTCGGCGAGATCGACTTCTGCGCCCAGTTCATCGTGAGCTGGATGATGCAGCTCGCCGCCCCGAGTCCGACCGCGCATCCGACCCAGATCCAGGAGAACTCCGGAACTCCCTCGCCGACGACCGGCATCGTCAGAAGGCCGAGCACTCCCGCGGTGAGGAGCTGGATGATCGTGATCCGGCCGAGGTCGATCCGGCCGGCGAACACGCTGATGAGGATGATCTCGGCTGCGATCGGCAGCGTGCTGATCATGGTGAGGATCTCGCCCGACCCCAGCGTGAGGGCGAACGCGTCAGGGCCCGCGATGAGCACCAGACCGAGGAAGGCGAGTCCTGCCCCCACGAACGCCATGGCCGGCGGCCGCTTGCGGAAGACCGCCCACTGGGCCAGCGGCACGAGAGGGATGTACATCGCGGTGATGAAGGCCGACGTGCTCGAGTCGATGGTCTGCAGCCCGACGGTCTGCAGGCCGTAGCCGAGATAGATCATGACGCCGATCGCGATTCCCGCGCCGATGTCACGCCAGCGGATGCCGCGCAGTGCGCTGCGGAAGATCACGATGCTGATGATCCCGGCCACCAGGAATCGGATGCCGACGAAGAACCACGGACCCGAGTGCTGCATCGCCCAGTGCACGAGGAGGAAGGTGCTGCCCCACACCGCCGTGACGGCGATGAGCGCGACCTCCTGTCGACGCAGGCTCATCCAGCGGAATCGGGTGGACATCCGGTCCTTTCTCGACGCGGCCCGGCGGTCCCTTCTCGGCGCGACCCGGTCGAGCCTAGCGGCGCCTCGGCATCCGGCTCGAATCGTGCCAAACGAGCGAGGGGAGGACCGGCTGGGGTCGGGTGGGCGATTCGAACGTCGTCTCGATAGCCTCGCATCATGAGCAACTTCGTGAGCGTCGAGGAACTGGTCGAACTGCGCGCATCCGGCGGGCCGATCCGGGTGATCGACGTGCGATGGCGACTCGATCGGCCCGACGGGCACGCGGACTATCTCGCGGGGCACATTCCGGGAGCGGTGTTCGTTCCGCTCCACACCGAGCTCGCGACGCACGGGGAGCCGTCGGACGGCCGGCATCCGCTCCCGACGACCGCCACGCTTCAGGAGGCCGCGCGACGCTGGGGCGTCCATCGCGGAGACACGGTGGTGGCGTACGACGACGCCAAGGGGCTCGCGGCCGCGCGCGCGTGGTGGCTGCTGCGTCAGGCGGGCGTGAAGGTCCGCGTGCTCGACGGCGGGCTGAGCGCCTGGGGCGCCGCCGGGCTTCCGCTCGAGACCGACGACGTGCACCCTGAGCCGGGCGACGTGGAGCTCGTTGAGATCGGGGCCGATGCCATCTCGATCGACGAGGCCGCGGCGTTCCCGGCCGGCGGGGTCCTGCTCGACGTGCGCGCGGCCGATCGGTATCGCGGAGAGCATGAGCCGCTGGACCCGGTCGCCGGACACATTCCCGGTGCGCGCAACGTGCCGATGGCGGCGCACCTCGACGTCGACGGCAAGATCCTCGACACGCACACGCTCCAGGCGACCTTCGCCGCGGTCGGCGTGACAGACGGCACTCCGGTCGCGGCGTACTGCGGGTCGGGCATCACCGCCGCGCACACGGCGCTGGTCCTCGACGAGGTCGGGATCGAGGCCAAGGTGTACCCAGGCTCGTGGAGCCAGTGGTCGAACACACCGGGTCGTCCGGTGGCGCTGGGCGATCAGCCAGGCTGACGCTCAGCGCCCGTCGGCGTAGCTCCAGCTGACGCCGAGGGCACCCGGCCCGAACGCGCGGCGCACCTGGTGCACCGAGGTGCGGCCGTCCAGCGACAGCTCTGTCGTCTTGGCGCCGTCCGGCGTCTCGACGCGCTCTTCGAGCCGGTCGGGCAGGGCGTCGGGGTGGAACCTCGTCCACACCAGCAGCTCCCGGCACTGTCGAGCGACGGCGTGCCCCGTCTCGCGCTGCGGCGGATAGTCGGCGGGGTACTCGACCGACCACTCGACCATCGCGGTGCTCGGAGCGGCCAACGGCACCTCCAGTTCGAAGAGGACGCCGTGCACCTCCCCGTTCGGGTGCGAATAGCGGGCGGAGATCCGGCCGCCGGACACGGCCGAGATGAGCGGTGGCGGAGTGCTGATGCCCGGCGTCATCTCGAGGAACGGGATCGAGGCGACGGTGCCGACCGTCGACTGGACGATGCTGCGGGTGATCGAATACGAGACGTTGCCGGCGGCGTCGACATCGGTGACCGAGTGCGTCGTCAGCTCGCGGGAGGTGTCGGGGTACTCCGCGCCGAGGGCGGCGAAGGCATCCTTCACCGCCTCCTCGAGTTCGCGCTCGTCGAGGGGGAAGAGGTTGGGGCCGAGCGGTCCGGTGCGATTCGTCGTGCCGAGCAGGGCGGTGAGGGAGCCGGGCTCGAGGTGCAGCAGCTGCTCGATGTCGGTGAGCGCGGCCATCGATTGCGCGCCCTCCGGGCGTCGGGCGCCCGACCTCCAGTAACTGAGAGTGGCCATCGAGACGCTGTTGCCCCGTGCTCGGAGCTGCTCGTGCAGTCGCGCCAAAGTCAATCCACGTGCATTGATCGCGTCTCGGAGGGACGCCGCGAACGCGTCGGCGTACCGTCGGATGCCACTTTCTATACTCATCACAGCACCCCCTCCGGTATGTGAAGAATCGAGCTCTAGAGTGAGCTTACGACCACACCGGCATCGCGTAGGGGACGAGGTGCTATTTCTGGGGTCTGTGGGCTGAACAGTCGTGAGCAGGGTGCCCGACCTTGCGATCGTTCGGTCTGACGCAGTGTCGCCCCCGTCGCTGCGTACTTTCGCGGGGCCTGACGATCGATCTGGGGAGATCCGTCCGGCCCCGCGAAGAACCTCCGCCCGCGGGCGCCGCACCCATCGTGCGCCCCCGCGTAGACTGGGATGAACACCCCGGAGGACTCTGGATCGTCATGTCTGCCCCTGCTCGCGCGTTCACCGCGCGCCACGTACAACTGCTGCGCGCGCTCTTCGCCGCGGCCGCAGCCGTGATGATCACGTTCTCGCCGGACCACTCGGCGGCCGTCGGGCTCTCGGTGTTCAGCGGCTTCGTCCTGACCACCGCGCTGGTGCTGATCCTCGCCGTCTGGCTCGTGTTCCCGGCCGGGGAGCGCTGGCCCTCCGTGGTCCTCGCCCTGCTGGGCTTCGTCGCAGGCATGACGGCCGGTGTGCCCGCGTGGCGCACGGATGATGTCTTCTTCGTCGTGGTGACCGCGTGGGCCGCCGCGACCGGGACGGTCGAACTGGTCGTCGGACTGCGCGCACGCCGCGCGGGCGATCCGGCAGCCAGGGACTCCATCACCCTCGGAGCCTTCGGCTTGCTGCTCGCGGTGCTGCTGCTCGCGATCCCCGCCGGGTTCGTCCAGCCGTATGCGATCGACGGTGCCGGCGAGTTCGAACTCACCGGCATCATCCTGGGCGTGGGGATGTTCGGGGGCTACGCCGCGATCGTCGCCGTCTTCCTCGGCATCGCCGGCCTGACGCCGCAGAGAGCGGATGCGGTGGCCACCGCCCCGGCATCCGGCAACGACCCGGCTCCCGCCGGGCATGGAGGAGAGCGATGAGCGACGAGAAGCCGACCCGACGCGACATCCTGCGCCCCCTGCACCTGCTGGCGATCGCCTTGGCGTGCGGCATCTTCGCCGCAGTCGTGACGCTCGTGTCGACGGGCGCCTTCACTGCTCGCGTCAACTCGGCGATCGCGAACGGGACCTACGAGGGCCTGACCCCGATCGCGCTCGGCCTGGTCGTCGGCGGCGGCGCGTTCATCGTCACGCTGCTCTTCCTCGCGATGCTGATCCTCGTCGTCGACCCCGCCGAGGTCACCAAGACGGTCGATCGTCCCGTGCTGTACGAACGGGATCCCTCCGAGCCGTCCGACAGCGGCAACGCGGAGAGCACCGACGGGTCGGGTCGCGACGCGTCTTCGTGATCGCGGGTTCGTCGGCCTCCGGCATCCGTTCGGAATAGTCCCGGCCGTGTGCGGATTGTCCCTGTAGTGACTGCCTCCATCGACCGCGCCTCCATCGGACTCCGGTCGGAGCGCGGGCCGGTGCTCGGCGCCCTGATGCTCGCGACCGGTCTCATCGCGATCGACGCGACCATCCTGGCGACTGCGGTGCCCAGCATCGTCCGCGACCTCGGCAGCTACCAGCAGTTCCCCTGGCTGTTCTCGGTGTATCTGCTCGCTCAGGCGGTGAGCGTGCCGATCTATTCGCGTTTCGCCGACACCGTCGGACGCAAGCCGATCATCCTGCTCGGGATCGCACTGTTCCTCCTCGGCTCCGTGCTCTCCGGGTTCGCCTGGAGCATGACGGCTCTGATCGTCTTCCGCATCGTGCAGGGGCTCGGCGCCGGAGCTGTCGCCCCCATGTCGATGACGATCGTCGGCGACATCTACACGGTCGCCGAGCGAGCGAAGGTGCAGGGCTACATCGCCTCGGTGTGGGCCATCTCGTCGGTGGTCGGACCCGCACTCGGGGGGATCTTCGCCCAGCTCGACGCCTGGCGGTGGATCTTCTGGGTCAACATCCCCCTGTGCCTGGTGGCGGCATGGATGCTGATGCGGCGCTACCACGAGCAGAAGCAGACGCAGCGGCACCGCATCGACTACGCCGGAGCCGTGCTGCTCACGATCGGGCTCACCGGACTCATCCTCGGGATGCTCGAGGGCGGCAACGCCTGGGACTGGATCTCCGTGCCGAGCGCCGTCTGCTTCGGCCTCGGTGCTGCGGCCCTCGTCGCGTTCGGCCTCGTCGAGCGGCGCGCCGCCGAGCCGATCGTCGACCTCCGCCTCGCGGCGCGACCGTTGATCCTCACCACGACGATCGTCTCGCTGGGCATCGGCGCGCTCATGACGGGTGTGACGAGCTTCGCGCCCGCCTACCTCGAGGGCTCGATCGGCATCGCGCCGCTGCTGTCGGGGCTGGCGGTCGCGGCGTTGACGCTCGGATGGCCGCTCGCTGCGGCGAACGCGGGGCGGCTGTATCTGCGCATCGGCTTCCGACGCACCGCTCTGACCGGGATGTCGATCACCGCGGTCGCGACGATCGCCCTCGCCGTCGTGTCGCCGTGGCCCAACCCCTTCGCGATCGCGGGAGTCGCATTCGTCCTCGGATTCGGCCTCGGCTGGAGCGCGGCTCCCACCCTCATCGCGGCCCAGGCATCGGTCGGCTGGGGGGAGCGGGGTGCCGTCACCGGAATGAACGCGTTCGCCCGGTCCGCCGGCAGCGCGCTCGGCGTGGCGGTGTTCGGGGCGATCTCGAACTCGGTCATCGCTCAGGGCGCGGGCCCGGATGATCCGGCGACCATCATCTCGGCATCCGTCTGGGTGTTCATCGGCGCTGCCGTGGTGGCGGTGCTGACTCTGCTCGCCGCCGCTTTCATGCCGCGAGATTCCGCGGGCGCACTCTCCGGCGAGCCTCGGGCGTAGCCCCTCCGCTGTCCACGCTCCCGTCCCGCCGCCCTTTCCCTTCGGCGCCGGGTCTCTCGCGCCGGGTCTCGCGCTCCGGGTCTCGCGCGCCGGGCCTCGCGCGCCGGGCCTCGCGCGCCGGGCCTCGCGCGCC
>NZ_JBEPZB010000016.1:0-75648 GCF_041641055.1 Microbacterium sp.
ACGCGTGACATCAACAAGGCTCAGATCTACGCATGGCGCAAGGGCATCAAGACGATCTACTACATCCGTCTGCGTCAGATGGCGCTCGAGGGCACCGACATGGCGGAATGCGTCAGCTGCATGCTGTGATCCGTTGTTGACCTAAGAACCAGGCTGAACACGAGAAACGACGAAGAATCATGACTCCTCACCCCCCGCTCAAGCTGGTCTCCAGCGTGCAGGCGATCAACTGGAACCGCATCCAGGACGACAAGGACCTCGAGGTCTGGAACCGCCTGGTGAACAACTTCTGGCTGCCCGAGAAGGTGCCGCTGTCCAACGACGTCCAGTCGTGGAACACGCTGACGCCCGACGAGCAGCTGCTCACCATGCGGGTCTTCACCGGACTCACGCTGCTCGACACGATCCAGGGCACCGTCGGTGCGGTCTCGCTGATCCCCGATGCGATCACCCCGCACGAGGAGGCCGTGTACACCAACATCGCCTTCATGGAGTCGGTGCACGCGAAGAGCTACTCGTCGATCTTCTCGACCCTCGCGTCGACGAAGGAGATCGACGAGGCGTTCCGCTGGTCCACGGAGAATCCGAACCTTCAGAAGAAGGCTCAGATCATCATGGACTATTACCAGGGCGACGACCCGCTCAAGCGCAAGATCGCCTCGACGCTGCTCGAGTCGTTCCTGTTCTACTCGGGCTTCTACCTGCCGATCTACTGGTCGTCGAAGGCGAAGCTCACCAACACCGCCGACCTCATCCGCCTCATCATCCGCGACGAGGCCGTGCACGGGTACTACATCGGCTACAAGTTCCAGAAGGGTCTCGAGAAGGAGACCGAGGAGCGTCGCCAGGAGCTGAAGGACTACACGTTCAACCTGCTGTTCGAGCTCTATGACAACGAGGTGCAGTACACGCAGGACCTCTACGACGGCGTCGGCCTGACCGAGGACGTCAAGAAGTTCCTGCACTACAACGCCAACAAGGCGCTGATGAACCTCGGCTACGAGGCGATGTTCCCCTCGACCGTCACGAACGTGAACCCGGCGATCCTGTCGGCGCTCTCGCCCAACGCGGACGAGAACCACGACTTCTTCTCGGGCTCCGGCTCCTCTTACGTCATCGGCAAGGCCGAGGCGACGGAAGACGACGACTGGGACTTCTGAGTCACGTGTGCGGCGTCGCGAATTGCGGCGCTGCACCTCGCTCATGTTGGCGCAACGCTCACGACCCGGCGCTGACTCCAGAGTTGGCGTGACTCCGGACAGACACCGGATCTACTGCAGCAAGGACGTGGCGGGCGAAACCGCCCGTCTCCTCGCTATCAACCTCCGTCGCTCGATGGACGGCATGAGGGGACAGATCCACCTCGCCGCCCGCGCAGGTCAGCTTGTTGTCCCACTCGGTAAGTCGTCTGGACCATTCCGCCACCGAGTACGGACGTGGACTGGTGGTCGAGGTCGATGTCTTGCGGCAGCGACCGGAACAGGTGATTCGACGGTGATGCCATCTCTGTCCCGGTCTGGATTCAGGCTGCGCCCTGGCGGATCGGAGTATCGGGAAGTCGCTCGTCGCCGCACGGCATCGGAGTTCGAAAGCCCTCATAGAGCCGCCGTCGCACATCGCGGGATCGGTGAGTATTAACTCAACGTTGGTCGTTTTCGCGACAGCCTCCGCCGGGGTGTCAGTTCCCTTAGCGTGAGTATCAGCAACAAGGCGCCGCTCGACGGTTCGAGGACTTCAGCAGAGCGCGGCCCGCCCCACATGGGTCTGGCTCGTGTCCTAGAACTCAGTCGGAGGCGCCGTGGTGCTGCACAACCGGCGTCCCCAGCGTCGATTCTGCATTGCCCGGGCCGTCCCCAGCGGCCCGGGCCCCCAAGACCTGGCCGTTGGAATCGGGTCCGACGGTCATCACAGTTGGAGGTCCTGTGCTCCGGCTTCGGGGACGCCAACCCTTCTCGCCCCAAGGAGCGGGAAGGGCTGGCGTTGCCGTCGTAGAACATGGACGCATGCACGCCCGATGATGCCGCGACGAATGGAGTGATTTGAGACATGCCTAGTTCCCATTCGGCGGCGCGGCGCTGGCCGGAATCGGTGATCACGCGCTTGGAGAGCACCCCTCAGCAGATGATCAATGCCGTCGTCGGACAGTTCCCCGTGACCCGGGACGCAGTCACCGTCGTCGCCTACGATGAGACCTGGCCGGCACAGTTCGAGTACCATGCCTCTCGACTTCGCAAGAAGCTTGGACATCACGCGATCCGTGTCGAGCACGTCGGCTCCACCTCGGTGCCGGGACTCTCGGCGAAGCCCATCATCGATATCGACGTGCTGGTCGCGAGCGCGGAGGACGAATCTTCGTACATGCCACCAATGCAGGAGCTCGGGTACAGAATCGTCATTCGTGAACCGTGGTGGCACGGGCATCGTATGTTCATCGATGAAAGCGGTGCCGTAAACCTGCACGTGTGGCCAGACGGCGCCGGGGAGCCCATCCGCCATATCCTTTTCCGTAACTGGCTGCGCACACACTCCGACGACCGCGCGAGATATGCCCAAAGCAAGACGACACTTTCGCGAGAGTTCGAAGACGAACCGGACCGCTACAACCTGGCGAAGAACGCCGTGATCGACAGCATCTACGCCAAGATCTTTGAGGCGGGTCGAGTCCGCATCCGTAGCTACCGATCCGATGACGCCTCGGAGACGCTGCGCGTCTTCGAGAGAGCCGTCTCCATCACTGCGCGCTCGCACTATTCCGAACCTGAAATCGCAGCGTGGCTGGGCGCAAATCGACCGCTGACGGATTGGGGAACTGATCGAGAAGCTGTCAGTACCTTCGTTGCCGACGTGGATGGCGAGGTGGTGGGTTTTGCGGACCTCTCGCCGGCTGGATACATCGACAGGCTTTTCGTCGACCCGGACCATGGGCGTTTAGGCGTCGGCTCTACTCTGTTGAACCACGTCCTCGAGATCGCGCGTGATCGCAGCGTCGAACTGGTCTCGACTCATGCGAGCATGGTCGCCCGTCCAGTGTTCGAGAGGGCTGGGTTCGCTGTTGCGCGCGAAGAGACCGTCGAGAGGAATGGCCAGGCGCTTCGCCGTTTCCATATGATCGCGACTCTTGGGACGAGTATCCAAACTCGGACCCATATCAAATGAGTGCGGTTGCGGCGACGCGGTTCGCGGGGTGGGCTGAGGATGAAGAAGTCATCTTCGAGCGCTTCGCCGTAGTGTGCACGCCTCAGTTCGCGGACTGATTCGAGGGGCAAAGAACGGCCTCGTCACACCCGTGCCCCCATCGCCCGGGAATTCCGGGTGGTGGGGGCTTTGGCTGGGAGGCCGCGCAACGAACATTAGCTCAACGTTGCTCGGCGTGAACGGCCGGAAAGGCGGTCTCGCCGACGCGTACCGTCTCCTCTAGTCCACACAGAACGACGATAAAGAGAGACCGATGACCACCGCAATCCGCCCTACGACCGTCCAGGTATCAACGCGGGCCCGGAAGGCCCGCCTGAGCGCAGCAGCAAAAGCCACGGCGCGGGCTATCGGCTGGCTGTTCCCGCCGTCGAACGCGGACGAGGCGCGCTCAGCTCGGAAGTCGTACACCTCGGATATGACCTACGCCGGCGCCGCCTGCACTCTGCGCATTCTCTGACGGCGCTGCTCCCACGGCCCTCAACACACAAGGAAGAACGATGAAGAACAAAGTTCCCGCGACCCTCGCGGCCATAGGACTGGCAACCATGCTTGCCGTGTCCGCTACCACCGGCGTCGCCTTCGCAGACGACGCGACCGCGGACCCGACCGCTACAGCGGAGGCCCCCCAGGCTGAGCCCGCACCGGCCGCTGAGCCCGTCCCCGCCGTCGAGCCGGCACCCGAACCCGCTCCGGCGATCGGAACGGAGGCCGAGCCTGAGCCCACGGCGATTTCGGCGCCCGCCGCGGCGTCGAGCGAAGCTCCCGCGCAGGCAGACGCGCTGGCAAGCCCAGCCGTCAGCGCGTCGCCGGCCACCGCGCCGACGACGGCCGAGGCGGCTGTCGATCCTGCTGATGACGAGACGTACGGGGAGTTCACGCTGATCTCCCCCGGCCCGGACTCCATCGTCGCTTCGGGGTCGACCATCATTGCGGACTTTGGTTGCGCGGATCCCGAATCCGGCATCGTCTTTTGCGAGCTCAGGGACCACCACGGAGACGTAGTGACTCCGGGGCAGAGGGTGGTCCTCGCCGTCGGCACGTACTCCTGGTTCGGCGAGGTAACAAACGGGGCTGGGCTTGGCACCCGAAAGGTGTTCTCGTTTGTCGTCGGCAATGACACCGAGGCGCCTACGATCACAACGGACTACGTTGAGCCGGCCTCCGGGTGGGTTGGCGCTCGGAGCATCATCTTCACCGGATCAGACGATGTCGCAGGAGTTTCTCAGATCTTCATTCGTGAGCCTGGCGTCAGAACGACGAAGCTGCCCGGACCGTGGGCCGCATATACCCCCGAGCCGGGTGAGCATGTGCTCGAGTATTGGGCGACTGACCGTCTCGGCAAGGAGAGCGAGCACCACACGATCACGGTGCGCAAGGACATCATCGCTCCTCGGGTGTTCCACGAACCATTCGGTACATGGAACGACGAGATCGGCCGTGTGGAAGTAATCAAGGACTCGGGTGTCAAGCTCTCTTGGGAGTGCGAGGATGATCGCTCGGGCATCGACTATTGCGGCGCTCCCCAGGCTGCCATGCAGAACCTCGACACATCAACGCTCGGCGAACACGTCGTCGTCATTCAGGCCAAGGACTTGGCGCAGAATGTCAACGATTACGAGATCCGCTACGTCGTGGTGGCCGACCCGAACGTGCCCACGGGTCCTACCGATCCGACTGGCCCGACGAACCCTGAGGTTCCGAACGGTCCTGCAGCGCCTGCTCAGCAACCGTCCACTCCGACTCGTGCAGGTGCGGTCGCCGCAGCGAACACACCGGACCAGCTCGCTTACACCGGTGCGGACTCGACTGTCGGTCTCGGACTCGCTGCCTTCCTGCTCGCTGCAGGCGCCTCGGTGCTCGCGTTGCGTCAGTACCGTCGCCAGCGCGGCTGAAGAAACCACTGTCCGGGACGCGGCTACCGTCAGAACGGTGTGCTTACTACTGAAGCGACTGCTAGATGCCTGCGCTGGAGGATCTCGGGATCTCCAGCGCAGGCGTTGCGGTAGCAAGATGAAAGACAACGCCGAACCGCGCGCACCTCACTGCAGAATCACGACACAGAGAAAGGGGAAGTCATGCCCTGGCTGCCCGACACGTTCAGTCACCCTCAGCTCGTCGACATCGACTCGGAGCATCACATACGTCCCATTGCCGCCAGCGACGTCGATCTCGACATGGTTGCCGTGATGGGGTCCCATGAACGCCTCTTCTCGATCTATGGACAGTCTTGGGGCTGGCCCCCAGCAACGATGACTCGCGAGCAGGATCTTGAGGATCTCGAGCACCACGTGCACGAGATGCACACGCGAGCGTCGTACAACTACGCCCTCTTCGGGAAAGACGAGTCACAGCTGCTCGGCTGCATCTACATCGACCAGCCCGATGATGACAAGCATGACGCTGTAGTGAGCTGGTGGGTCATCAACGACCTGGTGGGTTCGGAGCTGGAGAGTACGGTGGACGCTTTCGTGCCGAGCTGGTTGAAGAGGGACTGGCCCTTCTCAGTCGTTCGATTCGGGGTCTGGGTCGGAGAGTGATGAGGAGCGGCTATCGGCCGCCTCGTCAGCGCGCCAGCTTGGGCCCGCGGACCCGCGTCGCGGCGGCGAGAGTCGCCGCGAGCGCGAGGAGCTCCGGCAATTCCATCTCCGTGCCTCTGGCGTACGCCGCCTCGTAGTCTCTGAGGAGTAACCCACTCGAGACCCGATCCCGGTGCATCTGCGCGTCGGCGCCCTCCGCATCGACCGGGTTGTAGGAATACCGTCGGCCGATCGCGTCTACAGCGCCGAAGATCACCGCGCCCTGCTCGTGCTTCTCCACGAGTGCCGCTGCTCCACCGAGCAGGTGCAGCAGAGCCAAGGCGCCGGGGAAGTCCCCGCCGCGTGCGGCAAAAGCCGCTCCGTTGGCCAACAAGCCGATGGCCTGCCCTGGGCGCTTGACTTCGACGAGTATCTTCCCCGCAACGTACTGACTCGATGTCAAAGCCCATGCGTTGCCGGAGCGCTGCGCAAGCTGTTGCGCTTCAGCGAGCGCATCGAGCGCGAGAGAGGGCTTCTGCAACGCACGCAGGGTCTGCCCCTTGCTCATCAGAAGCTCTGCCCTCAGCCATTCGGGAGCCTGTTCCGAGAGCGACATCGCTTCAGCGATGAGGTGTTCCGCTTCGTCCACTTCGCCGAAAAGCGACCGGCCGTAGGCGGCGTACGCGAGCAGGCGTGCGAGCGCCAACCGGTCGTCGCCCTCCTTCGCCCGTTCGATGCCGACCCGAACATACTCGAACGCTGCTTCCGCGTCTCCTGACTGATACGCGAGATTGACTCCTCCCACGAGCGCGCATGCTTCGACCGCGGGGTCGCTTGCCTGGGCGATGGCGAGCGCACGGTCGAGAACCGAACGGCCTTCCACGAGCCAACCCCGTTTGAACCAGTGCCAGGACTGTCCGCACGCCAGGCGGAGAGCCATGTTGCGGTCGGCTGCTTCGATGGAGCGTTCGGTCGCGAGCTGCAGGTCGGGTGCGAGGGTGTCGAAGAGCACGTGTGCGGATGCCGCCTCGTGGGTGTGCACCGCCGGCGCGAGGCGGTCGACCAGCGAGGCGAAGTAATCGCGGTGTCGAACGGCCCACTCGGCAGCGTCATCAGGGCGGACCATCGGTCGTACGAACGCCTTCGTCGATTCCAGCAGCCTGTAACGACGCTGGCCGTCCTCAGTCTCATCCACGGCGACGAGCGACTTCCGCGCGAGGGACAGCGCCAGGTCGCGGAGCGACCGTTCGCCGGGTGTGCAGATGTTCTCCACAGCCTCGAGCGTGAACGGCCCGGCGAAACCCGACAGTTCGACCAGTAAGTCGAACTCATCAGCCGGAAGACTGTCTGTACTCCATCGGATCGTGTTCTCCAGGCTCGCGTGGCGCTCACCATCGGTCGACCCTCCGGGCAGCGCTTCGCCGCGTTGCAGCGTGAAGGAGAGCTCACTGAGGCTGAGCATATCCGTCCGGGCGGCAGCGAGCTCCAGTGCGAGGGGCAGCCCGTCCAGCATCCGGCACATGCGACGGATCACCGTGTCGTCTCCGGGTGAAGGCGCTTCGCCACCGCGGGCAGCGGTTGCTCGTTCTCGGAACAACTCGACCGCCTCGTCCATCTGGTCACCACCGAGGCCGCGTACTCGAAGAACGAACTCGCCCGCGATAGCAAGCGGCTCCCGCGACGTCACCAGTATCGCGAGTCCGCCACAGAAGGACAGCAGTCGCGATACCAAAGCACGCGCCTCGACGAGGACGTGCTCCGCATTGTCCAAGATCACGAGCGTCGGGCGTCCGTCGAGGCGGGCCGCAATCGCCTCGATGGACTGCTCTGCAGCTCCGAGCGCATCGGCCGTGGCTGCCAGCACATCGCCGCCTTCGGGAACAGGCGCGAGATCGACCATCCACTGCTCGGCATCGATGGACTGGCTCGCTCGCCGGGAGCTCTCCACTGCGAGTCGCGTCTTCCCCGCCCCACCCGGACCGACGAGCGTCACGAGCCGATTCGACGCACGAGCGTCTTCAATCCGTTGCAGGTCCGCCTTACGTCCGACCAGCCGCGTCAGAGGCACCGGGATATTGTGTCGGATGGTCGAGGGAGCCGATCTCGTCCCGGTCACGGAATCGTCCTGACGAAGGATCGCCTGCCGCAGGGCGAGCAAGGAAGCCGACGGGTCCAGACCCTGCTCATCCGCGAGGACGCCACGCAGTCGGTCGATGACCGCCAGCGCTTCCGTCATCCGTCCAGACGCTGAGTACGCCTGCGCGAGCAGGCTCACGGTCGATTCCCGAGAGGCGTATTGAGCGACGACGGGCTCCAGGTCAGCGATGGCGGCGGCCGACTCGCCATCGCGCAGGCGGATGCCGGCGAGCTTCTCGACGATGGTGAGGAGGCGCTGCTGGAGTTCGGATCGAGCGCGTCGTGCGAAAGGAAAAGAGGACAGACCCTCGAACGGCTCGCCTGTCCAGGCGGCCAGCACTTCCTCGTACACAACGGTCGAGGGCCCAGCCGTTGATTCCGCGCGCGCCGACAGCAATTCGAATCGGAGAACATCCACGTCTTCTGCGGACACATCCAGGGCATAGCCTCCGCGTCCCCCGCGCAGGAACGGCCCGATCGCTCCCGATCTCAGCTTCGAGACCAGCACGCGCAAGGATCCGACCGCATTGGCAGGTGGGTCATCCCACAGTTCGCCGAGCAGCCGCTCGGCGGTCACCGCTTCACCCGGCGTCAAAGCAAGGCGTGCGAGCAGCGCGGAAGCGAGTCCCGCACGCACGTCGAGAACTGCGCCGTCTTGCGTGATCTCGAGCGCGCCGAAGGCGCGGACTTTCAAAAGACCGGACATTGAGTCTCCCCACACGGTGTCACCGTCACGTCGTCACTGAGAAGTGTATCGCTACACATGTCAAGATGGTCTTGTGGCATCCCGTGAACGAGTGACTCTCAGTGAGGTGGCCGCGGCGGCTGGAGTCTCGGTGATGACCGTCTCGTACACGTTCAACAATCCCGGACGGGTCGCCGAGAGCACTCGGCTCAAGGTGGTCGAGGTGGCGGAACGACTCGGGTTCAGGGGACCCGACGCCGGTGCGCGTCAGTTGCGGCGGCGCGGCGGACTTCGCTCTCTCGGCCTGGTGCTCGGCGAGAGCCTCGACTACATCTTCGACGATCCCGAGGCGACACGGTTCGTTGCGGGCATTGCCAGGGAATGCACGCGCGCAGGCTTCGGGCTCACATTCCTTCCGACGACAGGAACAGCGGACGACGTCGAGCTGATCGCCTCGGCCGCGGTCGACGCATTCATCGTGTGGACGACCACCCCGGATGATGTCTCTCTGGCCGCTGTTCGCGACTCTCATCGCCCCGCGGTGATACACGGCGGCCCTGCGGCGGAGGGGTTCACGCTGGTAAGCATCGACAACAGGTCGGCAGCGGAGGCGCTGGCCATGGAGGTGTGGTCCGGTGGATCTCATCCGGCGGTCCTGTGCTTCCCCCTTGACCGCAGTCGCGACGCAGGAACCCACTATGGGATCGACCCGCAGTCCGTCGCCTTCCCCGTCAGCCGCGACCGCCTCGCCGGATGCCAAGACGCGGCGCAGGCTCTCGGAATCGACTGGCAGCGCATCCCGATCATCGTCTGTGCGCACAACTCGGCCGAGGAGGGGCGTGACCGCGTGACCTCGCTGCTGGGGGCCGGTGCTCCGGTGGACGGTATCGTGTCGATGAGCGATCAGCTCGCGGTAGGCGCGATGGAAGCGCTGAAGTCTCTCGATCTGCCCGTGCCGCAAGATGTGACCGTCGGGGGGTTCGACGATTCCGTGCCGGCGCGGGAGTGGGAACTGACGACTGTGCATCAGTCTCTTCTCGATCAGGGGGCCCGCGCTGCCCGAATAGCGCTGGGGGTCGAGAAGCCCGGTTCGAAGCAAGATGAATGGCGCCTCATCCGGCGTCGCAGCAGTTTCCGACTCTGACCGCTCGCATGGAGCGGACGGCCGGATAGGGAATCGGTGCGTCACTTGGCCTCCTTCCACTGCGGACGTTCACGAACACGACGCTGCCGAGAACCAGACAGATCCCGACCACCTGAAGAGGGGTCAACGTCTCGGACCCGAGGATGACGCCCAGCAGAACGCCGACGGCGGGGTTGAGGAGGCCGATCACGCCCACGACACCCGCCGGCAGGTGGCGGAATCCACTGAACCAGCAGTAGAACGCGAGGGCTGTTCCGATGAGGCTCACGTATGCGAACCCAATGACGTGCCCGATCTGCAGGTCGACAGGCATCGGCTCGAACAGCGCTGCAGCTGCAACGAGCTCGAGGCCCCCAATGGCGAGTTGCCAGGAGGTGACATGCAGGACGGGGGTGCCATCGTCCCACCGTCGCATGAGGACGGCGCCCAGTGAGGACAAGCCGGTCGCCGAGAAGGACGCCGCAATGCCCCAGCCGTTCAGAGAGCCTGAGGCTGTGCCGACGATGGAGACGACACCGACCAGTCCGATCCCGGCGCCGATGATCACTCGGCAATGCGGCCGCTGCCGCAGAAGCGCCCAAGCGAAGCCGGCGATGAGTATCGGGCTCACGGCGGTGATCGATGCGGCGACGCTCGACGGAAGCAGCTGAGCCGAAAGGTAGACGAGGCAGAAGAACACGCCCATGTTCAGAGTGCCGAGGATGGTCGCTCTCCCGAGCTGTGCACGAGTCGGAAGTGCCCTGGTGAGCAGGAGCAGCACCACGCCGGCAGGCAGAGCGCGGATCGCCGAACCCCACAACGGAGAGTCGGCGGGCAGGAAGTTCCTGGTCACCCAGTATGTCGACCCGAACGCCACGGGAGCGACTGCAACGAGGAGTGGCCATCTCGCTGCTCGCCACCCCGTTTCCATACGAGAAGTAGTTTCCATGGAAATGATTGTAGCTTCCGCGGAAAGTATCCTGGTTCCATGGATGCAAACGATCTGGTCTCGGATTTCATTGAGCAGTGGAGGAGGGAGCGCCCGGACTTGGATCCGAGCCCGATGGCCGTGATCGGACGCATGCGTCGACTCTCCGATGCCTTCACCGACCGATTGATCGAGAACTACCGCGCATATGGCATCGGCGAGGGGGAATTCGACGTCATGTGTGCGTTGCGTCGAGAAGGCGAACCTTTCGTGCTGCCACAGGGGGCGATCGCCGAGCACACGATGGTCACCGCCGGAGCCACGTCGAAACGAGTCGACCGTCTCGTCCGGGCGGAGCTCGCGGAGCGGGGGCGTGACAGTGGGGATGCGCGCGGGCGGCTTGTGTCGTTGACTCCACGCGGGGTCGACCTCATTGACGAGATGTATCCGGTTCACCTGGCGACGGAAGATGAGCTGCTGGGGCCCCTCGACTCGGATGAACGCAGACAGTTGGAATCGCTTCTCGTCAAACTGACGCTCGGCGTGAAGTGAACCCGGCTCCGATAGCGGGGGCCGCGTCACGAGTTCGCGAGGAGTATCTCTCGCTTCTCCTCCGTGGTGAGGTCCGATAGAGCGAGGACTTCCTGCAAGACGGCGGACTTGCCGACCACGTATTGATCGAGGTCGAGATCCGATCGTGCGGCGAGCTCTCGTTTTACGCTTTCGTACCGAGAGCGCAAGTCCGGGCTCCGCCTGAGTGTGTCGCGTACAGCCAGGTGGTTTCGAAGAGACAGCGCGCCCTCGACGCAGACGTAGACGTTCCTTCTGGGGCCCTGCTCGGGCGCGCGCAAGGCGTGGCGGTCCGCAATTCCCTGTTCTCCGAGGTACTCATACCCGCTCGCCTGCAGAGCGCGGATCGCGCCGGAGACTGAGCGGCGCCGGACTACGACGTCGATGTCGAGGATGGGTTTCGCCGAAAGGCCCGGTACGGACGTGGAGCCGACATGTTCGATCGCGATCACGTGAACGTGGCGAAGCGCGTGTCGCAGGTCGTCGGACACCGCCGAGAACTGGCTGGGCCACTCGCTGGAGTACGAGACGACCTCGACGATCATGGTCGGAGCCCTGTCGTGATGGCGGAAGTGGAGCTGGCGCGTTCGGGCTCTGAGACCCTGCGGGATGCAGCGCTCACCATCGTGGGAAAGTGGACCGCCGTGTCGGCAGCAGCGAGCGCGACCAGCAGTGGATCGGAAGCTCGGGTGAGGACTGAACCGAACGAAAGTGTAGCGTCACACACGGTGCCATGCTACACGAGGGTGACAGCGCCTGTCGGCTCCCCGACCATCCCGGCGCGGGCGGGATCTCACTCCGATGGGCGAACCATGTGGAGGATCGGGTAGGGGCGGCCAGCCCCGTCGAGGTCGCTTCGTCCCACCCGCACGAACCCTCTGGATTCGTAGAAGGCGACGGCGTCGGAATTCTGCTCGTTCACGTCGACGTCAGTCACCCCGTCCGCCCGTCGAACGTGCTCGAGCAGCGCTGTGCCGATGCCGTGACCGCGGTACGCGTCGTCCACGAACAACATCTCGAGTCGTCCCTCGCTCGTTCCTGCGAAGGCCACCGGTTTGCCATCGCGGTCAGCAACGGTCAAGCGCACGGCCGGCAGATAGTCCGAGGCGAGAAGGTTCTCGATGGACCTCCGGTCCTCATCCGAGAGAAACGCGTGGGTCGCGTCGACTGCAGAGCGCCACACCCGCACCAGAGCGGAGTAGTCGAGATCACTGCCGGCACGGAGTACGACGGACGTGCCGCCTGAGGCGAGATCGGATCTTGTGGTGGTTCCCATTTGACGATCTTTCTGTGATGGAAGCGTGCGAGGTCGCGCGACTGGAGTCGAAGCGATGATCATCCTACGATTCCGGCGGCTCGCCTTCGCTCGCCACCGCGCGCCTGTTGGTCGCGCCCTCTCCAAACGTTGCTCGGCCATCGGGATCAGAGCCACGAACGTTGCCCGAACATTGGCGCCCGTGTCTCGTCGAGACCCGGGCTCGACGCCGCCCGTAGCTTGACTTCATCACTCCTATGACACCACAAGGATCTTCGAATGACTTCTGAACAGTCTGTCTCCATCGCCCCACTCACCGCAGAAGAAGAGCGCCGCTGGATCATGCTCGCCCATCTGGGCGGGTTGCTGTCCTTCGTGGGACCGCTCATCGCATGGCTCATCTACCGGGACCGCAGCGACGCTGTGGACCGTGAAGCGAAAGAGGCCCTCAACGCTCAGATCACCTATGCCGCCGCAGCTCTCGTGCTGTACGTCGTCGGCGGCGTGCTCGCGCTCGTACTCATCGGCTTCGTCTTCATCATCGCCGCGTCGTTGGTGCAGCTGGCCGCATTCGTCATCGCCATCATCGGCGCCGTCCGGGCGAACACGGCCGGCAGGTACCGCTACCCGCTCACCTTCCGCTTCCTGAAGTAGTCGCCGCGACGTTCCCCACTTCCCGCATCCCGTCGCGCCCGTACGGCCGACGATCCGACACTCGAAAGACAACCTCATGACAATCCAGAACTCACACAACACCCTCCCTCTCGACCCGGCGCAGCCGGAGCGACAGGCGCGCGACGAGGGGCAGGGCCCGATGCCACCCCAGGCGCCGACACCGACCCAGCCGCTCGCCCAGCCGACGCCGCAGGCGCAGGTCGTACCGCAGCCGATCGCCTACCAGCCGCAGCCCGCGGCCGCACCGAGCAACGGTGTCGCCCTGACAGCGATGATTCTCGGCATCGTCGGCGCAGTCGCCGGCTTCTGGGCGGTTGTCCCAATCACGGGCTATTTCTCGGCCGCATTCGGGTTCCCCCTCGCCGTCGCCGCGGTCATCTGCGGTCACATCGGCCGCGCCAGGTCGAAGCGCGTCGGAGGCGTCGGACGCATCCAGGCGCTCGTCGGCTTCCTTCTCGGCTACGTGTCGATCGCGGTCATGGTCATCGCGAGCGCCGCCTGGACCGTCTTCCTCTTCATCGGGTCTCTCTGACCCGCGGCTCACCCGGCCCTCGGCCCCAAGGAGAAACTTCTCATGACCACCCATCGCCGACGAGCGGCAGCCGCTGCCGCTCTCGGACTCACCCTCGCCGCAGCTCTCAGCAGTTGCGCTCTGCCCGCACTTCCCGGGCTCCCCGCCGCCGGGCGTGGCGACTCCGACGGCGTCGGCTTCGATGACGTCCAGTCCGCCACGATCCAGATCGAAGCCGTCGGCACCTTCGTCTCGCCCGAGGAAGGAGGCTACGAAGCGGCCGGGCGGGGATCCGGCTTCCTCATCAGCGACGACGGCCTCGCCGTGACCAACAATCACGTCGTCGTCGGCGCCGGCACCCTGAAGGTATGGCGCGGAGGAGACACTTCGGAGACGCTCAATGCCAAGGTCCTCGGATCCTCGGAGTGCCTCGACCTCGCCGTCATCCAGCTCGAGAAGGACGACTACCCGCACTTCGACTGGCGCAAGGGCAAGATCCCGACCGCGACCGACGTGTACGCGGCAGGATTCCCGCTCGGCGATCCCGAGTTCACGATGACCCGCGGCATTGTGTCAAAGGCCGACACGGCCATGGACACCCCCTGGGCTTCGCTGAGCCACGTGATCGAGCATGACGCGCGCATCCGCGCGGGGAACTCGGGCGGCCCTCTCGTCGATGACGCGGGCAAGCTCGTCGGCGTCAACTACGCCGGCAACGATCAGCACGATCAGAACCTCGCCATCCATCGCGATGAGGTCCAGGGAGTCATCGACCAGCTCATCGACGGTGAGAACGTCATGAGCCTCGGTATCAACGGCACCGCTCTCATGACCGAAGAAGGCGAAGGGCTCGGGATCTGGGTCAACTCCGTCGCATCAGGGTCCGCGGCCGACAAGGCCGGTATCGCAGCTGGTGATCTGCTCACCAAGATGGAAGGGGTCTCCCTCGGCGCCGACGGCACGATGGCCGACTACTGCAGCGTCCTCGAGACCCACGGGACTGACGCGACGCTCTCCGTCGAGCTGTTCCGCTCCGGTGAAGGCATCTACTACGCCGGTCCGGTGAACGGCGACGCCGTCGAGGCTGTGTCGGTGGCGCAGGAAGCCGGAGCCACTGACGGAGGAGCCCAGTCGGCGGACACGGAGTACAGCACCGTCGTCGACGACACGGAGAGCGTCGCCGTCGATGTGCCGGCGCACTGGAGCGGCGTGGACACCAGTGTCTGGACCGACCCCGCCGGCGGAGAATGGGCGCACATCGACGCCAGCCCGGACATCGCCGCCTTCCAGTCGGCGGACAGTTGGAGCACCCCCGGCATCTCGGTCATGGCCGCACCGGCCGCGACCGCGACGTATGCCCCCGAGGAGTGGTTGAGCATGGCCGCGCAGCAGCTCACCCAATCCGGATGCACGCAGGCGTCCGAGGACGTCTACTCGGACGGGTTGCATGACGGCGCCTACACCTATTGGACCGGGTGCGGGGAAGCCGGTGCCCAGTACCTGATGTTGTCGGCCTACTCCGCGGACGGCTCCTACGTGATCGCGCTGGCGGTCCAATCCGTCACCGAGGAGGATCTCGCCACCATCGATCGTGTTCTCGGAAGCTTCATCGCCAGCTTCTGACCCTCATGGTGCGCAGCCGATGCTGATCCCGGATGCCCCGTCGACGACCGTCGTCGGGGCATCCGTCTGTCAGGGGGCGGGTGTCTTCCGCCGAGCGGCCGCAGGCATCTGCGGCGGGACCGAGGCGCGCTGGTCTATCGACCGACCCCACGCCGTGCCGAGCAGGATGAATGCGATGCCGACCAGGCCGGCGGGGCGGACAACGTCAGCTGCGATCATGATCCCCGCCACCGCCGCCCAGATCGGCTCGGTGCCGAGGAGAAGGCTGACACGGGCCGGTGACGTCTGTCGGACAGCCCACGTCTGCACCAGAAACGCGAACACGGTGCAGATGAGAACGAGGTAGACGAAGAGGATCGCACTGCCGAGGTCGAAGCCGGCCAGGTAGGCGGGGATGGACGGCCCCTGGAAGAGCGTCATCACACCGAACACGGCAGCACAGGTCGACATCTGCACAGTGGTGAGGCGCATCGAGTCCATCTCTCGGCCTGCCGTCAACTTGTGCATGCAGGTGACATGGACCGCACGGACGATCGCCGCGCCGAGCACCAGGAGATCGCCGAGCGCCGGAGGTCGGAGGGTTCCATTGCTCGCCAAGAGCGCGACGCCGGCCACGGCCACTCCACTTGCGAGTAGGAACGCGGAGGAGACCCTGCGCCTCGATACCGCGGCGTCCAACAGCGGCGTGAAGACGATCGTGAGGCTGATGATCAACCCGGCGTTCGTTGCGGATGTGTGCGCGATCCCGAAGGTCTCGAGCAGGAAGATGCCGGCCAGCAGCAGGCCCAAGGCGAAGCCGGTACGCCACTCGGCGCGCGACGTGACGCGTCGCCGAAGAGCGAGGACGAGCCCCAGCGCCGCCGCCGCGAAGAGCATGCGAGCGGCGAGCAGAGCCAACACCGCTCCGTCACCTATCAGTTCCTTCGCGACGAGATAGGTGGAACCCCAGGCGATGGCGACCAGAAGCACGTAGAGGTCGACACGAGACCAGGAGAACAAGGAGAGCACCGCTTCATCGTGACGGCACCTGCTGCGACAGGCAAGACTAAATGTTGTGACGACATGGATTAGATTGGACTAATGGAAATCGCGCAGCTCCGCGCCATCCGCGAACTCGGCGAACGCGGCAGCATCGCTGCCGTCGCCGCAGCCCGGAGAGTCACTCCGTCGTCGATCTCTCAGCAGATCGCCGCATTGCAACGACAATCGTCCACACCTCTCACGTACAAGCGCGGAGGACGAACGGTGCTCACCCTGTCGGGGCAGGCGCTGGCCGATGCGGCGGTCGACGTCGAGGTCGCCATGACGCGCGCGCGCGAGACGCTCGCGAGGTTCCCCGATGAGGCGGGTGGCGCAGTCGCGGTCGCCGCCTTCCACAGCGCAGGACTCGCACTCTTCGGCCGCCTCCTCGCTGCCACCGCCGACACGGGCGGGCCGACGCTGGCGCTGAGCGATTTCGATGTCGCCCAGGCCGAATTCCCCTCGCTGGCGACCGACCACGATCTCGTGATCGCGCATCGGTTGGCCGGAAGCAGGGCCTGGTCGGCATCCGTGCAGGTGCAACCCCTCTTCTTCGAGCCGCTGGACATCGCCGTCAGGCGAGATCACCCTCTCGCTTCCGAGCGCGTGATCCGCGCTTCCCAACTCCGAGGCGTCGACTGGGTGGCCGTCCACGAAGGGTTTCCACTGGAACAGGCGCTCGCGGTCATCGCGACGATCTCGGGACAGTCCGCAGCCGTCTCGCACCGGATCAATGACTTCCTCATCGCGGCGGACGTCGTCGCGTCCAGCGGCAGCATCGCGCTGATGCCACGCTTCACGACCGACCCACGACACCGCCCGGATGTCGTCCTCCGCCCGCTGGACGTTCCCGGAATCGGCCGATACGTCGATTGCCTCGCCCGCCCCGAAGCGCTGGAGCGTCGCGCGACGCGAACGGTTCTCGATCACATCCAGCGGATCGCCGCAGGGCTGAGCTCCCGAGGAGCGGAGTAGCGGCACCGCACACGTGGCGAGGCGCCCGGCACGCATCGCGCTACGGGTTAACCCAACGTTGCTCGGCGACGGATGCGACCCGACTGCGCCTCACCTCTTCGTAACCTTCTCGAGGTCGCCCCGCACAGCCGCCGAGATCTCTGCCGGGTTGAGCGCGGACGCGGGTGGCATGGCTCGGGCCCGACGCCGACAGCCCGCGCTCGCGCCGCACCCCCGCGCGTTCCACAATCCGTCCCGTCAGGAAGTCCTCCGTGTCTCTTCATCGATCATTCCTCGTGAGCGTCGCCTCACTGCTGACGCTGTCAACCCTGGTCGCATGTGCGGCCGGCGCAGACTCTTCTTCAGAGACTCCGCGAGACTGGTCATTCGCATCCGTCGAGGAGAGTGCTCGGGCTCTGACGCTCACCGAACGCGACCTCGATGTGTTCCTCGCGAATCAGCTCGGGCTGGACGACGAGACGGGGCTGTCGATCGAAGAGGCCGCGGAATGGCTGCCTCGGGCCGACGACGCGACGACGCCGCTCGCGGGCGTCGACTCTCCTGATTCGGACCCGACTGGATCCATTGACGCTGCTTCCCACGCCCGACTGACGACCGCATCAGCAGTCTCGCCCGCGGATTACCCTGTCCCGCAACCCGACATGGAGACGGTCGGGGCTGCGGCGAACGGTCTGAGCCTCGTGCACCAACTGCTGCGGGACGCGCTCGGCGAGGCCTCGATGAACTCGACCGATCGCAGCGCCGTGCTCTCAGACACAGTAGGTGACCCCGCGTTCGGATGGAGCGTGGAGAATGGTCTCGCCGCAGGCAAATACACCAGCTCGATCAGCGATACCAACGAGGCAGGTGACGCCGTCACCGTCGCGCTCGAGGGAGAGTTCGAAGTTCACGCGTGCCCCACCGCAGACGGCGTATCGGAAGGCGAGTTCTCCACCACGGCAGCGGTCACCTTCACCCCGCAGGGCGGCACCCCCCGGCGCACCACGCTGAACATCAGCATGATGACCATCTCGCACGTCACCGACGAGGCATACGCCGCCGATCTGTGGGCTCGCGTCGACGCCGCTGTGAACACGGGTGCGCCCAAAGCCGATTCCTCCACCGAAGTCTCAAATCCCGACAGTACTCGAGAGGAGTACAACGCCTATGCGTTCACTTTCGGAGACACCGGGGTGGCGGACCGCGGCGAATTGACCGCGGACAAGCAGTTGGACGGCGCGTTCTCCGTGCAGGTCGATGACCTCGCCGAGCAGATAGCCCTGCTTGTCGGACGCGCAGCAGAGGACTACTGGCGCGACGGCAACTGCGTCGACGTCCTCATCGAAGGAGAGGACATCAACCCCCAGCCCGGCGACAAGCAGCAGCTCTGGGTGGACGCGGTCAGCATGGTCGACGGCAAGAAGATCACCCGGGGCACGGTCGAGGTCACAGAAGTGCTCGGAGACTCCACAGTCAATCCGACCGGCCGGCAGCCCATCGACGAGGCCGACTACCAGTTCATCGCCGGACAGCAGATCGGCAAAGCCGACCCGGCGTTCGAGGTGGTCTCACGCCGTGGCATCGGACGCTTCGACGTCGGCATCACGGTCGGCACGGATGCCTGGACCATCAACCAATCGTTCGCCGGAGCGAACTACACCGGGAAGAGCTGCGACGGCATCCACGGCCCGTGGTGGATCGAGGTGAGTATGCCCCAGATCGCGGAGAGCTGGGGAACGGAGCTCATGTTCGACAACAACCTGCGGTCCTACTTCACCGCCCCACCCACCAACGGCGGGGAGTGGGTGCACACGGACGAACAGTTCTGGCTCGAGCCATCGGGCGACGGCTACGTCATGCACAACGAACTCGGGGGAGATGCGCAGCTGCTGATGAGCCGCGCCGATCCTGCGGTGTGCGCCGAATAGGGCGCTCTCCGCGGCGCTCACAACGCTGCGATCGGTGCGCGTCATGGTGTGCTCACCTTTCGGAGATCCGAGCGAGCTCCTCGAGGAATGCTCGGACGACAGGGGTCGCGTTGTCGGCGCGCCAGATGACCCCGATCGTCCAGGCTGCACTCTCGCCCTCGAGTCGATGCATCGAAACCCGCGAAGGGGCGATGTTGCGCGCGCTCTCCGGAACGATCGCCGCACCGACGCCGGCGGCGACGAGGGCAAGGACCGTCTGCAGATCGTCGGCTTCCTGGATGACGTCGAATGGAGCACCGACATCAGCAAGGTAGCGGCCCGCCTGCCCTGCCAGGCCGGGGCCACGGCCGGGTGACAACCGCACAAGAGGGTGTGCCTGCAGCCACTCGGCCGGCGACAAGGCCTCGGGAGGAACATCCCATGCTTCGGGGTATGCGACGACCAGCCGGTCCGAAAGCACCGGCACCGCGCACAGATCGCGGGGTGCCGGCATCCGAGCGAAGGCGATGTCCAGGTCGCCGCGACGCACCCCCTCTATCTGAGCCGCAGACGACATGTCCTCCAGGCGTACCGCAACTCCTGGGAAGGCCGAGCGGAATGCTGCGATCGCACGAGGCGCCACCGCGATACTCGACAGTCCGAACCCCACCGCCAAGTACCCCTCATCCCCGCTCGACATCCTCTTCACGCGTGCCTCGAATCGGTCAGCGAGCTCGACGATGGCCCGCGCATCCGCGAGAAGAGCGCTACCCGCGGCGGTCAGAACGGACCCGTGGCGGCCGCGACGGAACAGCGGCATGCCGACGAGCGACTCCAGCTGCTGGATCTGCTTCGTGAACGCAGGCTGAGTGATCGACAGTGCCGTAGCCGCTTCGCTGAACGTCGGGCGGTCCGCAGCCAGGACCAGCGCGCGCATGAGTCGAATGTCCATTCACACAGGTTATGCCAGTTGGTCGAGTATTCATTGGAAGTTATCTCACGCATCGCTTTGACTGAGGTGAACAAACACGAGAGGAACGGCCAGATGATGTCAACCACCACCGACCTTCGGGTGTCCGTGGTCCAGTTCGAAGCTGTGCCGTCCGACAAGACTGCCAACCTCGCGATCGTGCGGCGTCTCGCCGAGCAGGCTGTTGCTGACGGCACGCAATTGGTCGTCTTCCCGGAGATGTGCCTGCTGGCGTATTGGCACCTGACCAAGACGACGGTCGAGCAGCTGCGCGAGCTCGCCGAGCCCGCAGATGGACCGCTGGTGCGCGCGGTCAGCGAACTGGCGACGGAACTGGGCGTCGGCATCGGCGCCGGCTTCCTCGAGGCGGAGGGCGATGCGCTCTACAACTCCTATGCCGTGTGCTTCCCCGACGGTGCGGTGCACGTGCATCGCAAGCTGCATGCTTTCGAGCATGAGGCGATCTCCAGCGGGGATCGCTACACGGTGTTCGACACGCCATGGGGCGTGCGGATGGCCATCCTGATCTGCTGGGACAACAACCTCGTCGAGAACGTGCGCGCCGTGACGCTGATGGGTGCGAAGGTGCTCATCGCGCCGCACCAGACCGGCGGCACGAGCTCGCGGAGTCCGCACGGGATGAAGGTCGTCTCGTCAGAGCTCTGGCACAACCGCGCCAACGACCCCGAGGCGCTGCTCGACGCCGTCAACGGCCCCTACGGGCGCGGCTGGCTCATGCGCTGGTTGCCGTCTCGCGCCCATGACAACGGGATCTTCCTTCTCTTCAGCAACGGCATCGGCCCTGATGACGACGAGATCCGCACCGGCAACGCGATGATCATCGACCCGTACGGCCGCATCGTCGCCGAGACTCCGGTCGCCGACGAGTCCGTCGTCACAGTCGACCTCGACATGGATCTTCTGCCTCTCTCGACTGGCCGCCGCTGGCTCCTGGGCCGCCGCCCGGAACTCTACGGAGTGCTGACGCAGCGGTCGGGCCTGGAACGCGACGCGCGCACCGCCCGGCATTCCGACGCTCCGGTGCCCGACGACTTCCAGATCGAGAACTGACCCGGCCGCGCCACAGCGTCAGATGACGGCTTCCCTCGTGGCGCGGTCGTACCAACTGCCGAACCTCCCCATTCGGCCGTTCGAGCCTCCGGCGCCCCCAGTGTCGGGGGCTCGAACACCTCTCGCCTGGTTCCGCCTTCTGAGCAGGACGGACGGGACGAGACGAACCCTCGATTGCGATGAACACAACAGTTTCCGCGGAAACTACTACTAGACTCCCACATGTCGTCGATCTCCAGGAGAGAACTCATGACTCACATTCGACTGGTCCCCGCGTCCGTCGCGTCGCTGGAGGCGTTCCTCCGACATCCGAACGAGCTCTCCGCGATGATCGACTCGCCGGTCCCCGACGGATGGCCGGAGTTTCCGGAGGCGATACCGCACACCTTGTCTGTGCTCAAGAGAGATCCCGCTCATTCCGAATGGTGGATGTACTTCTTCATCGAGGAGCGAAGCCGGCAGTTGGTGGGGTCGGGCGGTTTCGCCGGCCCGCCGGAGGACGGCGTCGTGGAGATCGGATACGAGATCGCTCCGGTCTTCCGCAGGCTGGGTCACGCAACCGCTGCGACGGAGGCACTCGTACAATTGGCCGTTCGGACCGGGGTCGTCGATGAAGTGATTGCGCACACACTTCCGGTCGACGAGGGATCCCCAGGTGTTCTGCGCGCTGCGGGATTTCAGCGGTCGGAGGTCATCCACGACCCCGAGCACGGAGAGATCATCCGGTGGCGGCGGAAGTTGCTCTGACCATCATCCCGAGAACTGTGGCGACTCACGAGTCATGAAGGAGCGCTGCAACCGATCGCCTTCTTGACGACGGTCTCCCGCGGACGCCCGTCACCTCTGTGCTCGCGGGGCCAGCGTTCTTGAATCGCCTGATCTTGTCGAAATGGAGCAGCTATGGACGCAAAAGAACATATCGTCACCATGCCGAACGGGCGCCGCCTCGCTGGATCGAGCTACGGTCCCGAGAACGGTCGACCCGTGCTGTTCGTCGCGGGTGCAGCGACGGGGAGAGCCATGAGGTTCGGGGAGCGCGATCTCATGACGCGCGGTATCCGGCTTCTCACGTTGGACCGTCCCGGCATGGGATCCTCTTCTGAGGATGAGGGCCGTAACATTCAGACCACCGCCGAGGACTATCGGTTCTTCGTCCACTCCGTGGCAGGCCGTGCCGCAGCCGCGTTGCCGGTGGTCGCGAACTCCCAGGGGAGCGTGTTCGGTTTGGGCGCCGCCATCGCTGGTCTATCGTCACGACTGATTCTCGTCTCACCCGCCGACGAAGTGGCTCACCCACGAATCCGCGAGATGCTTCCGCCACATGCCGCAGCGCTGGTCGACCTCGTCGCGAAGGATCCCATGGCGGCAACCGGTGAGCTGTCGAGGTTCACCCCGCAGGCGATGGAAGAAATGGTGGTGGGTGGCGCTTCGGATAGGGACCGACGCGTCTATCAGTCCCCGGACTTCATTGACATGTACCGCCGTTCGCTGGACGAAGGTTTTGCGAACCGAGGCGTCGGATACGTGCGCGACACTCTGATTGCGATGCGGCCTTGGGGCCTCCCGCTCGCGGACATCACGTGCCCGGTCGACATCCTCGTCGGAGAGGCGGACTTCGGTCACTCTCCCGATCTCGCTGAGACGCTCGCGACCCGGATACCGACGGCGACGCGGAAGCTGATTGCGAACGCCGGCGGTGCCTTGCTCTGGGAACACGCCGACACGGTCTTTCGGCATGCGTTGAAAGAATGAAGATGGAGACTTTCGGCGCGGCGCGGCGCTGCGATACAGAGGCGGCGCCTGAGGGCAGCGAGCGCAATGGGACTTCGATTCTCAAGGCGGAGGTACGGGAGTCTGGAGGGCTCGGAAGGGGCCGTCGAGGAGTGCCCACTGGATCAGCATGATGGTCTTCCCATCCGTGATCTCGCCGGTGCGGATCATCGAATGAGCGTCGTCGATGGAGATCTCCAGCACTTCGATGTCCTCGCCTTCTTCGACCAGGCCGCCGCCGTCGGTCTCGCGGTCGGGCGGCGCGAAGGGCGCGGCGAAGAAGTGCAGCCGTTCCGTCACGGATCCCGGACTCATATAGGACTCGAAGACCCGAGTGACCGAGCCCACGGTGACGCCCAGTTCCTCCTGGACCTCACGACGGATCGCGGCTTCCGGATCGTCGCCCTCCAGAAGCCCGGCTGCGCACTCGATGAGCATGCCGTCGGGGTGGTCGTTCACGTAGGCCGGGTAGCGGAACTGCCGGCCCACGAGCACAGACTGCCTTTCTGTGCTGTAGAGCAGGATCACCGCGCCGTTACCTCTGTCGTAGGTCTCGCGCTCTTGTCTGGCCCAGTTGCCCCGGCGGTCGCGGTAGTCGAATGCGGTTCGTCGAAGTACGTGCCAGCCGTCCGAAGTCACCTCGACGCTCCGCACGGCTACGTTCGGGTTGCGGCGAAGACCCATTCCTACGCGATCAAGACCCGTGCGGCCTCGGCGATCCGGTATGTCGACTCCAGGTCGATCGGTGCTCCCCATGTAGTGCTCCTCGTGAGGCGTGTGCCGGTGTGCGGTGCGGGCGGGCAGTCAGGGTCGTCATTCGCCTCTTCTCTCGCCACGATACTATGAATCGTGCAGAAACCTGCAATTTCGTGAAACATCACGTTTAACGGTGGAATCGGCGTCGAAAGGAACGACGAACTGTGTGGCCACGGATTGAAAGCCATCGCACCCTCGAACTCGGCACGAGAGGGGAGTGGCGAGAAGAACTCAACACTCTTGTGCTGGCCGGCGCGAAGACCTCCACGATGGGTCTCGTCGACGACTATCAGCTCGAGGGTGAGGACTTCGAGCACGCGGGCGAGGTCCTCGGTCTCCTCGGCAACGAGGGGGAACTCGTCACCTGGATCACCGTGACTCGTCATGACGTGGTGAGCTTCGGTCAGCTCCACGGCGAGTATGGAGAATCGGTCGCGAGATCCTGCGGAGAGGGTCACGCGGACGCCGCTGACTACCGCCGCGGGTACGCCGAGTACTGGCGGAAGAGCGGAACAAAGGTCTCGGATGAGACGCAAGTTGCCGTTGTCTGGTTTACCCTCACGGCCGCTTGCCCGGAGCTTCCAGAAGACAGCCGCTGACGCATGAGCGCGACACATACAGTCGCGCACTGCAAGACACGACGAAGGGGCGGGATGCTGCGGCATCCGCCCCCTTCTTCTTGCTGCTCCCGCTACTTCCGGTTCTCGCGGTAGTAGGCGAGCAGCGCCCTGGTCGAGGCATCCTGCGCCTCGATGGCCGACTCGTCGCCGCCGATCGCCGGTGCGATCTGCATCGCGAGCTGCTTGCCGAGCTCCACACCCCACTGGTCGAACGAGTTGATGCCCCAGATGGTGCCCTGGGTGAACGTGATGTGCTCGTACAACGCGATGAGCTGACCGAGCACGCGCGGGGTCAGCGCGGGCGCGAAGATCGACGTCGTCGGGCGGTTGCCGGCGAAGGTGCGCGCGGCGACGAGCGCACCCGTCGTGCCCTCGGCCTCGACCTCCTCCGCGGTCTTCCCGAAGGCGAGCGCCTTGGTCTGGGCGAGGAAGTTGGCGAGGAACAGCTCGTGGACGTCCTGACCGCCGTCGGACAGCGGATACGCGGGGTTGACGAAGGCAATGAAGTCCGCCGGGATCAGCCGCGTGCCCTGGTGGATGAGCTGGTAGAAGGCGTGCTGGCCGTTGGTCCCCGGCTCTCCCCAGAACACCTCGCCCGTGTCGGTGGTGACGGGGGTGCCGTCCCAGCGCACGGACTTGCCGTTGGACTCCATGGTCAGCTGCTGCAGGTACGCGGGGAATCGGCTCAGCTGCTGCGCGTAGGGCAGCACCGCGTGCGACTGCGCGCCGTGGAAGTTCCCGTACCAGACGTTGAGCAGGCCCATCAGCACGGGGACGTTGCGCTCCAACGGCGTCGTGCGCACGTGCTCGTCGACGTCGTGGAAGCCCGCGAGCAGGTCGCGGAACGCCTGCGGTCCGAGCGCGATCGCGAGCGAGAGGCCGATCGCCGAGTCGACCGAGTAGCGTCCACCCACCCAGTCCCAGAATCCGAACGCGTTGGCGGGATCGATGCCGAAGGCTGCGACCTTGTCGAGCGCCGTCGACACGGCCACGAAATGGTGGGCCACCGCGTCGCTGCGGGCGTCGTCTGCGTCGGAGATCGCTCCGGATGCCGTGAGCCCCGCCCACAGCCATTCGCGCGCGAGGCGGGCGTTGGTGAGGGTCTCGAGGGTGGTGAACGTCTTCGAGGCCACGATGAAGAGGGTCGTCTCGGGATCGAGGTCCGACGTCTTCTGTGCGAGGTCGGTGGGGTCGATGTTCGACACGAAGCGCGCCTCGATGCCGGCATCCGCATAGGGCTTGAGCGCCTCGTACACCATCACCGGGCCGAGATCGGATCCGCCGATGCCGATGTTCACGACGTGGGTGACCTTCTTGCCCGTGACGCCGAGCCAGTCGCCACCGCGGACCCGGTCCGCGAAGGCGCTCATCGCGTCGAGGACGCTGTGCACGTCGGCATCCACGTCCTGCCCGTCGACGACGAGGGCGGGGGAGGCGCCGGCGGGCCGACGCAGCGCCGTGTGCAGCACCGCGCGGTCCTCGGAGGTGTTCAGGTGCGCCCCCTCGAGCATCGCGGCGTACCGCTCGGCGACACCGGTCTGCTCGGCGAGACGCAGGAGAGCTGCGAGGATGTCGTCGGTCACGAGGTTCTTCGACAGGTCGACGTGCAGGTCGGCCAACGGGAACGAGAACCGCTCGGCGCGGCTCGCATCAGCGGCGAACCAGCCTCGGAGATCGGCACGGACGGACTCGTGCAGGGCGGTGAGCTCGGACCAGGCGGGAGTGGCTGTCGGATCAACGGGAGCGGTCATGGATCCACGCTACTGCGGTCGGCGACGCCATGGCAGCGTCATGACGTTTCGATCGATCGTGACGAGGTCGTGACCTTCCGCCGCGCCGAATCATCTCGCGCGTGTACACGCGGAGGCGCGCGCGGGGGTACGGTTTCCTTCATGGGAAGACTGCGATACGACGGCACATCGGAGCCGATCCTCATCGACGATGAGACGCTCGCTCACCTGAAGGTGATCGTCGGCACGAAGCTGCGCCGCCAGGAGAGCTTCATGATGACCTGGCATCCGCGCGAGGGCGGGGATACCGGACGGCTCACGGTGTGGATCCACCCGGCGATCCCGCTGCAGTTCCTCTTCACCTCCGCCGACCCCCAGAACATCGAGAAGCACCGCATCGAGGAGATGATGCACGCCCTCAACGCGAGCGGCGAACTCGTCATCGACGATTACGTGCAGTCCAGCGTCGTCGACGGGAGCGCGCGGAAGGCCTGAGCCACCGCGCCAGAGCTACTCCGCCGGGTACCGATCCGCCTTCAGCAGTCGGGCGACATGCGCCGCATTCCGGGCGGCCGTCGCCGTCGCCTGCGCGACCGCCTCCGGGGTCTCATCGAGATCCTTGTAGTCGATGCCCTTCATCGCCTCGCCGTTCCAGTAGATCGAGGTCTGCGCCGGCACGGTGTAGCCGATGTCGTCGAGCGCCTGGAAGACGATCCCGGCGATGTGGTGGGCCCCGTCCTCGTTGCCGACGACGCCGGAGATCGCGACCTTGTCGAACAGGATCGGGCGCCCGCTGTCATCAGTCTCGCTGAGCTCCGCGTCCAGGCGCTCGAGCACACGCTGCGCGACGCTGGAGTGCTGCCCCATCCAGGTCGGGGTGACGAAGACGAGGATGTCGGCGGCGAGCACCCTCTCCCGCAGCGCGGGCCACTGGTCGTCCCCGCCCATGTCGGTCTCGACACCCGGGCTGATGACGTGGTCGACGGCCCTGACCAGGTCGCCGCTGACGCCGTGCTCCGCGAGGGCGGCGAGGATCTGGGAGCCCAGCAGATCGGAGCTGGACTCCGCGGGAGAGGGCTTCAGCGTGCAGGAGATCGCGAGGGCGGTGAGTGGTGCGTTCATGCCTGCACGAAATCATCGATCGCGCCGACCGCACAGGGGGTTCCGTGGCTGGAGCGTCTGCGCTACGCGGTATCCTTGAGGACGGCCGCTACGACAGGAGATCCCGTGATCCTCAGCTTCATCTTCTTCATGATCCTCTTCCTCGGAGGCATCTGGCTCATGGGGCTGGCGCAGTCGCTCGAGGACTTCCAGGCGATCGTCTTCGTCGCGGGTCTGCTCATCGTCAGCCTGTCGCTGGCCTTCGTGATGCGTCAGCGCGGATCGGCCACGCGTCGCGACGACAACTGGTCGGGCAACGCCACCGAGTAGTCAGCACCAGTAGTCAGCCTCGCCGGGCGAGTCGCGCTTCGAGGTTCGCCTTCACCGCCGGCCACTCCGGCTCGATGATCGAGTACTCGACGCTGTCGCGCAGTGCTCCGTTGCGATAGCGGCTCATTGCCCGCATGACGCCGTCCTGCTTGGCCCCCAGACGCTCGATGGCCGCTCTGGACTGGAAGTTGACCCACTGGGTCGTGAGCCCCACCCGGAAGACGCCGAGGTCTTCGAACGCGTGCCGGAGCAGCAGCAGCTTGGACTCGGCGTTGGTCCCGGTGCCATGGGCGGACGGGCGGTTCCACGTGTACCCGATGTGCAGTCGAGGGACCTCCTCGTCGATGTCGTAGAACGAGGTGAGGCCGAGGGTGCGGCCGTCGGCGTCGAACGCGGTGAACGGGATCATCCCGTTCGACTCGATCAGGCCGATGCGTCGATCGATCTCCGCGGCGAGCCCGTCGGGCGAGGGGACCGACGTGTACCACGCGTTCTGCCACAGGTCGCCCTCCGTCAGCGCCTCGAGGAGGCCGTCGTGATGCGACGTCTCCAGCGGTCGGAGCTCGACCAGGCGGCCGGTGAGAGTGATCGGGCGGGGCGTGATGCGGAAGGTCATGGTGTCATTCAATCAGCGCCGTGCCGACATCGCCCGAGTCGCAGACGGTGCGGTGCGCCCATTGGTCGCGCCCCATGCGCGGGTCGACGTAGGTGGCGTCGCCGACGCGGCGCAGCAGTCGCTGATAGGCGGTGACGATCTCGACCGTGACGTCGAGGTCGAAGGCGAGGCTCGCGGGGTGGGCGCCTCGGACCGCCTCGGCCTCGGCGTAGGCCTTCGGCGTGATCAGCAGTCGTGCCGCCCATTCGTCGGCTCGACGCTCCTGGCGGGCGCGCAACGCGGGGTCGGCGGCCGGACGATGACCGAGGATCGCATGGGCGAGCTCATGCGCCAGAATGCTACTGGTCGCGCGACGGCTCAGCCCGGGCGCGACACGGATGGTGGCGGTCGTCGGCTCATAGCCGCCCCACGATCTCCCTGGTCGTTCGATCACGGTCAGCCCGTTCTCGTCGATGAGGCGAAGGAGCCGGTCCACGGGCCCTCCTTCGAGCTCTGAGCGTCAGTCGTAGAGATCGTCGGTGTCGCGGGCGTGCGACAGAGAGGAATCGAAGGCGACCTCGGACTCATCCTGGCGGTGGCCGCCGACATCGGTGCGGCGGGGGAGCTCGGTGATGGTCGCCGTGCGCCGCCCGTCCTCGGCGGCGAGCCGTTCCTCCGCGCGCCGGAGGATGAGGTGGGGCTCGACGTCGACCACATCCCCGACCGCGAACACGATGGGCACCGGGATGGCGCGCTTCCCCGTGACGTAGTTGTCGAGTGCGCTGCGCGCGATGCCGATCTCGCGTGCCATGGCGGCGATGCTGCTGCCGGCGGCACCGATCTCCGCTCGCAGCTGCCGACCGACCGCTGCGTTGAACTGCTCGCCCGGTGTCTTCACGTGAGTCACGATAGCACCGGCCCGACGCCAGGATGCCGTGATATCGCGCGACTCCACTGCGCATGAAGGCGGGCGAGGCGGTAGTGTCGTCAGATGACGACAGAATCGCGCCAGGCGGTGGCATCAGCCGTGATCTCGGCGATCGGGCACGCGGGACGCACGCCGCAGTGGCTCGCCGAGCGATCGGGCATCGCGCCCCGCGCGCTCCAGGAGATGCTCTCGCTGCGGCGCGACTTCACCGTCGTCGATCTCGGCGACATCGCCGACGCTCTCGGCATCTCCGTGTCGGAGCTGGTACCGAGGCGTTCCGTGCGCTGAGTCTCGCGCCCCGACCGACCCGCGCACTAGCGTGGAGGGATGAAGACCGTTCCCTTCGGATCCGCCACCGCCCCCGCCGTCGTCGCCGGAATGATGCGCATCGATGACAAGGATGATGCCCAGATCCGCGAGCTCTATGACACCGCCCGCGGCGCAGGCATCGACTTCTTCGATCACGCCGACATCTACGGCGGCAGCATGCACTTCTGCGAGGCGCGGTTCGCGGAGGCGCTCGGCCTGAGCGCGGCCGAACGCGACGAGATCGTGCTGCAGACGAAGTGCGGCATCAACCCGGCGGAGGGGACCTTCGACTTCTCGTACGAGCACATCCTCGCGCAGGTCGAGGGGTCACTGAAGGCGCTGCGCACCGATCGCCTCGACGTCCTGCTGCTGCACCGCCCCGACGCGCTGGTCGAACCGGAGGAGGTCGCCAGGGCGTTCGACGAGCTCGAGGCGGCCGGCAAGGTCCGCGCCTTCGGCGTCTCGAACCACACCCCGCGCCAGATCGATCTGCTGCGCACCGCGGTCACGCAGCCGCTCGTGGCGAACCAGCTCCAACTGTCCATCACGCACGCCCCGATCCTCGCGCAGCCGGTCGCCGCCAACATGGCGGGGGAGGACCAGAGCATCGTGCGCGACGGCGGCGGGATCGTCGAGTACTGCCGCATCAACGGGATCACAGTCCAGGCATGGTCGCCTTTCCAGGGCGGGTTCTTCACGGGAGTCTTCCTCGGCAACCCGGAGTACGCCGCGCTCAACGAGGTGATCGATCGCCTCGCCGCCTCCTACGCCGTGGAGCCGATCGCGATCGCCACCGCCTGGATCACCCGGCATCCCGCGAAGATGCAGGTGGTCCTGGGCACCACGACTCCTGAGCGCGTGCGGGATGCGGCAGCCGGTGCCGACATCGAGCTCACCCGTGCCGAGTGGTACGAGCTGTTCCGCGCGGCGGGTCACCTCCTGCCCTGACCGGGCAGGACTCCCGCTCGTCGTCTACCCTGAACACATGCCGTTCCTGTTCTCCCTCCTGGTCATCGCACTGATGGTCGGCGCGCTCGTCGACATCATCCGGCGCGACGATTCCCAGGTGCGGTTCCTGCCGAAGATGGCCTGGGTCATCATCGTCATCCTGCTGCCGCTGATCGGCAGCATCCTGTGGTTCGCGATCGGTCGGGAGTACTCCGAGGCGGGTCTGCGGATCCCGCGGATGCGACCGGCCGCGCGGCCGACCGCTCCTCAGCCCGATCTCCGCCCGACCACGCCGGTGGACACCAGGAGCACCGAGCAGCAGATCGCCGACCTCGACCGCGAGATCGAGGAGTGGCGGCTCCGCCAGGAGATCGAGAAGCGCCGGCGTCAGGACGGCGACTCCTCGACCGATGCGGAGCCGACCGCCGGTTAGACGGCTGCTCCGGAGAGCGCGTCCGCGCGCTCGAACGAGTCGCGCACGGCTTCCTCGAGCTTCGGATGGGCGAACTCGAACCCGGCGAGCGTCAGCTTCTCGGGGATCACCCACCGGCTCTTCAGGATCAGCTCGGTCTCGGTCCGCATGCCGATGGCCCCGATCTCGAGCATCCAGCGCGGCATCGCCGGGCCGAATCCGACACCGAGAGCCTGGCGCACGATCGACATGAACTCGGCATTGTCCGAGGGGTTCGGCGAGGCAGCGTTCACCGCACCGTCCAGTGACGGAGTGGCCTCGATGAAGTCGATGATGCGGGCGACGTCCTCGATGTGCACCCAGCTGAAGCGCTGCCGGCCGCGGCGGGCTCCGAACTCGTGACCGGTGCCCGCGCTGCGCCGTGCTCGGCTGATCGGCCACGGGCCGTCGTGCTGGGCTCCGCCGAGTCCGAGGCGCGCCATGCTCCGCAGCGGTCCGAGCACGCCGCCGTCTCCGAGGACGATGGCGCTGCGCAGCGCCACCCTGCGGGTGCGGGGCATGTCGTCGGCGAAGAGCGCGCGCTCCCAGGCCTTGGCGACCTCGACCGAGAAGCCCTTGCCGATCTCGCCGGATGACTCCGTCATCGGCCGGTCCTCGGCGTGCCGGTAGATGGTCGCGGTCGAGGAGTTGATCCAGAGGGGTGGAGGGGTGGATGCCGCGGCGATCGCCGCGCTCAGCGACGAGGTCGTGTCCAGGCGCGAGCGGAAGATCGCCGCGCGGTTGGCCGCGGTGTAGCGGCAGTTCACGCTCTTGCCCGCCAGTCCGATCACCAGCGAGGAGCCGTCGACCGCACGGTCGATCGCACGCTGATCTCCCCAGGCGATGTCGGCGCCGGTGCGCGAGATGGTGATGACCTCACGACCGGCCGCCCGCAGCCGGGGGATCAGGTACTGTCCCATGAACCCGGTCGATCCGCCGATCACGACCGGTCCGCCGTGCGGCGTCGTGGAATCCGTCACGGGGTCTCGCTCTCGATCGCGTAGTCGAAGAAGCCGGTGTACTCGTAGACGCGGCCGAGCATCGGGGCGTCGATGGTCATGTTCACGTGATGCTGCTCCCGCTCGTCGTCCCACCGCTCGACGAGGGCGATGCGCGGACTCAGGAGACGTGGCACGGTGAGGCGGAGCGGACCCAGCCGCAGCCCGACGCGGCGGATGCCGAGCACGACCGCGCCGTCCCGCACGTCGATGTCGAAGGTGGTGACGACGGTGCGATGCGGCCCGATCTCGTTGCGCAGGATGCCGTTCGGCCCGAGCACCACGATGTCGGGCATGACCCAGGTGCGTCCAGGCAGCTCGAAGTGCCGTACGGCCACGGCCGCGCCGTCGACGGTGCGGTTCTCGATGCGGAACGGGACGTCGCGCTGCCACCCCGCGAAGGCCACCCCGAGCGACTCCGCGATGCGGAACATCGGCCAGAGCCACCGATGGCGGGAGCCGGCGGTGGTGAACACGCCGGTGCCCACGCCCACCTGTCCATCGGCGATGGTGCGGAAGTACCAGCCCGTCTTCGGGTGGAGCTCCGCGATGCGGTCGCCGAGTGCGCGCTCATAGGGCGAGAGGTGCGCGGTGAGGGGTTGTGTCACCCCCTCACCCTAGCGAGAGCCTGGGCGCAGCAGCCGGTCGAGCAGCGCCAGGGCCTCGTGCTGCGGGGCGGAGTCATCGAGCAGCCACTGGGTCTGCAGTCCGTCGGAGGCTGCCACCACGAGGGCGGCGACCGCGTCGGCATCCACGTCCTGCCGCATCCGCCCTGCCTCCTGCTGCTCGCGCACGGTCGCGGCGATCTCTCGTCGGAGTCGTGAGAAGCGGGTCGTGGCGAACTCGCGGGCGGCGGGGCGTCCCTCCTCCAGCGCGGTCGCGACCAGGGTCGAGTAGAGCTGCACGAGTCCGGGGACCTCGCGGTTGGTGCGGGCGGATTCGATCATGCGCTCCACCGGACTGGCGTCGGCGGGGAGCGTGTCCGGCTGCTGCCGCTCCGGCACCGTGCTCTCCTGATACACCGCGACCAGCAGCTCCTCGAGCGAGCCGAAGTAGTGCGTGAGTGCGGCGTGGGTCACACCCACGGCGCTGGCGATCGAGCGCAGGCTCGTGCGGTCCGCCCCGCGTTCGGCGAAGACCTCGATCGCGCGATCCAGGATCTCCTGACGTCGGGCGATGCCCTTCGCATATGCGCCCCGCTGGCGAGGGCGATCCGGATCGTCGGTCATGGGACGAGCATATCGAACGAAAACTTCCGCGCGGAGGTATTCGGTGATAACGTTCTCGGACAGACGGGCGACAGCGCCCGCACGTCACCGATGACCGAAGGAGAACCCCGTGGCGATTCAGACTTCCATCCAGCTGTTCACGATCAAGGACCAGCTGGAGACCGACCTCGAGGGCTCGCTGAAGGAGGTCGCCGCGCGCGGCTTCACGGCTGTGGAGCCGTACGACTTCGTGCGCCGTGCGCAGCCTCTCGCCGACGCGCTGAGCGCTGCCGGCCTGGTCGCTCCCTCCGGCCACGCGTTCCTCGCCTCGACGTCGTTCGTCAACCCGGACGGCAGCGGCACGACGCTCCCGGTGCCGTCGCCGGCCGAGGTGTTCGCGGCGGCCAAGGTGCTCGGCATGGGCACCGTCATCGATCCGTACACGGAGCCCGCGCGCTGGGAGTCCGTCGAGCAGATCGAGGAGACCGCCCGTCTGCTCAACGAGGCCGCTGAGATCGGCGCGACGGTCGGCGTCCGCGTCGGCTACCACAACCACGCCCACGAGCTGGAGGCCGTGTTCGACGGCGTCACCGGACTCGAGGTGCTGGCCGGTCTCCTCGATGAGCGCGTCGTGCTCGAGGTCGACCTGTACTGGGTGGCCCGCGGAGGCGTCGACCCGGTCGCGCTGCTGCAGCGCCTGGGCGACCGCGTGATCGCGGTGCACGCCAAGGACGGCACGCTCGACCCCGCCCTGCTGAGCGCGTACCCGCCGGCCGACCAGGTGCCGGCAGGCGAGGGCACCGTCCCGCTCGTGGAGGCGATCGCCGCCGCTCCCGCGCTGGAGCTCGCGATCGTCGAGTTCGACCACTTCGAGGGCGACCTCTGGGATGCGGTCGAGCGCAGCCGCGTCTACCTCGACGAGAAGGTGGCCGGCTGATGGCGATCGGCAGCGGACCCGTCGGCGTCGGCATCATCGGCGCGGGCAACATCAGCGACCAGTACCTGTCGAACCTCACGACGTTCCCCGATGTGCGGGTGATCGCCGTCGGCGACCTGCTCGAGGAGCGCGCGAAGGCCCAGGCCGAGAAGTACGGCGTGCCCCGGGCGGGCGGGGTCGACGTGGTCCTCGATGACCCGGACATCGACATCGTCGTGAATCTGACGATCCCCGCGGTGCACGTCGAGGTGTCGGAGGCGATCATCGCCGCAGGCAAGCACGTGTGGACGGAGAAGCCGATCGGCGTCAGCCGTGAGGAGTCCCAGCGGCTGCTCGCCACGGCTGACGCGGCCGGCCTCCGGGTCGGCGTCGCGCCGGACACGGTGCTCGGCCCCGGTGTGCAGACGGCGAAGCGCGCGATCGCGCGCGGCGACATCGGCCGCCCGCTCTTCGCCCAGACGACGTTCCAGTGGCAGGGCCCGGAGATCTTCCACCCGAACCCCGCCTTCCTCTACGCCAAGGGCGCAGGCCCCCTGCTCGACATGGGGCCGTACTACGTCTCGGCTCTCGTGCACGTCTTCGGACCGGTGGCGGCCGTGGCCGCCCTCGGGCTCCAGGGCACGCCGACCCGCACGGTGCAGGTGGGGGAGCTGGCAGGGCAGGAGTTCCCGGTCGAGATCCCCTCGACGCTGAGCGTCCTGATGGACTTCGAGCAGGGCGGGCAGGCGCAGAGCCTGTACAGCACCGACTCTCCGCTGCTGCGGCAGGGTCTCGTCGAGATCACCGGCACCGAGGGAACGATCGTCATCCCCGACCCGAACACCTTCGGCGGGCCGATCACGATCACGCGTCCGCTGTCGCGTCTCTTCGTGCCGCCGGAGCCGATCGAGCAGGAGATCGTCGACGTCGAGCAGGAGGGCGTGCTCTCCGGTCGCGGCGTGGGTCTGCTCGACATGGCCAGGTCGATCGCGGCCGGACGCCCCCATGTGGCGACGGGCGAGTTCGGATACCACGTGCTCGACACGCTGCTCTCGATCGAGGAGGCCGCCGAGTCGCGCAGCTTCGTCCAGGTCGAGAGCACGCTGAGCGAGGTCGGCGCCCTGGATGCCGACTTCGATCCGTTCGCGTCGACTCTCTGACGACTGCAGTCGTGGCGGCGGAGTGTGCTCAGTGCGCCTTCGTCGCCACGTAGCGGTCGACGCTCGCCGGTGACAGCACCTCGCGGGCGACCATGATCGCCGCCCCGAGGACCGCCGCACGGTCGCCGGCCTGGGACTGCACGATCGCGAGATGCTGCGTGGCCAGCGGAATCGATCGGCGGTAGACCACCTCGCGCACCCCGGCGAGCAGGTGCTCGCCGGCGCGCGCGATGCTGCCGCCGAGCACGATGATCGAGGGGTTCAGCAGGTTCACGACGGTCGCGAGGACCTCGCCCACGTCGCGGCCGGCCTGCCGCGTCGCCTCGATGGCCGCGGCGTTGCCCGCGCGCACGAGGTCGACGACGTCCGCAGGGCTGTGCGCATCCTGTCCGCCGTCGCGCAGCGCGGCCGCGAGGGCCGATCCGCTGGCGAGGGCCTCGAGGTCGCGGTCGTCGCCGGGCTCTCTCGCCGAGCCCGAGCCGTGCGGGACCTGGACGTGGCCCATATCCCCGGCCGAGCCCTGGGCGCCGCGCTGCAGCTGACCGCCGGCGATGATCCCCGCGCCGATGCCGGTGGAGACCTTGACGAAGATCAGGTCGTCGACGTGCGGCCAGGTCGTCGCATGCTCGCCGAGGGCGAGGATGTTCACGTCGTTGTCGACCAGCACCGGCACGTCGAAGGTGCGCTGCACATAGCCCGGCACGTCGAAGCGGTCCCACCCCGGCATGATCGGGGGGTTGGTCGGTCGTCCGGTGGTGTGCTCGACCGGACCGGGCACGCCGATCCCGACGCCGAGCAGGGGTGCGCCGGACGCCGCGGAGGACTCGACCGCCGCGGAGCCGAGCAGCGCCGCCCCGTCTTCGAGGATCACGTCGAGCAGGTTCTCGGGGCCGTGGCCGATGTCGATCGTGCGGGTGCGGGAGTCGAGGATGACGCCGGCGAGATCGGCGACCGCGACCGTGGCATGCGTGGCTCCGAGGTCGACGGCGAGCACGACTCCGGCACGGGAGTTGAAGGCGAGACGGGCGGGCGGGCGACCGCCGGTCGACACGGCTTCTCCCGCCGGGCGCAGCAGATCGGCGGCGAGGAGCGCGTCCACGCGCAGGGCGACCGTGGATCGCGCGAGGCCGGTGAGGGCTGCGAGCTCCGCCTTCGTGCGCGCGGTGCCATCGCGGAGGAGCTGGAAGATCTCGCCCGCACCGGGGTTGGCCACGGCGGCGGGGCGGAGTGCATCGACCATTGCGTCAGTAAACCACAGCACTTGCGTTGGCTCTCGACCGACTTCCGATTCGTTACAAATAACTTTTGACAAAGATCTAGCAAAAGTCGACGAGGCTGTGTCAGACTCACCGGCATGACAACGGATGTCACTGACACCGGTCTCGGGACGATCCGAGCCGGCATCCTCGGCGGAGGATTCATGGCCCGCGTGCACCGCACTGCGGCCCGTGACGCGGGCGGCGAGCTGCGTGCCGTCGCCACCCGCTCCGCATCCGGCAGTCGCCGGGCCGCCGACGAGCTCGGAGCGCTCCGTGCCGAGGTGGATGCCGAGACGCTCCTCTCGGCTGAGGACGTCGATGTCGTGCACATCTGCACCCCGAACACGACCCACGCCGATCTCGCGCTGCGCGCCCTCGACGCGGGAAAGCACGTGATCTGCGAGAAGCCGCTGGCGACCTCCGCCGCCGACGCCCGGCGTCTCGCCGACGCCGCGGAGGCAGCCGCGCGAGTGGCCGCCGTGCCCTTCGTCTACCGCTACCACCCGATGGTGCGCGAGGCACGGGCCCGCGTCGCACGCGGTGACATCGGTGATCTGCTGACCCTGGACTGCTCGTACCTGCAGGACTGGATGCTGCTGCCGAGCGACGACGACTGGCGGGTGCGCGCGGCCTCCGGCGGAGCATCCCGTGCGTTCGCCGACATCGGCTCCCACCTGTGCGACCTGGTCGAGTTCGTGATCGGCGAGCGCATCCGCTCCCTCAGCGCCCGCAGTCGCCGGGTCTTCGCCGAACGCGCGGGCCAGCCGGTCGACACCGAGGACATCGTGGCGATCCTCGTCGAGACCGACTCCGGGGCCCTCGGCACGCTGCTGATCTCGCAGATGGCGGCCGGGCGCAAGAACGCCCTCACCCTCGAGCTGCACGGCTCGAGTCAGAGCCTGCGCTTCGAGCAGGAGCGCCCGGAAGAGCTGTGGATCGGCACGCGCGACGAGTCGCGGCTCCTCCTGCGCGACCCCGCGACGGCCGCGCCCGATTCGGCGCGTCTGCAGCGGGTGCCCTCCGGCCACGCCATGGGGTACCAGGACGCCTTCAACGGTTTCATCGCCGACGTGTACGCGGCGATCGCGGGGGAGACCCCGGAAGGTCTGCCGACCTTCGAGGACGGATACCGGTCGGCGGTGCTGACCGAGGCGGTGCTCGCCTCTGCCGCGGCCGACGGACGATGGACGGAGGTGGCGGCATGACCGCGACGATCACGCAGCCGGTGCTCGAGGTTTCGGGCATCCGCAAGTCCTTCTTCGGCGTGGAGGTGCTCAAGGGGATCGACTTCGACGTGCGACCCGGCGAGGTGCACGGGCTCGTCGGCGAGAACGGCGCCGGCAAGTCCACCCTCATGAAGATCATCGCCGGTGTGCAGCCGGCCGACGAGGGCACCGTGCACTACCGGGGGGACGAGGTCAGGTACGCGCATCCGCGACAGGCGATGGACGAGGGCATCGTGACGGTCTTCCAGGAGTTCACGCTGCTCCCGGAGCGCACCGTCGCCCAGAACGTATACCTCGGGCGCGAACCGCGCCGCGGCGGCTTCGTGGACCGGAAGGCGATGATCCGCCGCACCTCCGAGCTGCTCACCGACCTCGGCGTCTCGTTCATCGATCCCCAGTCGCGGGTCGGCTCGCTGACGGTCGCCGAGCAGCAGATCGTCGAGATCGTCAAAGCGCTGTCCTTCGACGCGCAGGTCATCTCGATGGACGAGCCCACCGCCGCGCTCAGCGACCGCGAGGTCGAGCTCCTGTACGCGATCATCCGCCGGCTCACCTCCCGCGGCGTCGCGGTGATCTACGTCTCGCACCGCCTGAAGGAGATCTTCGACCTGTGCGACCGCATCACGATCCTCAAGGACGGCGCCCTCGTCTCGACGGATGAGACCGGTGCCCTGACCACGGACGAGCTCGTGCGCCGCATGGTCGGCCGCTCGATCCAGTCGTACTACCCCGACACGGTCGACGGCACGGTCGTGGGGGAACCGCTCCTCGAGCTCGACGGCTGCGGCAACGCCTTCGTCGACGGGGTGTCGCTGACCCTCCGTGCCGGCGAGATCGTCGGCATCGCGGGCCTTCAGGGATCCGGACGCACCGAGCTCGTGGAGGGGATCTTCGGGATCGATCCCTTCGTCCGCGGCGAGCTGCGGGTGGACGGCGCGCCGATCCGCATCAGCAGCGCCAGGAGCGCGGTGGCTGCCGGTCTCGCCCTCGTCTCGGAGGACCGCAAGGCGCAGGGCCTCGCGCTCGGCCAGTCCGTGCTCGACAACACCCTGCTCGTCATCCGCAGCGTGTTCAGCATGCGGACCGCGACCGCGCGACGGGAGGTCCCCGGCGTCCTGAGCTCTCTGGAGGTCAGCTCCCGCGGCCTCGACCAGGAGGTGCGGTTCCTCTCCGGCGGCAACCAGCAGAAGGTCGTCCTCGCGAAATGGCTGCTCACCCAGCCGCAGATCGTGCTCTTCGACGAGCCGACCCGGGGCATCGACGTCGGCGCGAAGTACGCCGTGTACCAGCTGATGCGAGATCTGGCGGCCCAGGGCAAGGCGGTGCTGATGGTGTCCAGCGAACTTCCGGAGGTGATCGGGATGAGCGACCGCATCCTCGTGATGCACGACGGCGGGCTCGTCGCAGAGCTTCCGGCGGGCGCTGCCGAGCACGAGATCCTCGGGGCCGCGACCGGCGCCACGATCGAGGGAGGTGCGCGATGAAGCGCGTGCGGATCGACTCGACGGTCATCGTCCTCGGCATCCTGATCCTGGCTCTCATCGTCGGGGCGATCCTCGTCGGCACCGTCGGGCGCAACTTCTTCAGCGCGGGCAACATCCGCGACATCCTCACCGGCATGAGCGTGCTCGGCCTCGTCGCGATCGGCCAGACCCTCGTCGTGCTGGGCGCCTCGCTCGACCTCTCCGTCACCTACGTCATCAGCCTCTCGAGCCTGCTCGCGGCGACGATCATGAACGGCAACCCGGGCAACATCCCCGCGGCGGTCGCGGTGACCCTCCTCGTCTGCGCCGGCATCGGCCTCGTCAACGGACTCGTCGTCACGGTGCTCAAGGTGAACGGCTTCATCGCGACGCTCGGCACAGGGCTCATCCTGCAGGGCATCCTCAACACCAACTTCGAGGGGTCGGCGGGGACGGTGCCCTGGGAGTTCCAGCTCATCGGCGCCACCGGCGTCGGTCCGGTGCCGGTCTCCACGCTCATCATGGTGGCGCTGGCCGTGCTCGTCTGGTTCCTGCTGAACCGCACCCGCACCGGTGCGCACCTCTTCGCCGTCGGCGGCGATCCCGAGATCGCCCGACTGTCGGGGGTCCGGACACGTCCGCCGCTCATCGCCGCGCACGTGCTGTGCTCGGTCTTCGCCGGACTCGCCGGGCTCCTGCTCGCCAGCCGACTGGGCGTCGGCAGCCCGACCGTCGGGCAGCAGGGCGGCTACGCGCTCCTCTCGATCGCGGCCGTGGTGCTCGGCGGAACGCTGCTGCTGGGCGGACGCGGCTCGATCTGGGGTGCGCTCGGGGGCGTGGCGATCCTCGCAGTCGTCGACAACGTGATGAGCGTCATGCAGGTCAACCCGTTCCTGAAGGACGTCGTCCGCGGCGTCGTCATCGTGGCGGCGGTGGCCGTGTACAGCCGCCGATCGATCGTGCGCCGTCGGCCGCGCTTCGGCCCCGGCGGCACACGCACCGGAGGGGATGACGCGGCCAAGGCGGCCGCACCCGAGATGGCCGCTGCGGCATCCGAGCTCGCGGATACCTCGTCGACGCCCGAAGGAGGACGCGCATGAACGCGCTGCGCACCCTGGTGAGCCCCCGTGGGGCGGTGTTCCTGCTGCTGGTGATCCTGCTGGTCGCCGTCACGATCCTCAACCCGAGCTTCGCCGAGCCCGGCCAGTTCATGCGATTCATCCAGCGCGTCGCACCGATCGCCATCGTCGCGATCGGCCAGTACTTCGTCATCATCGCCGGCGAGTTCGACCTGTCCCAGGGCTCGCTGATCACGGCACAGGTCATCATCGCGGGCAACCTGGTGGGCGAGGACGACTCCCGCACCGTGCCGGTGCTCCTCCTGATGATCGTCTTCGGGGTGGTGGTCGGTCTCGTCAACGGCGTCATCACCACCCTCCTCAAGGTGCCGTCGTTCATCGTCACCCTCGGAATGATGCTCGCGCTGCTCGGCGGCGTGATGTGGTGGACGGGGGGAGCTGCCACCGGCAACCCCGCCGACAGCTTCCGGGAGATCGGCCGCGGCGGCATCCGCGACGTGCCGCTGCTGGAGTTCATCCCCTGGGCGGTGTTCATCCTCCTGGGCTGGCTCGCACTGGGGATCTGGATCACCAAGCGGCCGCTCGGCAAGCTCCTCATCGCGGTCGGCGACAACTCCACCGCGGTCGACTTCGCCGGGGCGCGCAGCGCCTGGGTGACGACCCGCGCGTTCGTGATCTCGTCGCTCTCGGCCACGCTCTCCGCCGTGCTGCTGGTCGGCTACGCCGGCGTGCACCCCTCGGTGGGACGCGGATACGAGTTCGTCGCCATCACCGCCGTCGTCCTCGGCGGAGTGGTCCTGGGCGGCGGGCGGGGATGGATCGTCGCCGCAGCGGCCGGGGCGTTCGCCCTCGAGGCCCTGTTCATGCTGCTCAACATCGCCGGCGTCCCCTCGACCCTCCGCGACGCCGTCCAGGGCGTCATCATCATCGCCGCCGTCGCCTACTCCGCCGTCGCGTTCCGTGCGCGACGCAAGCGCGGCCCCCGCGCACCCGATGTGCCCGCAGACCTTGTGACCACCAGCACCAACCACACAGAAACCAGAGGAGATTAGCAATGCGTCGATCGATGAAGATCGCCACCGCAGGGGTGGCCCTCTTCGGCCTCATCGCGCTCGCCGGGTGTACGACAGACCCGTCAGTGGCGCCGGCGGAGTCGGAGAACCCGGAGGAGTCGGCCGAGACCACGGAGTGGTTCGACCAGGAGCTCTTCGACAAGCAGATGGAAGAGCGCGGGGTCGAGCCGCAGGGCCCGGCGGACGAGCCCTACCTGCAGCACATCAACGCCGAGATGGTCGACACCTCGGAGTTCGCGAGCGAGGGCGCCAAGAAGGCCTGCTTCGCCAACGCGTCGATCTCGAACCCGTGGCGTCAGACGGGCTGGATCACGATGAACGAGCAGCTCAAGGCGCTGCAGGAGGCCGGCGCGATCAGCGAGATGGAGACCCGCGACGCGCAGGACTCCGACGACACGCAGATCGCCGACATCGACTACTTCATCGCGGAGGGCGGCTGCGATGTCTTCCTCATCTCGCCGAACAGCACCGCGGCGATGACCCCGGCCGTCGAGCGCGCGTGCGAGACCGGCAAGCCGGTGATCGTGTTCGACCGCGGTGTGAACACCGACTGCCCCGTCACGTTCATCCACCCGATCGGCGGGTTCGCCTGGGGCATCGACACCGCGGAGTTCCTCATCGACAACCTCGAGGAGGGCGACAAGGTCGTGGCGCTGCGCATCCTGCCCGGTGTCGACGTGCTCGAGCACCGCTGGGCCGCCGCGGAGAAGCTCTTCGAGGAGGCCGGCATCGAGGCGGTGGACCACTTCACCGGAGCGGACCCGGCCGAGATCAAGAGCATCATCAGCGACGAGCTCGCCAAGGGCGACGTGCAGGGGATCTGGATGGATGCCGGTGACGGCGCCGTCGCCGCCATCGAGGCGTTCGAGGACGCCGGGGCCGACTACCCGGTCATGACCGGCGAGGACGAGATGAGCTTCCTGCGCAAGTGGAAGGACACGGGTCTCACGGGTCTCGCGCCGGTGTACTCGAACTTCCAGTGGCGGACGCCTCTGCTCGCGGCGCAGATGATCTTCGCCGGCGAAGAGGTGCCGAAGGAATGGGTGCTCCCGCAGAAGCCGATCACCGAGGGAGAGCTCGACGACTACCTCGAGGCGAACGACGGGATGCCCGACGGGCACTACGCGAAGTTCGGCGGGGAGAACCTGCCCGGGTACCCGACGGTCTGGCAGGAGCGTCAGATCCCGTAACCCGCAGTGCCGCTCCCGCTCTTCCGTCCGCCCCGTGCGGATGGGAGGGTGGGAGCGCACGCGTCATCCCCGAAGGAGCAGGATGCCTCGCACGATCGCCGTCAACACGTGGGTGTGGACGTCACCGCTGACCGATGCGACCCTCGAGCCGCTGGCGCGTCGGGCGGCGGAGATGGGCTATCAGGCGCTGGAGCTGCCGCTGGAGAACGTCGGCGACTGGGACCCGGCTCGGACCCGCTACGTGCTCGACCGTCTCGGCCTCGGGGCGATCCTCGTCGGGGCCATGGGGCCTGGCCGCTCGCTGCTGGCGAGCGCCGGAGACGTGGCAGCGACACAGAACTACCTGCGGTCATGCCTCGCGGCCGCCGCGACCCTGGGCGCCGACACCGTCGCAGGGCCCTTCTACGCCCCCACCGGGGTGACCTGGCGGATGGGCGCGGACGAGCGTGCGGACGCGGTGCGCGAGCTGCGGGAGAACCTCGCGCCTCTGGCCGCCGAGGCCGAGGACGCAGGCATCACGCTCGCCGTCGAACCCCTCAACCGCTACGAGACGAGCCTGCTCAACACGGTGGACCAGGCGCTCGACGCCCTCGCGCCGCTGCTCGGACAGGGCGTCGGGCTCGCGCTGGACACCTACCACCTCAACATCGAGGAGAAGCGGCCGGCCGATGCGATCAGGACGGCCGGGTCGGCGATCGCCCACGTCCAGGTCTGCGGGAGCGATCGAGGCGCGGTCGGCGACGACCACACCGACTGGGTCGGGATCGTGCGCGCCCTCGACGACGCCGGGTATCAGGGTCCGCTCGGACTCGAGAGCTTCACCGGCGAGAACGCGACGATCGCGGTCGCCGCCTCGGTCTGGCGACCGCTGGCCCCCAGCCAGGACGAGCTCGCCCGCCGCAGCATCCAGGCGCTGAGGGCGCTGGGCGTCTGACCCCCCGCCCGTGCAGACGAAGCGAGATGAAGGAGCGTCGATGACCACCCATCCGGTCACCCTGTTCACCGGCCAGTGGGCCGATCTGCCGTTCGAGGAGGTCGCGAGACTCGCGGCCGAGTGGGGCTACGACGGGCTGGAAGTCGCGGCGTCCGGCGATCACCTCGACCTGCGGCGGGCGGACGAGGACGACGCCTATGCGGCGTCGCGTCGGGAGATCCTCGACCGCCACGGACTCGGGCTGTTCGCGATCTCGAACCACCTCGCAGGTCAGGCGGTCTGCGATGCGCCCATCGACTTCCGCCATCAGGCGATCGTCCGGGACTACGTCTGGGGAGACGGCGAGGCCGAGGGCGTGCGACGACGCGCGGCCGAGGACATGATGCGGGCGGCGCGCGTGGCCCGCAAGCTCGGTGTCGACACGGTCGTCGGGTTCACCGGGTCGTCGATCTGGCCGTACGTGGCGATGTTCCCGCCGGTTCCTGCCGAGGTCATCGAGGGTGGCTTCGAGGACTTTGCCGCGCGGTGGAACCCGATCCTCGACGTGTTCGACGGCGAGGGGGTGCGCTTCGCCCACGAGGTGCACCCGGGAGAGATCGCCTACGACTACTGGTCGAGCGTGCGAGCGCTCGAGGCCATCGAGCACCGGGACGCGTTCGGGTTCAACTGGGACCCCTCGCACATGATGTGGCAGAACATCGACCCGGTCGGGTTCATCGTCGACTTCGCGGATCGGATCTACCACGTCGACTGCAAGGACACCCGGATGCGCCCGCACAACGGTCGGGCCGGGGTGCTGGGCTCGCATCTGCCGTGGGGGGACCCGCGCCGCGGGTGGGACTTCGTGTCCACCGGTCACGGCGACGTGCCCTGGGAGGACGCGTTCCGTGCGCTCGAGGGCATCGGCTATACGGGGCCGATCTCGATCGAGTGGGAGGATGCCGGGATGGATCGCCTGCACGGGGCGCCGGAGGCGCTCAGGTACGTGCGGTCGCTGCTCTGGCCCGCCCCCACCGCATCCTTCGATGCCGCGTTCCGCAGCCAGGCCATGGAGGGCACTGCATGAGCATCCAGCACACCGTCGTCTTCCGCCTCGTCCACGACACCGGCTCCGCCGAGGAGCGCGAGTTCCTCGCCACGGGTCGAGCGGTGCTCTCGTCGATCCCCGGCGTGGACGACTTCACGATCCGTCGCCAGGTCAGTCCGAAGAGTGACCTGGAGCACCAGTTCTCGATGGTGTTCCGCGACCGCGAGGCGTACCGCGCGTACGACGCGCACCCCGCTCACACCGCATTCGTCGCGGAGCGCTGGGTCCCCGAAGTCGCGGCCTTCCAGGAGTTCGACTTCCAGGAGTACGACTTCGAGGACTGAGCGCCTGCTCGCCGCCGGTGCAGAGCCGCGTCAGGCCGCCGAGTCGCGCAGCTTCACGAGCCGCTCGTGCCCCGTCTCCTCGAGCTCGGCGATGTTGTCGCGCGACTTCAGGAAGTCCGAGAACGACCGGTAGCCGAGGGCCTTCTCGCTGAACGACGGGTCCATGCGGCGCATGTGCGTCTTCACCGCCGAGCTGTGCAGCCACTCGTCGGCATCCGCCTTGTCGTGCCCGAGGCGGAGTGCGCGCTGCAGCAGCTCCGTCGCCTCGCCCTGCTCGGTGCCGACGCCCTGCTCGTCCGCCTTCGCGGATGCGGCGGCCTTGGTCTTGGCTTTCGCGGGCTGGCGAGTCCTGGTCTTGACGGCGGGTTCGGCGACGACCTCCGGCACCTCCACCACGGGTGCCGGAGCGCTCTTGGTGGGGCGCACGACACCGGGCAGCGAGTCGTAGGCCTCGAACTCGTCGCACGCGGCGGCGAGGGACTTCGCCGTGGAGCCGGCTACCCCGACGCCGATCACGTAGCGGCCGAGCCGCTTGCACCGCTGAGCCAGCGGCACGTAGTCGCTGTCTCCCGCCACGATCACCACGTGGGTGAGGTCGGGAAGGCGGAACATGTCTTCGACGGCATCCACGGCGAGTCGGATGTCGGCGCCGTTCTTGGCGTACGCCGCGGCCGGGAAGAGCTGCACGAGGTCGACCGCCCTGGCCACCAGCTGCGAGCGGTACTCGGCGTTTACGGGCGAGGACCAGTCCGCGTAGGCGCGGGTCAGCACCAGGGTGCCGAACGAGGCGGCGTAGTCGATGATCGCGCCGACCTCGATCATCGCGCGCGACAGGCGCTCGGTGACCTCGGGATCGGAGGGGTTCTCGGTGATGCGCTGGCGGTCCTTGCCGTAGGCGTTGCGTCCGTGGACACGGTCGTACCAGGAGATGACGATGTTGTCGAAGTCCAGGTACACCGCGACGCGCGTGTCGTGTGCCTCAGCCATTGGTTGCTCCTTCACCGGGGTACCGCACGCCGATCTGGGCGCGGATCTCGTCGAGCGTGCCCATGATCGCCACGCTCTCGGCGATGGGCAGGATGTCACCCTCGAGGATGCCGTCTCGCACGAGGCGCTCGGCGGCATGCGCCTGGTACTCCATGCCGCGGCCCGCGACCTCGGAGGAGTACTCCTCGGCCACGGTGTCGTCCGGCAGCACCACCCGGAACGAAGTGGGGGCGTACCAGACGCGGTCGATGTCGATGCGGGCGTCGGTGCCGATGATGCTGGCCGCGTTCGGGCCTGCGGCGCGCGAGGACGACAGGGTGGTCGAGATCGCACCGCCCTCGTGGGTCATGAGGGTGGCGACCTCGGCATCCGCTCCGGTCTCGATCAGGCGCGCGGTCGCCTGGATGGCGGTCGGTGCGCCGAGGATGTCCCAGACGAACGAGATCGGGTAGATGCCCAGATCCAGCAGCGCGCCGCCGCCGAGCTCGAGGGCGTTCAGACGGTGCGTGGGGTCGGTCGGGAGCAGCTGCGTGTGGTCGGCGCTGACCGCGCGGATCTCGCCCAGCGTGCCGGCGGCGATGATCTCGCGGATGCGCACCATATGCGGCAGGTACCGCGTCCACATGGCCTCCATCGCCAGCAGGCCCTTCTCCGCGGCGAGCCGACGGAGGTCCTCCGCCTGGCCCTCGTTGAGGGTGAAGGCCTTCTCGACGAGGACGTGCTTGCCGGCCTCGAGCGCGAGGCGGGCGTTCTCGTGGTGCAGCGGGTGGGGCGTCGAGACGTAGATGATGTCGACATCGGGATCGGCGACGAGCGCCTCGTACGACGGATGCGCGTGGGCGATGTCGAAGCGGGCGGCGAATGCGTCGGCCGACTCCTGCGAGCGTGAGCCGACCGCGACGAGATCGAGCCCGGCGGTGCGCAGATCGGATGCGAACGCGCCGGCGATGCCGCCGGTCGCGAGGATTCCCCAACGTAGACCAGTCATGGTCTCAGCGTAGAGGGTGATGCCGAAAGGCGGGACGATCAGGTCAGCGTCGCGAGCGTCCGCTGCGGCACGAGCGGGAACAGCTGCTCGGCGATCCGGTCGAGTTCCTCGTCGAGGGGCGAGGCCTGGATGAGGAGGAGGGAGATGCCGGCATCCGCATAGTCGTGGATGCGCTCGGCGACCTGCTCCGCCGTGCCCACCAGATCCGGACGGAGGCCGCGGGTGCCGACCGAGTACTCGCGCCTGGTGAGTTCGAGCGAAAGCTTCGAGTTGCGCTGGAACTCCTCGAACGAGGCGTAGCCGGGCGAGTCGGGGTCGACCGTCGTGATCCGGTCGAGTTCGCGTCTGGCCTCCGCCTCGGTGTCGCGGACGATCACGTAGGCCGGCATGCCGAACTCCGCCACGGGCCGTCCGTGCAGCCGCTCGGAGCGGGCGTTCATGTCGGTCACGTTCGCCCTGACCTCGTCGAGCGTGCCGCCGTGCATGACGTAGGCATCGGCGAAGCCGGCGATCGACTCGCGCCCGGCCTCGCTCTCACCGCCGGCGAAGATCACCGGATGGCTCGACGGCTTCGGCTCGACGATCGTTCCATCGAGGGCGTAATGCGATCCTTCGAACGAGAACGGCGTGTGCTCCCACAGGCCGTTGAGAACCGAGACGAACTCCTCGGCCTGCACATAGCGCTCGTCGTGGGTCGTGAACCGCCCGCCGAACTGCCTGGCCTCCTCCGCCCACCAGGCGGCGACGACGTTGAGCGCGACGCGCCCCGGAGCGACCTGGTCGAGGGTCGAGACGGTCTTCGCGAGCACCGCCGGCAGGTGGAAACCGGGGCGCACCGCGGTCATCACCCGCAGCCGCTCGGTGACGGCGAGGATGGCCGCCGACAGCGACCAGGCCTCGAGGCTCGGGGCCTCGATGCCCTTGCGGTCGTTGAGGTACAGCTCCGGCACCAGCGTGGTGTGGAATCCGAGCCGGTCGGCCTTCACCGACACCTCGCGGATGTACTCCCAGGTGGCGGCCATGCGGCCCTCGTCGGTGACGTTGCGGAGGAATCCGCCGTAGACGGGGGTCCAGTAGCCGAGGTCGATTGCCATGGTGGTGATGTCTCCTGTCAGGCGAGGGCGAGTGCGCGGTCGAGGTCTGCGATCAGGTCGCTCGGGTCCTCGAGCCCGGCCGACAGGCGGATCGTCGTGAACGCGATCCCGGCGGCTCGGCGCTGATCGGCCGTGAGGTGCGAATGCGTCATGGACGCGGGATGGTTGACGAGGCTGCGGGCGTCGCCGATGTTCGCGACGAGTCGGATGACCTGCAGCCCGTCGATCACCCTGGCCACCCTCGCCTGCGTCTCGGCGTCGTCGGGCACGGCGAGATCGAACGAGAAGACCGAAGGGCCGCCTCGCGGCAGGTAGCGCTGGGCGAGCGGATGCCAGCGGTTGCCCTCGAGGCCGGGGTGGTGCACGGCGCTCACGGCCGGATGCTGCTGCAGGTGCCGGGCGAGAGCGAGCGCGGTCGCGGTCTGGCGCGACACCCGCAGGTCGAGCGTCTCGATGCCCTGCAGGATCTGCCAGGCGTTGAACGGTGACAGCGAGGGTCCCAGGTCGTGCACGTACTTCGACTTCACGAGAGCGGCGAACGCCTGGCCCGACCCGAAGCGGTCCCAGAGCGCGAAGTCGCCGACGCGCGTGTAGGGCTCGGTGAACTGCGGCCAGCGGCCCGGGTCCTTGCCGAAGTCGAAGGTGCCCTGGTCGACGACGACCCCACCGAGTGAGGTGCCGTGGCCGCTGAGGAACTTGGTCGCCGAGTGCACCACGAAGTCCGCCCCATGCTCGCCCGGGCGCACCAGGTACGGGGTCCCGACCGTGTTGTCGATCACGAGCGGGATCCCCGCGTCGTGTGCGATGTCAGCGACGGCGCGGATGTCGAGCACCTGCGCGATCGGGTTCGCGATGGACTCCGCGAACAGCACCCGCGTCTCGGGGCGGATCGCCGCGCGCCAGGCCTCAGGGTCGTCCTGATCGACGAACGTCACCGGGATGCCGAAGTCGTCGAAGGTCTCCTGCAGCAGGTCGACGGTTCCGCCGTAGAGCTGGGTGGCCGCGACGATGTGCCCGCGGCGCCCGACGAGTGCGAGCAGGGTCACCGCGACCGCCGCCTGCCCCGAGGCGACGGCGACGGCGGCGACCCCGCCCTCGAGCGCGGCGACCCGCTCCTCGAGGACCTGCTGGGTGGGGCTGGCGTTGCGGCTGTAGAGGTTGCCGGTCGTGCGCAGGGCGAAGAGGTCGGCGGCCTCGGCGAGAGAGGCGAACTCGTAGGCGGCGGTCTGGTAGATCGGCGGGACGGCGCTGTTCTGCGGCGTTCCCGGCACATAACCCGCCTGGATCTGCCTGGTCGCGAACCCGGTCATGCGCCCACCACCGCGACGCTCTCACGGGCGCGGACGATCGGCGCGCGGGCGTCGCCGCTGCGCAGCCGCTCGAGCCACAGCACCAGGGAGGCGGCGACACTGCGGTGGGACTGGTCGTTCAGAGCGTCGTGGAGTCCGTCGACCGTCTCGACGATCTCGAGGTCGGGGACGGTGCGCAGCGCCGTGATCACCTGCGCCAGCGGCGACACGCTGTCGGCGCCGCCGTGGATCGCCAGCACCGGCACCTCGATCGCCGCGAGGTCGGCCGGCGCCGGGAGCGGCTCCGCTGCGGAGAGCGGCGCGGCCGAGGCCTCGCCGGCGAGGACCCCGAGGTGCAGCGGGCATGCCGTGCGCTGCTCATCGGCGGGGAGGTCGAGCTCGGCATCCACCAGCGTGCCCGCGATCACGGCCGCATCGACCGCGGCGCCCTGCACCACCACATGGAGCACGGCGGATGCGCCGGCATCCGAGCCGACCAAGACCCGGGGGCCGTCCGTCGACTGCGCGAGCCACGCGCTCGCCGCCTCGACATCCTCCTCGAAGACGGCGACGAGGTAGCCGTCGGCGCTCAGGCGGCGGCCGAACCGCTCGTACACGCCTGCACGCTCGCCGCGCCCGGTGACGACGGCGAGCGTGCCGCGGATGCGGGCGGGCGGCGCCCAGAGCGCGGGGGAGGAGGTCGTGGTCATGGTTCCCATCCTGTTGTCGGAGTGACGAGCCCGCAGCGGACATTTCGCAGTGTTGCGCTCCGTGACCCTTCGCTTCGCGGGGATTGTGGCCCGTTCCGCGCCGCTCCTACGTTCGCTTGCATGACCTCCCGATCCCGTCTGCCCCTTCTCGCTGCCGCCACCGCCGCGACCCTCGCGCTGGCCGGCTGCGCCGGCGCATCCGCTGCTCCCTCCGACTCGTCCGATGAGACCTCGCTGACCTGGGGCTGGGCACTGCCCACCAGCTGGGATCCGGTGACCTCGACCGCCGGGTGGGACACGCACGCCCTCGCGCTGGTCTACGACGGCCTCACCCAGCTCGACACCGAGGGGGAGGTCGTGCCCGGCCTCGCCGAGAGCTGGGAGTACAACGAGGACGGCACCGCGATCACGTTCCACTTGCGCGAGGGTGCGGAGTTCACGGACGGCACGCCGGTCACAGCCGACGCGGTGAAGCAGAGCATCGAGCGCGGGCGCGACCAGGAGAACTCGACCCTCGCCGGTCAGCTGCGCATCGTCGTCGGCATCGACGTCGACGACGAGCGGACCGTCACCGTCCATCTCGATCAGGCCGACTACCAGGTGCCGTACCTGTTCGCGGGCAAGACCGGCTTCATCGTGAACCCGGCGGCCTTCGACGACGTCACCACCCTCGCCACCCAGCCGGAGGGGTCCGGCCCGTTCGCGCTCACCGAGTACGTGCCCAACGCCCACGCCGACCTCGAGAAGAACGAGGACTACTGGAACGCCGACCACATCTTCATCGACGACTTCTCGATCGTCCCGGTCACCGACCCTGCGACCGTCGTCGCCGGGGTGAGCTCGGGGCAGTGGGACGTCGCACAGGTCCCGCCGGCCCAGGTCGAAGGTGCAGAGGCCGCGAACCTCGAGGTCGAGACGATCAGGGCCCTCACCGTGCGGGCGCTCGACGTGAACAGCACCGTCGCACCCTTCGACGACCAGCGCGTGCTGCAGGCGATCAGTCATGCCACCGACCGGCAGGCGCTCGTCGACGCCGCCTACTTCGGGCAGGGCACGCCCAACTGGCAGCCGTTCCCCGAGGGGTACGTCGCGCACAGCCCCGAGCTCGATGAGCTGTACCCCCACGACGTGGAGGCCGCCAAGGAGCTCCTCGCGGAAGCCGGTCACCCGGATGGGCTGGAGATCACCCTCTCGCTCACCGAGGACGACACGGCGCTCGCCGAGGTGCTGCAGGCGCAGTGGGCCGAGGCGGGCATCGACGTCACGCTGAACGTGCTGCCCTCGGCGGCGGTCGCGCAGAACTACGTGCAGCGCACCCTGCCGTTCGTGCTCGACAGCTACTCGGGGCGGCAGTCTCCCCTGCAGGGGCTCGAGGTGCTCTACGGCACCGAGGGGCTGATGAACCTCGGCCGGCAGACGCCGCCGGAGCTCACCGCGGCGATCGACGCCGCACGAGCCACACCGACCGATGCAGACGACTACGCCGAGAAGGTCCAGGATGCGGTCGAGATCGGTGTGGAGCTGCAGCCGAACACGTTCCTGTTCAGCTGGCCGCGCATCCTCGTGCACCCGGAGAAGGTGACCGGCATCCAGCACTGGCTCGACGTGCAGCGCTGGGAAGACGTCAAGGTCGAGGGCTGAGCCGACATGTCGACAGTGACCGCCGAGACGCTCGCCGCACCGGAGCGTCGTGACGAGGCCGCCGTGCGCAGCGCGTGGCCCGCGCTGCGAGTGATCGTCGCGACTCTCGTCACGGCGGTCACCGTCTTCCTCCTCGCCACGTTCGCGACCTTCGCTCTCGGAGCGGCGAGCGGCTCGAACCCCGCCGCCGTCGCCCTCGGCGAGGTCGCCACGCAGGCCGACGTCGACCGGCTCAATCATCAGTTCGGACTCGACCGCCCGTTCGTCGTGCGCTACCTCGACTGGATCTCCGGCGCCGTCACGGGCGACCTCGGCACATCGTGGTTCACCACGATCCCGGTCGCCGACAGCATCGCCCAGGCCTTCCCGGTGAGTCTCTCGATCGCGGCAGGGGCGACGCTGTTCGCCCTGGTCTTCGGGTTCGCGGGCGGCGTGCTCGCCGCGGTGACCCGCGGCGGCACGGTCGATCGGGTCGTGACCGCCGTCAGCACGATCGCGGCCACCGTCCCCGCCTTCGTCGCGGCGATCGGCCTCATCCTGCTCTTCTCCTATGCGATCCCGCTCTTCCCGGTCGCCGGCTACACGCCGCCGGAGCAGAGCCTCGGCGCGTGGCTGGTGTGCCTCGTGCTGCCCTCGGTCGCACTGAGCCTGGATGCCGGCGCCGACATCGCGAGGCAGCTGCGGACGTCGCTCGTCGGCACGCTCGAGGAGAACTTCATCATCGGAGCGAGGGTGCACGGGCTCGGTCCCGCGCGCATCGTGTGCCGGCATGCGCTGCCCATCGCGTCGGGTCCCGCGCTCTCGGCTCTCGGGGTGCATGCCCCGCGTCTGGTCGGCGGAGCGGTCATCACCGAGGTGATCTTCGGGATGCCGGGACTCGGACAGCTCGCCAACCGCGCCGCGCTGCAGGGCGACGTGCCCGTGGTGCAGGGCGTGTTGCTCGTGACGATCGCGATGATCGTGATCGTCGGGGCCGTCCTCAACATCGTGATCTCCCGCACCGGCGGGACGGAGAGGAGCGCCGCATGAGCGTCATCGCACCCTCGGCCGCCGTGCGACTGTGGCGCGCGGGCTGGAGCGTCCGGCTCGCGCTGCTCGTCCTTCTCGGAGTGGCGCTGCTCGCCGTCGCCGGCCCCGCGCTCGCTCCTCAGGACCCGCTCGCGCAGGACGCGTCGGCCGCCCTGCAGGAGCCGAGCCTCGCCCACCTCCTCGGCACCGACTACCTCGGCAGGGACGTCCTGTCGCGGCTGTTCGCCGGGGCGCCGGCCTCCCTCGTCAGCGCCGTCGCCGCCGCGCTGATCGGACTGGTGCTCGGTGCGGTCCCCGGAGCCCTCAGCGCCTTCGTGCCGCGGTTCGCCGAGTGGTTCTCGCTGCGCATCGTCGATGCGCTCCTCGCGCTGCCCTTCATCCTGTTCGCCATCGTGTTCGCCGCACTGCTGGGCAACGGGCTGATCCAGGCGACGCTCGCGATCGGCATCCTGGTGGCGCCGGGGTTCTTCCGCATCGCTCGCGCCGCCACCCTGAGGGTGCGCGACTCGCAGTACATCGACGCGGCCGGCTACCTGGGTGCGTCCGCGTGGTGGATCCTGCGGCGGCATGTCTGGCGCCAGGTCGCGCCCAACCTCGTGGTGGCCTCCGTCTCGGCCCTCGGCGGCGCGCTCCTCGCGGTCGCCTCGCTCACCTTCCTCGGCATCGGAGTGCAGCCTCCGGCGCCGACCTGGGGAGGGATGCTGTCGAGCGATCTCGGCTATCTCGGACAGCGGCCGTGGGGGCCGCTCGCTCCGGCCCTCGCGATCATCGTCACCGTCGGCGCCCTCAACGTGGTCGCGGACGCGGCCAGAGACGTGCTCGGGGCGGCAGTCGTCGCACCGTCAAAGCGGAAGGCGGTCGCGCATGTCTGAGACCCGGTCGATCATCGAGGTGCCAGGCACCCTGCCGCAGACGGCGCTCGTGCACGACAGGCCGCTGCTGCCCTCCTTCGACGAGGCCTCCCTCGCGCGCCCGGCCACGGCCGCGGTCACCGATCTCGTGATCGCCGCCGCCGACGGCACCGAGCTCGTGCACGGCGTCTCGGCGTCGGTCCGACCCGGAGAGGCGCTGGGCATCGTCGGCGAGTCGGGAAGCGGCAAGACCCTCACCTGCCGCGCGCTGCTGGGGATCCTCCCCGCGGGCCTCGAGGTCACCGGCGGAACCGTGGAGGTCGACGGAGTCGATCTCACCGACGCGGATGAGCGCGCGTGGCGTCGGGTGCGCGGCACGCACATCGGCGCGGTCTTCCAGGACCCGGCCTCGTACCTCAATCCCGCGATCCCGGTCGGGGCACAGCTCGAGGAGACCCTGCGGGTGACCGCCGGGCTTCCGCGCCGTCAGGCCAGGCAGCGAGCGCGCGAGCTGCTCGACGACCTCGGCATCCGCCGGGTCGACCTGGTGCTGCGGCAGCGGGTCGCGCAGCTGTCCGGGGGGATGCTCCAGCGCGTCCTCATCGCGATGGCACTCGCGGCCGACCCCGCCGTGCTGATCGCCGACGAGGCGACGACAGCGCTCGACGTCACGGTGCAGGCGGAGCTGCTCGAACTGCTCAGCAGACTGCGCAGGGAACGAGACCTCGCGCTCATCCTGGTCTCGCACGACCTCGCCGTCGTCGCCCAGGTGTGCGAGCGCGTGCAGGTCTTCCGCGACGGCCGCGTCGTGGAGGCGGGGGCGACGACACGGGTCCTGCGCGCTCCCGCCCATGCGTACACGCGGGAGCTGCTCAGCGCGCACGCAGCCTATGGACTCGAGAGGTTCCTCGCATGACCGCGCCCATCCTCGAACTCGACGACCTGTCGGTCGACTACGGGCGCGTGCGCGTGCTCGATCGCCTCTCCCTGACCGTCCGCCCCGGCGAGGTCGTCGGAGTGGTCGGCGAATCCGGCTCCGGCAAGACGACGCTCGCGAAGGCCGTGCTCCGTGCGGTCGAGGTCGCCGCCGGCTCGCGCCTCGTCGTGGACGGCCGCGACGTCACGCGCCTGCGCGGCCGGGCGCTGCGGGCCTGGCGGCGGGGCGGCGCCGTGCAGTACGTGTTCCAGGATCCGCTGCGGTCTCTGGACCCGGGAATCCGCGTCGCCGACTCGATCGTCGAGGGGCTCCGCATCGCCGGCGTCCCCGCGGCCGATGCCGCGCGGCGTCGCCGCGAGGCCCTCGAGGCCGTCGGCCTCGACGAGGAGCTGATCGCGCGTCTGCCGTCCGGTCTGTCCGGCGGGCAGCGACAGCGCGCGGCGATCGCCCGCGCACTGGTCGTCGAGCCCCGGCTGCTGCTGCTCGACGAGCCGGTCAGCGCCCTCGATGCCGCGAGTCGCGATCGGGTCGTGCAGGCGCTGATCGCACTGCGGGATGCGCGCGGGGCCGACCTCGCCATGCTCGTGATCTCGCACGACATCGGCTCGCTCGCCGCGATGAGCGACCGGCTCATCGTGCTCGATCACGGTCGCATCGTCGAAGACGGCCCCACCCGCCGGGTGATCTCGCGCCCCGAGCATCCGTACACCCGCCTGCTCATCGATTCCGTCCCCCTCATCCATGCGCCACGGGCGAACCGCCCGTCGCCCGTCCCCGTCAGGAGCTGACGCCATGCCCATCGAACTGCTCGGAATGATCGCCACGACCGCAGGATCCGAGGCGAGAGCCGTCGACGGCCCCGTCGTCGACGCGGGGTACGTGCGCGAGTTCTCCCGCGCGCACGAGGAGGCGGGTTTCGACCGCGTCCTGATCGGCTACAGCGCGAGCTCGCCGGACGGATTCGCGGTCGCCGCTGCGGCGCTGCACGCGACCGAGCGGCTGAAGGTGCTCATCGCGCACCGGCCGGGATTCGTCGCGCCGACGGTCGTGGCACGCAAGCTCGCGACCCTCGATCACCTCACCGGTGGAGGCAGGGTGGCGATCCACCACATCAGCGGAGGCAGCGAGGCCGATCAGCGCAGGGACGGCGACTTCAGCGACAAGTCCGACCGCTATCGGCGCACCGGCGAGTTCATCGAGGTGCTCCGACGGACTCTCACCTCGGACGAGCCGTTCGACTATCACGGCGACTTCTACCGCGTCGAGGGCGCGTTCTCGGCGGTGAAGCCCGCGACGGATGCGGGGATCCCGGTGTTCTTCGGCGGCCTGTCCGAGGGCGCTGTGGAGGTGGGGGCCCGCGGTGCCGACGTGTACATGCTCTTCGGGGAGCCGCTCGCCGACGTCGCGGAGAACATCCGCACGATCCGGGCCGCGGCAGCGAAGGCGGGCCGCACGGTGGAGTTCAGCCTGTCGACCCGGCCGATCATCGGGGCCACCGAATCCGAGGCCTGGGAGAAGGCCGAGCGCATCTACGCCGAGACCGAGGCCGTGATCAACAGCCGTGCGTCCGGTGACACTCTGACGTTCGCCCGACCGGCGGAGCGCGAGCAGGCTCCGGTGTCGGCCGACAGGCTGCAGCAGGCCGCCCGGCGCGGCGACGTGCACGACGAGCGGCTCTGGCTCGGGATCACCCGCCTCACCGGGCCGTCCGGCAACTCGACCGCGCCGGTCGGGACCCCCGCTCAGGTCGCCGAGGCGCTGCTGAAGTACTACGACCTGGGCGTGACGCGCTTCCTCATCCGCGGGTTCGATCCTCTCGGCGATGTGCGCGACTGGGGTGCCGAGCTCGTGCCGGCGCTCCGCGAGGGAGCCCGACTCCGCGACGAAGCCGGCGCCGTGCTGAACGAGGAACGCGTGGCCTGATCCCGTTACGGGACGAGGACGATCTTGCCCGAGGCGTCTCCGGACTCCACGAGCTCGTGGGCCCGCGCCGCCTCGGCGAGAGGCAGCTCCGGTCCGAGCTCGATCGTGAAGTCGCCGGAGGCCAGCAGCTGGACCGTCGCGGCCAGCGCCTCGGCCCGCCAGGCGAGCTCCTGCTCGCTGAGGGGCTCGGGCGATCCGCCCGAGAACGCGCGGATGCCGAACGAGGCGGCATCGGGTCCGCGGACGATCGTGGCGATGCGGTCGCGATCGGCGACGAGCTCGAGGGAGGCCTCGATGGCCTCGTCGGTGCCGGCGCAGTCCAGGGCGACCGTGACGCCGCCGGGGGCCGCTTCGCGCAGACGGTCGAGGAGACCATCGCCGTAGGCGACGGGTGTGGCGCCGAGTTCGCGCAGCTGGTCGTGACGGGCCGGGCTCGCGGTGGCGATCACGGACGCACCCCACGCGACCGCGAACTGCACGGCGGCCTGACCGACGGAACCGGAGCCGCCGTGCACGAGCAGCACGTCTCCCTCGGTGACGCCGAGGGAGCGCAGGGCCTGGTACGCGGTGCCGGCGGGGATGCCGATGCCGGCACCCTCCGCAGCGGTGACCGAGTCGGGCAGCGCGACGAGCTTCTCGACCGGCACCGACAGCAGATTCGAGTAGGTGCCGACCGTGTCGCGGATGGCCACTCGGTCGCCGACCGCGAACTGCGTGACGTCGTCCGCGAGCGACTCGATCACGCCCGCGCCGTCGAAGCCCACGGCGCGCGGCTCGGTGATCGGCGGGGAGGGGCGCTTCGCTGCACGCAGCTTGGCGTCGATCGGATTCACCCCCGCCGCCTCGATGCGCACCACCGCTTCGCCGCTCAGGGCGATGGGGTCGGGCGTCTCGATCAGATGCAGGACGTCAGGGGAACCGAACTCTGTGTAGACGATCGCGCGAGCCATGGATTCAGGCTACCCCCGCGCAGCCAGCACCTTCATGATCCGCTGCGGCGAGACCGGCTGCGCGGTGCCCAGACGCTGCGCGAACACGCTGACCCGGTACTCCTCGAGCAGCCAGCGCGTCTCGATGAGGGCGGCGGAGGCGTCGGGAGCGAGGGGGATGGTGCCGCCTGCCTCTTCGAAGGCCTTCGCCATCCGCTCGAACTCGCTCATGCGCGTGCGGTCCTTGCCCGGCTCGTTGCCGAGCACCTTCAGTCGATCCAGCATCGCCTCGAGATACCGAGGGAAGTGCGCGAGACGGTCGACACCCGCCGCCGACACGAAGCCGGGGTGCAGGAGACCTGAGAGCTGCGTGCGGATGTCGTTCAGCGGCCCGAGCAGTGCGAGCGAGTTCTGCGACTTGATGCCGCGTTCCACGGCCCTGGACTGGGTGAGGATGCGGGCGACCAGCGACACGCAGGCGAACAGCTGGTCCACGAGCGCCGCCGACACGGCATCCCGCACCCGCGCGAACTCGGCCTCGGTGCGCACGATGCCACCGGCGACCGCGCGGTCGATGAGGTTCTGCACCACGGCGGCGCGGCAGTCCTCGATCAGCGCGGCGGCCGACTGGTAGGGGGAGGCGGCGAGCGCCAGCTTCTCCTGACTCGTCAGGTGCTCCTGCACGTACGACGACGGCGACGGCACGCCGAGCAGCACGAGGCGGCGCACGCCGGCACGCGTGGCGACGAGGGCGGCCTCTGCGGTGGCCTCGACGCGCACCGAGACGGTCTTGCCCTGATCGACGATCGCCGGGTACCCGCGCACCACACCGCCGGCCACGCGGGTGTCGAGCACCTCGGGCAGGTCTCCGAAGGTCCAGGCGGTGAGGCCGTCGCGTTCGATCGAGGTCGCGACGGCTGCGGGCTGCGGTCCCTTCGAGGGGCCGGGGCGGCGGGGCGGGGCGGCGATCGACCGGGCGACGCTGCTGCGGGCACGGTCGGCGAGCTCGGCCTGCAGCGCGCTGAGGTCGCGGTTCGATCCCGCGACCCGCCCGCGCTCGTCGACGGCGCGGAAGTTCATGCGCAGGTGCGCGGGCACCCGCTCGTCCTCGAAGTCCGCGGCGGAGACGAGCTGGTTCGCGAGCGGCTGGATGAGGCGGGCGAGCGCCTCCTTGAGGATGCGGGCGGGGAGGCCGCCGTGGGACTCGGGACCGTCTCCCGCGAGCTCTGCCCCGAACCTGTCCGCCCAGTCGGCTGCGGGCACCACGTGCCGCCTGATCGCCTTGGGCAGCGCGCGCAGCAGTCCGGTGACGAGTTCGGCGCGGAGGCCGGGCACCTGCCAGTCGAAGCCCCTGTCCTCGATCTGGGCGAGCAGCGGGAGGGGGATCACGACGCTGACCCCGTCGTCCGCGGCACCCGGCTCGAAGCGGTAGGCGAGTCCCAGCACCTGGTCGCCCTGCGTCCAGCGCGTGGGGAACTCGCTCTGATCGGCCCTGCCCTCGTCGTCGAGCAGGTCGGCCTCGCGCATCACGAGCATCTTCGGGGTGGCGGCCAGCGCCTCGCGCCACCACTTCTCGAACGAGCGCACGTCGAAGACGTCCGACGGGATCCGCTCGTCGTAGAACCGGAACACGGCCTCGTCGCCCGCGAGGATGTCGCGACGGCGCTCGCGCTCCTCGAGCTTCTCGAGGCGCTTGCGCAGTTCGGCGTTGCTGCGCCAGAACGCGCTGACCCGCTTGTCGATGCGCGTCGGGTCCCACTCGCCCTCCACGAGCGCGTGCCGCACGAACATCTCGCGTGATGCGGGCCGGTCGATGCGGGCGAACTGGACGCGTCGGCGCGGGATGATCTCCACCCCGAACAGCGTCACCTTCTCGTAGGCGACGGCGGCGCCGGCATCCTTCGACCAGTGCGGCTCGGTGACCTGGCGCTTGGCGAGGTCACCGGCGAGCGCCTCGGCCCAGGCCGGGTCGATCGCGGCGACGGTGCGGGCGTAGGTGCGCGAGGTCTCCACGATCTCGGCGGCCATCACGGCCTGCGGGGCCTTCTTACGCAGCGCCGAGCCCGGGAAGATCGAGAAGCGGATGCCCCGGGCGCCCCGGTACTCCGCCATCCTCCGCTTCTTGGGATCGAGTCCCTTGCCGGTGTTCCGTTCGTCGAGGATGCCGATCTGCGACAGGAGGCCGGCCAGCAGCGCGCGGTGGATCGCGTCGGGATCGGCCGTGCCCGAGGGGGAGGAGTCCTTGTCCTTCACGAGTGACCGCAGCTGGCGGTGCACGTCGAACCACTCCCGCACCCGCACGTAGTTGAGGTGCTCCGACCGGCAGAGGCGGCGGAACGCGCTGGATCCGAGCTCGCGCTGCTGCTCCCTGAGGTGGTTCCACAGGTTGAGGATCGAGAGGAAGTCGCTCGTCGGGTCGGCGAAGCGCGCGTGCATCCGATCGGCCTCGTCGCGCACGCTCTGCGGCGCCTCCTGCGACGGTCGCTCGCGCACGTCCTGGATCGACATGCCGGCGACGATCGCGAGCACGTCCCGGGTGACGTCGGTGCCGCTGGGGCGCCCTGCCTCGATCAGCATGCGGGCGAAGCGGGGGTCGATCGGGATGCGCGAGATGTCACGACCGATGCGCGTCAGGCGCGGGGTGTCCCCGCTGCCGGTGACGGCGCCGAGCTCGGTGAGCAGATCGACCGCGGCCTTGACTCCCCGGGAGTCCGGCGGGGTGAGGAACGGGAAGGCGGTGATGTCGCCGAAGCCGAGCGACAGCATCTGCAGGATGACGGAGGCGAGCGACGTGCGCAGGATCTCGGGCTCGGTGAACTCCGCGCGGCTGTCGAAGTCCTCCTCGCTGTACAGGCGGATCGCGATGCCGTCGCTGGTGCGCCCTGCGCGACCGGAGCGCTGGTTCGCGGACGCCTGGGAGATCGCCTCGATCGGCAGCCGCTGCACCTTGGAGCGGTTGCTGTAGCGCGAGATGCGCGCGGTGCCGGTGTCGATGACATAGCGGATGCCGGGAACGGTGAGGCTGGTCTCGGCGACGTTCGTGGCGAGCACGACCCGGCGCCGCACCCCGGCGACGCGGCTCTTCTCGAACACGCGGTGCTGCTCCGCGGCCGACAGGCGGCCGTACAGCGGCAGCACCTCGGTGGGGGAGCGGTCCTTCGAGTACGCGCCGCGCACGGCATCCGCGGCGTCCCTGATCTCGGCCTCGCCGGGGAGGAACACGAGCACGTCGCCCGGGTCCTCGCGGTCGAGTTCGCGGAGGGCCGCGACGATCGCGGTGACCTCGTCGGACTCCTCCGTCTCCTCCGTCTGCGCCCGGTAGCGGATCTCGACGGGGAAGGTGCGGCCGGACACCTCGATGACCGGAGCCGGCACGCCCTCCGCTGTCGCGAAGTGGCGGGCGAAGCTCTCGGGATCGATCGTCGCCGAGGTGATGATGACCTTGAGGTCGGGGCGCTCTGGCAGGATGCGCACGAGGTAGCCGAGCAGGAAGTCGACGTTGAGGGAGCGCTCGTGCGCCTCGTCGATGATGATCGTGTCGTACCGCCGCAGCAGCCGGTCGCGGTGGATCTCGTTCAGCAGGATGCCGTCGGTCATCAGCGCGATGCGCGTGTCGTCCGACACCTTGTCGGTGAAGCGCACCTTGTAGCCGACGACGCCGCCGAGCTCGACCTGCAGCTCCTCCGCGACGCGCTCCGCGATCGTCCGCGCGGCGAGACGTCGCGGCTGCGTGTGCGCGATGCGCTCACGCCCGAGGTCGAGGCAGATCTTCGGCAGCTGCGTCGTCTTGCCCGAGCCCGTGGCGCCGGCGACGATGACGACCTGGTGGTCGCGGATGGCGTCGGCGATCTCGTCCCTGGCGGCGCTGACGGGCAGCTCGGGAGGATAGAAGATCACGGGGGAGGACATAGAACTCCCATCGTACGATTCATCCGTGAGCACTGTGTCGAAGGTCCCTCCCGCATCGCGGTGGCTGCACGAGTTCGGGCGCGCGCCCCGCATCCTCGGTCTCGATGTCGCCAGGGGGCTCGCGATCCTCGGCATGGCCGGCGCGCACATCGGGGAGACCGTGGCGTTCGACCCGCTCGACCTGTCGACCTGGACCGACCTCGTGCACGGTCGCTCGTCGATCCTGTTCGCCGTGCTCGCCGGGGTCTCGATCGCGCTGATGACGGGGCGCAGCTCCCTGCCCGACCCCGAGCGGATGCCGAGCATCCGCCTGCAGCTGGTGGGACGAGGAGCCGTGATCTTCGTGATCGGGCTGGCGCTCGAGATGCTGAACACCCCGATCGCGGTGATCCTGACCCTGTACGGCCTGCTCTACGTCGCCGTCATCCCGTTCCTGCGGTGGCAGCCGTGGAAGCTGCTGATCGCGGCCGGCGTGCTCGCCCTCGCGGGGCCTGTGGTGCTCGCGCTCCTGGCCGTGCTCACGCTCAATCCGTACGGCGCGGGAGTGAGTCTGGTGCTCTACGGCTCGTACCCGATCACGGCCTGGCTCGCGTTCGTGTTCGCGGGCATGGCGCTGGGACGTCTGCGGGTGGAACGGCTCGAGACGGCGGCGATCGCCTTCGGGGCGGGGGTCGGCCTCATGATCGTCGGCTACGGGCTCGGGCTGATCGGCGCGGTGTCCGGCATCTTCGGCGCTGTCGACTCGTCGTCCTTCGAGGCCGGTTCGGGATCCGCCTCGGGATGGGAGACCTATCCGCAGGCGGTCGTCGCCGCGGATCCGGGCGGCGCCGTGCTCCGCGCGATCTTCGGCGTGGATCCGCATTCCGGCGGAACGGCCGAGATCCTCGGCTCCGGCGGATTCGCGCTCGCGGTGATCGCGCTGTGCATCCTGGCGAGCGGACCGCTGCGCATCGTGCTGCTGCCGCTGGGCGCCCTCGGGTCCATGCCGCTGTCGGCATACAGCGCGCACGTGCTCTCCGTCGCCCTCGTCGGCGGGCCGGGAGGCTTCTTCTCCAGCAACGCGTTCTGGGCGGCGACGGCGATCTGTCTGCTCGTGGTCACCACCCTCTGGTCGATCCTGTGGGGGCGTGGTCCGCTCGAACGGCTCGTAGGCAAGGCTGCTGCGGCGATGGCGGCGGTCCCCTCAGGCACGCCTGTCATCACAGGTCGTAGGGTGGAGTCATGACGATTCCTGCACTCGAACTGAACGACGGCCACTCCATCCCGCAGCTCGGCTACGGGGTGTTCAAGGTGCCGGCCGACGAGACCGAGCGCGCCGTGAGCGAGGCGCTCGAGATCGGCTACCGCCACATCGACACGGCCGCCATCTACGGCAACGAAGAGGGCGTCGGCGCGGCGATCGCCGCCTCCGGCATCCCGCGTGACGAGCTGTTCGTCACGACCAAGCTCTGGAACGACCGCCACCACGGCGAGGAGCCGCGCGCGGCGATCGGCGAGAGCCTCGACAAGCTCGGACTCGACGCGGTCGACCTCTACCTCGTGCACTGGCCGACCCCCGCGAAGGACGACTACGTGCACGCGTTCGCGAAGCTCATCGAGCTGCGCGACGCCGGTCTGACCCGCAGCATCGGCGTGTCGAACTTCCTGGTGCCGCACCTCGAGCGCGTCGTGAACGAGACCGGAGTGACACCGGCCGTCAACCAGATCGAGCTGCACCCCGCCTACCAGCAGCGCGACGTCGTCGACTGGGCCACCGCGCACGGCATCCGCATCGAGTCGTGGGGCCCGCTCGGCCAGGGCAAGTACGACCTCTTCGGCACGCCGGCGGTCGCCGAGGCCGCCCAGGCCCACGGGGTCACCCCGGCCCAGGCCGTGCTGCGCTGGCACCTGCAGCGGGGCTTCATCGTGTTCCCGAAGTCGGTGCGCGCCGAGCGTCTGCGCGAGAACCTCGACGTGTTCGGGTTCGAGCTGACCGACGCCGAAGTCGCCGCGATCGATGCGCTCGACCCCCAGGACGGCACCGGCCGGGTCGGATCGCACCCGGACGATGTGAACTGAGGCGTTCCGTTTCGACAGATGACGCCCCGTGTCGCCACCCGCGACACGGGGCGTCGTCGTGAGTAGCGTCGACCGCATGACAGCTCCCTACCGCGTCGTCGCCGTGTCCGGCTCGCTGCACGAACCCAGCAAGACCACGGCCCTGGTCCGTGCGATCGCCGGTGCCGTGGCCGAACGCGCCGAGGTCGAGATCGAGGTCATCGAGCTCACCGACATCGGGCCGTCGCTGGCCGGCGCACTGCGCCGCGACCAGCTGCCGGCGCGAGTCGAGGAGAAGCTCGTCGCGATCGAGAGCGCGGATCTGCTGATCGTCGGCAGTCCCGTCTACCGGGCATCCTTCACCGGGCTCTTCAAGCACCTGTTCGACTTCGTCGGTCAGTACGAGCTGGTCGGCAAGCCGGTGCTGCTGGCGGCGACCGGGGGCGGGGAGCGGCACGCGCTCATCATCGAGCACCAGCTGCGTCCGCTGTTCTCCTTCTTCCAGGCCCTGACGCTGCCGCTCGGCGTGTATGCCAGCGACACCGACTTCGACGGGTACGTCATCGCCTCCGACGTGCTGCATGCCCGCATCTCGCTCGCGGCGGAGCGCGCTCTGCCGCTCGTCGGCTACACGGCCTCGCGCCCTGCCGAGCAGCTGCTCGTCTCCTGACCTTCGCACCTCGCTGCGCCCCTGGCCCCGCCGTGCGGGAGCGGCGTAGCGTGGTTGTATGACGAACCGGCTCGCCGACACGCTCAGCCCGTATCTCCGGGCGCACGCCGACAACCCGGTCGACTGGTACCCGTGGGGGCCGGAGGCCTTCGCGGAGGCGCAGCGTCGTGACGTGCCGCTGCTCATCTCGATCGGCTACTCGACCTGTCACTGGTGCCACGTGATGGCCAGGGAGTCGTTCGCCGACCCTGAGACCGCGGCGCTGATCAACCGGGACTTCGTGGCGGTCAAGGTCGACAGGGAGGAGCATCCCGACGTCGACGGCGCCTACATGGCGGCGGCCTCGGCCTTCACGCAGAACCTCGGCTGGCCGCTCACCGTGTTCACCACCCCGCGGGGGCGGACGTTCTACGCCGGCACGTACTGGCCGCCGCAGGCGCGACCCCTGATGCCCGCGTTCCGTGACGTGCTCGCGGCGGTGAACGAGGCGTGGACGCAGCGCCGCGCGCAGGCGGAGGAGTCGGCGGATGCCGTCACCGACGCGCTCGCGCGGGCCGCGGCCTCGACGCCGTCCGATCTGCCGGATACCGGGGCGATCGCCGCTGCCGCTCTGTCGATCGCCGCGCGGGAGGACACGCAGTATGGCGGATTCGGGGGCGCCCCGAAGTTCCCCGTCGCGACCACCCTGGGGTTCCTGCAGTCCCCGCTGGTGCGCCGGGAGGCGCCGGATGCCGCGGCCGCTGCCGCACGGGCGCTCGCCGCGATGGTCGGATCCGAGCTCCGCGATGCCGATGGCGGGTTCTTCCGCTACGCCACGCAGCAGGATTGGAGCGTGCCGCACTACGAGCGGATGCTGACCGACAACGCGCAGCTGCTCTCCGTCGCGCTCGACGCGGGGGATGGGCCGACGGCGCGCGGCATCGCCTCCTTCCTGCTCGACGTGCTCCGCCGTGAGGGCGGGGGATTCGGCGCCGCGCAGGATTCGGAGTCGTGGATCGACGGCGAGCGCAGCGAGGGCGGGTACTACCGGCGCCCCGTCGCCGAGCGGGACGCGCTCGAGCCCCCGGCGGTGGACGGCAAGGTGATCACGGGGTGGAACGGCCTCGCCGTCGGAGCGCTCGCCAGGGCCGGCGCGGTACTGGACGAGCCCGCCTGGATCGATGCGGCCGCTGCCGCGGCCGAGCACGTGCTGCAGGTCAACACCGACGAGCACGGCGCTCTGGTGCGGGCGTCGCTGGACGGTGTCGCGTCGGCCGCCGTCGCGACCACCGCGGACGTCGCGCTCCTCGCCGAGGGGCTGCTCGGGCTCGCGCTGGCCACGGGCGATTCCCGATGGGCCGTCCGCGGCCGTGAGCTCCTGGACGCGGCTCTGGCCGGAGTGGACTCCGATCCGCTGCTGACCGCGCACGGCATCGCCGCGGCCCCTGACCAGACCGACGGCGACCTGCCCTCGGGTGCCGCGGCCGTCGCCTCGGCCGCTCTGACGGCCTGGCGCCTCGGCGCGGGCGAGAGGTATCGCGAGGCCGCCGCTGACGGGGTGCGCGCGCACGCGACACAGGCCGTCGGTCAGCCGTTCGCGCACGGGAGCCTGCTGCGGGTCGCGGCGGGGCTGGCCGATCCGCCGCGGCAGATCGTGGTCGTTACGGAGCTGCCGTCCCTCGCACTCGCCGCCGCAGCCAGGGCGAGCGACGCCGACGTTGTCGCGATCGTGACTCCCGCACAGGCCCGGTCGTTCGCCGACGCGGGCTTCGAGCTGTTCGAGGGCAAGGGCGGTGCGGCGACACCCGAGGGCGGGCTCGCCTACGACTGCCGCTCCTTCGTGTGCCGGCTCCCCGTCGACGATCCGGCTCTGCTGTCTGCCGAACGGTGAGTGTGCAGTCTGCTCAGCCTTGGAGGCATTCCACCCGACGGACTGCGCGCGTTGCGCACCGTATGCTGCACCGATTGCCCAACCCCCGGCATCCGTTCTAGTGTTGCGCGACGGCAGGCCGCCCGGCCGCCACCGCATCTCAGCAAGGACGCTCAGACGATGACCCTTCCCTCCCGCCCGGGGCTCGAGGCCGTGCCCGCCTACCGCCAGGGCCGCTCGGCGCCCGCCGGTGCTTCCAAGCTCTCCTCCAACGAGTCGCCGCATCCGCCCCTGCCGTCCGTCGTCGAGGCCGTGCAGCAGCGTCTCGGCACGATGCACCGCTATCCCGACATGAGCGCCGCCGCCCTGCGGGGCCGCCTCGCCGAGCGCTACGACGTCGACCCCGCCGCGGTCACCGTGGGTGCAGGGTCGGTGGAGCTCGCCGCCCAGCTCATCCACGCGGTGGCCGGCCCCGGCGATGAGGTGATGTTCGCGTGGCGATCCTTCGAGGCCTATCCGTCTCTCGTGCGCATCGCCGGCGCGACACCGGTGGCGGTGCCGCTGGATGAGCACCACACGCACGATCTGGATGCCATGCTCGCCGCGATCACACCGCGCACCCGGCTCATCTTCGTGTGCAATCCCAACAACCCGACGGGCACCGTCGTGACGGCGGAGGCTCTGGAGGCGTTCGTGGCCGCCGTGCCGCATGACGTGCTCGTCGTGATCGACGAGGCGTACGTGCACTTCGACCGCACCGGCTCGTTCGGCGCCGGTGTCGAGCTGTTCCGGCGGCATCCGCATGTCGCCGTGCTGCACACGTTCTCCAAGGCATACGGACTCGCGGGGCTCCGCGTCGGGTACGCGCTCGCGCCGACCGAAGTCGCCGAGAGCCAGCGCAAGGTCGCGGTGCCCTTCGGGGTGACCGACCTCGCGCAGGCGGCGGCCGTCGCGTCGCTCGACGCCGAGGACGAGCTGGCCACGCGCATCGACGAGGTGGTCGCGCAGCGCGAGCGTCTGCACGGGCTGCTCACCGAGGCAGGATGGCCGACCGTCCCCTCCCAGGCGAACTTCGTCTGGGTCCCGGCGGGCGAGCGCACGGGCGCCCTCGACGCCTCCCTCCACGACGGTGGGGTGATCGCCAGGGCCTTCCCCGATGAGGGGATCCGGATCTCATCCGGTTCAATGGAGGACATCGACCGGGTGCAGTCCGCGCTCCAGATCCCGTCCGCACTGCAGGAGGCGCGCGCATGACCGAGGTTCCCACCACCACGACCACCACGAAGGGGCTGCACCCCGGCCTCACCCGTCGACAGATCTCGATGATGGGTCTGGGCGGCGCGATCGGCGCCGGGCTCTTCGTCGGATCCGGCCAGGCGATCAGCATCGCCGGACCCGCCGTGCTCATCTCGTACCTCGTCGCCGGTGGCATCGTGGTGCTGATCATGGCGATGCTCGCCGAGATGGTCGCCGCCCGTCCCAGCTCCGGCGCGTTCAGCTCGTACGCGCAGAAGGCGATGGGGCGCAGCGCCGGCAGCGCGGTCGGCTGGCTCTACTGGATCCAGCTCGTCGTCGTGATCGCGGCCGAGGCGACGGGAGCCGGCGGCATCATCTCCGCCTGGGTCCCCGGGATCCCCGCCTGGGTCTGGGTGCTGATCTTCGTGGTCGCCCTCACCGCGGTGAACCTCTTCGGCGTGCGCAACTACGGACGGTTCGAGTTCTGGTTCGCGGCGATCAAGGTCGCCGCGATCATCGTCTTCCTCGTCGTCGGTGTCTGCGCCATCCTCGGGCTCATCCCTGCGGTGCCTGCGTCCGGCGTCGGCAACCTGGTCGACAACGGCGGCTTCGCCCCGAACGGTCTCACCGGCATCGCCGCCGCGCTCCTCATCGTCGTGTTCGCGTTCGGCGGCACCGAGGTCGTCGCGATCGCCGCCGCGGAGTCCGACGACCCCTCGCGCAACATCCGCCGGATCGTGCGCGAGGTGCTCGTGCGCATCCTGATCTTCTACGTCGGCTCGATCTTCGTGATCGTCTCCGTGCTGCCGTGGAACGACCCTGCGGTCAAGGACGGGCCGTTCTCCGCCGTGCTCGACACGCTCCATCTGCCCGGTGTCGGCCTCGTGATGGACCTCATCGTCGTGATCGCGCTGCTCTCGGCGATGAACGCGAACATCTACGGGGCATCCCGCATGGCCTACTCGCTCGGCGAGCGCGGCCTCGCACCGCTCGCCGCGACGCGCACCACCGCGAAGGGCGTGCCGATGGTCGCCGTCCTCGCCTCGGTCTCGTTCGGCTTCATCACCGTCGGCCTGAACTGGGCGTTCCCGGACGTGGTCCTGCCTGCCCTGCTGAACGTCGTCGGGTCGACGCTGATCGTGATCTGGACCGCCACCGCGGTGTCGCAGATCATCCTGCGTCGCCGCGCCGACCGCGCCGGCGACGAGATGCCGATGCGCATGTGGGGCTTCCCCTGGTTGAGCTGGCTGTGCCTGGCATTGCTCCTCGGCGTCGTCGCGCTCGCGATGATCGACCCGGCCGCCCGCGTCCAGCTGCTGCTCACGATCGGACTGACCGCCGTGCTGCTGGTCGTCGCGCGGCTGACGCGTGATGTCGCCCGCCCCGGCGTCGCGCGGGATCGCTCCGGAGCGACCAGGGACTGAGCATGCGCATCGACCGGCTGGATGCCGAGCTCATCCGACTCCTCACCGAATCGCCGCAGCTGCCGATCCTGGAGTGCGCGCGTCGACTGGGGATCGCCAGGGGCACGGCGACGAGCAGACTCGCCCGGCTCCACGAGGGCGGGGTCATCGAGGCGATCGTGCCCCGCGTCGACCCTGCGGGGTTCGGCTACGGCGTCGTGGCGTTCTGCCTCGTCGAGATCGACCAGAAGGTCGGTCACGACGAGGTCGCCATGGCGCTGGCGGATGCGGTGCCCGAGATCGTCGACATGCACACCGTGACCGGGGCGAGCGACATGCAGCTGCGTCTCGTGGCGCGCGATGCGACCCAGCTGCAGGAGGTGCTCGACCGGGTCGCCCTGGTGCCGGGCGTCGCGCGCACGGCCTCGTCGATCGCGATGCGCACCCACCTGTCCGGTCGGGTGCTGCCGCTCGTCGAGCATGTCGCGGGAGACGCGGACTGAGCGCTCAGATCCAGCCGGGCAGCCAGTTGTGCAGGAGCCAGAAGTCGTACGGCACGCTCATGCCCGTCCACAGCGGATAGAAGAACGCGGACACGAGCACGACGACCGCCAGGAAGACCGCCACGGTGCGCTCGCCGGACTGACGTCGATGCAGCGGGTCCTCCCGTCGACCGGCGATCTGCTGCAGCACGACCGCGAGACCGATCACGAGGAACGGCGCCATCGCGATCGTGTAGAACTGGAAGATCGTCCGCTCGGGGAACAGCAGCCACGGCACGTAGGTGGCGGCGAGGCCCACCAGCGGGAACGTGAGGGACGGGCCGATCGGCCGCCGCTCGACCCAGCTGCGCACCAGGCGGTAGAGCAGGTAGACGGCTGCGGCGACACCCGCGTACCAGATGAGCGGATTGGGGATCGTCGAGATCACGGCGATGCAGTGATCGACCCCGCAGGGTGCGGGGTCGGTGCCGACCCACACCGCCGTCGGCCGCAGCAGCAGCGGCCACTCCCAGGCCGGGCTCGCATAGGGGTGGCCTTTGCTGAGTCCGACATGGAAGTTCAGGATCGCCTGGTGGTAGTTCCACAGCGCGACCAGCGGGTTCGGATCCGCCTCGCGGGCGTATCCGCCGGAGGTCACCAGCCAGCCGGTCCAGCTGACGAGGTACGTGGCGAGCGCGGGGAACACGAGCAGCACGAACGACACGGGTCCCTGCAGGAACGCCGCGGCGCTGGGCCACAGGACGATCCCGGCGCGGCGTCTGGCCAGCGCATCCGTCACGACGACATAGAGGCCGAACGCCGCCAGCGCGTAGAGCCCCGACCACTTCACGGCGGAGGCGGCGCCGAGCGCGACGCCCGCGGCGATCAGCCAGGGCCGCCGCCACAGCACCGGTCCCCACATCGGGTCGGGGGAGTCGGGGTCAGGGCGCTCGAGGACCGGGATCGTGCGATCCCGGTCGTACAGGATGAACAGCGCGCCCAGCAGCAGGAAGAACGTCAGCGGTCCATCGAGCAGGGCGATGCGGCTCATCACGATGCCGAGTCCGTCGATGGCGAGCAGCAGGGCTGCCACCGTCGCCACGGCGATGGAGCGGGTCAGACGACGCGCCACCAGGTAGACCAGCAGCACGGTGGCCGTGCCGAGCACCGCCACCGAGATCCTCCAGCCGACCGTGTCGTCCGGGCCGCCGATCGCCATGCCCAGCGCGATCAGCCACTTGCCCAGCGGCGGGTGCACGATGAACGAGCCCGTGTCCGAGAGCGGCAGCTGCTGGAGGGTGATGAACGCCTCGTTGGCGTTCTTGCCCCAGGTGCCCTCGTAGCCCAGGGTCCACAGCGACCACGCGTCCTTGACGTAGTAGGTCTCGTCGAACGCGAGCTGGTGCGGGTGGCCGAGGTTCACCAGCCGCAGCACCGCCGCGAGCACGGTCACGAGCAGCGGCGCGAGCCAGCGCAGCATCCGATGCGATCGGGCGTCGGACAGCATCCGCTCGTACAGCTGCCCGAAGCGCGTCGACCGCTCCTCCGGCGGAGGGAGCAGGGGCAGGGGCGCGGTCACCGGTCCAGCCTAGACAACCCGCCTCGACCGTCCGCTTCGGGCATCCGCTTCGACCGTCCCGCCTAAGCTGGGCGGGTGATCATCCTCGCTGCGACCCCGATCGGAAATCTGGGGGACGTCTCGCGCCGTCTCGTCGAGGTGCTGGAGAACGCCGAGGTGGTCGTCGCCGAGGACACCCGCACCACCCAGCGGCTGCTGCAGGCGCTGCAGATCGCGAACCGCCCGCGGCTGATCGCCCTGCACGACCACAACGAGAAGCAGAAGGCCGCCGAGCTCGCCGCCCTCGCCGTCGAGACCGACGTGGTCGTCGTGAGCGATGCGGGGATGCCCGCGATCAGCGACCCCGGCTACGGGCTCGTCGCCGAGGCCGTCGCCCAGGGGGTGACGGTGACGGCGATCCCCGGACCCAGCGCCGTCCTGATGGCGCTGTCGATCTCGGGGCTGCCGACCGATCGCTTCACGTTCGAAGGCTTCCTGCCGCGCAAGCCGGGGGACCGGCGATCGACGCTGCGCGCGCTCGCCGCAGAGCCGCGGACCATGGTCTTCTTCGAGTCGCCTGCCCGGCTGGCGTCGTCGCTGGCCGACATGGGCACGGCCTTCGGAGAGGATCGACGCATCGCCGTGTGCCGCGAGCTGACGAAGTTCTACGAGGAGGTCCGCCGGGGGACGGCCGCCGAGCTGGTCGAGTGGGCCTCCGCGGGAGTCAAGGGCGAGATCGTGGTCGTCGTCGAGGGCGCGCCCCGACGGGAGGCGTCGGCGGAGGACGCCCTGGCGCAGGTGCAGCACCTGGTCGCATCCGGTCTGCGCCTGAAGGACGCGTGCGCCGAGGTCGCCGCGGCCACCGGGCTCTCATCGCGTGACCTGTATCAGGCGGCGCTCGCGGCTCGCCGCTGATGGCGAGCCGCTCCGACGACGGCATCGGCGCCGCGTACGACGCGAGGGCGGCCGAGTACATCGCGCTGGCCGGCTCGATCGAGCAGCTCGACCCGCGGGATGCCGAGGTCATCGCCGCGTGGCGCGACGGCACGGACGGACAGCTGCTGGATGCCGGGTGCGGGCCGGGCCTGTGGACCGAGTTCCTCAGCCGCGGCGGACGCCAGGCTCGGGGCATCGATCTGTCGGCCGCGTTCATCGCGAACGCGCGGCAGCGGCATCCCGGCCTGCGCTTCGACGTCGGCACGTTCCGCCGACTGCCGCTCGAGGACAGCTCGGTCGGCGGCATCCTCGCCTGGTACTCGCTCATCCACACGCCGCCGGCCGATCTGCCCGAGGTCCTACGCGAGTTCGCCCGTGCGCTCGCTCCCGGTGGCACGCTCCTGATCGGCTTCTTCGACGGCGAGCCGCGCACGCCCTTCGCCCATGCGGTCGCCCCCGCATACTTCTGGTCCGCCGACGCGCTCGCCGCAGTTCTGGCGGACGCCGGCTTCGAGGTCGTGTCGACCGAGACCCGTGGCCGCGAACCCGGCGAGATCAGCACCCGGCGGCATGGCTCCGTGGTCGCGCGCCGCTGAACCCGCCTCGCACCCGAGCGCCTCGCAAGTCCGATTGCGCTTCACAAGTCCGCGCTCGCGGCATCCTGACTTCGCAGGCGCACATGGACGTGCGGAGCGCACAGGCGGTGCCGCGCCGACGGGTAGCCTGGTGCACACGCGACCGGAGGAGGAGCGAGCGTGACCAGGAAGGCGACCGTCTACGACGTCGCTGAGCGCGCCGGGGTGTCGATCGCGACGGTCTCGCGAGTGCTGCGGCAGCCGGATGCCGTGCGCCCGGCCACCCGCGAGCGCGTGCTCGACTCGGTGACCGCCCTCGGCTACGTGCCCAGCGGCAGCGCCCGAGGACTCGCCGAGCGCCGCACCGGCGTGCTCGGACTCTACTTCCCCGGATTCGACGCCTCGGAGGACGCGCCCGACCTCGACGTGCTGGCAGACGGGCGGGCCGAGCGACCGCCGTTCACGATCGAGCAGGCGTCGTCGGACGCCGGGGCTCCGCATCCGACCATGCTGTTCCTCGACGAGGTGCTGCGCGGCGCCGAGCTCGAGGCCTGGAAGCAGGGCTTCGTCCTGATGATCGGCGTCGGTCGTGATGATCCGGGCCGCGAGACCGTGCGCGACATCGCGGGTCGTGTCGACGGACTCATGGTGCTCGCCCAGAGTGTGCCGGATGACGTGCTCGCCCGCCTCGCGCGGCGGATCCCGGTGGTCGTCCTGTCCGGTCCCGCCCGAGGCGACTCGTACGATCACGTGACCGTGAGCAACGCGGAGGCGATGGCGGAGCTGACCAGGCTGGTGCTCGCTCAGGCGGACGAGGGCGCCCTCGCCTTCATCGCAGGTCCAGAGGACTCGCCGGACGGCGCGCAGCGCTGGGACGGGTTCGCTGCGGCCATCGCGGATGCCGGCGTCGCGATCGAAGATGTGGCGGTGCTGCGCGGCGACTTCACCCGGGCGTCGGGGAGGCGCGCCGCCGAGGAGCTGATCGAGCGCGGCGTTCCGACGGCGCTGGTCGCGGCCAACGACCAGATGGCGCTCGGGGCGATCGACGCGTTCCGCTCGGCGGGCATCCGCGTCCCGGACCATGTGCGGGTCACCGGCTTCGACGGGATCGAAGCGGGTGCGCTGTCGCGGCCCGCGCTCACCACGGTCCGTCAGCCGATGATCGACCTGGGCCGTGCGGCGGTCCAGCTCCTCGCCCGCCGCCTGGAACGACCGGATGCCGCGCCGATGACCGTGCGGCTGCCGCTGCAGATCCTCGTGCGCGAGAGCTCCCAGCGCCCCGCCGGAGACCTCTGACCTGTCCGCACCGCCGCTGAGAGGGGGTTGCGGTCGCAAAATGTATGCGCTTACAATTGCGGGAGCGGCTTCGGCTGCGGGGCGCCCCGACCCGCGGGACACCCTTCATGACACAGACGACATGAGGTGGCAGTGTGGCGAAGACGCACATGCTCCGGCGCTGGCGGAGAGCCGCGATCGTGGGACTGGCGGCAGCAGCCGTGGTCCTCAGCGGTTGCAGCATCCAGATCAGTTCGCAGCCCGATCCATCGATCGGCGACGACACGATGCTCATCAATGCGGACAAGGGGAACCCGTTCTTCACGCGGAACTTCAACCCGTATCTGACGAACACGCGCACGGCGTCGCGGTGGATCTACGAGCCGCTGATCCTGGTGAACCCGCTCGACGGAACCCAGAACCCCTGGCTCGCGACGGAGTGGTCGCAGCCCGACGCCCGCACGATCGTGATGACGATCCGCGACGACGTCGAGTGGAGCGACGGCGAGAAGCTGACGCCCGATGACGTGGCGTTCACCTTCCAGCTGCTGAAGGACAACCCCTCGCTCGACATCAAGGGCGCCTGGCAGCACCTCGAGTCCGTCGAGACCGACGGGAACGACGTCATCATGCACCTGCAGACCGACGACGCCCCCTCGCTGCCGATCCTCGGCCAGACCATGATCGTGCCGGAGCATCTGTGGGCCGACGTGAAGGACCCCGGCACCTTCCGCAACGAGAACCCCGTCGGCACCGGCCCGTTCGTGCTGGGCAACTACAACGACCAGCAGTACTCGATGGACAAGAACCCCGACTACTGGCAGGCCGACAAGATCGAGATCGAGCACATCATCCTGCCGTCGACGAACTCGCAGCTCGACACGGTCACGCGCGGCTACGACTGGGCGTACTCGTTCATCTCCGACGTCGAGGGCACCTGGGGTGCGGCCAGCGAGCACAACGCCTGGTGGTTCCCGCCCGGCGGCGTCATCGCGCTGATGCCGAACCTCGAGGTCGCGCCGTTCGACGACGTGAACGTGCGCCGAGGCATCGCCCTCTCGCTCGACCGCGAGGAGATCGCCGAGACCGCGTCCGAGGGCTACATGAAGCCCGCGGGGCAGACCGGGCTCATCCTCCCCAACCAGGAGGAGTACCTGGACCCGAGCATTCCCGACCAGGGCATGATCACGCAGGACACGGATGCCGCGCTCGACGCCTTCGCCGAGGCGGGGTACACGCTCGACGGCGATCGGCTCGTGGGCGCCGACGGCGAGCAGCTCGAGTTCGCGCTGACGACGGCCAACGGGTTCTCGGACTGGACCCGCGCCGCGCAGACCGTGCAGAGCCAGCTGTCGAAGGTCGGCGTCAAGGTGACGCTCAAGCTCCCGCAGCCGGCCGGCTACCAGAGCGCCATCAGCAACGGCGACTTCGAGATGGCCATCGGCGGCATGGGCAACGGCGACGTGTACCAGGCGTACAACAACCTGCTCTCCAGCCAGTTCTACGTGCCGTCCGGCGAGACGACCGCGAACAACTTCCAGCGGTACCGCTCGGATGAGGCCGACGCCCTGCTCGCCGAGTACCGCGAGACGGTCGACCCCGCCCGTCAGAGCGAGATCGTGCAGGAGCTGCAGGGCATCGTCTACGAGGAGATGCCGGTCATCGGGCTGTACTACGGCGGTATCTGGGGCCTGTTCAGCGACGCCAAGTTCACCGGCTGGCCGTCGGAGGAGGACCCGTACATGATTCCGCAGAACTACGACTCGGCACCGCTGGGCATCTTCACCCGGCTCGAGCGCGTGAAGGAGGACGACCGATGAAGTACGTCCTGCAGAAGGTCGGCCTGTTCGTGCTCACGCTGTGGGCGGCGATCACGCTGAACTTCTTCCTTCCGCGGCTGATGCCGGGTTCGCCCGCGGATGCCGCGATCGCCAAGCTCTCGCAGAACGGCCCGGTGTCCGATGCGACGCGCGCCGCGATCGAGGCGCAGCTCGGTGTGCCGACCGGCTCGATCTGGGATCAGTACGTCGCCTACCTCGGTCAGGTCGCACGACTCGACTTCGGCGTCTCGTACACGTTCTACCCGCAGACCGTGTCGAGCATGGTCTCGACCGCGCTGCCGTACACGATCGGCCTCGTCGGCATCGTCACGATCCTCGCGTTCGTGATCGGCACCCTGATCGGCACCGCCGCCGCCTGGCGTCGTGGCACGTGGCTGGACTCGCTGCCGACGCTGACCGGATCCTTCCTCAGCACCTTCCCCTACTTCTGGACCGCACTGCTGCTGCTGTTCTTCTTCGGGTACGTGCTGCACTGGTTCCCGACCACGGGCGCGTATTCGGCGACGACAACGCCGGGCTTCACCTGGGACTTCTTCATCGATCTCGTGCAGCATGCGGTACTCCCGGCGGTCACGATCCTGTTGACGTCGCTCGGCGGCTGGATCATCGGCATGCGCAACGCGATGATCAACACCCTGGGCGACGACTACGTGACCTTCGCAGAGGCGAACGGCCTGCACGGTCGCACGATCGCCCTCCGCTATGCCGCACGAAACGCGATCCTGCCGAACCTCACCGGCTTCGGGCTCACGCTCGGCGGCGTGGTCGGCGGATCCATCCTCGTGGAGCAGGTGTTCGGCTATCCCGGTATCGGATATCTGCTCTTCAACGCCGTGATCGGGCAGGACTACCCGCTCATGCAGGCGCTCTTCCTGATGATCACCGTCAGCGTGCTCGTCGCCAACTTCCTCGTCGACATCCTGTACGGCGTGCTGGATCCAAGGA
>NZ_JBEPZB010000017.1:0-40495 GCF_041641055.1 Microbacterium sp.
GTCGGGCGATGCGCGACCGCCACAGCTCTTCGTATCGGGCGAGGAGCGCCCTGGCGCGGGCGATCATCTCGGGGTTCGCGCGGACGAGCCGCTCGCGTCCCTCGGCGCGCTTGACGATGAGGTTCGCGGCCTCGAGCACGGCGACGTGCTTCTGCACCGCGGCGAACGACATCTCGTATTCGGAGGCGAGGGTCGAGACGGACTGCTCCCGCTCGATCGTCCGGCGCAGGATGTCGCGCCGGGTCGACGTCGCCAATGCGTGGAACACACGGTCGACCTCCGCTTCGCTCAATTCTCGTTGTGCAACCATTTGGTTGTACGTTACGCCCGAGCGATGCGGAGGTCAAGAGGGGATCTGTGAGTTCCGTCTTTAGATCGGACTAATCGCTTTACATCGGATTACCCCGGAGTTCGATCAGACTAAGTCCGATCCAAAGCGGAGCTTTGGGAGTTTGATATCGGTGTGCGCGCATCTGGGTTCAGCGGCAGCGAACTGCCCGCCTGAGCCCCCGGATGATGATGAAACAGCAGAGATCGCGCTGAGAAGTCAGATCGTCAGGCTGGCTTATGAACAACGGTTGAACGGCGGCCTGTGGACTCCGGGAATCGGGTGACCCGTTGATGGCGAAACCCGCGCCAAAGCTCATCCACCGCCCGTTTCGGTGCCCTGCCGTTCGGCAGGGAATTACGGCGAGCCCACGCTCGGCGTGTCGACCTTCCCCGTCACCACCACTGGCGTCCGGCCCCGAACGATCGTCTTCAGTGGGACGACCGCTCCAATCTGCTGTCCACTGCTGCGGCTAGGCGAGGCTGGGCCGTGGTTCGCGCGCGAGGAGGGGGACCAGGCGGACGAGGATGATCATCGCGACCAGTTCGACCAGGGTTTGTGTGACCACCGCGAGCGGGGCGATGCTCATCGAGACGGGGAGAGCGAGAGCGAGCGGTAGGACGACGAGCGAGTTGCGCGTCGCAGTGGAGAAGATCACCGCGCGGGTGGCGGGGACGTCTAGTCGTCCGACGCGGCCGGCGAGCTTCCCGATCGCGACGGCGAGGACGACGAATGCGATGTAAAGCGGTACGACTCGCAGGAGCGCGGTGAGTTGCGATCCAACGGCGGCGATCTGGGAACCGATCACCACAGCGAGCGTCACCATCATCAGCGGCACCATCGCGCCCGCCATGATCTTCGCTATGAACCGGCCTCCCCGGTGACGACGGGCAACAGCCTGCACGACCGCTGCGGCGGAGAGGGGGACCACGATCAGCAACAGGAATGCCCGGATGAACGGGCCCATGTCGACCACATCGAGCACTGCGCCGCCCGCGAAGAGGAACAGGAATACAGGTAGAAGCAGGATCTGGAGCAACATCAGCAGCGGTGCGGCTGCGAGCAGTCGTGCGCCAGCGCCGCCTGCGAGGCCTGCGAACACGATGACGTAATCGATGCACGGGGTCAGCAGGACGAGCAGCACCCCGAGCAGCAGCCCGCGATCGTCGACCACGAAGCGCGATAGGCCCCAGGCGACCATCGGCACGATGACGAAGTTCGCCACCAGCATTGTGCCGAGAAACCTGATGTCACGGAACGCGCGTTTCACTTCGATGAGCGGGACGCCGAGGAACGTCGCGAACAACAGCAGCATCAGTGCCGGTTCGATCGAATGCTCGAGGCTCGGAGCAACTTGCGGCGTTATCAGCCCGACGGCCGCCCCCACGGCGATGGCGCCGATGTAGAGGGCGACTTGATGGGTGTCCCACCACCGCACAAGGGATCTCACTCGGTGCTCTCATCGCCTGCACGGATCATGAAAAGTGCTCCGGTGATCGCTGCGGCGAAGATGACGATGTCAGCGACGTTCCCGATGAACCAGTTCCCGTAGGCGAGGAAGTCCACGACGTGACCCCGGGCGAACCCGGGGTCACGGAAGAGGCGGTCGCCTGCGTGTGAGGCGGCAGCTCCACCGAGCGCGCCGACGACGATCGCCCATCCCGGCCGTTGCACTCGGAACGCGAACACGATCGCTGTGACGGTAGCGGCAACAGCGAGCAGCGCGAACACCCAGGTGAAGCCTTCACCGAACGAGAATGCCGCTCCGGGGTTGTAGGCGAGCTGCAAACCCAGCAGGTCACCGATCAGCGGGATCCGCTCACGCTCGGTGAGGGTGGCTTCGGCCCACACCTTCGTTCCCTGATCAATCAGCACGACGACCATGGCGATCAGAAGCGCTCCACCAGTGAGCTGCCACCGCCTCGTCGACGACAGCTTGCGCGCAGCGGGCGGGTGATCCTCTGTCTGGGAGGAGGTCATGCGAGGACCTCGATCAGACGGACAATGACCCCAGATTCGATCAGGATGAACAGGCCCAGACCGATGAACACGGCCGGTACGAGCCAGTGCTCTACGCGCTCCAGCCCCTCGGTGACAGCCTTGTTGGTGCCGATCAGCCGACCGGCCGCGCACCAGACCGCGACGAGGATCAGGAACACGACGATCATGATCGCGACGTCGCCGGGGGCGCTCGTGCGGAAGATCGGTGTGTAGAGGGAGATGTTGTCGGCCCCGTTGGCGATCGTGATACCTGCGACGCCCCAGAGTCCGACCGCGGTGATCTTGGAATCGTCGTCATCGTTATCGCCGTTGCGGCGCAGGCCGCGAATGAGTGTCCAGATGCCGATGCCGAGCGGGATCAGACCCAGGAAACCGACCCATTCGTCCGGAACGACGGTGAGACCGAGGGCGGCGATCACGCTGATCACGACGAGGGTGATGAACCCCAGGTACTGGCCTGCGACGATCTGCCACGGCCGGGGTCTCCCGCGACTGGAGGCGAGGAACAGCACGGTGAGCACGACGATGTCGTCGATGTTGGTTGCCGCGAACAGGCCGATCGCTGATCCGATGGTGGCGAGCATCAGCTTTCCAGTCGCGGCGTGCGGGTGCGGGCGGCACGCAGGCCGTTCAGGATCACGATGACCTCCGCAACCTCGTGGACCAGGACGACGGCCGCGAGCCCCAGGATGCCGAAGAGCGCGAGCGGGAGCAGTGCGGTGATGATCAGCAGCGACAGGATGATGTTCTGGTTGATGATCCGTCGACCGCGGCGGGCGTGGTCGAACGCCCGTGGGATGAGGCGCAGATCATGGCCGGTGAAGGCCACGTCAGCGGATTCGATCGCTGCGTCGGAGCCGGTCGCGCCCATCGCGATACCGATGTCTGCGCCAGCGAGGGCCGGGGCATCGTTGATGCCGTCGCCGATCATCGCGACCGGTCCCGCCGTCGACAGCTCCGCGATCGCGGTCGCCTTGTCCTCCGGGCGCAGTTCCGCGCGTACGTCGCTGATCCCTGCCTGCGCCGCGAGTGCACGAGCGGTCCGGGCGTTGTCGCCGGTGAGCATCGTCACCCCGACGCCCTGGCCGGTGAGTGTCTGGACGACCTCGGGGACTTCCGGGCGCAGCTCGTCGCGGACGCCGATCGCTGCGACCGGTGACCCGTCGCGGTGCACGATGACGACGGTCATGCCCTGCTCTTCCAACTCCGCGACCCGCTCCGCGAGGTCGCCGGCGTTCAACCAGCGGGGACTGCCGACGGTGATTCTCGATCCGTCGACGGTGCCGTCGATGCCGTGCCCAGCCTGCTCGGTCACATCTGCAGCTGCTGGAGTCCCCGGCGCCGCGGGAGTGATCGCTGAGGCGAGAGGATGGGTGCTGTGCTGCTCCAACGCGGCCGCCCAGGCCAGAGCCTGGGTCTCGGTCACGCCGTTCGCCGTGAGCACGGCGGTGACCGCCGGTTCGTTGCGGGTGAGGGTGCCGGTCTTGTCGACGGCAACGTGTCGGACCGTGCCGAAGCGCTCGAAAACGGCGCCGGACTTGATGATCACACCGAACTTGCTCGCCGCGCCGATCGCCGCGACGACCGTCAGGGGGACCGAGATCGCCAGCGCACACGGAGAAGCGGCGACCAGTACGACGAGTGCGCGAGTGATCCACACCTCCGGGTCGCCCAGCAGCGACCCGATGATCGCGACGAGCGCAGCGAGGATCAGAACGCCGGGAACGAGCGGGCGGGCGATCCTGTCCGCCAGACGAGCACGCTCGCCCTTCTCGGTCTGCGCTTTCTCGACCAGCTCCACGATCGTCGTGAGCGAGTTATCGGTGCCCGCAGCAGTCGCCTCGACCTCCAGGACACCGGCGCTGTTGATCGCACCGGCCGACACCGCATCGCCGGGCTCAACCTCGACCGGGATGGACTCCCCGGTGATCGCCGAGGTATCCAGGCTGGAGCGACCAGAACGCACGACCCCATCAGTCGCGATCCGCTCACCCGGGCGGACCACCATGACCTGCCCGACCGTCAACTCTCTCGCCGGCACCTGCGCGGAGACGCCACCCTGCAGCACGGTCGCTGTCTCCGGCACGAGCTTCAGCAGTGCCCTCAGTCCGCCGCGGGCGCGGTCCATCGCCTTGTCCTCAAGCGCCTCCGCGATCGAGTACAAGAACGCCAGAGCTGCAGCCTCCTCCACATAGCCGAGGATGACGGCACCGATCGCGCTGATCGTCATCAGCAGCCCGATGCCGAGCTTGCCCTTGAACAGCTTTCGGATCGCGCCGGGCGTGAACGTCGACGCGCCCAGCAGCAGACCGACCCAGAACAGCACCAATGCCGGGATCTCGAGCCCAGACCACTCGAAAATCAGACCGGCCAGGAACGCAACGCCGGAGAACACCGGCACCATCACCCCGCGGTCTCTCCACCAGGGCCGCTCGGCCTCTTCGATCTCTTCGCCCGCCGTCGCGGCAGGCTCGTGCTCGCAGCCACACGCCTCGCTCACGCGTCAGCCCCCGTCCCACAGCAGCCAGCCACCGTGCACGATGAATCCACGCAGGGCGCGTGCTCATCGACCGCCAGCGTCACGTCCACGACCGCGACGAGGGCAGCTGCAAGATGCGGGTCGGCGATCTCGTAGCGAGTCTGGCGGCCCTCCGGCTCGGCAACGACGATCCCGCAGTCTCGCAGGCAGGTCAGATGGTTCGACACGTTCGAGCGCGTCAGCTCCAGCTCACGGGAGAGAACAGCCGGATAGCTCGGTCCACCGAGCAGAGACATGAGGATTCGGGAACGCGTCGGATCGGCCATGGCCCGGCCGAGCCGGTTCATGACGTCGATGCGTGAGGCAATAGTCAGCATACGCTGTACTGTACAGCATCCGCTGACCCATTGCCGACGCGGTCCACCTGATGTCCTCAGCGCACGATCTTTGAGCCCGCAGGCACGCTGCCGCCCCAAGAACGCTCTGCATGCGACCGTCGGTACGTGAGCCATGACCTGGATGTTCCTCGGTCCTCAGTATCGGGTGGTCAACCTGTTACCGATGTTCCTCCTCGGCGCTCTGTTGAACCGTCACGGCTTGAAACGCGATCGCTTGTTGTGGATCACGGCGGCCGTGGCGCCGTCGGCGTATCTTGCCTGGGGTTTCGGGCAGCGGTTCGGCGCGTTGTTGTCCGCGAGCTATCTGGACTCCGTGAGGGATATCGGCCTGGTGTTCGCCGTCCACGTCCGCATTGCCCTCGGGGCTCCGGTGCGACGGGAGCATGCAGAGCGTTTTTGGGGCAAGGAATCTCGATTGGTGGGGCTGGTAGAATGCTGACGTCATGGTTGTCCACGGTCGCACTCGCAACTGCGCCGGCCGTTCCGACGATTTCTTGATAACGAAGATCATTACAGCCCTCGGGCTGGCGCTTCTTCTCGTCGGCGGAGCATGGCCGGGTGGCCATCGCGACGCGGCGGATGCGGCTCCGTATCTGAGCACGACATCCTCGTCGGCGCTAGGGATGCCTTCTGCTGGCCATGTATCGACTGGTGCGGGTGAGAGCGGCGTCGTCCCGACCGGCGAACGTTTCGTGGCCGGGGATGCCACGAATGACATCGTGATCGGCGTTGCCGGATGCCTCTTGGGTATCATCTGCTGCTTCTTGGTGCTCGTCGTCACGCGGGCCTTCCGCCGTCATGTCCCCTCTTCTCGCATTCGCGAACGTTTACCGCGCGCACCATCACTGGCGGCCACGACGGGGCGCCTGTTCGCATTGCCTCCTTCTCTCACGCAGCTTTCCCTGTCGCGGACCTGACTTCGGCGGCGCCATCTCTTCGATGGCGCTCCACTGGTCGTCCTCGTTAGTTGTGTGTGTCTGGAGTGTCTATGAAATCTTCTGCGAAAGCGGTACTTGTCACCGTGGCTATCGCCGTGGTGTTGCTGATCATCGCATTGGTCTTTGTCCTGGCGAATCAAAATCGTGCCGCCGCCCCCGAGACGGGAGACGCTGACGGCCCCCAAGTCGTGCGTGAGAACTCGCATGTCCTCGATGACGGAGGCGAAGGGGCGGTGACGGTTGTCGAGTTCCTCGATTTCGAGTGCGAGGCATGCGGTGCCTTCTACCCCCTTGTGGAAGATCTCCGCGAGAAGTTCGATGGAGAGATCACATATGTGATCCGGTACTTCCCGTTGCCAGGCCACGTCAACTCGAAGAACGCCGCGATCGCTGCCGAAGCCGCAGCGCAGCAGGGCCGGCTGGAAGACATGTATCACCGCCTGTTCGAGACGCAGCCTCAATGGGGTGAGGCTCAGGAGTCTCGTGCGGACCTGTTCCGGGGGTTCGCTGAGGAACTTGGATTGGACATGGCCGCATTCGATGACGCTGTCGCTGACCCTGCTACAGCCGAACGGGTCCAGTTCGATCTAGACGAGGGGGAGCAACTCGGTGTCAGCAGTACCCCCTCGTTCTTCATCAATGGAGAGCCTGTCGTCCTGGAAACGTGGACCGACCTGGAGGACAGCATCGAAGCCGCGGTGAACGGTGCTGAATGATGGCGCGTTCGCTATCGCACCGTCGCGTCATCATCGTCGGCGCCGGGCACTCCGGATTGGCGACAGCCACCGCGCTCAGATCCTCCGGGCTTGAGCCACAGAAAGACTTCGTGATCATCGATTCGGCACCCCCCGGTCAACGAAGCTGGGCTACACGGTGGCACTCCATGAAACTACGCAGCGCGGCGCGCCACAGTGTCGTCCGCGGGTTCCCTTTCCCGGGCGATGGAGACCGCCATCCGAGCGGGGGTGAGATGTCGGATTACCTGTCTTCGGTGGAGAAAGCCCTCGGTGTGAAAACTGTGTGGGGCACCCGTGCTCTCGGAGTCACCCGGTTGGGCGACGGATCCACGCTGCATCTTTCGACCTCCGCCGGGGAGGTGCAAACCCGAAATGTGGTCTGTGCAACGGGAGCTGCCGCAGTGCCGCGCATACCGGGCTGGCGCCGGGAACTGGCAGTACCCGGCGTTGTGCTGCATTCCAGCCAGTACCTCTACCCCGCGCAGATACCTCCCGGCCGCGTGCTGATCGTCGGCGGCGGATACAGCGGCGTGGAGATTGCTGAAGAACTCGCTTCCTCCCACGACGTCACCCTCGCGACTCGAGCGGCCCCCCCTCGGGTATCGGAACGGTCCGTCTGGTCAAGGCTGCGACTCAAGGACCCGAAGCCCGAGGCACGCCCCCGCGTAGATTCCCCAGACGTCACTCATGCCACCGCCGTGACGGACGTTCACGGAGACACCGTGATATTCGCCGATGGGGCGTCTATGAAGCCGCATTCCGTGATCCTCGCGACCGGGTACAGACCAGCCGACGCATGGCTGCCCGATTCGGAGCCGCCCGGGCAGCCTTTGCACGTCAGCGCACGCATCCCCGGACTGTTCAGTGTTGGCATGCCGCGCTACTCCCGGGCGGATGCGGACACTCTCGCTGGGGCGGGTCGTGATGCGGCCACCGTCGCCCGGCTCATCGTTGGACGGCCGTAGGAGCACCATGACAGAAACAGGGCACAGTCACGGTATTGGTGACGCCACTCCCCGCAATCGCCTGGTCATCGCGTTCGCGATCACCTCCTCGGTCTTCATCATCGAAGTGATTGGGGCGATCATCACGGGCAGCCTCGCACTGCTCGTTGATGCTGCACATATGCTCACCGATGTGATCGGGTTGGCGATGGCCGTCACCGCCGCACATCTGATGAACCGTCCCCCGACTCCCCGATACACCTTCGGTCTTCAACGCACAGAGGTACTCGGTGCGCTCGCTCAAGCAGCTCTGCTACTTGGGGTCGGCATCTTCGCGCTCGTGGAGGGCGTGCGGCGGCTGTTCGAGCCACCTGAGATCGCTTCGGGGAGCCTGCTGTTCTTCGGCATCGTGGGTCTCGTCGCCAACATCGCCTCCATGCTTGTGTTGTTCAGCGGCCGCGGACGCAATCTCAACATGCGCGCCGCGTTCCTCGAGGTCGTCAACGATGCCCTCGGTTCTGTCGGCGTCATCGCCAGCGCGATCCTCATCGCCGTTTTCGGGTGGTATCAGGCGGACGCCGTGGCGGGCGTATTGATCGCGCTGCTCATCATTCCCCGCACACTCATCCTGTTGCGAGCATCCGGCCGGGTGCTGATGGAGTCCACACCTGCCGGCCTCGATCTCGAGGATGTCCGCCGCCACATCCTCGCCCTTCCGCACGTGGTCGCTGTGCACGACCTCCACGCCACCCAGGTTTCGACCGACCTCCCCACGCTCACCGCCCATGTGGTAGTCGATGACACCATCACGATGGAAGCCTCCGCCGCACTGCTGACATCACTTCAGCAATGCGTCAGCGAACACTTCGCCGTGGGCATCGAACACTCCACTTTTCAGATCGAACCCGAATCCCACCCCGGAGAGCACGACACCCATGTATAAACGCCTCTCGGCTCGTATCACCGCCATCGCCGCCCTGATGGTGTCAGCATCCGTCGTACTGGGGACCACAGCCCCGGCCGCCGCGCATGATGAGTTCGTCTCGGCGTACCCCGCCGCTGACTCGGCCATCAACGGATCTCCCGACGAGATCTCTCTGATGTTCACCGGGCTGCTCCCGGATGGTGACGGCGCAACAGTCATCGAGGTGGTCGATGAAAGCGGGGCAAACGTCGCAGTCGACGCCCCCCAGATGACCGATGACGTTATCACGCAGCACCTCTCCCCGGACGCCGCGACCGGTGTCTTCACCGTCCGCTGGAAGACCGTCTCCGCCGATGGGCATCCGATCAGCGGAGAGTACGTGTACACGGTCGCACCCGCGCCGGACAGGGGAACCGGCACACCCGCCGCAAGTCCCGCCCCTGAAGCCTCACCGCGGAGCACCGAGGAACCGGAAACCGCATCGCCTGCACAAACTTACGGCGGTACACCATCCGGAGGCGGTGCCTTCGAGATGCTGCCCCTATTCTTCCTCTCTGGTTTGGCAATCATCCTGGGGGTCGGGGCTATCGGCGTGATGATGGCTGGGCACCGCCGTCACCAGCGGGATCGCGCCCAGGCCGCTGAGGATGCCGCGGCGACAGAGAGAGACGCCGATGCGTGACCGAGTCCGCCGGTTGGCGGTGGTGCTCATCGTCACCGCCATCGTCATCCTGATCGATCAAGGCACAAAGACTGTCGCTCTAAACACGTTGCGGCAGGATGCGCGCATACCGCTGATAGGTGACTGGCTCGGTCTTCAACTGGCCTTCAACCCCGGCGCGATCCTCTCGCTCGGGGAAGAGTCCACATGGGTCATCACCGTCATCGGGCTCGCTGTCACCGCAGTCCTCATCGGTGCCGCCACCCGAGCCCGGAACATGTGGTCGGCGGTCGGTTTCGGTTTCATCGTCGGCGGCGCGATCGGGAACCTCATCGATCGCCTATTCTCGCCGCCCGCGTTCGGGATCGGGCATGTCACCGACTTCCTCGCGTACGGCAATCTGTTCATCGGCAACCTTGCCGATATCTCGCTCGGCATCGGTGCCGTGTTCCTCCTCGCCGCAGGTCTGCGCACAAGCCGTCGCCGGCCATACCCCGCGTCCCGCCCCGATCCCGTCGACCCTGTGCCCGCTGAAGAAACGGTTCACCCATGAGTCCCAAAGAACGCGTCCCCTCCACATATCAGCGGAACGCCCTGGCCCCTAGCCTCGTCGCCGCCGCGATCCTGTTCCTCGCCCCGACCCTCATTCAAGCCGACTTCGCCCCGCTCGTCCTGTTCGTGGCCTCAATCTTCGGGCTCATCGTTGCATGGTTTGCTCTGCAGGCGCGCCACTGGTGGTGGATCCCGGTCTTCCTCGCGATCGCCGTGCTCTGGAATCCGGTGATGCCATTCCCCTTCTCTGGTCCCGTGTGGACCACAGCTCAGCCCATCACGGCCGTGGTATTCCTGGCGGCCGGGACGACGATCAAGGTGATCCGGAAGTGAGCTGCGAGACCTTCTTGTCACGACCATGCCTGTGAGCGGCGGGATCCCCGACAGTCCCCCGTCTCTGCAGACGTTCCTCGCACCGGCCGACATTCCGCTTCCGGTGCTGCCAATCGTCGCGGGGATCCTGGCTGCGCTGTATCTCTTCGGAGCGATCCGCCTGTGGACGCACGGGCGTCGCTGGCCCGTATGGCGGACGGTCGGCTTCCTTCTCGGATGCGCTCTCCTCGCCGCGGTCACCGGTCTGGGCGTCGAGACGTATGGCCAAGTGCTGATGTCCGCCTTCATGTTCCAGCAACTCACCCTGATGATGATCGTGCCGCCGCTGCTGGTCCTCGGCTCCCCCGGCACACTCCTTCTGCGAGCAACACCGCATCACGGAGCAGGGCGGGTGGTCCTCAAGGCAGCGCACGGGGCTCTCCGGAGCCCGGCAGCGAAATGGGTACTCAGTCCCTGGGCCGCGGTCCCGCTCTACCTATTCGCCTTCTACGGCCTCTACCTTGCGGGCGCCGCCGACGCCATCCTCGCCGTGCCCGAAGGTCATGTCGCGCTCGAGGTCGGGTTCCTCCTCGCCGGCATGCTGTTCACTATCCCCATTCTGTCGTCTGATCCTCTGCCGGTCAGGTTGAGTCATGGTGCGCGGGCATTGGACGTGTTCGCCGAAGCTGCGCTCCACGCGTTCTTCGGAGTCTTCCTCATGATGGCCAGTACGATCCTGGTCGGCTCATTCGTCACCCCCACAGAGTCACTGGGCATCGATCCCCTCGCCGATCAGCAGCTAGCCGGCGCCCTGGCGTGGTCCTACGGTGAAGCCCCGACCGTGCTGATGTTGATCTACGTGATGCATCGCTGGTTCCGCAGCGACACCGCTCGTGCTGCCGCGGCCGACCGGTACGCCGACGTGCACGGGAACGCCGACCTCGACTCGTACAACGCCTACTTGAAAAAGCTGAGCTCTCATGACCGTGACCGCTGACCCGTTGCAGAGGCGCGCCCTCTCGGTTCGATCAAGGCGCAGCAGCCACAGAGAGCACGAAGCGCGCCTGCCAGCTCTGGGGCCGTTGCCCGTGGCGATCGCCGCATCCGCCGTCGCAGGAGGGATGCTGGATCTCGCGTACCCCGCATACGGGTGGTGGCCCGCAGCGTTCGTGAGCGTGACCATCGGGCTGTGGGCGATTCGCGGACGTTCTCTCCCCACCGCGTTCCTGATCTCCCTCGTCTACGGCGCCGCCTTCTACTTCAGCCATTTGGTGTGGGTGTCACGGTTTCTCGGGTCCATCCCGTGGGTCGCGCTGGCTGGCTTGGAATCCCTCCTGTTCGGTGCCGGAGGCGCGCTGATCGCACTCGCTTATCGTGTCGCCACCACCCGGACGGGATACGGCTACCGCGCGATCACTCCCGTGCTCGTCGCCGGGGTGTGGGTGCTGCGGGAAACGCTGATGGGGAGTACGCCGTACACCGGTTTCCCTTGGGCGCGCGTCGGTTTCAGCCTTGCCGAAAGTCCGCTCGCGGAGGCCGCTTCGTGGCTGGGGACAACCGGGCTGTCCTTCCTGACGGTGATCGTCTGCGCAAGCGCCGTCGAAGCCGTCTCCCTCCGCCGATGGAAGCCAGCTGCAGCAGCAGCGGTCATCGTCATTGCCGCGATAGCCGTCCCTCTGTTCCCCACTGAGCAAGTGGGAATGATGCGCGTCGGATGGGTGCAAGGCAATGGACCCAGCGGCTACTTCGACACCAGGACAAGGGGTGACATCATGCGCGCACAGGAAGAAGCGACCGCTCCTCTTCTGAACCGTGAGATGGACCTTCTCGTCTGGCCAGAAGGTGCCGTCGACGCCGATCCCCTGCGCGATGCCGCCGTCGCAGGCCGCCTTGATCGACTCGTGCAGGCTGCTGGCGCTCCGGCACTGGTGAATGCGGCGACCACTCGTGGAGCCGACACGTTCAACACCTCGATGCTGTGGACCAGCGCCGGGCCGCAACAGCTCCACGACAAGGCCAACCCCGTCCCCTTCGGCGAATACGTCCCGGACCGTTGGTTTTACGAAGCGATCGCCCCCGACCTCATCGGATTGATACAACGCGAGTACACGCCCGGCTCCAACACACCCCTCGTGAACGTTGGCGATGTGCCCATCGGTCTGGCGATATGTTTCGACGTCATCTACGACGACGTCATCCACCAAAGCGCGGCCTCTGGCGCGCAGATGTTCGTGTATCAAACCAACAACGCGGACTTCAGAGGCACCGACGAGAACCTCCAACAGCTGGCCATCGCCCGTATGCGCGCGCTCGAAACCGGGAGAACTGCCGTGAACGTCTCCACCACCGGGACCAGTCAAGTCATCGGCCGCGATGGAAGAGTGTTGGCCCAGGTTGCGGTGGACACGACCGCGGCGAAGATCACCGAGGTCCCCCTCCGCACCGGCACGACCCTCGCCGTCGTGCTGATGCCGTGGCTCGGCTGGACACTCAGTATCGGAACCGTACTAGCGCTGCTCATCATGTCGATCCGATGGCGGCGATCGCATGCTGACTCCCATGAAGATGGATGGATGAAGTCGTGAAGCTCAAGATTCTGACCTCTGTCGCGGCATTCTGCGCACTGCTTCTACTCAGCAGCTGCGCACCCACTGTCCACCTCGAGCCCGCAGCAAACGCGAATGACCCGCTGTGCGCAGAGGTCACCGTACGACTACCGGACACGGTTGGCGACCAGGCTCGCGTCTGGACGGACGCTCAGGCCACCGCAGCATGGGGCACCCCCAGTAGCGTGCTCCTCACCTGCGGGTTGGAGCCCCCGGCTCCCACCACGCTGCAATGTGTCAGCTTGGGGGGCGTCGACTGGATCGTCGACGAGGAGGAGACCCCGAATCTGCGGCTCACAACCTACGGCCGAGATCCAGCTGCCCAGGTGTACGTAGACACGACCACCTTGTCCGCGGACGCCGTTCTCGAGTCTCTCGCCGGGGCGATCCAGCAGCTCCCCAAGGTCGGCGAATGCACAGCACCTGTGACGGACGACCCCGATGGCGCTGAGGCTCAGACGGGAGAGACCGCTCCATGAATCCCGCTATCCTCCGCGTCGCCGGACCCACGATCCTCATCGTCGCCGCCGTCATCGCTCTGGTCGGCGGGCTCGCGATCGGCGGTGGAGCTGCGCCGAGACTCACCAGTGACCCTGGAGCTCTCGTGCGGTGGGGGCTGCCAGCGGCGAAGCTGTTCGTCAACCTCTCCGGCGCGGCGATGGTCGGGCCGCTCGTGCTGGCGCTGTTCGCTCTCCCGTCAGCGGGCAGACCTTTCACCGTCGCTCTGGATATTGCCTCTGCCGGTGCAGCGATCCTCACGGTCACAAGCGGGGTGGTGGCTTTTCTCACCCTCCTGTCCTCGTTCAATCCGCAGGTGAGCTTGAGCTCCGAATTCGGCACACAGCTGGGCCGTTTCCTCCTCGACACGGAGCTGGGCCGATCGTGGCTCATCACCGCGATCTTCGCCTCGGTCGTGACTGTCCTCACGTTCGCCGTCCGCAGTTATGGTGCGGTGCTGGTCACCACCCTGCTTGCGATCATCAGCTTGATACCCATGTCCACCCAGGGCCATTCGGGAGAGCTCGCCAATCACGATGCCGCGGTCATGTCCCTCATCTTGCATGTCATCTCGGCAGCGATATGGCTCGGCGGTCTCACTCTGCTCATCGCCGTTCGACCGGTCAGTTCGTCGCCGGAACTCGAGAACGTACTTCGTCGGTATTCAACCGTCGCGCTCATCGCTTTCATCGGGGTTGCCGTATCGGGTCTCGCGCGCACGCTCACTGCCCTCGGCAGATGGGAGGACTTGGCGTCACCGTATGGCATCATCCTCCTCACCAAAATCGGCGCGCTGCTGATCATGGGACTACTGGGTGCCGCCTACCGTCGCCGCCTCATCGCGAAGGCCGCGGAGGGCCGAGGCGCCTTCTGGGTCGTCGTGTGCGTCGAACTCGGCTTGATGGGTATCGCGAGCGGGGCCGCCGCTGCCCTCGCTCGCACCGCCGCACCCGCTGACACAATCACGATCCCGCAGACCACCGCCGCGGAGATCCTCACCGACGCACCCGTCCCGATCGAACTCACCCTGCAGAGATGGTTCACGGCGTGGAGCCCCGACCTCCTTTGGGTGATCGTCGCCGGTTTCGGAATCGTCTTTTACCTCGTCGGCGTCCGACGCGCACGGCGCCGCGGGTATCCGTGGCCAGCGAGGCGGACAATCAGCTGGATTGCGGGGATGGGGGTGCTTCTCTGGACGACCAGTGGACCGCTCGCCGCCTACGACGACGCGCTCATCAGTCTGCGATTCCTCTCCTTCGCTCTCCTCAGTCTCGCCGTCCCCTTGCTCCTTGCCTTCGCCTCACCCGTCACCCTCGCGGCCTTAGTCATCCACCCACGGAACGATGGCAGCCGAGGACCGCGGGAATGGCTTCTCTGGGCCGCCCACAGCCCGCTGGCACGGTTTACTCGTCGCCCCGTCGTCGCAGCGTCCCTTTTCGCCACGTCGCTGTGGTTGTTCCACTACTCCGATCTGTTCCGATGGTCGCTCTACGACCAGCTCGGAGCGGAATGGATGATCAGCCAGCTCCTCGTCACCGGGTGCCTTTTCGTACGATCGCTTTCCCTAAACGCGTCCACGACTCCCGAGGGGCGGTGGCGTGTGGCCTCGCTCACTGCGCTCACAGGCGCGGCCACATTCTTCGGCATCGCCACTATCACTCGCTCCGACCTCGTCGTCGCGGAGTGGTTTGGCGCCATGGGGCGGACGTGGGGTCCCACCCCTCTCCAGGACCAGGCCCTCGCCGGAGCCGCCACCTTGATGATCGCGGGAACGATCGCAATCCTCACCGGCGTCTCGGTCCTCCACACGAAACGCAACAACAGACCTACCGATAGCACCCCCGTGCCCGCCGTACGAAAGGACCCGCACCTGTGACCTCCACCCACCGCACCCGTTGGCTCGCCAGCACCCTGCTTGCCCTCATCTCACTCGGAATCGTGGCCGCACCGGCCCCCGCAGCTCTCGCGCACGACAACCTCCTGGACACCGTGCCCGGGGCCGACGAAACCGTTACCCAACTTGACGACGTCGCTCTCACGTTCAGCGGGGAACTCATTGACTTCAGCCAGGCCAGCTTCGCCCAAGTGCAAGGACCCGACGGCCTCTTCTACGAAACGAGCTGCTCCACCATCGACCGCAACATCCTCACCACCCCGGTCGCACTCGGACAACCGGGCGTCTACACCGTGCTGTGGAACGCGGTCTCCAGCGACGGTCACCCCATATCCGAGAGCTTCACGTTCACTTACGCTCCCACCGGCATCGAGCCAGGGTTGGGGTGGGACAAGCCGGCATGCGGGAACGAGCAATCACGGATCCAGCCCGGCTACGTTGCACCGTCCGCTGCGCCGGAAACTGAAACTCCCGCCGCGCAGACGCAGTCCCCCTCGCCGGCTCCGGTATCCGCAGACGAGAACGAGGTGACATCGATCGCGGTCCCGCTCATCATCGGTGTGGCCGTCCTCGGAGCAGGAGCGATCGCCGCCGTGGTGATCGTGCGAGAAGTGAACAAGCGGAGGCGCAACCGGTTGGACGACGGCGTCGACGCCGGCACCAGAGGATGAATCGCACAAGGGAGGACTCGAACCCGAATGGAGTTGGTCCGATTCCGCTTCTAAGTCTGAGATCGCGGGCGAGTCAGCATAGATCTCGCGTTTGCCAACGCACCATAGACATGACAGGTGGCAACCGCGTTGCGGCCAACCTGCCCGCACATGTCAGCAGGACCCCCCACGCAAGGCCAGAGGAGAAGACGCAGTGACCGATCAGAGCGTCTCAGCAGCTGCAGCAGCCGAGGCGGCTTCCGACGAATGCGGGTGCGCACCCACGGCGGCCGAGCGCGGCTCGTTCTGGAAGGTCAGTGTCACTCGACGCGGAGCGTTCGGGCTCGGAGCGCTCGGCTTCGCTGCCTTCGCTGCCTTCGGTATCGGCTCGGGCGTCTCAGCCGCACACGCTGCGTCCTACCCGACTTGGGACGACGTGCAACGCGCCAAGAGCAACGAAGCTGCCAAGGCTGCCGAGATCACCCGCATCGAAGGGCTGATCCAATCCCTGACGCAGAAAGTCGCCGACACTCAGGCTGCCGCAGATACAGCCTCCGACGAATTCTATGCAGCGCAGCAGGAATACTTTGCTGCGATCACGGAAGCCGAGAGTCTGCAGGCGCAGGCGGACGAACAATCAGCGATTGCCGAAACCTCCGCGCGCAGGGCCGGTCAAGTTGCGGCACAACTGTACCGCAACGGTGGAGACGACTCAGCACTTCAACTGTTCTTCTCCGGTTCCGCAGCCAACGCCGATGAGCTCCTATCCCGCCTGGGCACCATGGATAAGTTCCTCGAGTACAACCAATCGGTTTATGATGACGCGATCTCGGCACGCAACGCTGCCCAATCGCTCACCGATCAGGCGAAGGTCGCCCGCGATGAACGGGACCGACTGCAGCAGGTTGCCGAGCAGAAGATGATCGCCGCGCAAGAAGCAGCCGACGCCGCACAGGCCGCACTAGACGAGCAGGCCGCGAACCTCGAGACTATGCGGGCGCAGCTCGCTGCTCTGAAAGACACCACGACACAGACGGTCGCGGGCTACCAGGCGGGCGTGGTCGCACGCGAGGCAGCGGAGAAAGCCCGCCGCGAACGCGAAGCCGCCGAAGCAGCAGCCAACGGAGGCGGCAACGGTGGCGGCGGAGGCTCTGCCGGAAGCGGCGGTTGGGTCCGACCCCACGGCGGCGGCCGCAGCTCGAGCTACGGCCCGCGGACCCCCATCTGTGGTTCGCAGGGCTGCTCTTCCAGCTACCACTACGGTGCCGACCTGGCCAACGGATGCGGTGCCGCGATCTACGCGGCCAACTCCGGAACAGTGGACTACGCCGGCGCCAACGGCAACTACGGCAACTACGTCCGAATCCAACACGGCGGAGGTGTCAGCACCGGCTATGCGCATATCAAACCAGGAGGCATCATCGTCGGCCGGGGGCAATGGGTCAATTCCGGCCAGGTCATCGCCTATGCCGGTGACACGGGACGATCCTTTGGTTGCCATCTGCATTTCGAGGTCTACATCAACGGTGGCTACACCAACCCCGTCCGATTCATGGAGGACCGCGGCGTCTATATCTAAGGCTCCGATGCGGGAGCACGAAGTGGCGCCGTCGGCATGAGCAGCGAAGGAGAGAGGGCTGCTCCACTCGTCGCCCGCGACAACATTGCTAGGGATCTCAGAGAGGAAGGACGACGCTGCCCATCACCGCCGTCAGCCGCGACATGATGTCGGTCCACAGCCCGGTCACCATAAGGAGGCCGAGGAAGATCAGCAGGATGCCACCGCAGATGTTCACCACCCGGATGTGGCGTCGGAGGAACTCGACCGTCTTCGCCGCCCACCCGAACCCGAGTGCGACCAGCAGGAACGGGATGCCGAGGCCGAGCGAATACACGAGGCCGAGGAAGCCGGCACGGACAGGGTCGCCGGCGTTGAACGAAAGCGCGATGATCGCCGCAAGCGTCGGACCCATGCACGGCGCCCAGCCGATACCGAGTGCCACTCCAAGTAGCGGCGCTCCGACGACCCCCGCCCGGGAGCCGACGTGGAAGCGGACCTCCCGCTGAGCGAAAGTGAGCAGCCCGAGAAAGACGAGCCCCATCAGGATGACGACGACTCCGAGGATGCGTGTGACCAGGTCGCCCCAGCGCAGGAAGAACACGCCAGCCGTGCCGCCCAGAGCAGTGATGAGAACGAAGACGACACTGAAGCCGAGGATGAACAGCAGCACGCCGACCACGAGCTGACGGCGCTCAGGCTCGGCTGCAGTCGTCGCGCCACCCTTCGAGCGCGGCGCGACTGCCCCGCCGAGGAAGCCGAGATAGCCGGGGACCAACGGGAGCACGCAGGGCGACAGGAACGAGACGAGGCCGGCGAGCATCGCGATGGGGGCTGCGAGCCAGAGCGCACCGGACCCGATGATGGTGTCGGCGTTCATGGTGTCTCTGCCAGAGCATCCTTGACAAGCGTCGAGAGGATCGAGGTGCCGTCAATGGGTCCGATGATGCGGGCGGCGACACGGCCCTGCCTGTCGAGCACGAGAGTCGTCGGTGTCGCCTGGATCGGCACGACCTTGGAGAAAGCGAGTTTCGCCTCAGCCGTGTTCACGTCGATCAGGCTCGGATAGGTGATACCGAACTCGTCAGAGAAAGCCAGGGCGGTGTCGGCCTGGTCGCGGGTATTGATGCCGATGAAGGCCACATCCTCTCCGCCGTACTCCTGCCAGACGCTTTCGAGATCCTTCGCCTCGATGCGGCACGGCGCGCACCCGGCGTACCAGAAATTGACGACGGAAACCTTGCCCAAGTTGTCCGCACTGTCGAAATCATCGCCGGTTTCAGTCACCCCGCTGAATACCACGGGCTCGCTTCGCTCGGCCACAGGGATCTCGACGATCGAGCCGTCGGCGGCCACATAGCCGGTGTTCTCACCCTTGAGGAAGGAATCGCTGACCGGATCCGGCGCACACCCGCTCAGACCGATGGCGAACACTGCGGCGAGCATGACTCCGACCGCACCACGAACGGAACGAAAGCGGGGATCTCCAGGCACATTTCGCACCCTACGCAAATCCCCTATGCGTGCGCCGAATCGGGCTATTTTCCCGCGCGCTACTTGCCGCTTCCAACGTTCCCCAAGACGGGTCGCCGTGGCGGTAACGTCGGGTCTGCTGATACACGGTCCCCCACCAGGAGGATGGTGTGTCATCTGGAGGCCAGCTGTGGCCTTCGAACGCAATTCCGACAGGATCTGAGAAGAGTCGGCTGTCCGCCCGCACACGCCGCGGCCCCCTGCGACCGCGCTGCCCATCAGGCGATCGAGTCGCAGAGGGCCGGCACTGGGGCGCTGCGCCCCCGCCGGGTTACTTGCGGGGCGGGTTGAGCGGCAGCCAGTCCTCGAGGCGCGTCTCGAAGATCTGCGCGCCCTCGACCGGGACGAGGGTGCGTTCCTCGATCTGCGCGCCGTAGTAGGGCGCGCTGTCGTCGCGCACGACATGGCGAGGATCCTTGCGGAACGCGAGCCCACGGCGGATGAACTCGTCCAGGCCGAACGCCTCGGGCCCCGCGATCTCGATGTCACCCTGCGGCGATCCGGCTGCGGTGCGCGCCACGGCCGTGGCGACATCCTCCGCCGCGATGGGCTGCACCAGACCGCCGGGCAGCGTCACGGTGTCGCCGGCAGTCGAGATGTCGGCGATGCTGCCGATGAACTCGAAGAACTGCGTGGCGTGCACGAGCGAGTACCCGATGCCCGATTCTCGGACCAGCTTCTCCTGCGCGACCTTGGCTGCGAAGTACGGGATGCTCTGCGGCCTGTTCGTCCCCACGATCGTGAGTGCGACGTGGTGCTTCACTCCGGCTGCGGCCTCGGCGCGCAGCAGGGTGGTCGTCGACGTGGTGAAGAACTCCATCACGTCATCCGGCGCGAACGAGGGCGAGTTCGACACGTCCACGACGGCGTCCGCACCCGCGAGCACCTCCGAGACTCCCTCACCCGTGATCGTGTTGACGCCGGTGTTCGGCGATGCCGCGATGGCCTCATGGCCGTGCGCGATCAGCTTCGAGACGACCTTGGACCCGATGAGGCCCGTGCCTCCGATGACGACGATCTTTGCCATTTTCCTGCCTTCCTCTCGTGGGCACAGGAAGGTGTGCCCATCAGTGGTGACCGCACATGAGCCTCGGATGTGACACGAGTGTTCGTCGAGATGTCACAGATCGCAGCCTCGCCCGGTCAGAACTGGAGGAGGGCACGCACGTACACCGATGCCGTCCGGAACGGAGTGTGCGGAGATGCGGATCCTCGAGGCAGGCGGCAACGCCGAAGGCGCCGTACAGCGCCCAGTGAGCGCTGACCGGATCGACGTGGAAGTGCCGGTCCGGACCGGCGACAATCGAGGTGTGCACACCGAACCGGATGACGCGCTGGCGACCTTCGACGCGCACCGACGACGCGTGTTCGGGATCGCCTACCGGATGCTGAGCACGGTCTCGGATGCCGAGGACATCGTCCAGGAGACCTGGATCAGGTGGCAGAACACCGATCGTTCGGCGGTCCAGGAGCCCGCGGCCTTCCTCACCACGATCGCGACCAGGATCTCGATCAATGTCCTCCAGTCCGCCCGCGCACGGCGCGAGACCTACATCGGCCCCTGGCTTCCCGAACCCGTGAACACCGAAGACGATCCGGCACTGGGTGCAGAGCGTGCGGAGGCGCTGCAGTTCGCGATCCTGCTCACCCTCGAGAAGCTGACCCCCACCGAGAGGGCGGCCTACATCCTTCGCGAGGCGTTCGACTATCCCTATCCGCGCATCGCCGAGGTGGTGTCCGGCAGCCCCGTCGGCGCTCGCCAGCTGGTGAGCCGCGCTCGCGCACACCTGGCATCCGCTCGCCACCGGACCGTGGACCCCGCCGCACAGCGCCGCCTCCTCGACGCCTTCCTGACCGCCGCGCAGAAGGGGGATGTCGACGAGCTCGAATCGCTCTTCGCGGCCGACGTCGTGAGCTACACCGACGGCAACGGCGTGAAGCAGGCCGCGCGAATCCCGGTGATCGGGCGCCGACGGGTCGCGGCGTTCGTCTCCGCGTTCGCGCACCATTTCTGGACGAGCAAGGCCATCGACTGGGTCGAGATCAACGGCCAGCCCGCCGCGACCCTGACCGAAGACGGCGAGGTGACCACCGCCGTGACCGTGACCGCGTCGGCCGACGGCATCCTGCAACTCCTCTGGGTGATGAGCCCGGCGAAGCTGCACCATGTCGCTGCGGTCCGCGCATGATGCGCAGGCACGACCCGGGAGGGAGGCGCCAGGCGAGCCGGAGCGCCGACGATCGGACCCTCGAAGCGCTGTCCGCCGCGCTGATGGCCCGCGACGAGCGGGCGGTTCGCGACCTCCTGCACACCTCGGTGACACTCGTCCTCGATGGAGGCGGTCACGGCCACACGGGATCGGTCCCGCTGACAGGCCGGACTGCGGCGGCCTCGCGACTGATGTCACTGATGACCCCCGAGACCACAGCCGTCACGGCATCCGTCAATGGCGTACCCGGAATCACCTTCGTGCGTCACAGCGAGGTCGTCGCGGTCGTCACGGCGGATGCCCCCACTGGCCGACTGACGGAGGTCTGGGTCGTGTGCAATCCGGCGAAGCTCCGCCACTGGAACCGATAGCAGCGTCGCCGCGCCATCCGTCCGAATCCATTCACGCGCATCCATCCGCCTGCCACAGGCGTAGGCTGGAACCCTAGGACGGACCGTCCGAGAAGATCTCCCGGCACCGCGACCGTCCGGAAGAGGAGTCACTCGTGGCTCAGTACGACGTCTCGAACCGCTCGGCGATCGTGACGGGAGCAGGCAGCGGAATCGGACGCTCGACCGCTCTGCTGCTCGCCCAGAACGGCGCATCCGTCGTCGTCAACGACCTGAATGCGGACAACGCGAATGCGGTCGTCGAGGAGATCCGCGCCGCCGGCGGCACCGCCGAGGCATCCGTCGGCGATGCGACAGACCGCGACTGGATCGCCGGCTCGATCGAACTCGCCAACACGCTCGCCCCACTGCGCATCGGCGTCAACAACGCCGGCATCGGCGGAGCATCCGCCCCCACCGCCGACTACGACGACGAGGCCTGGGACAAGGTCATCGCGATCAACCTCAACGCCGTCTTCCGCAACATGAAGGCGCAGATCCCCTCGATCCTCGCGAACGGCGGCGGATCCGTCGTCAACATCGCCTCGATCCTCGGCAGCGTCGGGTTCGCGAACTCCCCGGCCTACGTCACCGCCAAGCACGGCGTCGTCGGCATGACCAAGTCGGCAGCCCTCGAGTACTCCGCCCAGGGTGTGCGCGTGAACTCCGTCGGACCCGGCTTCATCGACACCCCGCTGCTGGCCACCATGGGCGACGAGGCGAAGGACTTCCTCGTGAGCAAGCACCCGATCGGCCGCCTCGGCCAGGCCGACGAGGTCGCGAACCTCATCGCCTTCCTCGCCAGCGACGCGGCGAGCTTCATCACCGGCAGCTACCACCTCGTCGACGGCGGCTACACGGCCCTCTGAGGTTCGACCGGGTTCGGTGCGCGCGATATCTGCACTCACACTGCCGAATTCAGGACGACAGCGCGGGTGCAGGACGAAATCGCTGATTCCGTCCTGCATTCGCGCTGAAGTCCTGCGTTCGCGCCGGGTTGCGAGACGGATGCCCCACAGCCGTCACCCCACTGGCGTCAACCCCGCGGTCGTCGCTTCTCGAGCACACCGGCGAGCAGCACGGCGACCACTGCCGCCGCGGGTGCCACGATCAGTCCCGCCTGCAGGCTCTGGGTGTCGGCGATGAACCCGACGAACGGCGGCGACAACAGGAACCCGAGCCGCAGCAGCCATGACACGATCGTGAGTCCCGCGCCGCGGCGCAGACCGGGCAGCTCATCCGCGGCATGCATGGCCGCCGGGATCAGCGTCGCGATGCCGAAGCCCACCGCCGCGAATCCGGCGATCGTTCCCGGCACGCTCGGGAAGACGAGGGCGAGCGTCATGCCGACCGCGGCGATCAGACCTCCGACACGCGCGACGGCGCGCTGACCGAAGCGGTCGGTCAGGCCGTCGCCCAGCATCCGTCCGACGAACTGCGCCCCGACGAGAGCGATGAAGCCGAGCGGAGCGACCACGGCCGGCGCATCGAGCGACTCGGCCAGGTACAGGGTGGCCCAGGAGTTGCCCGCATCCTCGGCGATGGCTCCCGCCATGGCGATCAGAGTGAGCGCGATGAGCATCATCACGATGCGCGGACTCAGACCTCGACGCACCGCGGTCTGGATCTCGGCCGGCTCGGCCGTCGCCTCGGCGTCCTCGTCTTCGTCTCGCCCGGGAAGGCAGAACCACAGTGCGGTGAATGCCACCGCCGCAAAGATCGCCGTCGAGATGCCGAGGTGCACGCCGAGCGGCAGCTGGAGGGCGATCGCCGCGGCGGCCATACCCCCGCCGAGCACGGCGCCGATCGACCAGATCGCGTGGAAGGAGTTGATGATCGAGCGCCCGTAGCGGCGCTGCACCCGCAGACCGTGGGCGTTCTGGGCGACGTCGGTGATGGCATCCGACGCTCCACCCAGCAGTAGTGCCACCGCGAAGAGGATGCCGGAGGGAGCGACCGCCGCCGCGAGCAGTCCGAGTCCCGTGGCGATCGTGCCGATGACCGCGATGCGCGCCGAGCCGAACCGACGGATGAGCACGGCGGCGAGAAGGCCCGCCGCGATGGCACCCGCGGGGAAGGCCGCGATCGCGAGACCGTAGCCGGCGTTGTCGAGTCCGAGCGCTGCCTTGATCTCGGGATACCGCGGCAGGATGTTCGCGAACAGGGCGCCGTTCGTGAGGAACAGCGCCGAGACGGCGATGCGCGCACGGCGTGACGCTCGGTCCGGAGTCACGGATCGAATCGATTCGATAGCAGTCATGGCAACGATGCTACAGGGCAGCGCGACGCATCTCGCAACCCGGCGCCCGACCGGGCGCGCCCCCGGCTCGGTGCCGGATCAGCAGCACCCCTCGGCACCAGCTCGGCAGTTCACGCCACACCGGAGACGGCAAAACCGCCGCGGCATCGGCCCAGCAGCGACTCGGTGCCAACGCCGAAACCGCCCGACGTCAGCTCAGCAACCGCCCGGCGTCAGTTCAGAAACCGCTCGAGTCAGCTCAGCAACCGCCCGGCGTCAGTTCAGAAACCGCTCGAGTCAGCTCAGCAGCGGCTCAGCGTCGGCCGCCGGGGCCCCGGCCACCAGAACGACCGCGGCCTTCGCCTCATCGAGCTGCTCGAACCGGCCGATGACCTCCGATGTCGGCCCGAAGGCGGTGAACCCTTCGACGATGTTCCCCGTGATCGAACCGAGGTACTGTCGCCCGTCGTTGCCCACGTGGAAACCGGGTTCGACCTCGACCCACAGCCCGCGAGGACGGGATGCCGCCGTGGTCCGCGTGCCCGCCGGCGCCTTCGCCGCTTTCCTGATTCGCGCAGACATGGTCACGCACTCATCGCGTGCAGCCGTCGAGATCCCCCGACGGCCGGAGCGAACTCACCGCGGGTGAGGTCGAGGCCTCCCGCAGAGTTGGCCGCGTTCATCATCGACACCACGAGTGCGCGGTCGATCGCGACTTCCTCCTCCATCACGAAGCGCAGCGGGATGGACGCATGCACCCAGAGCGTCTCGGCGACGCCGTCGCCGATCGCGAGCGTGAGCGGGAAGGACTCGTTGCGACGCAGCTTCGTGACGATCACGAGCCGGAGGTGGCTCAGCAGTTCGTCATCCACTTCGATCGGTGCCGCGGTGTTTCCATATGTCAGGTAACCCATGATCTCTCCTCACGCTGAAGAATGGCCTGGGAAATAGATTACTAGGTTACCTAGCTAAATGACAATCGACCGTCACGGAAGGTCGCTGATCTCCTCCGTGAGCCTGCGTAGGAAGCGCGCAACGGCCTCGGTCTGCTCGGGCGTGAACTCGCTCGCGATCGACTGGATCCGCTGGGTGAGCTCGTCGGCGGGCAGGTGCAGATCGCGCAGCGACGGGCGGAGCACTTTCGATCGCGCATCCGCAGGGTGCGGGGCGATGATGATCTGACCACGGTCCTGCAGTCGGCGCAGCACGCTGGTGATGGCCGCCGTGCTCACGTTCAGATGGGCGGCGAGACCGCCGGGAGTGGCCGGGGCGTCGTCGGGCGCGTCGATGATGAAGCGCATCGCCTCACGGTCGGTGTCGTTGGGGGCCCTCACGGCCGCCAGACGACGCCCGAACTGCGCGTCCGCACGGCGAAGCTCATCCACGCAGGTGACGAGATCCGTCATCTGCTTCGTATCGATCCCGGTTTCCATATGCCACCCCCTGACGCATCCATTCTACTTGAAGAACAGGTAACCAGGTTGCCTAGCGAAATCCAATGCGACCAGCCACTCTCATCGGATGCGAAGATAGAAGTAAACCAGAGAGGACGGCGATGGTCGAGCGATTCACACTCGAGGATGCGGGGTACATCGCGTACGCCGACATGCTCGATCGCCTTCGCACGCGGTTCCCCTCTGTTCCGGCCTGGCGCCTCGACCAGATCGTGACGGCGGAGCATGACGCGATCACGGGCGGGATCCTGCGGATCGTGCCAGCGGAGGTCGAGAGCGGCGCCGTCGAGATGCTTCTGCGCGAGCAGGGAGAGCGCGAGAAGCCCCTGACTGACGACAACGAGGTGGCGTGATGGAGCGCTCGGAGGATTTCGGCCGTTCCGGCTACTGGTACCCCGATTCGGACAGCGCCAGCACCGTCGACGTGCTGAACATGCTGCGGCGCTATCGATCGGCGGAGACCGCGATGCGCACCCGCACCCGGATCTCGATGGGCATGAACGAGACCGACCTCGTCGCCCTCCGCTTCCTGCTCCGCGAACAGCGCGCCGGACGCCTCGTGCGCCCGATCGACATCGCGCGGATGCTGGACATCTCCACCGCCTCGACGACGACCCTCATCGACCGGCTCGAGAAGGGCGGCCACGCCCGGCGCGAGCCGCATCCGACCGACCGCAGGGCCGGCGTCATCGTGCCGACGGTCAGCAGCGATGACGAGGTCCGCGAGACCCTCGGCGCGATGCATCGCCGCATGCTCGCCCTCGTCGACGAGCTCGACGACAAGGAGCGCGCGATCATCACGCGGTTCCTGGCCGGCATGACCTCGGCGATCGAGGAGGCATCCGATCTCGATCAGGAGCTGCGCGACGTCATCCGCGACCACGAGGAATCGGAGTCGGCCGGCGAGTAGCCGAGCCGCGGTCGCACACCCCCGGGACAGAGAACGGGGAGGTGGCGATCGCCACCTCCCCGTTCTGGGTCACTGATCTCAGTTGAGGGCGTCCTTGACGTTCTCGCCGGCCTTCTTGACGTTGGCCTTGGCCTGGTCGGCGCGACCCTCGGCCTCGAGCTTCTCGTTGTCGGTCGCCTTGCCGACGGTCTCCTTCGCCTTGCCGGCGAGGTCCTGAGCGGCATTCTTGATCTTGTCATCGAGTCCCATGGGGGCTCCCTTCTCTCTTCATCGGTGGTCTTGCGGCGGTCTATGGGGCTTCAGGGCCTGCTCGCGCGGTGGTTCAGAGCGGAAGCGAGAGGATGCCGGCGATCACGGGCAGGGCGGCGGCGGCCACGAGGGCGATGAGCCCGACGACTCCGGCCGTGCGCCAGGTCGGCGGCTCCTGGGCGATCAGGGGCGCGCGACCGAGACCGGTCGCGCGCCCCACGGCCTCGCTGGCGGGGAGCGGCGCGAGACTGACCGCATCCGAGAGCGTCGACGGCGCGGTGCGCGTTGTCACGTCGACCCAGCTGGGGGAATTCGTTGCTCCGGACATGTGATCACCTTCTTCGCGACAAAGATTACTAGGCAAACTAGTGAATTGCCAGCCTAGTGAAAAACTCAGGTACCCGGCCTACGCTCGAGAGATGACAGAGCTCACCCAGCCCACGGGGCACGAAGAGGCACTGCGCGCCGACCCTCGCGACGACGGCTCGGCTCCCCGAGCCCTCGTCCTCGGGGCGACCGGGTACATCGGAGGGCGACTCACCCCGCGGCTGCTGAACGCCGGATACCGGGTGCGGGTGCTCGCTCGCGACGCGGCACGCGCGGCATCCTTCCCCTGGGGAGCGGACTGCGAGATCGTCGAGGGCTCCGCCGACGATGCGGATGCCGTCGCCGAAGCCATGCGCGACGTCGATGTCGTGTACTACCTGATCCACTCGATGACCGCGGGCAAGGGTTTCGAGGAGAGCGACGAGCGCGCGGCGACGACCGTGGCGGATGCTGCGGCAGCGGCTGGCGTGCAGCGGATCGTGTACCTCGGGGGACTGCATCCAGACGATGTGACCCTGTCTCCGCATCTGCGGTCGCGCGTGCGGGTGGGCGAGATCTTCCTCGAGTCAGGGGTGCCGACCCTGGTGCTGCAGGCAGGGGTCGTGATCGGCTCGGGCTCCGCGTCGTTCGAGATGATCCGTCACCTCACCGACGTCCTCCCCTACATGCCCGCGCCGAAGTGGGTGCGCAACCGCATCCAGCCGATCGCCGTGCGCGACGTGCTGCACTACCTGCTGGGTGCCGCTCGCGTCGACCACGACGTGAACCGCGCCGTCGACATCGGCGGACCCGATGTGCTGCGCTACGGGCAGATGATGAACGGGTACGCGCTGGAAGCCGGCCTGCGGCAGCGGGCGATCGCCGCCCTTCCCGTGCTGACGCCGGGGCTCGCGTCGCACTGGGTGAACCTCGTGACTCCGGTGCCGCGGTCGATCGCGCGTCCGCTCGTCGCGTCGCTGCAGAACGAGTGCATCGTCAAGGACCACGCGATCGATGACCTGATCCCCCGCCCCGCAGACGGGCTGACGCCCTACCGCACCGCCGTGTCGATGGCGCTGGGTCGCGTCGACGCCGACACGATCGAGACGAGCTGGCAGGATGCCGAGGTCTCGGGTGCCCCGAGCGACCCTCTTCCCAGCGATCCGGACTGGGCCGGGCGCACGGTCTTCACCGACACCCGGAAGCTGCGCACCGCCGCGCCGGTCGACGGTCTGTGGCGGGTGATCATCGGGATCGGCGGCTCGAACGGCTGGTACTCCTCGAAGTTCCTCTGGGCTGTGCGCGGCTGGATGGACCGACTGGTCGGCGGGGTGGGCCTGCGTCGCGGCCGGCGCAGCAAGGCCGAGGCCAGGGTCGGAGACGCCATCGACTTCTGGCGCGTCGAGGCCGTCGAGGAGCCAGGGCGCGCGACGGACTCCTCCCCCGCGAGCGGTGGACTGCTGCGGCTGCGCGCGGAGATGAAGGTGCCGGGCGAGGCGTGGCTCGAGCTGCGGGCGCTTCCGGACGGCGACGGCTCACGGTACGAGCAGCGGGCCGTGTTCTTCCCCCGCGGACTCGCCGGCCGCCTGTACTGGCTCGGCGTCCTGCCGTTCCACGGGTTCATCTTCGCCGGGATGGCGGCGCGGATCACCGCCGCCGCGGCCACCCCGGTCGAGACGGTCGCGCCGGGTGCGCCGGGTGCGGCGGGTGCGCCGGGTGCGCCGGGTGCGGACAGTGCGGCTACTGCCGAGACGGCCTCCGTCGCCTGATCCCTGCCGAGTCGCATCCGGAGTCAGTTCTGCCCGAGGTCGCGTGCGGGGTCACTTTCGCACCCGGAGGTCGCGTGCGGGGTCACTTTCGCACCGGAGGTCGCGTGCGGGGTCAGTTCCGCACCGGAAACGGCGGTTTCGGATGCGTTACTGACCCCGCATCCGCACTGACCCCGCATCCGAACTGAGGGTGCCGGGGGTATGCGGGGTAAGTTCCGCCCCAGGTTTCCGCGTACGGGGTCGATTCCGCACCCGAAGGTGCATGCGGGGTCGATTCCGCACCCGAGGTCGCGTGCGGGGTCACTTTCGCACCGGAAACGGCGGTTTCGGATGCGTTACTGACCCCGCATCCGCACTGTGGGTGCGTGCGCGGCGTGCGGGGTCGATTCCGCACCGGAGGTCGCGTGCGGGGTCACTTTCGCACCGGAAACGACGGTTTCGGATGCGTTACTGACCCCGCATCCGCACTGAGGGTGCGTGCGCGGAGTCAGTCGACAGGGCGGTCCGGAGTGCGCGGCGGGTCCCCGTGCACGGCTCCAGGGGCGGCATCCGCCTCGGCCGGCTGCTCGGCGAGACCCGCAGGGTCAGCACCAGCACCCGCACCAGCACCAGCACCCGCACCAGCACCCGCACCCGCACCAGCACCAGCACCCGCACCCGCATCCGCATCCGGATCCGCACCCGGGATGATGTCGATCGCCTCCGTCGCCGTGGCGTAGACCTCGGCGAGGCTGTCGTCGACATCGGCCTCATCGATCCAGGCGAGGTCGTCTTCGGAGTGGTCGTACTCGACCGGCACGAGCGCGAAGTCGTCGCCGTACTCCTCGAGTCCCGCCATGACGCTGTGCCGCACGGCCATGCGGGCGTAGCGCTCGCGCAGGATCATCGGATCCCGCCGGAGGTCCTTCATGAACGCGACCATCATGAACGCCATGATCACCGCGAACGGCAGCGCGGCGATGATCGTGACGTTCTGCAGCGATTTGAGTCCGCTGCCCTCTTCGCCGGTCACGAGCAGCACCGCAGCGATCACCCCGACCAGGATGCCCCAGACGACCGCGACCCACCGCGACGGCTCTGGGCGCCCCTGCTGCGAGAGCGTGCCCATCACGAGGGATGCGGAATCGGCGCCCGTCACGAAGAAGATCGAGATCAGCAGGATGAGCACGATGCTCGTGATCAGCGGGAACGGCAGGTTGCCGAGCACGCCGAAGAGCACCTCCTCGGGCGGATCCACGGTGAGACCGGCGCCCTCCATCTGCTGCTGGATCGCCGTGGTTCCGAAGATGGCGAACCAGATGAGGGAGATGGCCGCCGGAACCAGGATGACCACCGACACGAACTGGCGCAGCGTGCGGCCGCGCGAGATCTTGGCGATGAACATGCCCACGAACGGAGACCACGAGATCCACCACGCCCAGTAGAAGATCGTCCAGCTCGAGAGGAACATCTGCGCCTCGTCGCCCTGCGAGGCGGAACGGGCGACCATCTCGGGCAGGTCGCCGAGGAACTGCACGGCCACCGACGGGATGACGTTGAGGATCAGCAGCGTCGGTCCGACGAAGAACACGAAGAACGCGAGCAGCAGAGCCACGACCGCGTTGATGTTCGACAGCGCCCGGATGCCCTTCGAGACGCCCGACACGGCCGAGGCGATGAAGCAGGCGGTCAGCACGGCGATCGCGGCGATGAGTACGCCGTTGCCGAGCTCGCCGATGCCGCTGACGATCTCGACGCCGTGGCCGATCTGCAGGGCTCCAAGTCCGAGCGATGCGGCGGTGCCGAACAGGGTGACGATGATCGAGAAGATGTCGATCGTGCGTCCGAGCGGCCCGGTGGTGCGGCCCTCCCCCAGCAGCGGCGCGAAGATCGACGAGATCAGCGGGGTGCGGCCGCGACGGAACGCGCCGTAGGCGATCGCGCCACCCACGAGTGCGTAGAACGCCCACGCCTGCGGGCCCCAGTGGTAGAGCACCTGCGCCTGCGCGGTGTGCATGGCCTCGAGGGTGTTCGCCTCGACCGTGCCGGGCGGCGGATTCTCGAAGAAGGTGAGCGGCTCGGCGGCGCCCCAGAAGACGAGGCCGATGCCCATGCCGGCGGCGAAGAGCATCGAGATCCACGAGAACATCGAGAACTCGGGCTCCTCGTCGTCGCGTCCGAGCGGGATGCGCCCGTAGCGGCTGAAGCCGATGAACAGCATGAAGACCAGGATGACGGTGGCGATCGTCGTGAAGAAGAAGCCGAAGTACTCGACGACCCAGTCGAGCACGGCCGAGGTCGTGCCCGAGAGGTTGTCGCCCGCGAACACGCCCCAGGCGATGAACGCGATGGTCAGCGCGACGGCGATGCCGAAGACGAGCGGATCGGTGCGGTAGGTGCGCCCGGTCTCCTCGACCGAGACGCCGGGGACCAGCGCCGGATGCACGCCTCGCGGCGGAACGGTCGCGATGTCACGAACGATCTTCTGGGCGGCCTCACTGGCCTTCGCGGCCTGCCTGATCGCGGCGGTGGAGGTCTTCGGATGGTCGTTGCGCGGGGGCGTCTTCTCGTCCGGAGTGTCCATGAGAACCCATTCTCCCATGCCGGCATTCCGCCCTCGGGATGGGAAAACCCAGGTGAACCGGCCGATCCCCGGCGTGTACGGGGTCGGCACGCCGAGCGGATGCCGGATGCTCTGGGTTTTCCGGGCGCGTCAGCAAGGTCGACAGGCTGCGTCAGCGCGAGCGACGTCCGCCGAAGACCGAGTGCAGCAGCGGCAGCGCCGAGACGCAGATCAGGGTGATGCCGAGTGGAGGCAGAGTGGCGACGAGCAGCGCCCCGCCGACCAGCATCGCGGCGAACAGCACGCCGGATCCGATCCGCCGGGCGATGCCCTCGAGCCGGTCGAGCCGACGCTCGAGGGCGGAGGTATCGAACGTGACGTCACCGTCGTCGACCCTGGTGATGATCGCGTCGATCCGCTTCGGGAGGCGATAGGTGACGGCGGCGGTCTCCATGGCCTGCTGCGCCATGTCCTGCATGAGGTTGCCGGACTCGTCGCGCAGCAGTCGACCGGCGTAGGGTTCGGCGGCATCCCAGACGTTGAAGGCGGGATCGAGGCTCGAGCACATGCCGGAGGTCAGCGACACCGCCCTGATCAGCAGCAGCATGTTCTCGGGCAGCTGCAGCGGGAGCGAGCGCACCATGTCGCCGAACTCGTCGGCGAACGCCGTGAACTCCCGCGGATCGACCGTGCTCAGCTCGGCGAAGCCCATGCCGCCGAAGCGGGCGAACAGCGCCCGGAGCGCGCGTTCCAGCTCGGCGGTGTCGGCGGAGGGCAGCAGCACGCCGATCTCCTGCGCCGCGGTGACGAGCCCGCGGCTGTCGCGACCGGCCACGGCGATCAGCAGGGTGCGCAGACCCGCACGCAGGTTGTCGGGCACCTCGGCCATCATCCCGAAGTCGATGAACGTGAGACGGAAGTTGCGCCCGGTAGCCCCGCTCGCCGCGACCGGCGTCACGAAGATGTTGCCGGGGTGCGGATCAGCGTGCACGAAGCTGTGTGTGAAGACCTGGTCGAACATGACCTCGGCGAACACGTCGGCTACCTCGGAGGGATCGATGCCCGCTGCCCGCAGAGCATCCTTGTCGTTGATCTTGATCGCGGTGACGTCCGAGAGCGTCAGCACCTTGCGGGTCGACCGCTCCCAGACGATCTCGGGGGCGCTGACGCGTGGGTCGGCGGCGAAGTTCTCGCGGAAGCGCTCGGCGCTGGCCGCCTCGTGCAGATAGTCGATCTCCTCGAGGCTGGTCTGCGCGAACTCCTCCACGAGCCCCGGCGCATCGACCCGGTCGGCGACGAGTCGCACGCGCATCGCCCAGCGGGCGACGCGACGCAACGCCGCCAGGTCGACCGCGACGATCTCGTCGATGCCGGGACGCTGCACCTTGACGACGACCTCGCCGAGGCCGGTGTCAGCGGCATCCTGAGCGGAGAGGCGCGCTCGATGCGCCTGACCGAGGGATGCGGCGGCGACCGGCGTCTCGTCGAACCACGCGTAGGCCTCTTCGAGCGGACGGCCGAGCTCAGCCTCCGCCGCAGCCCGGATGCCGGTGAACGGCACGGCCGGAACCTCGTCCTGCAGCCCCTCGAGCTCTTTCGTGATCTCGGGCGGCAGCACGTCGAGGCGCGACGACATGAACTGCCCCACCTTGATCATGAGTCCGCCGAGTTCGACGGCCAGCACGTGGAAGCGCTTCGCGAAGCGCTGCATGCGCGGCGCGCGGGTGCGCTCCGAGACGGAGCTCAGACCGAGCTTGGGCAGGACGAGCTCGAACCACCAGATCTTGGCGAACTCGCGCGCCGCGAACGACACGATGCGGCGGTACCGGGCACGATGGGCGCCCTGCGCCGCAGCATCCGTCATGTGTCGTCCCTGGGTCGTGTGCGATCAGTCCTGAGCGAGGATCGAGTACAGCCTACGGCGGGCCTCATCGAGGATCTCGACCGCCTGCTGCACCTGCTCGGTGCTGCCGCTGCGGCCGACGGCTGCGGCCGCGGCCGCGAGGTCGACGCCCGCCTTCGGGAGCGCGGTGTAGCGGGGGTTGTCGTGCGAGCCCTCGCCCTTCGACTGCGACTCCCACGGGGCGGGGGTCTCGGTGTGCTCGGCGGCGACGGCACGACCGGCCTCGGTGAGCGAGTAGGTCTTACGACCGTTCTGCTCCTCAGCCTCGATCAGGCCCTCATCGGCCAGCAGCTGCAGCGTGGGGTAGACGGAGCCTGCGCTCGGCTTCCACGAGCCGCCGCTGCGCTCGGCGATCTCGTTGATGATCTGGTAGCCGTGCATCGGCTTTTCGACGAGGAGCGAGAGCACCGCGGTGCGGACGTCGCCCTTCGCCATGCGCGAGCCGCCGCTGGGGCGCTGCTCGAACGTCTTGCGGAGCTGGTCCATGGCATCGAAGATCGCGGATGCGGGTCCGCCGGGGCCAGAGCCGAAGCCGGATCCGCCGAACGGGTTCGAGGGGAATGCGTTGTTCATGATGACCTCCCGGAAGTGGTGAGCGATAGTCAACGATATATCGTTAAGGCTGTGTGGCGGGTGGGAATCTGCTGTCGGCGAGGAACTTCGGCCGATGTGTCGATCGGCCGGCTGCTCGATCGTCATCCCTCTGTACGCTGACCGACGAACAGTGAGGATGAGACCATGCGCTACACACTGCTGTTGCACTACGAAGAGCTCGATGCCGAGACCCTGGGTGCCGAGGCGCTCGAAGAGGGGCAGGCCGCGTTCGCGAGCTACGCCGCCACGCTGCACGCGGCGGGAGTCCTGATCGCCGCCGAGGTCCTGCAGCCCTCGGCCGTGAGCACCACGGTGCGCGTGCGCGACGGCGCGCTGCAGGTGCAGGACGGCCCGTTCGCCGACACCAAGGAGCAACTCGGTGGAACGGTCGTGATCGACGTCGCCGACCTGGATGCCGCGATCGGCTTCGCCCGACAGGCACCGCCCGCGTTCTGGGGCGCCGTCGAGGTGCGTCCGGGCGCCGTGTTCACGGTCGACGGCGTCTGGACGCCGAACCGATGATCCCCGAGGAGGTCCGAGTCGCCGCCGAGCGTGCGGCGCGGACCTCCTACGGCCGGCTCGTCGCGCTGCTCGCCGCCCGGACCGGCGACCTGGCGCTCGCGGAGGACTCCCTGTCCGGGGCTTTCGAGGAGGCGCTGCGGCGCTGGCCGGACGACGGCATCCCGCACAATCCGGAAGGATGGCTGCTGACCGTGGCGAGGAACAGGCTACGCGACGTGTGGAAGTCGGCCGCGGCGCGCGCATCCGCTCCCCTCCACGAGGAGAGCGCCCGCATCGATCCGCTCGCCGAGCACGACCCGCTCGCGATCGGCGACAAGCGGCTGGAGCTCCTGTTCGTCTGCGCGCACCCGGCCATCGATCCTGCCGTGCGCGCGCCGCTCATGCTGCAGACCGTGCTCGGCTTCGAGGCGACGGAGATCGCACGGGCGTTCGCGGTGCCGCCCGCCGCGATGGCGCAGCGACTGGTGCGGGCCAAGCGCCGCATCCGGGATGCCCGCATCTCTTTCTCGATCCCCGATCGACGCGTGCTGCCCGAGCGGCTGCCGGCGGTGCTCGAGGCGGTGTACGCGTGCGCCGCGCTGACCTGGCGCGGGGATGCCGAATCGATGGCCGGCGAGGCCCAGTATCTGGCGGCCACCCTCGCCGGGCTGCTCGTCGACGAACCGGAGGCCTGGGGACTCGCGGCCGTGACGACCCTGACCCTCGCGCGGCGCGCGCCCGAGTTCGTGCCGCTCGACGAGCAGGATCCGCAGACATGGGATGCCGCGCTGATCGCCGAGGGCGAGGCCTACCTGCGGCGAGCGCGACCGGCGGATGCACCGGGACGATTCCAGCTCGAGGCCGCCATCCAGGCGGTGCACTGCGACCGTCTCCGCACCGGTCGCACGGACTGGGACGCCCTGCGGATGCTGTACGCGGCGCTGCTCGCGGTCGCGCCCACGCTCGGCGCTCGGGTGGCGTCCGCGGTCGTCGTCGCCAGGATCGAGGGACCGGAGGCGGGGCTCGCGGCGCTGCCGACGGCTGCGGACGACTTCCAGCCGTATCAGGCGGCACGGGCGGAGCTGCTCGCGGCGGCCGGTCTCGACCCGAGAGAGGCGTATGCGCGTGCGATCGCCCTCGCGGAGGACGACGCCGTCGCCGCCTTCCTCCGCGCCCGCGCGGCCTCGTACGAAGGGTGCCGCTGACACGTCTGCACGCACCGCCGCCTGAAAGCAAGCCCCCTGTGCTCCACAGGTGACGATGTTTGACTTCTGTCGATGTCGACTTCTGCTGCCGTTTCCCCCGCGTCCACCTCCGTCCGGGTGAGCGTGGTCGTCCCCGTGTTCCGTCCGGGGGATGCCTTCGACGAGCTCATCGCCTCGCTCGATGCGCAGACGCTCGCGCACGACCGGTTCGAGGTGCTGCTGTGCGATGACGGGTCCGGAGACGAGACCCGGGTGCGGCTGGAGGAGGTCGCCCGCGACCGCCCCTTCGTGCGCGTCGCGCTGCTGCCGCATTCGGGCTGGCCGGGGACGCCCCGAAACCATGGCATCGACGAGGCGAAGGGCACGTACATCCAGTTCGTCGACCAGGATGACTGGCTCTACCCTGGCGCGCTCGAGGCGCTGTGCGACTACGCCGACGCGAACGCCTCCGACGTGATCGTCGGCAAGGAGGTGGGGATCGGGCGCCGGCTGCCGAGCCGGATCTTCCGCCGCGACGTCCCCCGGGCCAGGCTCGGCGAAGACCCGCTGCTGGAGATGCTCACCCCGCACAAGATGTTCCGCACGTCGTTCCTGCGCGAGCACCGCATCCGCTTCCCCGACGGCAAGGTCCGCCTCGAAGATCACCTCTTCGTGATGCGGGCGTACTTCGAGGCGTCGACGATCTCGATCCTCGCCAGCCAGCCCTGCTACGCGTGGGTCAAGCACGCGGGCAGCGCGAGCTCGTCGCGCATCGACCCGGAGTCGTACTTCCCGCACCTCGAGGCCGTGCTCGATCTGGTCGAGCGCTACACCGAGCCGGGGCGGCTGCGGGATCGCCTGCTGCGGCACTGGTTCCGCGGCAAGATCCTCAAGCGGCTCACGGGCAAGAAGATGCTCGGATACCCGGACGACTACCGCGAACGGCTGCTCGACGTGGTCGGGCCGCTCGCGCAGCGGCGGTTCGGACCGGGGGTCGACGGCGGCCTGTCGTTCCCGAACCGCATCCGCGCGGCACTGCTGCGCGCGAACCGGCGTGCGGACCTCCTGACCTTCGCCCGCTTCGAGACAGAGATGACCTGCCGTGCCGTCGTGACGTCGGCCCGCTGGTCGCGCGGCGGCGGCCTGTACCTCACGGTCGACGTGTCCGTCACGCGCAACGGTGCGGATGCCCTGGTGTTCGAGCCCGGCACGCGGATCCTCACCTCGTTGCCCGTAGCGATGGACGGCCTGCCGACCGGCCTGCTCGAAGCGGGCCGCGAACTGAAGAACGACCAGGTCGGGCTGGTGCTGCGCGACAAGGCCGCCGGTCTCGAGCGGAAGATCGCCTCGGTGCAGCCGCGCGATCCGCACACGACCTCGTTGGCGATCGATCCGCTCAAGGTGTTCGGCCGCGACGACGAGTCCCGCGGTGCGAAGCTCGTCGTCACCGTGCGGCGGGCGGGCTGGACGTTCGACGTGCCCCTCACCGCGGATGCCGCCACCCTCGCCGCAGCCGGACCCTCACCCCTGCTGGCCGGGCGTCGCTGCACGCTGGTCGCCGGTCGGGGCGGTGCGGTCGAACTGCGTCGCGAGTGGCCGGGCGGTCGTGTCAGGGACCTGGCGGGTCGCGCCGCGCGACGCCTGCGGAGTGCTGCGGTCAGCGCGCGAGCGTCAGGATCTCGGCGCCCGTCTCGGTGATGGCGATCGTGTGCTCGGTGTGCGCGGTGCGGCATCCGGTGGCGCTGCGGAGGGTCCAGCCGTCGGCATCCGTCACGAGTACGTCCGTGTCGGCCATCACCCACGGTTCGAGCGCGAGCAGCAGACCGGGCCGCAGGACGTAGCCACGACCGCTGCGTCCGTCGTTCGCGACGTGCGGATCCTGGTGCATGGTCGAGCCGATCCCGTGGCCGCCGAACTCGAGGTTGATCGGGTAGCCGGCACCGCTCAGCACGGTGCCGATCGCGTGCGAGAGGTCGCCGATGCGGGCCCCCGGGCGTGCGGCGTCGATCGCTGCGGCCAAGGCGCGCTCGGTCGCGTCGATCATCGCCAGGTCGTCGGGGGAGGCCGTGCCCACGACGAAGCTGATGGCCGCGTCGGCCGAGATCCCACGCAGGGTGACGGCGAGGTCGAGGGTGAGCAGATCGCCGTCGGCGAGCGCGTAGTCGTGCGGCATGCCGTGCAGCACGGCGTCGTTGACGGCGGTGCAGACGTAGTGGCCGAACGGTCCACGGCCGAAGGACGGCGCGTAGTCGACGTAGCAGGACTGCGCCCCGGCATCCTCGATCATCGCCTTCGTCCACCGGTCGAGGTCGAGCAGGTTCACGCCCGCGCTCGTCCAGTTCTTCAGCGTCTGCAGGATGCTGCCGACGAGCGCGCCGGCATCGCGAGCTCGGTCCAGCTCGGCGGTGGTGAGGATCTCGATCATGATGCACTCCAATAACTATCCCGGTAATACTATCCCGGTATTAGAATGGGCACATGATGGTCCGGATGCCGCTCACCCCCGCCGAGGTCGAACGCGGCGAGCGCCTCGGTGCCCTGCTGCGGCGTGCGCGCGGAGAGCGATCGATGCTCAGCGTCGCCCTCGACGCCGGCGTCTCGCCCGAGACGCTGCGCAAGATCGAGTCCGGCCGCGTCGCGACGCCCGCGTTCTCGACGATCGCCGCGATCGCCGGAGTCCTGCACCTGTCACTCGATGCGGTGTGGGCCGAGGTCGAACCCGCCACGCAGATGGTCAGCCGGGCGCAGGTCGCCTCCTGAGATGGCACATGCGCTGATCACCGGCAGCTCGCGCGGCATCGGCCGAGCGATCGCGCAGACGTTCGCTCGTCGAGGTGACCGCGTGGTCGTGCACTACGGCCGGGACCGGCAGGCCGCGGAGCAGACGCTCGCATCGCTCGACGGCTCCGGCCACGCGCTGGTCGGTGGCGACCTGGGCGATCCGGTCGAGGCAGCGCGCGTGGTCGACGAGGCCATCGCCGCCCTGGGCTCCCTCGACATCCTGGTCAACAACGCCGCCGTCGCGCCCAGTGCGGCGAACGAGCATCGCGTCGATTCCGTGTCTTATCCCCAGTGGCAGGAGGCGTGGTCGGCGATGGTCGCGGTCAACCTGCTCGGGGCGTCGAACGTCACGCTGCGCGTGGCGCAGCACCTGATCGAGCGGGGATCTGGCGGGTCGATCGTGAACGTCGGATCGCGGGGCGCCTTCCGCGGCGAGGCCGACCACCCCGCCTACGCCGCGACCAAGGCGGGACTCCAGGCGTTCGGCCAGTCGATGGCGCTCGCGCTCGCGCCGCACGGCATCTCGGTGACCTCTGTGGCACCGGGCATGGTGGCCACCGAGCGCCAGACCGCGAAGCTCGAGGGCGAGACAGGCGACAGCATCCGTGGTCAGAGTCCGTTCGGACGTGTCGGCACGCCCGAAGAGGTGGCGGATGCGGTGGCCTACCTCACGTCGCCGACCGCCGTGTGGGCGTCGGGGACCGTGCTGGATCTCAACGGCGCCTCGTACTTCCGGTGAGCGCGCGGTCCGGGTCGCTCGCTCTGGGGCCTCGCGACCTGGAGATCGCGCGCTAGGGCCGCAGCACCGACTCCAGGAGGCCGGGGAACAGCACATCCAGGTCGTCGCGCCGCAGCGTGAGCATCCGCCGCCGTCCGTTCGGCTCGTTGCGGATCACTCCCGCCTCGCGCAGCACCTTCATGAAGTGCGACTTCGTGGACTTGGGCAGATTCGGATCGGTGGCGTGGCAGGCGGCCATGTCGAGCGGACCGTCGGCGAGCTGGCGCGCGATGGCGAGGCGCTCGGGGTCGCTGAGCGCGAAGAGCACGTCGGTGAGCTGGATCTCGGAGCGCTCGGGATGCGGAAGGTCGCCAGGCATAGTTCGAGAATAGTTGAACAATCGCGTCAGGGCGAGTACGCTCCGATAGTTCGATGATTCTCGAACCGAACTTCACCTCCACCTCCGACGCCCGCGCGGGAGCATGCATGAGCACCACGTCACCCATCGCCACCTCATCGTCGACGGCGCCCTCCGCCGCACCGATCCGGCGCCCACGATTCGGGTTCGCCCTGGCGATCGTGACGCAGATCGCGATGATGATGGGAGCCAGTGCGCCGTCGCCGTTCTATCCGGTGCTCGCGGCGGAGATCGGATTCGACGCGATCGTCATCAGCGCGGTGTTCGCCGTCTACGCGATCGCCCTCCTGCTCGCCCTGCTCACCGCAGGCTCCCTCTCCGACCACGTCGGACGCCGCCCCGTCGCGATCGGCGGGTTGCTGATCCTCGCCGCGAGCATGGTCCTGTTCTGGCATGCCGATACCGTGGCCACCCTCATGCTCGCGCGCATCCTGCAGGGCGCCGCGAGCGGTGTGCTCATCGCCGCGCTCTCCGCCGCCGCGCTCGACCTCGCCCCGGGGGGACGCTCGAGGACCGCCGCGCTGTGGAACGCTCTGAGCCCCGGCATCGGCCTCGCACTCGGCGCACTCGTCTCGGGCATCGCGCTCGACCTCACCGGCGAACCTCTGCTCGACGTCTTCGCTCCGCTGACCGGCGTCTACCTCGTGCTCGCGGGGCTCTTCTTCCTCGCCCCCGAGACGGCACCGTTGCGGCCCGGGGCACTGGCATCGCTGCGATTCCGGTTGTCGGTGCCCGCCGGCATCCGCTCGGACTTCTGGCGCGGGGCGCCCGCCATCATCGCCGGCTGGGCCACCGGAGGACTCTTCCTCTCGCTCGGCTCCACGATCGTGCGCGGTGAGCTCGGCGGCGAGGCGCATGTCTGGCAGGGACTCGCGGTGGCCATGCTCGCCGGAGTCGGCGCGATCACCGCGTTCGTGTTCCGCAACCGCCGCCCGCGCACCTCGGTGATCTTCGGCACCGCGGCGCTCGCGGTCGGCACCGCGCTGTCGCTGTGGGCCCTCGGCGTGGAGTCGCTCCCCTTCTACCTGGCAGCGACCGCCGTGACCGGCATGGGTTTCGGCACCGCGTTCTCGGGAGTGGTCGCGTCGCTGGCGCCCCGCATCCCGGCGAGCGACCGCGCCGACACGTTCGCCGTCATCTACCTGCTCGCCTACCTCGCCTTCGGCGTGCCGGCGGTCGTCGCCGGACTGCTGGTCGGGGTACTCGGACTCGAAACGGTGTGCGTCGGATACGGCGTCGTGGTCATCGTGCTCGCGGTGGTCGCGCTCGTGCTGCGGGTGCGCCGGGGGGAGTAGGGGGCAGGCCCGGGGGGGG